>JAPUER010000078.1 GCA_027492485.1 Betaproteobacteria bacterium
TCTACCTACAACGCTTCTCACCATCTGATCGTGGACTTGTTCAGCGTTGCCTTAAGTAGCAAATGACGAAATGTGCGGTTAAAGACGTGTGCGTGCGACACGTGTATAAGACGCGTTAGAGATCAGAAGCGCCATGACGAACACACTCCGCCAGGTAACCGATGCAGAGCGCGCCAACTGGCAGATGTTCTACGCGGATCGCAGTCGTCGGTGCCCGTTCTTTGTGCTCGCGCCAGATGAGAACCTTGTCGAATGGGTTCAACAGGGTCGCTTGCAACCCGGAAGAGCGCTGGACATAGGCTGCGGCAACGCCCGGAATTCCATCTACTTGGCGAAACACGGATTCACTGTTGATGCCATCGATCAGTCGGCTTCTGCGATCGACTGGGCCCGTGAAGAGGTTTCCAAAGCAGACGCGTCGGTCTCCGTCCACTGCATGTCCATCTTCGACTTCCAAGCGCCGGTGGCCGCCTACGACTTTGTCTACGACTCGGGCTGTTTCCATCACATACCGCCCCACCAGCGACGCAAATACGTTCAACTGGTGTCAAGCGCGTTGAAGCCTGCCGCAACCTTCGGGCTTGTGTGCTTCACCCCAGAAGGCGGTAGTGGCCGTACGGATGACGACGTGTATGCACAGGGGTCGCTTGGCTGGGGTCTTGGCTACGACGAAGCTAGGTTACGCAAAATCTGGGGAGCGGCTTTCGATATTCAGATTTTTCGGCGCATGCGCGAGCTTCCCTCCAATGCAGAGTCCTTCGGGAAGGGGTTCTTGTGGGCAATGCTTTCGCGGCGCAATGCCGCCGCGTGCCGGTCAACTCCGGCGTTAGCCGTCATGGAGCTCCGTCGCATCGACACCTCTGAGTTGGCCGCTACCTACGAGCTGCTGGTAACCAACGGCTGGCAGCATCGTGTCGAAAGTCTCGACCAATTTGCTGCGTTGGTGTCGGCATCGCAGATCGCGGACGTGGCAATCGTCGAAGGCCGCGTGGTTGGGTTCGTTCGCGGCATCACGGATGGCCTGTCAAATGGCTACCTCTCGATGGTCATTGTTGCCCCGGATTGTCGAGGCCAGGGGTTTGGGCGTCAGCTCGTCCAGCACGCGATCGGCGCCAACCAGAACGTCACGTGGGTCCTCCGCGCCGGTCGGGAAGGCGTGTCCGGGTTCTTCGCGAAACTTGGGTTTCAGTCTTCATCGGTCGCGATGGAACGCAGGCGCCGCTAGCATTGCCTGCAAGGACCGAACGGCGGCGTTCATGGTTCGACAAAAGTCACCACGAACAGGGACCACGGAAAGCCGTTTACCTGCCCAATCAAACCCGCACTCCACATTCCCGGCGCGGCGAAGGCGGGGCTAGCCGCTGCGCCCTTCCTCATACAATTCCGGTCAATCGTTCAAGGTGATCCCATGCCCATCCTGCAAGACAAGAAGATTCTGCTGACCGGACTGCTGTCCAACCGCTCGATTGCGTATGGCATCGGCAAGGCGCTCAAACGCGAAGGCGCGACGCTGGCGTTTACCTATGCCGGCGAGGCGATGAAGGAGCGCGTCGAGAAGCTGGCCCCGGACATGGGCGGCGGCCTGGTGATGAGCATGGACGTCACCAAACAGGACGAGATCGACGGTGTATTCGCCACACTCGGTAGCGAGTGGGGCGGGCTCAATGGCGTGGTGCACTCCATCGGCTATGCGCCACGCGAGGCGATTGCCGGCGATTTTCTCGATGGTCTGTCGCGTAGCTCGTTCATGACGGCGATGGATATTTCGGCCTACAGCTTTGCCGCGCTGGGCAAGGCGGCACGCCCGCTGATGAAGGGTCGCAACGCCTCGATGCTGACGCTGACCTACCTCGGCGCCGTGCGCGCGCTGCCCAACTACAACACGATGGGCGTGGCGAAGGCGGCGCTGGAGGCGAACGTGCGCTACATGGCGGCGTCGCTCGGGCCGGAAGGCACGCGGGTCAACGGCATCAGCGCCGGGCCGATCAAGACGCTTGCCGCGTCGGGTATCGCTAATTTTTCCACCATGCTCAGGAAGTTTGCCGATGCGACGCCGCTCAAACGCAGCATCACCGTGGACGAGGTGGGCAATGTCGCCGCCTTCCTGCTGTCGGACTGGGCGAGTGCGATGACCGGCGAAATCCTGTACGTCGACAACGGCTTCTCGCATATGGCGACCGGCCTCGACGACGGCGGCGAGAAGCCGAAGGAGTAACGCGCCGGCGGGCGCCGCAGGTTCAGACCAGCGCCAGTCGCCGCAGCAATTCGCGTTTGAGCGGTGGCGCCAGTTGCAGCGCCATCAGGCCGAGGCCGCGCGGCACGTCCGCGAGCCAGCCGCCGCGGTCGAAACCATAGGCGAGCGCACCCGAAAAGCCGATGCGCAATACGCGGTCGATGCCACGCGCGCGGGCGTAGCGGGCAAGCGCCCGCGGAATGTCTGCCGTTGCGGCTGACGTGGCCGATGGCGAAAGGCTTTCCGCCAGTTCCGCCGCGTCGCGCAGCCCGAGATTGAGGCCCTGCGCCGCGACCGGATGCAGGCCCTGTGCGGCATTGCCGATGGCAACGACACAGCCGCTGGCGCGCGGCTCTATAACGCGCCAGAGCAAGGGGTAGCTGCTCGCTTTGGTCTGCACAGTCAGCTCGCCCATGCCGTTGCCGGCCGCGGCTTTGATCTCGGATTGCAGCGACGCGGCATCGAGTTGAAGCAGCCGCTGACCCTCGGCGCGCGGCCGCGCCCAGATCATCGTCCATTGCCGGTCCGCACGGGGCACCAGCGCCAGTGCGCCGCCCGCCGTGAAGCGCTCGATCGCCACGCCGGCCCGCGGACGCGCGGCGGCGACGCGGGTGATGACGGCAAGCTGCCCGGAATCGCGCTCGATGCGCCGGAAGTCCGGCAGCAGATCGGAGCCGGCGCCGTCGGCAAGCACAATGCAGTCGGCGCGCAGCGATTCGCCGGTGGCGAGTCGGGCCACCGCGTGCGCGCCTTCATGGCGCACGGCGACGACTTTGGCGCCATAGAGAACGGCGATCCCGGCGGCATGGGCGGCATCGTCGAACGCAGTCTTCAGCGCCGGATAGGGGCTGGCGGCGCCCAGCATCGGCACGCCGATTTCGCTGGCCTCCAGCCGCAGCAGTCCGAACGCGCCGCGCTGGCTGACCTCGACTGCGCGGATCGCTGCGCGCTGCTCGTCGGCCACGCCGACACCGATGCGCTTCAAAAATCGCCAGGACGCGGCCGACAACGCAATGTTGCGGTCGCCGAATACCTGCTGGCCCCGTGCGGCCGCTTCCAGCACCGTGATGTCGTCGGTGGCGCCGTGCGCGCGCAGCGCCAGTGCCGCAGCCAGGCCCACCGGGCCGCCGCCGACGATCAACACTTTCACCGTGTTGCCCGGCCTAGCGCGCGCAGGCCGCTTCCACTTCGGCGATCGTCTTCGGCGTGGTGATGGTCAGATTGTCGTTGCCATTGGCCGTGATCAGCACGTCGTCCTCGATGCGGACACCGATGTTCCAGAAGTGCTCCGGCACTTCGCCGTCCGGGCGGATGTACATGCCGGGTTCGTTGGTGACGACCATGCCCGGTTGCAGCGTTTGCCAGATGCCTTTCTTGCGATAGTCGCCGGCGTCGTGCACGTCCATGCCGATCCAGTGGCCGGCGCGGTGCATGTAGAACTTCATGTAGGTCTTTTCTTCGATGACCTGATCGAGCGTGCCTTTGAGCAGGCCGAGATCGAGCATCCGCTGCGACAGTACCCGGGTGGCGACGTCGTGATAGTCGTTGAAGGGTTTGCCGGGCTTCAGCGCATCCATGCAGGCGAGCTGGGCATCGAGCACCGCCTGATAGACGTCGCGCTGCGGGCCGCTGAACTTGCCGTTGACCGGGAAGGTGCGGGTGATGTCGCTGGCGTAGCCCTCGTATTCGCAGCCGGCGTCGATCAGCAGCAGATCGCCATCCTGCATCTTGCGGTTGCTGTCGTTGTAGTGCAGCACGCAGGCGTTCGGCCCGCTGGCCACGATGTGGTTGTAGGCCGGTGTACGGGCGCCGTGGCGGATGAACTCATGCGCGAGTTCGGCTTCGATCTGATATTCGTATTGCCCCGGCCGCGCCTTGTTCATGGCGCGGGTATGCGCCAGCGAGGAAATTTCGGCGGCGCGCCGCATGAGGGCGATCTCGTGGCTGTCCTTGATCAAGCGCATGTCGTCGAGCAGGGCGCGGATGTCGACCACGGTGTTAGGCGCGGCCACGCCGGTGCGTGCCATGCCGCGCACCGCGTTGATCGCTGCCGCGATTTCGGCATCCCACGCGGCACTCATGCCGACCGGCGTATGCACGGCACCGCGGTCGCTCATCAGTTTCGGCAACTCTTCCTTCAGTTTGTCGATCGGCATGGCGGCGTCGAAACGGAAGATTTCGCGCGCAGCCTCTGGGCCATAGCGATAGCCGTCCCAGATTTCGCGTTCGAGGTTCTTTTCGCGACAGAACAGGATGGCTTTGCGCTCGTTGCCGCCGGCCAGGACGAGCACGGCCTCCGGTTCGGCAAAGCCGGTGAGGTAATAGAAATAGCTGTCGTGGCGGTAAAGAAAGCCGGTGTCGCGGTTGCGCAGCACTTCCGGTGCTGTCGGAATGATCGCAATATCGTCGCCGATAGCGGCAAATACGCGGTCGCGACGCGCGACGTAGGGGGATGTGTCAACGAGCGCGTTCATGGCAAATGACAAAATAGCGTCATGGAAGAAGCCCACAATTATAGGTTTGGCCCCGTGCTGGAACCCGAGCCGGCCGAGCCGGAGGCCGCGAGCGACGTTACCGTTGCCGAAGCGCCGGTACAGACCGATATCGTCGACGCTGCCGAGACTGACGCCGGTATCAAACCGCAGTTGCGGGCCGAGGCGCGGGCACGACGCGATGCGATGAGCGAGCGGGAGCGCAACGCCGGCACCCGCCGCATCGTCGAGCGTCTGCTGCATCATCCTGACGTGCATCGGGCGAAGACGGTGCTGCTCTATGCCAGCTACGGCTCCGAGGTGGCGACCGACGATCTGGCGAAGGAGCTGCTCAAGCGCGGCAAGGCGGTGGCCTATCCGAAGCTGACCACGGTGGCCGGCCTGATGACCTTGTGGCGGGTGAAAAATCTCGACGCGCTCGTTCCCCACAAACACGGCATTCGCGCGCCGGACGTTACGCGCTCGGCACCGATCGAACCGCTGGCGCTGGACTGCGTGATCTATCCCGGCGTCGCCTTCACGCGCGGGCTGTCGCGGCTTGGGCAGGGCGGTGGTTACTACGACCGACTGTCCGGCAAACTGGCGGACAACTGCGCCCGCATCGGCCTCTGTTTCGAATCCCAGCTGGTCGATTCGTTGCCGCAACACGATCACGATGCGAAAGTGCACTGGGTGGTCACCGAGGCAACGGTGTATCCCTACGTGCCCGACCCGCCGGTGATCGTGCCGGTTGCAACCGCTGCGCAAGCCGACCCGGCGGATGCGAACGCAGCGCCGGCCGAATCGGCTGCAGCGACGCCGCCGGCAGCAGACACGTTGCCGCCCGCAGCAGATGCCGCCCCGACCAACACTGATCAGGCACCACAATCATGACCGCCATTCGCATCGACGGCAACGCTCTCGCCGCCAAAGTCCGTGACCGCATCGCCGCCGACGTGGCGGCTCTCAAGGCGCGCGGCGTGACGCCCGGGCTCGCTGTCGTGCTGGTCGGCGAAGACCCCGCCTCGCAGGTGTACGTGCGCAACAAGGTTGCCGCCTGCGCCAAGGTCGGCATGCACAGCGTGATGCACAAGCTGCCGGCGGCGACGTCCGAGGCGGAGTTGCTGGCGCTGATCGACGCGCTCAACCGTGATGCCACGATTCACGGCATCCTCGTGCAATTGCCTCTGCCCAAACACATTGCCGAGAAGAAGGTGCTGGCGGCGGTGGCGGCGGACAAGGATGTCGACGGCTTTCACGCCGAAAACGTCGGCGCGCTGATGATCGGCGAGCCGCGTTTCGTGAGTTGCACGCCGGCCGGCTGCATGGAGATGCTGCGCGACATCGGCATGACCGACCTGCGTGGCAAGCATGCCGTGGTGGTCGGGCGCAGCAATATCGTCGGCAAGCCGATGGCGATGCTGCTGCTGCACGCCAATGCGACGGTGACCATTTGCCACAGCGGCACCAGGGACCTGGCCGCGCAGTGCCGCCAGGCCGATATTCTGGTCGCTGCCGTGGGCAAGCCGCGCTTCATCAAGGCCGACATGGTGAAACCGGGCGCCGTGGTGATCGACGTCGGCATCAACCGGTTGCCCGAAAGCGAAGGCGGCAAGCTGGTCGGCGACGTCGATTTCGATGCGGTGAACGAAGTCGCCGGTTACCTGACGCCGGTGCCCGGCGGCGTCGGGCCAATGACCATCACCATGCTGCTGCAGAACACGCTGCTCGCTGCCAACGGCAGATAGTTACTCTTTCGGCGGCAAGATTGCCTGCAGCGGATGCTCTAGCAGCCGGCGCAACACCATACCCCGCAACAGCCGCCGCATGCCCGGCTTCAGGCCGTGCGAGCGCAAGGCCATCGAGAAGGCCAGCGCAAAGCTGACCGCCAGATTGAGTACGCCCATCGACGCGATGCCGGCCACCGCCCACCAGAACGGCGCGGTCAGCATGGTGTCGAAGCCGAGCACGCCGACCGATGCCGCCACCGAGCCGGTGCTCAGCGTGACGTGGCGCACGTCGAGCGGAATGCCGACAAAGGCAAGCAGGGTCGGCACCAGACCCAGCATCACCCCCAGTGACATGTTGGCGGCAACGCCCGCCACATGCTTCTTCGCGAAGTCGGCAATCGCCTGCGCGCGGGCCGCACCAAACGCCCATTTCAGCCGGCGCTGCCACGCCAGCGCATCGTGCAGGCGATGCAGCGCGAACCAGTTGTCCGCCCAGCCGGCGGTGAGGCTCGACAGCCACAGCAGCACGCCGGTGAACGCGGCGTAGACCGGCGTCGGGCCGAGCAACGAGAAGGAATGAATGGTGGCCTCGGCCTTCTCCCTCGACAACAAGTTGCCGCCGAAGACGTAATGCGCCAGCAATTGGACGCCGAGCGCAACCGGAAAAACGATTGCCAGGTTGCCGCTGATCGCCGCCATCTGCGAGCGAATCAGCGCGATGGTTTCGTCGACGAAGGCCACGCGTCCTTCCGGTTGCGCTACGCCGTCAAGCTTCTGCGCCAGCGCCGGCGCCGTCATCGCGGGTTGCTTGGTGGCGAGCGTGAAGTGGGCAAAGTGGATCGCCAGAAAGCTGCCCACGTAGTCGAGCGAGAACAGCACGCCTTCGACGAACTTGTTGAGATGCAGCGCCGCGATGAAGAACTTCAGGTAGACCGTCGTGACGGTCAGCAGCCCGCCGCCGGCCGCCATTCGCCACATGCCGAAGTAGTCGCGGCGGGTGCGGGCGATGTAGTGCTCGCCCGTTTCGGCGCTGCGTTCGACCACCTTGCGGCCAAGCAGTTGGTAGGTTTCGCCGAGCAAACCGCGCACGCTGCTGCGCTGCTGGTTGGCGCCGATCAACTGCGCAACCAGCGCGGTGTGTGCGGTCAATCCGCCTTGCCCCGTCCACACGGCCAGCAGTTGCTCGACGCGCTCGATGCGCAGGCGCGTGCGTTCGACCTGAAACACCACGTCGACCGACACGCCGAAGCGTTCCAGATGATCGTAAACGCTGTCGACTGCCCGTCGCGCATGCACCAGCGCGGCCCGCAACTGATTGAGCAGTTGCAGGCGCTGTTCGCTGCCGGCGTCGGTCTGGATCAGTTCGTGCGCCAACCGCGGCAACTGCATCAGCACGCGGGCGCTTTCCTGCGGTGTGCCCAACCGCATGCGGATCGGCGCTTCCAGCGCCGCCGCGGCGATCTGGCTGCACAGCAGGGCGATGCTGTCGGACAGCGCCGCCGCCAGCTCCGGGACTACCGACGTAGCGGCGTCGCCATCGTCGAGCAATTGCAGAACCCGCGCGATGAGCGCTTCGTCGAGCGCGGCGACCCAGTCGGCGTCGCGTTCGGAGATGAACAGCAGCGCGAATACGTCGGCCAGTTCGGCGCGGTTGGGGGCGACCGGCAGCACTTTGGTCTGCACCCGCGCGACCAGCTCGCCGGCGAGCCCCGGCCGCGCAGCCATGCCGGTGTCGGCAAACAGCGAGCGGGCGTCGTTGTCGTGCAGGATGCTGCGCAGGCAGGCGGTGAAACGCTGCGCCTGCACCGGATTGCGGTCGAGCACCTGCAGCAGCAGGCGCAGCCGCGCGTGCTCGGCGAATGTCGTCGCGTTCTCGCTGCTGGATGGCAGCGGCCGGCGCAGCCAGTAGCCCAGCTCCATCAGCCATTCGTTGCGGGTCGCCAGCGGTGCGCCGGCATCTGCCTGCGCCAGCAGCAGGTCAAGTTGGTGACTGGCATCGCGTGCTGCACGCCATCGGGCAAGGAAGTTCAATTGCATGGTTGACTGAACAATAACCGGCATCGACTGCGCTGTCTGTAGGACGATGGCTACGATGCATGCCACCGCCGCGATCGGCGCAGGCAGAATGCGGTCATTCGATTGACACCCGGGCCGCAACGCATGATCGCTCCCTTCACTCGCCGGCAACTGCTGACCACGCTGGCCGTCGCGCCGTTGTATGCGCAAGCCGGTGCGCAGCCGGCCGCGCCGGCGTCGGCCGCTACGTTGACGCCGCCTGCCGAGGAGGTGCCTTACGTGCAGACGCCGCCGCATGTGGTGCGGCGAATGCTGCAACTGGCCGATACCGGCCCGCGCGACATCGTGTGGGATCTTGGCTCCGGCGATGGCCGCATCGTGATTGCGGCGGTCAGGGCGTTCGCCGCGCGTGCCGTCGGCTACGAGATCGATCCGGCGCTGATCCGCGAAAGCCGGACGCTGGCACGTGCGGCCGGGGTCGCCGCTCGTACCCGATTCGCGCAGCAGGATTTGTTTGCGCTTGAATTCGGCGAACCCTCGGTGGTGACGATGTATCTGTTGCCCGAGTTCAACCTGCAACTGCGGCCGCTGCTGCTGGCCCAGATGCGGCCCGGCTCGCGCGTGGTGTCGCACGAGTGGGACATGGGCGACTGGCGGCCCGACGAGACGCTGATCGTGCCGTCGGTGGAAAAGCCGCACGGCACGTCGCGCGAGCACCGCGTCATGCTGTGGTGGATTCCGGCGCCGGTGGCAGGCAGCTGGCGTTTACCGGTGCCGGAGGTCAGTTTCACCTTGACGCAGCGTCTGCAGGAAGTGAGCGCCACGGCGTCGCGCGGCCGCGTGCTCTGGGCCAGCCTGCGCGGCACCGAACTGGCCGTGGCGTGGCAGGACGATGGCGCCGCGCGAGTGGTGCTGCGCGGGCAGGTGTCGGGCGGGCGCTGGCAGGGCGATGTGCAACGCCTCGGTCAGTGGGCGAACACACGGTCGGGCCCAAGCGCAAAGTTCAGCGCGTTGCGGACAGGATGAAACGAATACAAAAAGCCACTGCTTGCAAGCAGCTTTTTCACGAAATCGCCACTGCACAGGGCATAGCGCCGTAAAAGTGCAAATGTCGACTTTTGGCTTAAACTGCTTCTGAGCCCTTATCTACAAACGTTTTTACCGAAAAGCTATACCGGTTCAAAATGCCCGGCAACCAGCGCTGGCGTGACCTCCGCCCAGTCGCGCGGCGACCACTGCGGCGCGCGATCCTTGTCGATCAGCAGCGCGCGGACGCCTTCGCTGAAATCGTGATGACGCTGGAACTGCCGCGCCAGCACGCCGTCGAGCGCGAGCACCGCGGCGACGTCGAGGCCGCGGCAGCGGCGCAGGTACTCGAAAGTGACGTGCGCCGCGGTCGGCGAGCCCTGTGCCAGATTCCTCGCGGCCGGCGCCCACAGCGGCTCGCTCGCTGCGAGCAGCTCCAGCCGCTCGCGAAATGCGCCGACACTGGCGCAATCGGCCAGCGCACGCAGCGTTTCGGCGTGCGCGGCCAGCGGGCCGGTCGCGACCGTCGGCGACGCCAGCGTCGGCAGCACGGCGTCGAGCAGCGCGCGGTCACGGGCCGCGCCCCCCGTCCACGCGCTGGCGCAGAGGCGGGCCGCCAGCGTGGCGCGGGCGGCCTCGTCGATCACGCCGTCGGCGAGCCCGACGAAGCGCGCATCGGCGGCGCCGATGACGTAACCGGTCAGGGCGAGCAGCGCGCCGATGCCGGGCGGCATGCGGTTGAGGAAGTAGCCGCCGCCGACGTCGGGAAAGAGCCCGATGTGAATTTCCGGCATCGCGACTTTCGAGCCGTCGACGAAGACGCGATGACTGGCGCCGGCCGCGAGGCCAAGCCCGCCGCCCATGCACACGCCGTGACTGACGGCAACCAGCGGCTTGGCGAACTGGTGAATCAGCAGATCGAGCCGGTACTCGGTGGCAAAGAAATCGTCGCCGTAGGCAAAGCGCTGCTCACCCGTGGCGCCGGTCAAACCACGCAGATGGCGGACCACCTCGGCGACGTCGCCGCCGGCGCAGAAGCCCTTGTCGCCGGCGCCTTCGAGCAGCACGCAGGCGATCGCCGGATCCGCGCGCCAGGCGCCAAGCTGCGTCAGCAGCAACCGGCACATCTCGAGATTGAGCGCGTTCAACTGGCGCGGACGATTGAGCGTGGCGACACCGATGCGATGACCGCTGACGGTGTTTTCGGTACGGAACAGGACCGGGGGCGGAACCGGGGCGTCGGACGTCGTGGACATCGGGCAGGCTGCAAGCCGCAGCGTAGTCAGGCAGACCGGAATTATCTACGCCGCCGCCGTGGCGCTGGCGTCAGGCACGGCGCGGGCAGCGGCTACAGGTCGCGCTCCCAGTTCTGCCCGACCAGGTCGCGGCCGAAGGAATGATGTTTTTCTTCGGCAACCAGCGTGAAGCCTTCCGCGATGTAGATGGCCCGCGCCGCGTGCAGGATGTCATTGGTCCACAACGTCATGCGTTTGTAGCCGGCGCTGCGCGCAAAATCGATGCAGGCGCGCACCAGCCGTTTGCCGATGCCCAACCCGCGCGCCTCGGGGCGCAAGAGCACCATGCGCAGCTTGGCCACCGCCTCGTCCTGCTTCACCACGAACGCGCAGCCAAGCCGCGCTTCATCGGCGCCGTCGCCACGCACCGCGAGATAGCAGACCTCGCACGAAGCATCGAAATGATCCACAAAATCCGCCGCGATGCGGGCGACGAAGGCTTCAAAGCGGATGTCCCAGCCGTATTCCCGCGCGTAGAGTTCGCCATGCTGGCCGATGACCCAGCCAATATCGCCGGGCCGCTGCGTACGCAGCCGGACGGCGTCGCCTGCGGGCTCGCTCACGCTGTAGTCGTCGCGCATGCAGCGCACAGCGCCGGCGACAGTCGCGCCATGAACAGCGCATCGGCGTAGCCGCCATCGCGGAACGAGAATTCGCGGTGCCGGCCTTCGTGCGCGAAGCCAAGGCTTTCGTACAACCGGATGGCGCGCGTATTGTCGGCATGCACGGTCAGTTCGATGCGCGAATAGTTCGCCCAACGGTCCGCAAAATCGAGCGCCGTCTCCATCAGCGCACGGCCGATGCCGAGCCCCTGATAGCGCGTCATGATCGAGATGCCGATGCCGCACACATGCCGCTGGCGCGGATTGTCCGACACCGGATGTACGCCGGCGTTACCGACGATCCGGCCGTTGACCAGGGCCACGAACATCGCCTGCCGGTTGCCCGCCGGCGCTGCCGCCAGCCGCGTGCGCCAGAGTTCGGCGGTCGTGTACGGATGCTGCAAGGTGCCGAGCGATGCGTTGCGGTCGGCAAATACTGCGGCGAAGCCCTCGGCATCGTCCGCGGTCGCCGGGCGTATGGTGAGCTTGACGGCTGTGCGGCGGCGTTGTCGCTTGCCAGCCGTGAGTGGCGGCGCCGGCGGCGCCGGCAGACAGTGCCGGTTGATGCGGGCCAGCACGCCGCAATCGACATAGCCGCCGTCGTGCAGCAACTCGGCGCGGCGAATGCCTTCCGCCGTGAAGCCGAGCGACGCATAGAAACGCTCCAGCGGCGTGACCGCGTCGGCGGTGCCAGCGCGGCGCGGCACCGCCACCTCGATCCGGCGCAGATTCAGGCCGTTGTCTGCTGCCGACAGCGCAGCGTCGAGTAAGGTACGACCAACGCCACGACGCCGGTGGTCGGCGCGCACCGCGAAGACATCGATCAACCCTTGATGCTTGCGCCGAACATGGTTGGGAAACGCCCGCAGCAGCAGCACGCCGACCAGCATTTCGCCGTCGAAGGCGAGCAGCGGCAAGGCGCTGGCATCGGCGTACTCGGCGAGGCGCTTGTCCCAATGTGCGCTGCTGCTGAACGGCGGAATCGCGGTGAACGGCAGCATCGCCGGTTCGGCGAACAGCGCAGCGAGTAGCGCCGCATCGCGTGCTTCGGCGCGGCGGAGGATGAGTGCAGGATGGACGGCGGGTGTCATGCCGCAACGATAGCGCAGACGCCGCGCCCGGGCGAGCGGACGGTCGCGCCTGTGGCATGACAAAAAAATTGCGGAACGATGGAATATTTCGCGATCCAGCGGTGTTTACTGCAATGCGATCCCGCATACTTCCATTCAGGACCCGTGATGATTCTCCCAGTCAAATCCCTACTTGCCGCCGCCTTGGGCGCCACGCTGTTCGCCGGTTGTGCCACGGCCACGCTGCCGACCAAAACCGCGAGCGGCGTGCTCACCGGCCCCGGCGACATGACGCTCTACACCTTCGACCGCGACGTCGCCGACAGCGGCAAGAGCGTGTGCAACGGGCCGTGCGCCGCCAATTGGCCGCCGCTGTTCGCCGCCGATGGCGCCACCGCCACCGCACCCTACACCATCATCACGCGTGACGACGGCAAGAAGCAATACGCCTACAAGGGAAAACCGCTTTACTACTGGGCGAAAGACAGCAAACCGGGCGACAAGACAGGCGACGGTTTCAACAATATCTGGCGCGTCGCAACGCCGTAGTCCCGATGCCACTCGCGCACATCCTCCGCCGGCGACTGCCGCTTCTCCCCGCGAGCGGCGGCGATGGGTGTTGAGCGCGCGCTTGGCGAGCTGCCCCGGCTGCGGCGTTATGCGCGGTTGCTGACGGGCAGTCGCGAACGCGCCGACGATCTGGTGCAGGACACGCTGGAGCGTGCCTGCCGCAAATGGTCGCTGTGGCGCGAGGCAGACAGCACGCTCGATGGTAGCGGTCTGCGTCGCTGGCTGTTGACCATGATGCACAACGTGCATCTCAATGCGATCCGCGGCGAGCGCAACGCCGCAGCGCAAGTCGACGGCGACATCGCCGATCTCGCCAGCCCGCGCGACATGGCCGCCGAGGTCGGCGTGCGGCTCGACATGGAGCACGCACTTGCCGCGCTAAGCGCTCCATTGCGTGAGGTGCTGCTGCTGGTCTGCGTGGAGGAGTGCAGCTACGACGAAGCAGCGCGCATTCTCGACGTTCCGCTCGGCACCGTCATGTCGCGGCTGTCGCGGGGCCGCGACCGGCTGCGCACGCTGATGGCGGGCGAATCGTCTACGACCGTCACCGCGCCACCGCTACGCGTTGTCTCTTCCCACCGAGGTCGGCATGAACGTTGAACACTCCGATGCCGTGACCGATGCAGAACTGCACGCACTGGTCGACGGCCAGCTCCCGGCGCACCGGGTCGAAGCGGTGGACGCCTGGCTGCGCCACCACCCCGATGCAGCGGCGCGCGTGGCGGCATGGCAAGCGCAACGCGCGCAGCTGCGAATGTTGCACCGTGAAACGCTGGATGAGCCGATTCCCGCCGCGCTGCAGGTGACGCTGCAGACCGCGAGCGCATCTGCGCGGCCGGGTCGGTACGCCGCGTGGCGCTGGGCGCTGGCTGCATCGTGGCTTGGCATCGGCTTCGCCGCAGGCTGGGGCGTGCACGCCAGTCAATCTGCCGAGGTACCGGCAACTGCGCGTGCGGACACGGCGCCGGCATTTGTCCGCGAGGCCCGCGTGGCGCATGTGCTGTACACGCCGGAGGTGCGCCATCCCGTCGAGGTAAGCGCCAATGAACGCGCGCACCTGCTGCAATGGCTGTCGCGGCGCCTTGACGCACCACTCGCCGCACCGGACTTCAGCGCGCAGGGTTACACACTGATGGGCGGGCGCCTGGTGCCGGGCAGCGGCGGCGAGGCACGGGCACAATTCATGTTCGAAGCGAACGGTCTGCCCCGCGTCACGCTACATGTTTCGGTGTTGTCCAAGGCCGCGGCGAACGACACTGCCAGCACCGCCGCGACAGGAGAGCGTGCCTTTCGCTTTGCGGCCGACGGCGCCACGCAAACGTTTTACTGGGTCGAAGGGCGTTTCGGCTACGCACTCAGCGGCGCCGTGTCGCGTGACGTATTGGCGGCGCTGGCCGAAAGTGCGTACCGGCAACTCGGCGCCGTCAAAGCGGCGGATTGAATCCGCCGCCGACAATGCAAGGACCGATCGGCGGCTACGCTTTCTTGCTCTTGCCCGCAGGCGCCTTCACTGCTTTTGGCTCCCGCGGCGGGAACTCGAAGCCGACCTTGACTTCATCCTTCTTGCGTTCGATGACGAGGAAGGCCTTGAATGGCCGTTTGGTGCGCGTCGAGATGAACTGGGTGAGTAGATCCGTCTTGCCATCGGTGAGCAGCTTCACCATCTGCTCGCGCTCGATCGGCTGTTGCAGGATCACGCGGCCGGAGCGGAAGTCGCACTTGCGCGGTTTTTCTTTTTTGGCGGCGACCTCGCAGATGTAGGCCGATTCCAGCTCGAACACACCAGCGCCGCATTTTGGGCACTTGCCGACCGGCTGCATGGTGCTGAAGTCCACCGGATCGGCGCCCTCGCCCACCTTGCCTTCGTCTTCGTCCCAGTAGAACTCGATCTCGAAGGCGTCGTTCATCCTGAGATTGGCATTGAACGCACGGCCTAGCTTGGAGCGGAAGCCTTCCAGCCCCTCGATCTTTTTGTCGCGAATCAGCGTCTCGGCTTCGTCGACCGAAAGCTGGCGGCTGGCGAGAATCTTCCAGAACCCGAAATCGCACTTGGTGCACGAGAATTTCTTGTAGTTCTCTTTCACCGCGCCGCCGCATTTCGGGCAGGGCGTGGACAAATCGGCAAAGTCGCCGGGGACGGTGTCGCTGTCGTGCCCCTTGGCCTGCTTGACGATGTGCTTCGCCATGTCGGCGATCTCGGCCATGAATTTTTCACGGCTGATTTCACCCTTTTCCATGCGCGCGAGCTGCGTCTCCCAGTTCGCAGTCATCTCTGCCTGCGTCAGCTCCGGCACGTCGAGGCCGTTGAGCAGCGTGATCAGCGAGAACGCCTGCGGTGTCGGCTTCAGCGCCTTGTCCTCGCGCACGAGGTATTTCTGGATGATGAGGCCTTCGATGATCGCCGCCCGCGTTGCCGGCGTGCCGAGACCTTTCTCCTGCATGGCGGCGCGCAGTTCCTCGTCGTCGATCAGTTTGCCCGCGCCTTCCATGGCGGACAGCAGGGTGGCTTCGGTGTAGCGGGCCGGCGGCCTGGTTTGCAGTTCCTTCGCCGTCACTTCGCTGGCTTTCGGCTTTTCGCCGGCGACGACCGGCGTCAGGTTGCCGGTTTCATCGGTGTCGGCTTCCTTGCCGTAAACGGCCAGCCAGCCGGGGTTCACCAGCACCTTGCCTTCGCTCTTGAACGCTTCGCCCTCGACCCGTGTGATGCGCGTGGTCTGCTGGAACTCGGCGGACGGATAGAACACCGCGAGGAAGCGCTTGACGACCATGTCGTAGAGCTTTTCTTCCAGCTCGTTCAACGCCTTGGGCAATTGCAGCGTTGGAATGATCGCAAAGTGATCGGAAATCTTCGCGTTGTCGAACACCCGCTTGTTGGCGGGCCGCACGTATTTCTTGTTGCGGATTTCGCGGGCGAACTGGCCGTAGCGGTTGGTCTCCTCCAGTTGCTCCAGCGTCTGCCCGACCGTCTTCACGTAATCCTCGGGCAGCGCGCGCGAGTCGGTCCGCGGATAGGTCAGTACCTTGTGCTTTTCGTACAAGGCCTGCGCCAGCGACAGCGTGGTTTTGGCCGAGAAGCCGAAGCGGCTGTTGGCTTCCCGCTGCAAACTGGTCAGGTCATAAAGAAGCGGCGGCGCCTGGGTGGTCGGCTTGCTTTCTTCCTCGACGATGCCGGGCTGGCCCAGGCACTTGAGCACGATCGCCTTGGCGCGGGCCGAGGCCGAGGCCTTCGCCTCCGGCGTGTCGAAGATGCGCTCGGCGCGGGCGTGCTCGTCGTCGCCCTTCCTGAACTTCTCGTCGAACCAGCGTCCGCTGTATTGCCCCGCTTTGGCGTCGAAGGTGGCATGCACCTCGAAATAGGTGCGCGGCACGAACTTGCGGATTTTCTCCTCGCGCTCGACCATCAACGCCAGCGTCGGTGTCTGCACGCGGCCAACGGTGGTCAGATGAAAGCCGCCGCTCTTGGAATTGAACGCGGTCATCGCCCGGGTGCCGTTGATGCCGACCAGCCAGTCGGCCTCGGAGCGGCTGCGCGCCGCGTCGGCCAGGCCCTGCAATTCGCGGTCGCTGCGCAAGCGGGCGAAGCCGTCGCGAATGGCACCCGGCGTCATCGACTGCAGCCAGAGCCGTTGCACGGGCTGTTTGGCTTTGGCGTGCTGCTGGATCAGGCGGAAGATCAGCTCGCCCTCACGCCCGGCGTCGCAGGCGTTCACCAGTTCGGTCACGTCCTTGCGCTTGATCAGCCGGGTGAGCTGCTTCAGCCGGTCGGCGGTTTTCTCGATCGGCTTCAGTTCAAAGTGCGAGGGAATGACCGGCAGCTTGGCAAAAGTCCACTTGCCGCGCTTGACCTCTTCCTCTTCTGGTTCGCCGATTTCGACCAGATGGCCCACGGCGGAACTGATCACATATTGATCGTTCTCGAAGTGGTCGCCATCCTTCTTGATGTTGCCAAGCGCCTTCGCGATATCGCTCGCGACCGACGGCTTTTCGGCGATGATGAGTGTCTTGCCCATTTTTTCAGTGTAACCAGAAATCGGCGAGCAATTGCTCGCGGACGCCGTCTGCATCGCATGGAGCGCGCTACAACCCAGTCTGCGCAACGATTGCACCGGCAGTCCGGAATGACCGGCGCGGCCCTCGGCGTCACCGGACGGCGGCCAGAAACTGGCCGGGCGCAAGTGGTTTGTGCAGTACCGCGAAGCCGGACTCGTGCCGCACGTGCAAGCGTTGCGTTGAAGTGTCGCCGGCGACGATCGTCACATACCGCCGGGACCCGATCCGTGCCTTCAGCGCGCGGGCGAATGTGAGGCCGGAATAGCCGTCGGCAAGCCGGTAATCGACGAGCGCCGCCCGAACGCTGTCCATGCAGCGCTCCGGTGGCGCGTGCTCAAGCCCCGGTCGCGCGAACGGAGGCTGAGCAGGATGTGCCCACGGAGACTGCCTTGATTGCGTTCGACAGTCGGTTCTGACAAATGCGCTCCAACGGTATCGCGTCTACATACACGCTTCGACGGGCCGATCGGCAACTCAGCGCCAGACCACCGTCGCGTACTGCCGCGGAGAATTCGCGTACCGTCTGCTCAAACACCGTCTGCACGACCAGTGCGCCCGGCCTCGGTTGCAGCACGCCAATATCGTTGCGGGCGGACATTCGATTACAAGACGCCGGAAGTAGCCCGGCTGATGACAGCCGAGCGGGCCGCGAACGTCATCGAGGCGTACTGATTTAACCGCGCGGCAACTAACGAGTGGCGGCGAGCGGCGCTGCGTCCCGGGGTTGGCGTCCTGGCGCTGCGCTCGACGAGAGCGATCGGGTGGCGCTGGGCGTTCGCTACGTGCCGGCGACCGTCTGATGCACGGACGCGCCAGCCAACAACTCATAGCTCCGTTTCCGCGCGGCGTGGTCGTGCACGGCGCCCGCAACGATCAACTCATCGGCACCCGTCTGCATGATGATCTCATCGAGTTTCGCGCGCACTGTCGTCGGCGACCCGATTGCGGAAACGGCGAGCATCGCGTCCATCCCCGCCCGCTCGGCGGGTGAACCCAGCGCATTCATTTCGGCGACCGGGATCGGTTTGGGCAGTGGCCCGCGCTTGCCGGTCTGCATGCCCAGGAAGCGTTGCTGCAGCGAGGTGAACAGATAGGCCGCTTCGTCGTCGCTTTCGGCGCAGACGACATTCACCGCGACCATTGCGTGCGGTTTGGTCAAAGCGCCCGGCAGCCCCGCAGTTGGCAAACTCGGTTTGAAGCGGGCACGGTAGATCTGCAGCGCCTGCATCAGCATCGCGGGCGCGAAGTGCGAGGCGAAGGCGAACGGATAGCCGAGATGCGCCGCGACCTGCGCGCTGTAAAGGCTGGAACCGAGCAGCCAGATCGGCACCTCGCAGCCGATGCCCGGAATTGCACGTACCGGGCGGCGTTCGCCGGGCGGTGGCTTGAAGTATTCGGCCAGTTCGATCACGTCGCCGATGAAATCGTCTTCGCTTTGCGTCGCCAGCGTGCGCCGCAGCGCGCGCATGGTCATCTGGTCGGTGCCCGGCGCGCGACCGAGGCCGAGGTCGATGCGGTCGGGATAGATCGTGGCCAGCGTGCCGAACTGCTCGGCGATCACCAGCGGCGCGTGGTTCGGCAGCATCACGCCGCCGGAGCCGACACGGATGCGTGACGTGGCCGCAGCCAGATAGCCGATCAGCACCGAGGTCGCGGAGCTTGCCACGCCGTCCATGTTGTGATGCTCCGCCACCCAGTAACGGTGGTAGCCCAGCCGATCGCAAAGCTGCGCGAGGTCGAGCGAATTGCGCAACGCGGTCGCGGCGTCGCTGCCTTCCACGATGGGGGAGAGATCGAGAACGCTGAGTAGGGGCAGAGATGTCATCGCGATACTCTAACCGGTCAGCGCGTTTTTCGTTGCCGCGACGGCGGGAATCCGGAGCCTGGGTGAGCTTGCGCCGGGAAAATGCCCGATCGGTGGCATCCGGTCTGGGTCCCCGCCCGACCGAAGGTCGGCTCACCCTGAGCCTGACGAAGGGCGGGACGACTACAAGTTGCGGCTGTTCGTCAATCGCTGCGGCGTTTCAGTCGGACGGCCCGTCTGAATCCCCCAACCGCGAAATCATGGCGTCCAGCGCCTGATAGGTGTCGTCGGTGAAATCCTTGCCCAGCGCCGCCTCAATCCCGGCGTAGACGGCTTCGATCTGCGGCGCCATTGTCTCTGCCAACCGCCGGCTTTTTGCGGTCAGCAGCACCGTCACGCGCCGCTGGTCGCCGTCCACCGGTGCCTTGCGCACGAGACCCAGATCCTCCATGCGCGCCAGTATCCCCGCCAGACTGGGGCTGGAGATGCCGCACAGCGTCACGATTTCGCGCGGCTCGCGCGGGCCGGTGTCGATCAGCGCGCGGACGATGCGCCACTGCTGTTCGGTCAAGCCATGCGCGTTCAGGATCGGGCGGAATCGGGACAGCACCGCCTCGCGCGCATGCAGCAGCAAGAGCGGCAGGTTGCGGTGGTGGATCGGTACGGCAGACATTACGGGCAAATGAGCGAAAAAACGAAAAACGGAATGCAGGTTGACATTGCGTCCGGGTCGGCGCTAATATTACTCACATATTAGTAATCACGCAAACAAAGTTGCTCCCGTGAACCTCGCCGCTGACATGATGATCGACATGCCGATGCGCCCGTGGCGCTTGAGTGGCGTCGTGTATGGAACGCTGCTCAATAGCACCGCGGCGCTGGCCGCGCTCGGCGACGCCGTGAATGCGCCGCCGTACAAGGCCGCGCCGAAAGCGCCCGTGCTGTTCGTCAAGCCACGCAACACGCTGCTTGCGCCGGGGCAACCGGTCGCCGTGCCGGATGAGGGTGGCGAGTGGCAGGTCGGCGTCTCGCTCGGCATCGTGATCGGACGCACGGCGTGCCGCGTGAGCGAGGCTCACGCCGCCAGCGTGATCGCGGGCTACACGATGGTGGTCGATTTCAGCGTGCCGCATCAAAGTTTCTACCGGCCGTCGGTGCGTTTCAAGGCGCGCGATGCGTCCTGTTACATCGGTCCCCGCGTAGTGGCAGCGAACGCATTGAACGCGCCGGATGCGCTGGCGATCGCGGTGTCGGTGGACGGCAAGCCACTGCAACACACCAGCACCGCAGGCATGATCCGCCCGGTTGCCAGGCTGGTCGCCGACGTGACCGATTTCATGACGCTGGCGCCCGGCGACGTGCTGATGCTGGGCGTGCCGCACGGTGCGCCCGTCGCCGGCGCCGGCCAGCGCGTCGCGACGGAGATCGAAGGCATCGGCCGCTTCGAGACGACGATCGCAACGGCACCGGGCAGGGTGGCGGCATGAGAACGGCGCGCGTTGCCTACGCCGGCGCTATTCATACGGCCTATCCGCACCAGCGCGGCGCGCAGCTCGCCGACGGCCGCATGCTCGGCGAAACCGATGTCGTGTGGTTGCCGCCGTTCGAGGTCGGTACCGTCATTGCGCTCGGACTCAACTACAGCGACCATGTAAAAGAGCTGTCGAAAGAGTTGACCATCACCACCAAAGACGAGCCGCTGGTGTTCCTCAAGGGGCCGGGCGCGCTGATCGGGCATCGTGGCTTCACCCGGCGGCCCGCAGACGCGACCTTCATGCACTACGAATGCGAGCTGGCGGTCGTCATCGGCAAGTCGGCACACAAGGTGCGCGCAGCCGAGGCCATGCAGCACGTCGCGGGCTACACGGTATGCAACGACTACGCCATTCGCGACTATCTCGAAAACTGGTACCGCCCGAATTTGCGCGTCAAGAATCGCGATGGCGGTACGGTGCTCGGGCCGTGGCTGGTGGACGCGGAAGACGTGCCCAATCCGCATGATTTGGCACTGCGCACGCTGGTCAATGGCAAGGTGACGCAGCAGGGCCACACCGGCAACATGATCAACGACATTCCGGCGCTGATCGAATACCTGAGCGCATTCATGACCCTGCAACCCGGCGATGTGATCCTGACCGGCACGCCGGAGGGCGTGGTCAATGTCAACGTTGGCGACGAAGTCGTCACCGAGATTGACGGCATCGGGCGCCTCGTCAACACCATCGTCGGCGATGATGTGTTCGCTCGCTAGTCAACTATATCGTCGTGCTGTGGGAGCGGCCTTGGCCGCGAATCCCTCGCTACACGCAACTCATCGCGGCCAAGGCCGCTCCCACATCGTCAAGTCTTAGGCTCGGCACCATGCAAGTCAATCACCTCATCAACGGCAAATCGCAGGTCGGCAGCGACTACTTCGAAACGGTCAATCCGGCGACCCAGGAAACGCTGGCGGAAGTCGCCCGCGGTGGTGTCGATGAAGTCAACGCAGCGGTGGCCGCCGCAAAGGCCGCGTTCCCGGCGTGGGCAGCACGACCGGCGACCGAGCGCGCGAATCTGATGCGCAAGCTCGGCGATCTCATTGCGAAACACGTACCCGAGATCTCGCAGACCGAGACGAAAGACACCGGGCAGGTGATCGCGCAAACCGGCAAGCAACTCATTCCCCGGGCGGCGGACAATTTCCATTACTTCGCCGAAATGTGCACGCGGGTCGACGGCCACACCTATCCGACGCCGACCCATCTGAACTACACACTGTTTCACCCGGTGGGTGTCTGCGCGCTGATCTCGCCGTGGAATGTGCCGTTCATGACGGCCACCTGGAAAACCGCACCCTGCCTGGCTTTCGGCAACACGGCCGTGCTCAAAATGAGCGAGCTGTCGCCGCTCACCGCCGCGCGGCTCGGCGAACTGGCGCTGGAAGCGGGCATCCCGCCCGGCGTGCTCAATGTGGTGCACGGCTATGGCAAGGAGGTCGGCGAGCCGCTGTGTGCGCATCCCGATGTGCGCGCCATTTCGTTCACCGGCTCCACGGTGACCGGCAACCGCATCGTGCAGGCAGCCGGGTTGAAGAAGTTCAGCATGGAGCTTGGCGGCAAGAGCCCGTTCGTCATCTTTGACGACGCCGATCTCGACCGCGCGCTCGACGCTGCCGTGTTCATGATCTTCTCCAACAACGGCGAGCGTTGCACCGCCGGCAGCCGCATCCTGGTGCAAAAGTCGATTTACGCGGACTTCGCGCAGAAATTCGCCGAACGCGCCAAGCGCATCACCGTGGGCGATCCGCTTGACGACAAAACGATCATTGGCCCGATGATCAGTCAGGCACATCTGGCCAAGGTGAAGAGCTACATCGAGCTTGGCCCGAAAGAAGGCGCCACCATGCTCTGCGGCGGACTCGACCGGCCGTCTTATGTACCGGAACTGCCGGCCGCGCTCGGCAAAGGCAACTACGTGTGGCCGACCGTGTTTGCCGATGTCGACAATCGCATGAAGATCGCGCAGGATGAAATTTTCGGTCCGGTGGCCTGCCTGATTCCGTTCACCGACGAAGCCGACGCCATTCGCATCGCCAACGACATCCAGTACGGCCTGTCGAGCTACGTATGGAGCGAGAACCTTGGCCGCGCGCATCGGGTCGCGGCCGCGATCGAAGCGGGCATGTGCTTCGTCAACAGCCAGAACGTGCGCGACCTGCGGCAGCCGTTCGGTGGCACCAAGGCCAGCGGCACGGGGCGCGAGGGTGGCACCTGGAGCTACGAGGTGTTCCTCGAACCAAAGAACGTCGCCGTCAGCTTCGGCAATCACCATATTCCGCATTGGGGCGCGTGATGGACCGTCGTACTGCGCTACGCACTCTCAACGCGCTGGGCACATTGGCGGCAGCGAACGCACTGCCGGGGTTCGCCTTTGCGCAAGGCAACGAGTGGCCGGCCAAGGCAGTGCGCTGCATCGTGCCGTTTCCGCCGGGTGGCACCACCGATCTGGTGACGCGACTGGTGATGACCGAAGTCGGCAAGGCGCTCGGGCAACCGGTGGTGGTCGAGAACCGCCCCGGCGCCGGCACCGTGATCGGCGTCGACGCCGCGGCCAAGGCAGCGGCCGACGGCGGCACCTTCGTGACCGTCGCCAACAGCTTCTGTGCCAATCACACGCTGGTGAAAAACCTGCCCTACGATACCCTGCGCGACCTGCGTCCGGTCGCGCTGATGGGGATGAGCGAACACGTGCTGGCCACCCATCCCGGCAGCGGGCTGAAGACGCTGGCCGAGCTTGCCAATGCGGCGAAGAAAGCGCCCGGCGCGCTGACTTACGCATCGTTCGGCAACGGCACCTCGGCGCATCTCTCGGGCGCGATGCTGGAGCACGCGCTGAACGTGCAACTGACGCACGTGCCGTACAAGGGGCAGGCGCCGGCGCTCAACGACCTGCTCGGCGGGCAGGTGATGATGATGTTCGGCAACTGGCCGGAATTCCGCCAGCACGTCAAGAGCGGCAAACTGGTGGCGCTGGGGATGGCGACGGCCAGACGTTCGGCGCATGCGCCGGAGATCGCCACGCTGGCCGAGCAGGGCGTGGCCCTCGAATCGAACTCATGGAGCGGTGTGCTGGTGCGGGCCGGCACCGCCGACGCGATCGTTGCCCGGATGAATGCAGAGATCAATAAGGCATTGCAGGTGCCTTCGGTGGTGAAGGCGTTTGCCGACGGCGGCATCGTCTCGCTGGCCGGCACGCCGGGGCAATTCGGCAACTTCATCCGCAGCGAAATCGAAAAGTACGCGGCCGTGATTCGTCGCGCCAACATCACGGCGGACAGCTAATAAAACCCGTTCACAACAAGGAGGCATCATGGGCAAACTCGCACTGGTCGCCAAGACCACCCACGTCCCGTCGATTTATCTTTCCGAACTGGACGGCCCGCGCAAGGGCACGCGCCAGGACGCGATCGACGGCCATCGTGAAATCGGCCGCCGTTGCCGCGAACTGGGCGTCGACACCATTGTCGTGTTCGACACCCACTGGCTGGTGAACGCGAGCTACCACATCAATTGCGCGCCGCACTTCAAGGGGCTCTACACGAGCAACGAGCTGCCGCATTTCATCAGCAACCTGCCGTTCGAGTTCCCTGGCAATCCGGCGCTCGGCAAGATTCTCGCGAAGAGTTGCAACGAGATGGGCGTCGAGACGCTGGCGCACGACGCGACCACGCTGGACCCGGAATACGGCACCTTGGTGCCGATGCGCTACATGAACGCGGACCAGCATTTCAAGGTGGTGTCGGTGTCGGCCATGTGTACCGTGCACTACCTCAACGACAGCGCGCGACTGGGCTGGGCCATGCGCCGTGCGGTGGAAGAGCACTACGACGGCACCGTTGCCTTTCTTGCCAGCGGCAGCCTCAGCCATCGCTTTGCCCAGAACGGCCTGGCACCGGAATACGCCTTCAAGATATGGAATCCGCTGCTTGAAGCGCTCGACCATAGCGTGATCGACATGTGGCAACGCGGCGACTGGGCGCGGTTCTGCGAAATGCTGCCGGAGTACGCCGCCAAGGGTCACGGCGAAGGCTTCATGCACGATACTGCGATGATGCTCGGTGCGCTGGGCTGGTCCGGCTACGATGGCAAGGCCGAGATCGTCACGCCCTACTTCGGCGCGTCCGGCACCGGGCAGATGAATGCGGTGCTTCCGGTGACGCCGAACGACGGCAGCGCGATCCCGGCAGCGCAGGCATCGGCGGCGCTGGGCTATCAGGCGGTGAGCAGGTTGTGAGCATCTCTCCCCTCTCCCTTGAGGGGAGAGGGGCGGGGGAGAGGGTGACGGTGGAATACGCAGAGTACATTGGTATTTCCCGCCACCGCCCCCTCTCCCCAACCCCTCCCCCACAAGGGGGGAGGGACTCAGATTGACAGTCAGACAACTTCGACTCCACCGCCATGCCCCACCTAGTCATCCTCTACACCGCAAACCTCGATCAACCCGCCGCGCAGGGCGGCAGTGACATGAAAGCGCTGTGCCGTAAGCTCGCCGAAACTATGCTGGCAGCGCGCGATGAACAGGGCAAACAGGTATTCCCGACCGGCGGCACGCGCGTGCTCGCCTTTCCGGCGGCGCACTACGCGGTGGCGGACGACGGCTCGGCCGGGCGGGCGGCCGGTGGCGACGGCGACTACGCCTTCGTTTATCTCAATCTGCGCATGGCCAGAGGCCGCAGTGCCGCCGTACATGAAGCGGTGGGCAAAGCCGTGGAGGCCACCGCCAAGGAGCACTTTGCGCGACATCTCGCGACCCGCCACATCGGCATCACGCTGCAGATCGACGAAGGGCACGAAGTGTTCGACGCCAAGAACAGCTCGCTGCATCCGCTGTTTCAACCGAAGGGCTGATTGTGCTGGCACCTGAACTGACCCGGACACTCGCCCGCCAGCTTTACGACGCGCGCAAGTCGCGCACGCAACTGCGGCATTTCTCGAAGCAGTATCCGCAGATGACCATCGAGGATGGCTACAGCATCCAGCGCGAATGGGTCAAGCTGGAGCTCGCCGACGGCCGCAGCATCAGGGGCCGCAAAATTGGGCTCACCTCGCGCGCCATGCAGCAGGCAAGCCAGATCGACGAGCCGGACTATGCGCCGCTGATGGACGACATGTTCTTCGCGGCGGATGGCGATATCCCGCTGGATCGTTTCATCGCGCCGCGCGTCGAGGTGGAACTGGCCTTCCTGCTCGGCAAGCCGCTCAGGGGGCCGGATGTCACGCTCGATGATGTGCTGGCCGCGACCGATTTTGTCGCACCGGCCATCGAGATCATCGACGCCCGCATCGAACAGTTCGATCGCGAAACGAAGGCGATGCGAAAAGTGTTCGACACCATCAGCGATTTCGCCGCCAACGCCGGCATCATCGTTGGGCCGGGCCGCGCGCGCATAAGCGACATCGATCTGCGCTGGGCCGGCGCCATCCTCAGCAAGAATGGCGTGGTCGAAGAAACCGGGCTTGCCGCCGGCGTGCTCGGCCATCCGGCCATCGGTGTGGCATGGCTCGCCAACAAGATTGCGCCGTATGGCGAGCAATTGCACGCGGGCGACGTGGTGCTGGCCGGGTCGTTCACGCGGCCGGTGAACGCGGGGCGTGGCGATGCGTTCGCAGCCGACTATGGCCCGCTCGGCTGCTTCAGTTTCAAGTTTGTATAGATAGGCTGCAAGGAGGTACTCGCATGATCCCGACATCCAACCCGTTCAAGGAAGCGCTGAAGGCGGGCAAGCCGCAGATCGGCTTCTGGCTGATGCTGGCCAGCCCCTACGCCACCGAAGTCTGCGCAAGCTGCGGTTTCGACTGGGTGCTGATCGACGGCGAACATTCGCCGAACGACATTCCGCTGATGGCGGCCAATCTGCAGGCGGTTGCCGGCTATGGCCCGCAGGCGGTGGCGCGGGTGCCGATCGGCGATTCCACGCTGATCAAGCAGTATCTCGACATCGGCGCGCAGACGGTGCTGGTGCCGATGGTCGACACCGCGCAGCAGGCGGCGGACATGGTGCGCGCGGTGCGTTACCCGCCGCATGGCATCCGTGGCGTCGGCGCCGGCAGCGCACGGGCATCGCGCTGGGGTGCTATCCCCGATTACGTGAAGAAGGCGAACGATCAGGTCTGCCTGCTGGTGCAGGCGGAGTCGAAGACCGCGATCGACAATCTCGATGCGATTCTCGCGGTGGAAGGTGTCGATGGTGTGTTCTTCGGTCCATCCGATCTGTCGGCCTCGCTCGGCCACATCGGCAACGCGGCACATCCCGACGTGCAAAAGGTGATTGAGGACGGCATCCGCCGCGTGCGTGCGGCGGGCAAGGCTCCCGGCATCCTGACCGCCGACGAGACGCTGGCGAAGCGCTATCTCGAACTGGGTGCGCTGTTCGTCGCGGTGGGCATCGATGTCAACCTGCTGACCAGGAATGCCCGCGCCCTTGCGCAGCGTTTCAAGGCCTGACCGCTGGCGGCGATGACGACCCTGTCCTTCACCCGCCCGGCGCGTTTCGGCGCCGAAGAGTGGGATGCCCGTGTGCAGCTCGCCGCAGCCTATCGCATCTTCGCGATGCTCGGCTGGAACGAGCTGATCTACAACCACATCTCGCTGCGCGTGCCCGGCGAGCCGCGGCACTTTCTGGTCAATCCGTTTGGCCTGCACTACACGGAGGTCACCGCCTCGAATCTGGTCAAGGTGGATGTCGACGGCAACATCATCGGCCACAGCGACTGGCCGATCAACCCGGCGGGCTTTACCTTCCACGGCGCGATCCACGCGACGCACCCGGGCGCGCATTGCGTGATCCACGTGCACACCACGCCGACGATGGCAGTGTGCTGCAGCGAGGACGGGCTCTCGTTCACCAATTTCTACGCCGCCCACCTGTGGGGCAAGATCGCGTATCACGACTTCGAGGGCATCACGGTGCATCGCGACGAAGGTGCACGCATCCTCGCCAGCGCCGGCGACAAGCCGGTATTGCTGCTGCGCAACCACGGTCCGGTCGCCATCGGGCAGACATTGCCGATGGCGTTCAGCTACATGTGGGTGCTGCAGCGGGCGTGCGAAGTGCAGCTCGCCTCGTCACAACTCGGCAAACTGCGCGCGATTCCGGCGCCGGTGCTGGAGAAATGCGTGCGCGATGCGCTCAACTTCGACCCGAAGTATGGCGCCGGCGCGGACTCGTTCGCCGCGCTGCAACGGCTGGTCGATCGAATCGATCCGGGGTATCGGGCGTAGTGGCGAACGCCACACGCCGCTATTGCGATTCGTCGCCGGCTGCGGGCGACTGGCCGCCGGCGCGCCTAAGCACGCGCAGTGCAGCATTTTTGTCTGCGCGCGACGCGCGCTGCCCGAAAAGCGTTTCGGCCCGCATCACCGCAATTTTTTCGGCGACGGCGGTCGCAACGAACTGATTAAGACTCGCGCCGTCTTCGGCAGCGAGTTGCTGCGCCGCCTGTTTGATGGAGGCAGGCAGTCGCAGCGCAAAAACAGGGGAAGTACTCATGCCAATCGGCTCCTTACTAGTCGCAGCATGTCCGCGGGGCGCAAGCTTCGAATGCCAAACTGCTGTGGCGCCCGACCAAAATCTCCAAGGTTGAACGTCACCAAATGCGTCGCGCCACCGTTGACTGCGGCATCAAGCACCAACTCGTCGCCCGCGTCACGCAACTGTGGACGCCACGAGTAGTATGACGACACTGGCACTGCGGTCGCTATCAAGGCATCGACTACGGTGACAACGTCGTGAACGTCGAGCCCCGAGGCATAGAGCTGTTCGGGCCGCAGACATACGGCTTCATACTCCAGCACCAGCGGTACGCTCAGCGCGAATTCCAGCCGTCCATCGATCGCGCCAGCGATGAGTGCTGCCGACGCCCCGGCAGGACTGCGCAACGCAGCCACGACAACGTCCGTATCGAAAACCAGGCGCATGGTCCAATATAACATCATCGATGATGCCATTTGACCGCTGAGGCACCGGAAAAACGCTACCAAAAAAACGGCCGGTTAACCGGCCGTTTTTTGCATTACGAGAGCGCTATGGAGGCAATCAGCCCTCAATCTCCTTGCGCATCTGCTTCATCGCTTTGGCTTCGATCTGGCGGATGCGCTCGGCGCTGACGCCGTACTTGTCGGCGAGCTGTTGCAGCGTTTCTTCCTGATCTTCGGCCAGCCAGCGGCGGGTGATGATGTCGCGCGAGCGGTCGTCGAGCTTGACCAGCGCGCGCTTGAGGCCCTCGCTGTGTACGCGGCCGACTTCTTGCGCTTCGATCACTTTGGCCGGATCGGCGACGTCGCTGTCGGCGGCGAGGTAGGCCACCGGCGCCACCGCTTCGCTCTCGCTGTCGTCCGGTGTGCCGTCCATCGCGATGTCGCGGCCGGACAGCCGCATGTTCATCTCGAACACTTCTTCCGGCTTGACGTTCAGTTCCTTCGCGATGCGCTTGGCCTCCGCTTGCGTCAGCGGATGTTCGCCCGAGCGCATGGCGCGCAGATTGAAGAACAGTTTGCGCTGCGCCTTGGTCGTTGCGACCTTGACCAGACGCCAGTTCTTCAGGATGTATTCGTGGATTTCGGCGCGGATCCAGTGCAGCGCGAAGCTCACCAGACGCACACCGCGCTCCGGGTCGAAGCGGCGCACGGCTTTCATCAGGCCGACGTTGCCTTCCTGAATCAGGTCGCCCTGCGGCAGGCCGTAGCCCATGTAGTTGCGGCTGACGCTCACCACCAGGCGCAGATGGCTCATCACCAGCTGGCGGGCGGAATCGACGTCCTCCATGTACTTCCAGCGCAGGCCAAGCTCCTGCTCCTGCTCCTGCGTGAGCAGCGGGTATTTGTTGACGGCAGTGACGTACTGGTCGATGGTGCCCAGTGCGGACGGAACCGGAAAATTCAAAGTGGCGGTCGGGTTGGACATGTTTCATTTCCCCTAAACATTTGCCGTCTGCCTCATTGCGCGGACGGCGCGCCGTGTTTCTGTACCCCCACGAGGGGGCGGTCGTGCAAGCAACGGCCGCTTGCCGAACCCGCCGAGCCCAACCGGCGTTACCGCCGGCTTGCCCGAGTGCATCAGGTGACTGATTTGCACACCATATTAGCACTCGCCATATGAGAGTGCTAACGATTGTATTTAGTTCCCGACTTTTTTGCTCGGGATTGACGAAAACGCAAATGTGAGCGCACGCTATCAACCGGATGCCTTCTGTCAATAGCGTTGCTCATGCGTGTTGGACGGCCGGCGGGCAGATTCATTACACCCGTCCATCGCCGCTGTCGTCGCTTCGTCGCCGGGCAACGGCGCGTCGAGCCAGATGCGTGCCGATCGCAACAATGGCTCAATGCCAAGACGCCCATTCAATCAGGGCACAGACCGCGAAAATGCCAAAAGTCGACTTGGGCGCTATTCGAGTGCTGAATCCAGTGCCGTTAACGTTTTCAGCAAAAAGCTGATTGGTTTAACGGACCTAGTTCCGCCGCTGCAGATAGCGGTCCAGAAACATCGTCTGCGCCGCAAACAGATAGTCGATGTTCGCCTTTCGGGTGAAGCCGTGCCCTTCGTCGTCGGCCAGCAGGTACCAGACCGGGGTGCCGTTGCTGCGCACCTTGCGCACGATCTGCTCCGCCTCGGTGTAGGGCACCCGCGGATCGTTGCGGCCGTGGCTTACCAGCAGCGGGACGCGGATCTTCTCGGCGTGGCTCAGCGGCGAGATGGCGTCGAGATAGCGGCGCATGTCCGGCTCGCGCTCGTCGCCGTACTCGGCGCGGGCGAGATCGCGGCGGTAGGTCTCGGTGCCTTCGAGCACCGTCACGAAGTGCGAAATGCCGGCGGAATCGATGGCCGCCACCAGCCGCGGCGCGTAGGCCACGCTGCTCGCCAGCGCCATGTAGCCGCCGTAGCTGGCGCCGACTACGGCGACGCGGCTCGGATCGAGGTCCGGCTGGGCGTGAATCCAGTCCAGCAAGGCGCCGATGTCCTTCACCGAATCTTCGCGTTTTTTCTGGTTGTCGGCCTCCATGAAGCGGCGCCCGAAGCCGGCCGAGCCGCGCACGTTCGGGTAGATCAGCGCATAGCCGCGTTCGTTGAGCCAGAAATTGGCGCGGCCGCGAAAGCCAGGCCGCGCCAGCGATTCCGGCCCGCCATGAATGGAGACGATGACCGGCCGCTTGCCCGGAAAGTCGCGCGGATTCGGTCGGTGCAGGAAGCCGGTGATGACCAGCCCGTCGAAGCTGCGCCAGCTGATCGGCTCCGCCTCGACGAACGGGCGTTTGACGCCGCCGACCGCCGAGTGGCCGGTCCAGCGCGTCACGATGTTGTGATCGGTATCGAGCGCGAACACCTCGCCCGGCGAATCGGCCGACTCGATCGACAGCGCCAGGTCGCGGCCGTTGCGGTGCCAGCTCACCGCCGTGATCACGCCGGGCGGCAGCGCGGGCACCGTCTGCGGCTTGAGATCGCCGTCGTAGAGCTTCAGTTTGGTGGTGCCGGCGACGTTGGCCAGCACGGCGATGCGCTTGCCGCCTTTGGCGACCGACCAGCTTTCGATGTCGAAATCGAAATCGCGGGTGATCCACTGGCGGTCGCCGCTGCGCACGTCCACCCGCGTCAGCCGCGCGAAGTCGCCGTCGAAGCGCTTGCGATACAGCCAGCGGTCGGACGCGTTCTCATCTCCGCTTTCGTAGTCGGCGAGCTCGCTGCGTTTGCCGGTCGCCATGTCCAGCGACCACAGTTTGGCGCGGGTGCCGGACGCCACTTCCGACAGCAGCAGCCGGTTTTCGCGGTCGAGCCAGCGCAGCACGCGCCAGCCGGCGCCGGCAAGGCTGGCCAGCTTGAAGCGCGCCTCCGGCTGCAGCGGGTCGATGGCGTAAATGTCCACGATAGCCTGCGCGCGGCGGCCGTTGCGGTCGAGCGGGCGCGAGGTGACGATCATCTTGTCCTGCGCACTGTTCCACGGCCCCGGCGAATAGAGCTCGCCGGCCGGCGTCAGCGCCGTCTCGGCCAGCGTCTTCGGGTCGAGGCGAAAGAGCTGGGTGGCCTCGTCGCCCAGCGCATCGCGGGTGAACAGGATGTAATCGCCGCGCCGGGGCTCGAACAGCGCGTCGCGCACCGGGTCGCGCCCGCGCGTGAGCTGGTGCGGCTTGGCCATCGGGTCGGTCAACAGGAAAAGCTGGCTGGTATTGCCGGCGCGGCGCATCACCAGCATCTCGGGCGCATAGGGATGCCAGCCGACGAAGCGGGTGATCGAAAAATCGCCGTAGGGCGCGATCTCGGCGGCTAGCGCAGCGGGCACTGCCGGCACGCCGTCGACGCGCAGCGCCGGCGGCGGCGCCAGCACCGCAGCGCCGTTGTTGCCGGACGGGGAAGCCGCCTGCGGCGGCTGCGCCCGCGCCCCTGCCGGTGCGAACAGCAACACGCCCGCCGCCAGCGCCGGGGCCAAAATCAGCCGCATATCAGCCGCATACAATGGTTCGCGTGAACGACGCGTCCGTACCTCCAGAGTTCGCGAGCAGCCCGCCTGCTGGCCGGCTGTCCCCGTCTACCGGCGGGGTGCTTCGCGCGCCCGCGATTTTGCCAGAACCCGCGCCGCACGGGGCTTCCAGCGCGAATGCTGTCGCCGGATTGCGACAAATCCGCACCTTGCCCGACCATCTGGTGAACCAGATCGCCGCCGGCGAAGTGATCGAGCGGCCGGCCGCGGCGCTGAAGGAACTGCTGGAGAACGCCGTCGACGGCGGCGCCCGCGCCATCGACATCGAACTGGCCGGCGGCGGCGCTACGCTGATTCAGGTCAGCGACGATGGTCGCGGCATCGACGCCGAACAGCTGCCGCTGGCCATCGCCCGCCACGCGACGTCGAAAATCGCCAGCTTCGACGATCTGGAAGCAGTCGCCAGCTTCGGTTTTCGCGGCGAGGCGCTAGCGTCGATCGCCTCCGTCGCGCGGCTCGCCATCACCAGCCGCACGCAACGCGGCCAGAGCGCCTTCCGGCTGAAAACCGAAGGTGGCCACAGCGATGCGGCAGAGCCGGTCAGCGCGCGGCTTGGCACCACGGCTACCGTGGCTGAACTGTTTTTCAACACGCCGGCACGGCGCCGCTTCCTGAAATCGGAAGCGACCGAGTACGCGCATTGCCTGGACGCCGTGCGCCGCCTCGGGCTGGCGCGCAGCGACATCGCCATCCAGCTCAGCCATAACAATCGTGCCGTGCTGCGCTGGCCGGTGCAGGCGTGGCCGGCGCGGGTGGCAGCGGTGTTGGGCGACGAATGGCTGGCCGCGGCGACCGCCGTCAACGCCGACGGTGGTCTGCTGGCGGTGACGGGTTTCGTGCTGAAGCCGAACAGCGCCGTGCCCAATCGCGACGCGCAGCATCTATACGTCAACGGTCGCTGGGTGCGCGACAAGGTGGTGCTGCACGCCATCCGCGATGCGCTGCGCGACCAGATGCACGGTGCCTCGGCGCCCGGCTTCGTGCTCTGCCTGACGCTCGATCCGCGTGCCGTCGATGTCAACGTGCATCCAGCCAAAACAGAAGTGCGCTTCCGCGATTCGCAGGCGGTGCACCAGTTCGTGCGCCGCACCGTCGAGCGCGCCATGAGCGGTGCGGCCGGCAGCGCCGTGACCGGCGCCGAAGCGGCAGCCGCCGGCAGCGATGCGCTCCCCATTTCCGCTGCGGCGCAGAAGCTGTTTGGCGACCGCGTCGCCAGCACGTTCGCTGCGGCCGCGCCTGGTGCGACGCCGGCCTATCCGCCGCGACCGGCAGCTTTCGACTTCGGCGTTGCCGAGCGGATCACGCAATACTTCTTTGCGCCGCAGGCGGATGCGGCGTCCGCCGCGGCACCGGCGAGCGGCGGGCAAACGTTGCCGCCGCTACCGGCGATCGAGCACCCCCTCGGCTTCGCGCTGGCGCAATTGCACGGCGTCTACATCCTGGCGCAAAACAGCATTGGACTGATCCTCGTCGACATGCATGCGGCGCACGAACGCATCGTCTATGAAGGCCTGAAGACGCAGGCGGCGGGTGCGCTGGCGACGCAGCGGCTGCTGATTCCGGGCGTGGTCGGCGCCAGCGAGAAAGAAGTCGCAGCGGCGGAAACGCATCGCGAAACGCTGCAACAACTCGGCTTCGACGTCAGCCTCGGCGGCCCGCGCTCGCTGACGCTGCGCAGCGTGCCGACGCTGCTGGCCGACGCCGCGCCGGAAGCGCTGCTGCGTGGCGTGCTGGCGGAACTCGACGAGCTGGGCGTCAGCGCCGCCATCGAATCACGCCGCGACGAGCTGCTGTCGACGATGGCCTGTCACGCGGCCGTGCGCGCCAATCGCGCGCTCACCATCGCCGAGATGAACGCGCTGCTGCGCGACATGGAAGCCACCGAGCGCGCCGGCTCCTGCAACCACGGCCGCCCGACCTGGTATCAGCTCACCCTGCGCGAACTCGATGCGCTGTTCATGCGGGGACGCTGACCGGCATCGCCGGCGCATGCGCGATAAACTGCTTCGTACAGGGTAGCAACTGTTCCGCAGTTAGCACCGGAAAGCCCGACATGGGCGCCGGCGCACTCGCCACCACACTCATCCCGCACTCGAAGCAGGCTTGCCGGTGCAGCGTTTGCATGGGATCGATCTGACGCGCCATCACCCATTGCCGGCGGCTGCTGAGCACGCGGTTGAGCATGGGCGAAACCGCGGCGCGGAGCGCCGCCGTGCGCGCATGAAAGAACGTTATCGCGGCGGCAAATCCGTAGGCCGGCTGCAGCAGATGCTCGCGATCTGCATGCTGCCAAAGCGCCATCAGATGCGCTGCGTCTTCCCTGGACGCGGCAAGCGAGAATTGGCGCCAGAACGGGTCGCTGCATGTTCGCGGCGTTCCCGCAGCACGGGAAGGATGGGCGTCGACCGTGAGCCGCATATGCTTCGGGAAATCGAAGTGCCTCGCATCCAGCGCCTGCGCTGCCGACAACAGCGCATACTCGTCGCCGAGCAACTGCCGGCGCGATGCGGGTTGCGTTGAAAAATCAGCCAGAATCGCGGCCAGTCGTTCCCTTCCCGCGCCGTCGTGGGAAGGGTCCGCCAGATGGCGGCACCACTCGTGCAGCGCCGGCAACCCGTTGGCCTGCGACTGATCGTAGGCGCCATCGCGTGCCAGATGCAGACAGATTCGCCAGAGCGCCGGCGACATCAGCGAGAACGTGTTCTGCTCCGCCTGCTCCCGGGCTGCGACGGCCGCCGATTTCACCGGCGCCAACGTACGTGTTCCGTTACCGAAAGCAAGGCCGTCGATGTCGGGCTCCGCCGGCGGCAAGCGCATCGGCGCGTCATAGCCCAGGGCCTGCCGCATCATGTCGGCGTAGCGCAAAAGTGTTGGATCGTCGGGGCGCCTGCCAAACCCGTGAACGGTGGCCCAGACGTGCAGCACCAGGGGGGTCGACTTCACGCCCAGTGCCAATTGCCAGCGCTTCATACGCTTTTGCACCGCATCGTAGGTCAGCGACAGCTCGAAGCAAACCGCTTTCAGACTCTCGCCGGCTACCACGAGATCAAGAACGCGCTTGTCCGTATCGGACAACCGGGCAGTGAACTTCCCCCATCGTGCCGCCGCGCGGGCAAGATCGGCGTCTGCGGGCACAAAAGAGGGCGGCAATACGTCGCGATGCGAAGTCATATATATCAGTCGTCCAACTCGGAAAGCACTCTGTTCCAAATTATCAACCAACCCGCCTGTCCGATAACAGACAGGAAAGTTGTCTGAAAACGGACACCGAAACGGCACAAAACGGACACCACGAGGGAGCGCATTGCCTCTAAGGCAACGCTGAACAAGTCCACGATCAGATGGTGAGAAGCGTTGTAGGTA
>JAPUER010000079.1:0-26215 GCA_027492485.1 Betaproteobacteria bacterium
GCCGCTTCGAGCGGCTCACAACCTAAAGCCCCCGGCTTTGCCGGGGGATACTTACTAGTTTGATTTGGAATAAGAAAAGGCCAACGGCGCCGGGTTCCAGCGTGCACCGCAACATAAAATTGAGAGAATTCAATCCCTTGCAAGTTCTCTCACCGTGGACATGACCGTCAATCCCGCTATTCCCCAGGCTGTCGCTGCTGCCGGCGGCCCGATCGAAGCCGATGCCGTCATCGTTGGCGCGGGGCCGGTCGCCCTGTTCCAGGTGTTCGAACTGGGCCTGCTTGAAATCAAGGCGCACGTCATCGACTCGCTGACCCAGGTCGGCGGCCAGCCGATCGAGCTGTACCCCGACAAACCCATTTACGACATTCCGGCCGTCCCAGTCTGCACCGGCAAGGAGCTGACCGACAGCCTGATGAAGCAGGCCGAGCCGTTCAAGCCGACCTTCCACCTCGGGCAGGAAGTCAGCAAGGTGGCCAAACGTGAAGACGGTCGCTTCGACCTCGAAACCTCGGCCGGCACCAAATTCATCACCAAGACGGTGTTCATCGCCGCCGGCGTCGGCGCCTTCCAGCCGCGCAAACCGAAGGTCGAAGGCCTGACGCAGTTTGAAGCGAACGGCCAGCTCGCCTATCGCGTGCGCGACCCGCAGCAGTACGCCGGCAAGAATGTGGTGATCCTCGGCGGCGGCGACTCCGCGCTCGACTGGGCGCTGAATCTGCAGCCGATCGCCGAAAGCGTCACCCTGATCCATCGCCGCGACGAGTTCCGCGCCGCGCCGGCCAGCGTGGCCAAGATGAAGGCGCTCGCCGACGCCCACGAGATGATGCACATCACCGGCCAGGTCACCGGCTTCGAGGCCGAAGACGGCGTGCTGAAAGAAGTGAAAGTCACCAGCCTCGACGGCGTCACCCGCCGCCTACCGCTCGACAACCTGCTCGCGTTCTTCGGCTTGTCGCCGCGCCTGGGGCCGATTGCCGAGTGGGGGCTCGACATCGAGCGCCGTCAGGTCAAGGTCGATACCGAAAAGTTCGAAACCAGCATCCCCGGCATCTTCGCGGTGGGCGACATCAACACCTATCCCGGCAAGAAGAAGCTGATCCTGTCCGGCTTCCACGAGGCCGCGCTGGCCGCGTTCGGCTCCGCCAGGTACATCTTCCCCGAGAAGAAAGTCTCGCTGCAATACACGACGACCAGCACCAAGCTGCACGAAGTGCTGGGCGTGGAATCGCCGGTGTTCGACTGATCGTCAGCGGGCGTCGGGTTTCAGCGCGTCGCGCAGAAACCCTGCCGTCACGGCGCGCGCCTGCGGCACGTTGAGCAGCGTGTGCGGTGCGCCGGGGATCAGCGTCACTGTCGAAAATTTGTTGTCTTTCAGCGCGTCGCCGCAGTGCCCTTTGGCAATGGCGTGGCCCAGCCAGGTATTCGCGCTTGAGAAGAACGGATCGGACGCGCTGATCAGGTTCAGCACCGGACGGTCCTGCGGCAGCGCGTTGCGCGGCTCGGCGACGAAGTAATTCGGCTCGCAGCTCCACGCGAAAATCATCCTCGCCGCGAACTCGTTGCCGGCATAGCGTGCCACCGGCACGCCGCCCTCGCTGGCGCCGGCTAGCACCAGCTTTGACGAGTCGGCCCACGGTTGCGCGGCGATCGCTTTCAGCGCCGGGGCAATTTCGGCCAGCCGCATGGCGTGAATGCGTTCGTATTGCTCCTTGCCGATCGGCGAGGTGTAGGTCACGCGGCCGGGCAGCGCGAAAGAATCCGGCGCCACGCTGGCGATGCCGAGCGTGGCGAGCCAGCGCTGCCACTCGCCGATTGCTTTCAAGCCGAGGCCGGATGAACCATGCAGGAACAGCACCACCGGCGCCTTGCCGCCCCGGACCACTGGAATGTCCTTGAACTTGCCGGCCCACATCGCGCCACCCGTCAGCGACTCCGGCAACACCACATCGGCCTGCTGCACGCTCGCGGCGAGCGACTCCGCAGTATGTGTCCAGGCGTCGCCACGAACTTCACCGGCGGGCGGCGCCTTCGCTGCCGTTGATGGCTGTGCTGCGGCATGCGGTGTGCCCAGCGATGCAAGCACGGCGAGCGCGAGAACGGAAAGGAAGGGTCTGGTCATGGCGGGCGTGGGGGTTCGTTGGTCGGGTGTTGACGGATTGTCGGGCGCTACGGCGCGATCCATTACAGTCTATGCCGAACAGAGCTCACCCGATAATCACACCATGCGGATAGCTCGGGAATCACCCAACCAGCCCGACGTGGTCGCACTGGTCGCCGCGCTGGATGCCTATCAGGGCGCGCTCTATCCGGCGGCGAGCAACTATCACCTCAGCATCGATGCGCTGGCGCAACCCAACGTGCTGTTTGCGGTGGTCCGCGACGGCAATGGCGTGGCTATCGGCTGCGGCGCAGTCGTGCTGTTCGCCGACTACGGCGAGCTGAAGCGGATGTACGTTGAGCCGGCGCACCGCGGCCACGGTCTGGCGCAGCAGCTATTGCAGCGTCTGGAGGACGAAGCCAACCAGCGCGGCTGCCCGTTGCTGCGCCTGGAAACCGGCGTGCATCAGCAGCAGGCGATTGCGTTCTATGCGAGGGCCGGCTACCTGCGTTGCCAGCGCTATGGCGACTATCGGGCCGATCCGCTCAGCGTGTACATGGAGAAGCGCTTGCCGGCTTCTGATCCGGTCTGTGCCCGGTGAAAAAAAGTATCGCGATCGCTGGCCCGGGGTGACGATCGTCGGCGCGGAGTGCTAAAACCCCCAGCAGTCATCGTCACGATAGTTCGTTCAATCAAAGGGGAGTTTTCATGAAGAAGTTCAGCGCGCTGACGGCGTACAGCGCTATTGGTCTTGGCGTTCTGCTCGCGCTGTCCGGCTGTGCGCAGACACCGGTTGCGGCGCCGGCTGCACCTGCTGCGGTCACCGCGCCGGCCGCTGCACCGGCCGCGGCACCACTGCTGACCGAGAAAAAAGTGTTCGAACTGGCCAGCTACACCACGTTCGGCGGCAAGGCCATCAAGAACGTGAAGGTGGGCTACGAGACCTACGGTAAGCTCAACGCCGCCGGTGACAACGCCATCTTCATCGCGCACTTCTATTCGGGCAACTCGCATGCGGCGGGCAAGTACAAGGCAGCGGACGCAGCCGCCGGCTACTGGGATGCGATCATCGGCCCCGGCAAGCCGATCGATACCAACAAATTCTTCGTGGTCAGCGCCGACACGCTGTCGAACCTCAACACCAAGGACCCGATGGTCACCACCACCGGCCCGTCCTCAATCAACCCCGACACCGGCAAGCCGTATGGCATGAGCTTCCCGGTCATCGCCATGCGCGACTCGGTGCGCGTGCACAAGGCGCTGGTCGATTCGCTCGGGGTCAAAAAACTCCACGCCGTCGCCGGCGCCTCGGGCGGCAGCGTGCAGGCGGTCGAGTGGGCGGTGCTCTACCCGGACTTCGTCGACCGCGCGATCCCGGTCATCTCGCCGGGGCTGTCGATCTCGCCGTGGGCGGTCGCGCTGCTCGACCTGTGGGTGGCGCCGATCAAGGCGGACCCGAAGTGGAACAACGGCGATTACTACGGCAAGGGCGAGCCGATCGACGGCATCGCGCTGGCGCTGAAAGCGGTGACCATCACCACGCGCCACTGGACCTGGGTTGAAAAAACCTTCGGCTACAAGCCAGCCGACGCCGCCAAACCGCCGGCCGAGGCCATCGGCAACCGCTTCGCTAGCGAGGACGCATTGACCAAGGCCGGTATCGCCCGCGCCGCGACCACCGACGCCAACAACAAGATCTACATGGCCAAGGCGAACCAGCTGTTCAACGTCGAGGACGAGGCGGCCAAGGCCAAGGCCAAATTCCTGTTCATCCCGGCCAAGACCGACCTGGTGTTCCCGCCGGAAATGTCGCAAAAGGCCGCCGCCAAGCTGCGCAGCCTCGGCAAGTCGGCAGAGGTCGTCGTGATCGATGCCGAAGGCGGGCATCTGGATGGCGTGCTGGTGATTTCGCAGGCCTCCGAGGCTATTCGGGGGTTTTTGGCGAAGTAGTTTGGTGTGCGTGAGCACGTAGGTCGGAACGCTCGCGGTTCCGACGGATGCGTTGGCGTGACGCATTGCGATTGATCGGCCTTCGGCGATTGCACGAGGCGGCACTGTAGGCGTGCCGCCCTACGCCTGCCATCGGCAATAAGCAGAGCAGGGTGGCGCGTCAACACACCATCCACGATTGGCTTGTATCGATTTGGGTGCGCTAAAAGCGCACCTTACTGCGCTTCCGCCGTCCAGTCGACGAGGCGTAAGCCCGCTACTCGACGAAATTCCCTTGTATTGTTGGTGACCAGTGTGACGTCGAGCGCCAGGGCATGCGCGGCGATCAGCGTGTCGAGCGGGCCGATGTTCTGGCCACTGGATTCGAGCGCGGCTCGAACGCGTCCGTAGATGCGCGTGGCAACTTCGTCGAACGGGGCGATTTCCAGCGGCGACAAAAATTGCGTCAATGCTTTGGCGTTCCTGGCGGACGCCGATTTTTCGACGCCGAACCAAAGCTCGCTGGCAGCGATGCTCGAAGTACCGATGCCATCCCCTGCGTGGGCGCGCAACGCGGCGAGCACGGCGGGCGTCTGCTGGCGTATGGCGAACACGCAGATGTTGGTGTCGAGCATGTAGCGCATGCGTCGCTACCAATCAAGGCGTTTGTCGTTCTCTGCGGGTTGGCTTCGTTCCGGGAACGCGTCAAACATCTCAAGCGATGCAATCAAATCCTCGATGCCTGGACGTTTGAGTGGGCGAAGGATCACCGCGTCACCGCGCTTGCTGATGCTTACCTCGGTCGCGTTTTCGAAGCGGAACGCCTTGGGTAGGCGCACTGCCTGACTGGCGCCATTGGTGAAGAGTTTTGCCGTACCCATGCCGATTTTCAATCGAAAAGTATATCTGAGAGTATATATTATTTGATGCTAGCGACGAGGCGCAAGTCGGATCGGGCAAGCAGCAAGCAGGTCGGTACGCCCGTGCTTCCGCTGACTTCGTTGGCGTGTCGTGAAACGCCATTGATTGGCCTTCGGCGATTGCACAAGGCGGCACCGCAAGCGTGCCGCCCTACGCTTGCCATCGGCATCAGCTTTTTTGCTGTAACGGCTTACGATCAGGGCTCAGCGCGACATTCGACCAAAAGTCGACTTTTCGCCAAAACAAGCGTTCTGCCTATTGCCGACGCCATTTGACGAAAAAGCTGTAACCGCAGATACCAGGATTTCACCCCCGGAATCGGCCTGGCTCACCGCAGGCCAGCGCCTTACCGCTTCAAAAAACCGATTGCATTTTCCTGTTCGGTTTCGACGTACCAGCGCACCATTGCGTGCGGGACGTTCAGCGCTATCGTGCTGCCGTGTTCGCCGTCGACGCCGGTGTCGATCATCATGGTGAAGAACGGGCCGCTGACGTCCACCTCTTCGCAGCGGAAGTAGTAGCCCACGGTGTTCTTCTTCGCATAGGCGAGGAAAGGCTGCAACTGCCGCGCACCGTCGTCGGTGAGCTGCACGGCGATGGTCTTTGCTTTGTTCATGTCGTGTCCCGGGACGGCGAGCGCAGCACGCGTCAGCCGCCGATGTAGCTCATTTCGACCTTGCGCAGGCTGGCCGTTTCGTCGGTGCGGATCTCGCTGTAGCGGTCCGTCCGTGTTTGCCAGACGCCGGCCAGCATCGCGGCGATGTCGTCGTCGCTGGCGCCGCCGCGCAGCAGCGCGCGGAAATCGGTGCCATGATCGGCGAACAGGCAGGTGAAGAGCTTGCCGTCGGTCGACAGGCGGACGCGGCTGCAGGTGCCGCAGAAGGCCTGCGTCACACTGGAAATGACGCCGATTTCGCCGCTGCCGTCAGCGTAGCGCCAACGCTCGGCGACCTCGCCCTCGTATTGCGCGTCGACCGCCACCAGCGGTGCATCGGCATGGATTGCCGCCACGATGTCGCGGCTCGGCACTACGTCGTCCATGCGCCAGCCATTGGTCGAGCCGACGTCCATGAATTCGATGAAACGCACGATGACGCCGCTGCCGCGAAAGTGACGTGCCATGTCGACGACGCTGTGCTCGTTGACGCCGCGCTTGACCACCATGTTCACCTTAACCGGCGCCAGCCCCGCGGCCAACGCGGCGTCGATGCCGCGCAGCACGTCGGCCACCGGAAAATCGACGTCGTTCATCGCGCGAAACACCGCGTCGTCCATCGAGTCGAGCGAGACCGTGATCCGCGACAGGCCGGCGTCCTTCAAGGCGGCGGCCTGCTTGATGAGGGTCGAGCCGTTGGTGGTCAAGGTCAGGTCGAGCGGGCGGCCTGCGGGCGTGCGTAACTGCGCGAGCATCGCAATCAGCGTCGGCAGACCGCGGCGCAGCGTGGGCTCGCCGCCGGTGAGGCGTAACTTCTCGACTCCGAGTTCTGCCGCGATACCGGCGAAGCGGGTGATTTCCTCGAACGACAGCAGGTCGTCGTGGCGCAGAAACTTGTAGCCGGGGCCGAACGCATCCTTCGGCATGCAGTAGGTGCAGCGGAAGTTGCATTTGTCGGTGACCGAAATGCGCAGGTCGTGCAGGTGCCGCGACCGCGAATCCTCCACCCGCCGCGCCTCGCGCAGTGCGGCAAGCGCCGCCTTGCCGACCGGTCGCGCCGGTACGTGGCGCAGCGCGCCGACGGGCGTCAACGGGATAACGATGCCGGGAACATGCGATCGCTCGCCCATGACGTGTTTCGCGTTTTCACAATGCGTTGCTAAGGCTGTATTCTGCAAGATTCCCTGCGTGAGCGCAGCGGCGTCCGCAACCGATTCCCACGATGTCGGTGTGGCTTCCGCATGATGCGACGGTGGCAATGCGAGTCCGGTGCCGGACTGATCGTCGGCAGCACGGTCGCCGTAGCCGGCACGCCGTCGGCGACCCATTGCGCTACAATTGCAGGTTCGGAGAGGTGGCAGAGTGGTTGAATGTACCTGACTCGAAATCAGGCGTACCGCAAGGTATCGGGGGTTCGAATCCCCCCCTCTCCGCCAGAATGCAAGAAAACACGGCCCGTTCAGGGCCGTTTTCTTTTCTACCTCCGATCACTCCTTCGCCGCGATGGGTTGCTTGTGTTGATCGGCAGCGCCGGCTTTTGTCGAGCGCTTGTGGCGCAAGGTGACGCATGAGCGCGTCTGCCCCTGCGCCTGCGACACGGTGCGCGTGGCCCCATCGGGCGTCGCTGAGTACATCGAGTCAGACCAACACGACGATGACGGCAGCTGCGGAGGACGATACGAGTTGGCGTACTTCGCGTTAACTGCAGGGCGGACGAAACGTGCTCTCGACAACGAGCTTTCATGCGCTCATGGGTCGCGCGACGCCTTTAAGCCAGCCGCCGAGTTCCACGTATCCTTCCAGGATCGCCATACTGATTGATTGTGCGGCCGCTTCTCAAACGTGCGTTTCCATGTACGCCGCATTCACCGACGAGCCCAACTTGACCATGTCGAGCAGGAAGTCGGCGAGGTAGCGCTTGAGGCCGTAGTCGAGCACTTCGTCGATCGTGCCGTAGCGCAGCTTGGCGTTGATCTCGGCGACGATGCGGCGTGGGATGCGGCTGCTTGCCACCGGCAGGCTGTCGATCACGTTGGTGGCTTCGTCCATGCAGTAGCGCAGCGAGCGCGGCAGCTTGGCGTCGAAGATCATGATTTCGGCGACGCGGCGGGCGTCGATCACGTCGCGATAGGTATCGCGATAGGCTTCCAGCGCGGACACCGAGCGCAGCACGGCGGACAGCCGGTAGTAGTCGGTTTCCTTGTCGACTTCGGTTTCCTCGAAACTGTCGGGCGCTTCGTCGGCGTACTTCACATTCAGGATGCGCGCGGTGTTGTCCGCGCGCTCGATGAAGGTGCCGAGGCGCACGAAGTGATACGGCTGGTCACGCCGCGCGGTGGCGAAGGTGATGCCGCGGAACAGGTGCGAACGCTCCTTGACCCATTCGAAAAACTCGTTGCCGGTCAGCAGCGGATTGATGCTGCGCGACTTGTCCTGGAACGCGATCCAGGTGTCGTTGATGTTCTCCCACATTTCGCTGGTGATCGAGCCGCGCACCGCGCGCGCGTTCTCGCGGGTGGACTCGATGCAGTTGCGGATGGAGGAGGGGTGCTGGCGATCCCAGGCAAGGAAGGCGACGACGTTCTCGTAACTGACCGCAAGCTGGGTCGCAACGAACTCGGTCTGCGCCTCGGTGATCACGATCGGCGTCATGGCGCCGCCGGAATCGGCGGAGCGATCGAGCATGGCGAGCGATTGCGTGACGTCGAGGATGCGCGCCATGTTCTCGGCGCGTTCGAGGTAACGGCTCATCCAGTAAAGGTGAGAGGCGACGCGGCTCAGCATGTTATTTGCCCTCCGCAGTGACACTGTCGCCCCTGACGCCGTCCTCGGCGTCTCCCAACACCCAGGTGTCCTTGGTGCCACCCCCTTGCGAGGAGTTGACCACCAGCGAGCCTTCGCGCAGCGCGACGCGGGTGAGCCCGCCGGGCACCATGCGCACCTCGCGCCCGGTGAGCACGAAGGGCCGCAGGTCGATGTGACGCGGCGCGATGCCGGATTCGACGAAGGTTGGGCAGGACGAGAGCGACAGCGTGGGCTGCGCGATGTAATTGGTCGGGTTGGCTTTGACCACGGCGGCGAAGTCCTCGACTTCTTTCGCCGTTGCGGCGGGGCCGACCAGCATGCCGTAGCCGCCGGCGCCGTGCACTTCTTTCACCACCAGGTCTTTCATGTTGGCGAGCACGTAGGAGAGGTCGCCCGCCTTGCGGCATTGGTAGGTTGGCACGTTGTTGAGGATCGGTTCTTCGTCGAGATAGAACTTGATCATGTCCGGCACGTAGGGGTAGATCGATTTGTCGTCGGCGACGCCGGTGCCGATGGCGTTGCAGATCACGATGTTGCCCTTGACGTAGGCGTTGAACAGACCCGGCACGCCGAGCACCGAATCGGGCCGGAACGCCTGCGGATCGAGGAACACGTCGTCGAGCCGGCGATACATCACGTCGACGCGCTGCGGGCCGCTGGTGGTGCGCATGTAGACGTAGTCGTCCTTGACGAACAGATCCTGCCCTTCCACCAGCTCGACGCCCATTTGCTGCGCGAGGAAGGTGTGCTCGAAGTAGGCGCTGTTGAAGCGGCCCGGCGTCAGCAGCACGACGGTCGGGTTGTCGATGTGGGTCGCTTCCTTGAGGGTTTGCAGCAAGAGCGCCGGGTAATGCTCGACCGGGCGCACGGTCTGTCGCAGAAACAGCTCGGGGAACAGCCGCATCATCATCTTGCGGTTCATCAGCATGTAGCTCACGCCGGAGGGCACGCGCAGGTTGTCCTCGAGCACGTAGTATTTGCCGTCGCTGTTGCGCACGATGTCGACGCCGGTGATCGACACGTAGGTATTGCGCGGCACATTGACGCCGACCATCTTGGTCTGGAACTGCGCGTTGCCCTCGATCTGCTCGCGCGGAATCAGCCCGGCTTTGAGGATCGCCTGATCGTGATAGATGTCGGCGAGGAACTTGTTGATCGCAGTGACGCGCTGGGTGAGACCTTTTTCGAGGTAGCTCCACTCGTCGGCGGTGATGATGCGCGGAATCACGTCGGAGGGGATCAGCCGCTCGGTGCCGCCTTCGTCGCCATAGACGGTGAAGGTGATGCCGATGCGGCGGAACAGCAGGTCGGCCTGGGCGCGGCGCTGCGCGAGCTGCTGCTCGGGGGAGGATTGCAGCCAGTCGTTGTAGGCGGCGTAATGCTGGCGGGTGGTCTGCCCCTGGCTCTGCGTTTGTCCGGCGGCAGACTGGCTCTGCCGTTGCCCTCGCTCCGGCGCCCCGGCGGTGACGAGCATTTCGTCGAAGTGGTCGGCGGGCGGCGGCGTGATGGCGTGCATATTCATGATCGCGGACAAGGGGACGGTTGCAATAGTACGCAGACGGTTGCAAACAAAGCAATCGGCGTGCCGTCGCACCATCCGGGGGTGACATCGCGAACTAACAGCTTTTCTGTTAAAGCGCCATTGGTAAAAGGCACACAAAGCGAAATGCCATTAAGTCGACATACGAAATAAATGCCTGGTTTGTCCAATTAACATGCGCGTTACAGCGAAAAGCTGTTGCGACTGATCCGTCGACAATCGGACCGGGATTCGCTGCAACGGCGGCGTCCCTGCCCGCGACCCAGCACGTAGAATCGCTGGCAATGTCGTTCCCCTCCCGCTACGAGCTGGAGCTTGGCCTGCGCTACGTGCGCGCCAAGCGCCGCAACAGCTTCATCTCGTTCATCTCGCTGATTTCCATGCTGGGCATCGCGCTTGGCGTGGCGGCGCTCATCATCGTCATCTCGGTGATGAACGGGTTTTCCAGCGAGTTGCGCGAGCGCATGCTGGCGACCACGGCGCACGTCGAGGTGAAGGGCTTTAGCGACGGCAGCCCGGCGCCGATGAACGACTGGCAGGGCGTCGCCGCCCTGCTTCGGAAAAATCCCGAAGTCGCCGCCGTGGCGCCCTATGTGCAGGGCGAGGGGCTGTGGATCAACGGTGAGATCAACAAGCCATCGCTGATTCGCGGCATCGAGCCGGCGAGCGAGGCGCAGGTCGCCAGCGTGCAGCAGCACATGAAGGTGGGCTCGCTCGACGCGCTCAAACCCGGCGAATGGGGCGTCATCCTCGGCATCGATCTCGCCCGCGGCCTCGGCGTGCGCGTCGGCGAAAAGGTGGCGCTGGTGACGCCGCAGGGCACCGTCACGCCGGCCGGCAGCGTGCCGCGGGTGAAGAGTTTCACCGTGACCGGACTGTTCGAGATCGGCTGGATCGAGGCGGATTCGCGGGTGGCCCTGATCCACGTCAGCGACGCGCAGCGCCTCTATCAATTGGGCGACGCGGTGACCGGCATCCGCGTCAAGCTGCACGATCTGATGAAGGCGCGTGACGTGGCGGACGGCTGGATGCGCACGCTGCCGCAGGGCTTGGGCATTTCCGACTGGACGACGCAGAACCTGACTTTCTTCAAGGCCGTGCAGATGGAGAAGCGGGTGATGTTCATCATCCTCACGCTGATCGTCGCGGTCGCCGCTTTCAATCTGGTCAGCACGCTGGTGATGGTGGTGACCGACAAGGAGGCCGACATCGCCATCCTGCGCACGCTGGGCGCGCGACCGCTGGGCGTGATGCAGATATTCGTGGTGCAGGGGGCGGTCATCGGCGTGGTCGGTACGCTGATCGGACTCATGCTCGGCTTGTTGATCGCGTTCAATCTCGATCACGTCGTCGGCTTCATCGAGCGCGTGTTCGGCATCACCTTCATCGACAAGACGGTGTATCTGATCACCGAGTTGCCGTCGAAAGTGCTGGCCTCGGACGTCACCACCATCACGCTGATGAGCCTTGGCCTGTCGCTGCTGGCGACGCTGTACCCGAGCTGGCGCGCCAGCCGCGTCAATCCGGCGGAGGCGCTGCGCTATGAGTGACGCGGCCGCCACCATTGATGCCGCGACGCCGGTGCTGGTTGCGCGCGGCCTCGGCAAACGCTACGAGAGCGGCCCGGCGAGCACCGAGGTGCTGATCGACGTCAGCTTCAGCGTGGCGCCGGGTGAAACGGTGGCCATCGTCGGCGCCTCGGGCTCCGGCAAGAGCACGCTGCTGCACCTGCTCGGCGGCCTCGACACGCCGACCACGGGTGCCGTCACGCTGCTCGGCCAGCCGCTGGCCACGCTGTCGGACGCGGCGCGCGGCGACCTGCGCAACCGTGCGCTCGGCTTCGTCTACCAGTTCCATCACCTGCTGGCCGAGCTGACGGCGGTGCAAAACGTCGCCCTCGCGCTGCGTATCCGGCGCGTGCCGGTGGCCGTCGCCGAGCAGAAAGCGCGGGCGCTGCTGGAAACCGTCGGCCTTGGCCACCGCCTGCTGCATTTGCCCTCCGAGCTGTCCGGCGGCGAACGGCAGCGGGTCGCCATCGCCCGCGCGCTGGTGACCGAGCCCGCCTGCGTGCTGGCCGACGAGCCGACCGGCAATCTCGATCTCGAAAACGGCGAACGGGTGTTCGATCTGCTGCTGCAGGCGACCCGCGAGCGCCGCGCCTCGCTGGTGCTGGTGACGCACGATCGCCAGCTCGCGGCCCGCTGCGACCGTGTGCTGACGCTGGTGAAAGGCGTCCTGCAGCCCGTCCCGCCGCACGACTCTTCCGTCCCGCTTGCTGCGGCCGCCGTACCGCAAGGAATCCCCATTGCCCCCTGAACAACGTCCGGCTTTGTGGTGGTTGTTTGCCGGGATCACGCTGTTCGCCACGATGGACGCCGCCGCCAAATGGGTCGGCCGCAGCTACCCGCTCACCGCGGCGGTGTGGCTGCGCTACCTCATTCCGACGCTGGCGGTCGGCGGTTACCTGTTCGCGACCCGCGGCTGGAAGTTCGCCCACACGCCGAACCCGCGCGTGCAGATTCTGCGCGGTCTGACGCTGGTGGCCAGTACGCTGTGTTTCTGGACGGCGTTGCATCACCTGCCGCTGGTCGAGGCGGCCACGGTGTCTTTCGTCGGTCCCACTATCGTGGTCATCTTTTCGGCATTCCTGCTCGGCGAGCGGCCGCGGCGGGCGCACTGGGTGGCGCTGGGTATCGGCTTCACCGGTGTGCTGATCGCATTGCGTCCGGGCTTGACGCACACCGGGATCGGCGCCATCGCTGCGCTCGGCTCGGCGACGTTCTACTCGCTGTATCTGGTGCTGACCCGCAAACTCTCGGGCGACGAGGATTCGTTGTCGTTGCTGTTCCACGCCAACGCCATCGGCGCCATCGCCCTGACGGTGGCGGCACCGGCGACCGCCCGTCTGCCCGACGGCTGGGCCGAGTGGCTGATCCTGCCCTCGCTCGGCGTGTTCGGCACGCTCGGCCACTGGTTCATGATCAAGGCCTACAGTCACGCCGATGCCTCGACGCTGGCGCCGTTCATGTATGTGCAGTTGCTGGTGGCGACCTTCTACGGCTGGCTGATTTACGACAACCTGCCCGATGGCTTCACGCTGCTCGGCATGCTGGTGATTCTTAGCAGCGGCCTCTACGTCCTCAACGATGGCCGTCGCGCCGCCCGCCGGGCGCGCGCCGACGAGGTGGCGTCAACGCCCGAGTAACTGCAACAACCAGCGGTCGAACGCGGCCACCGGCATCGGGCGGGCGAAGTAAAAGCCCTGCATCACGCGGCAGCCCAGCGATTGCAGGCAGCGCTGTTGTTCGGCGGTTTCCACGCCCTCGGCGACGGCCGTCATCGACAGACCGTGGGCCAGATCGACAATGGCGTTGACGATGGCCGCCGAGCTTGCCGAGGTCGGCAATTCGCGCACGAAGCTCTGATCGATCTTGAGCGTGTCCACCGGCAGATTGCGCAGCCGCGACAGCGACGAAAAACCGGTGCCGAAGTCGTCGATGGCGAGCGATACGCCGCTCTGGCGCAGGCGTCGCAGGGCGTCGTGCAGCGACGGGTCGTTGCCCATCAGCATGCGTTCAGTCACTTCCAGCTCCAGACAATCGCCGGTCAAATCGAGATTGCGCAACGATTGCAGCACCGAATCGACGAAGTCCGGCGCCCGGAACTGATTGCTGGAAAGGTTGATGGCGACGCGCGGCTGCGTCCACCCCATCGCGCGCCAGCGTGCGACCTGGGTCAGCGCGGTGTCGAGCACCCAGCGCCCGATCGGCACGATCTGGTGCAGGCTCTCGGCCACCGGGATGAACTCGTCGGGATTCAGCAGCCCCAGTTCGCCGCGGTTCCAGCGGATGAGCGCCTCGACGCCGACCAGGCGCTGCCCGTCGTCCGACAGCTCCGGCTGGAAGTGCAGTTCGAACTCGCCGTCGCGCAGCGCCGGCCCCAGCGCCTCTTCGATCAGCAGGGCGCGATCGGCCGCGCGGGCGATCGATTGGTCGAAAAAGCGCGTCGCATCGCGACCGGCCGACTTCGCCTGATACATCGCGGCGTCGGCGTTTTTCAGCAGTTGCGACGCGGTGAGGCCGTCGTCGGGAAACACCGCCACACCGATCGAAGCGGTCACCCGGAACTGGCGCGCGCCGACCTGCGTCGGCGTATCGAAGACGCGCCGAACACTTTCGACAAACGCCAGCAGTTCGGCGCGGTTCGCCGCCCGGTAGGTCATCACGAATTCGTCGCCGCCGTGTCGGGCCAGCCATGCCTTGCGGTCGATCATGTTGTCGACTGCGCAGAACGCGCCCAGTTTGCGAGCAACCGCGATCAGCACCTCGTCGCCGGAGGCATGCCCGAGCGAGTCGTTGACCCGCTTCAACTGGTCGAGATCCAGAAAGAGGACGGCGAAGGGCACCTGCTTCTGGCCGCTCATCAGGATCATCTCGGCGAGGTGTTCGTCCAGATGCACGCGGTTCGGCAAGCCGGTCAGCGCGTCGTGCACCGCGAGAAAGCGGATACGGTCGCGCGCTGCGCGCGTTTCGCGCAGGTCGCGGACGACAATCATGCGCTGCTTCTGCCCGGCCCAGTCGATGTCGCGAACGATGTATTCGACCGGTATGGCGCTGCCGTTGCTATGCAGGATGTAACTTTCGTAACCCAGCTCGGCGCCCGAGGCCATGACCTGGCGCACGCGGGCGATCTCGGCTGGCGGCACGAAGTCGGTGGTGTGGCGGCCGGTCATTTCGTCCGTGTCGTAGCCGAGCAGGCGCAGTAACGGCGGATTGACGTCGGTGATGATGCCGCCGACGTGAAAAGCGATGCCTTCGACGCTGGCGGCAGTGAATTTGGCGAGCCGGTCAGCGCTGTGCTTGCTGGCCAGTTCGGCGGCGCGATGCTTGGTGATGTCGGTAATCATCACGAAGATGCGCTCGGGCTGCGGGGTTCCCCAAGGCACCAGGCTGACCTCGATCCAGCGCTGCTGGCCGTCGACTTCGGTCGAACGCGAATAGGTCACCGTGGTGTTTTCCGCGAACACGCGACCGATCGCCGGTCGGATCCGCTCGGTGGCGTCCGGTCCGATGATGTCTTCTGCCATTTGGCCGACCGCCTGCTCCGGCGTCAGGCCGCCCAGACGCGCATAGTGCACGTTGGCGTAGAGGCAGCGATGCGACGCTACATCGAAGCAGGCGAGCATGACCGGCACCTCGTCCATGAGGTGTACCAGGTCTTTCAGCGAGAGGGCGGACGGGGAGTCGGACACGGGTAGCAATTTGGCGCGGGCGATGAACGGACAGTGGCAAACGGCGGCGTTTCCCGCTGGCTGCGGCCACGTCACGACCGACGAGTCTACCGTGCACCCGGCGCTGCGGCTATGGGGCATCGTCTGTTGTTGGGCGCGAACGCGGCCCACCCGCAGGCCGTTGCACCGCGTTCGTTGCGTTTGAAGCGACTTTGTGCGCTTGCAGCATGGGCGACAGCCATAGGCGCTGACTTATCAGCCTCATCAGACGGGCCGGAACGACCCAAAATGAGCGCCTCGTCCGCGTTGCAGCGCAGCACACGAGGCTAGAATCCGGCTATCGCTTTTTTGCCGATGTGCACGCCGTCACGCGATCCGTGACCGAGTGTCCGGCAGTCCCAACCCGATTCATCCCCTGCTGCGTGTGCGGTCCGCTGGCCGCCATGCCCTTGCCACACGAGTTGAATGACGAACATGAGCACTCCCACTTACGGCGCCGGTATTCAGATCAACGCGCCGGTTACCGCCGAATTTGCCGCCATCCTGACGCCCGAAGCGATGGCGCTGGTCGCCAAGTTGCATCGCGCCTTCGAACCGCGCCGCCAGCAACTGCTCGCAGCGCGCGTCGAACGCGCCAAACGCCTCGACGCCGGCGAGCGTCCCGACTTCCTGCCCGAGACCAGATCGGTGCGTGAAGGCGACTGGAAGATTGCACCGCTGCCGCAGGCGCTCGAATGCCGCCGCGTCGAAATCACCGGTCCGGTCGATGCCAAGATGGTTATCAATGCGTTCAACTCGGGCGCCGACAGCTACATGACCGACTTCGAGGATTCGAACTCGCCGCTGTGGGAGAACCAGATTCAAGGCCAGATCAACCTCGGTCGCGCGATCCGCCGCACGCTGACGCTGGAGCAGAACGGCAAGAGCTACAAGCTGAACGACAAGATCGCCACCTTGCAGGTGCGTCCGCGTGGCTGGCATCTCGACGAGAAGCATGTACTGATCGACGGTCAGCGCGTGCACGGCGGCATCTTCGACTTCGCGCTGTTCATGTTCCACAACGCGAAGGAACAGATCGCGCGCGGTGCCGGCCCTTTCTTCTATCTGCCCAAGATGGAGTCGCACCTCGAGGCGCGGCTCTGGAACGACGTCTTCGTGATGACCCAGAACGAGCTTGGCCTGCCGCAGGGCACGATCAAGGCGACGGTGCTGATCGAGACCATCGTCGCGGCGTTCGAGATGGAAGAGATCCTCTACGAACTGCGCGAGCACAGCGCGGGCCTCAACGCCGGCCGCTGGGACTACATCTTCTCGTGCATCAAAAAGTTCAAGCTCGACCGCAACTTCTGCCTGGCCGACCGCGCGCAGGTGAAGATGACGGCGCCCTTCATGCGGGCCTATGCGCTGTTGCTGCTCAAGACTTGCCACAAGCGCGGCGCCCCGGCGATTGGCGGCATGAGCGCGCTGATTCCGATCAAGAACGACCCGGAGAAAAATGCCGTTGCGATGGCCGGCATCATCGCCGACAAGAAGCGCGACGCGACCGACGGCTACGACGGCGGCTGGGTCGCGCATCCGGGCTTGGTCGAAGCCTCGATGAAAGAGTTCGTCGACGTGCTCGGCGACAAGCCGAACCAGTGGTCGAAGCAGAAGCCCGAGGTCAGCGTCACCGCCGCCGATCTGCTCAACTTCCAGCCGGAAACGCCGATCACCGAAGCCGGCCTGCGCATGAACATCAACGTCGGCATCCATTACCTCGGCGCCTGGCTCGCCGGCAACGGTTGCGTGCCGATCCACAACCTGATGGAAGACGCCGCGACCGCCGAAATCTCGCGCTCGCAGGTCTGGCAGTGGATCCGCTCGCCGAAGGGCGTGCTCGACGATGGCCGCAAGGTCACGGCCGAGATGGTGAAGGCGATGGTCCCCGAGGAGCTGGCCAAGATTAAAGCCGGTGGTTCGGACGGGGATGCCCAAAGGGCGGGCAAGTTCGACCGTGCTGCCGACATCTTCACCCAGATGAGCACCCAGGAAGCGTTCGCCGAATTCTTGACCTTGCCGCTGTACGAAGAAATCTAGCGCCGGTGCGATCCCGCCGCCAACGGCCATCGGGCTGGGGCGCGACGGGTCGCGTTCCGGGTGGTCTGCGGCTTTGCTGCAATGCAGAATAATCTGCGGTCAAACCGACGAAAAACGCACCTTGATGGTGCGTTTTTCGTTTATAGAGCGAATTGCTGACGGCCAAAGGCTGGCTTTTTCGGAACCCGCGACCTAAAATTGCAGTCTACCGCTCATAAGTGTGCACGCAGGAGTGGGTGTCGGATTGTCAAGGGTTCCCCAGCGCAACGGACGCCGCGAAGCACCAGTTTCGGTATCTCGGGCAGGGCGCCACCAGAAGCGAACCGCCGATTGGGATGTATCGATTACTCACGGATTGGACTATGGCTAAGAAGTCAGCGCCCGTATTGTCGCGGGCTAACCTTTGGTCGCTCGAAGAATACGCAAAGCGTCGCCCCACCTTTCAACCGGAGGTGATGGCGCACAAGAAAAACCGCACGGTGCATCTGGGCAACCACCTGACGCTTCAATTTGAAGACGAAATGACGGTGCGCTACCAGATTCAGGAAATGCTGCACAGCGAAGCGACCGACCACGACAGCGTGCAAAGCGAGCTGGACGCCTATCTGCCGCTGATTCCGGACGGCAGCAATTTCAAGGCGACGATGACGCTCGATTACAGCGACGACAGCGAGAAAAAGCGTCAGCTTGCGCAGTTGATCGGCATCGAAGATCGGGTCTGGATTCAGGTCGAAGGCAGTTCCAAGCTGTACTCAATCGCCGACGAAGACGTCGATCGCGAAGGCGATTACGGCCCCTCGACCGTGCATTTCCTGCGCTTCGAACTGACCAAGGAAATGAAGGCTGCGCTGAAATACGGCGTCGGCCTGGCCGTCGGCGTCGATCACCCGCGCTACAAGGCCGCGATCAACCCGCTGCCGCAGACGATCCGCAACGCGCTGGTGGCTGACCTGAAGTAATTTCGGTCAACTCCGGGCAGTTTGACGAAAAAGGCGGCTTTGGCTGCCTTTTTTCATTGTGACGTGACCGCCGCCACTGCGATTTCTCGATAGTATCTTTTCTCCGAAAGCCGCATATACATTGGGCTAGAAGGATTATTCAAGTCATTGTCGACTTTTTACAAATAATGCCGTTGAGCCCAAGGTGCACGCCGTTTCCGTGAAAAAGTTGTTAGGGTGTGCGAAGATGAACCGACGAGCAACCGACCGCGCTTACGTCAGCGCACGCGTCAACCGCGCCACGCCGTCCTGCAATTTCGTCATGTTCACGGCGTAGGCCATGCGGACGTGCTCGCGGGCGCGGAAATCGCCGAAGTCGATGCCTGGCGCGAAGGCGACGCCGGTGCGCTCCAGGATGTCGTTGGCAAACGCCTCGCTGTCGCGGGTGAAGGCACTGACGTCGGCGTAGACGAAAAAGCCGCCGTCGGGCAGGATGGGAATCTTGAAGCCGATCTGGCTCAGCGCGCTGGCGAAATAGTCGCGCCGGGCCTGGAACTCGGCGCGACGAGCTTCGGCAATCGCGTAGGCGGCGTCGGAAAAACAGGCCAGCGCGGCATGCTGCGACAGCGCCGCCGGAGAGATGTAGAGGTTTTGCGCCAGTTTTTCGAGATCGCGAACGTGGCGCTCGGGCGCGACCAGCCAGCCCAGGCGCCAGCCGGTCATGTTCCAGTACTTCGAGAAACTGCTGACGACGAAGGCCTCGTCGCTGTGCGTCAGCGCAGTTTCCGGCGGGCGACCGTAGTTGAGGCCGGCGTAGGTTTCGTCCGAAATCAGCGCGCCGCCGTGCGCGGCCACACAGTCGACGATGCGCTGCAACTCGCCGGGGTGCAAACTGGTTCCGGTCGGGTTCGACGGGCTGGCGACCAGCACGCCTTTGGTCCTGGCGCCCCAGGCGCGGTCGATCATGGCCGCAGTGAACTGATAGGCGTCGTCCGGCCCCACCGCCAGCGTGCGCGGCACGCCTTCCATGACGCGCACGAAGTGACGGTTGCACGGGTACGACGGATCGGTCAGCAGGACTTCATCGTCGCGATCGACCAGCAGCGCGCAGGTCAGCAGCAGGGCGGCGGAACCGCCGGCGGTGACGATGATGCGCTCCGGTGCCACGTCGATGCCATGGACACGCCGATAGTGCCCGCTGATGGCTTCGCGCAGCGGGCGAATGCCGAGCGCGCTGGTGTAGTAAATCTGGCCGCTTGCTAGTGGCGACTGCGCGGCGTCGACCACCGGTTGCGGCGTCGGAAAGTCCGGCTCGCCGATTTCCATGTGGATCACGTCGCGTCCCTGGGCCTCCAGCGCGCGAGCGTGGGTGGCGATTTCCATCACATGAAAGGGTTCGATGCGGGCGAGGCGGGCGGCGGTGGCGGGTGTCATTGAGTGTTTCAGCGTCAGGGCCGCGACGATGGCGCGGTGGGGTAGTTCATGGTGGCCAGCAGCGCCTGCCAGCGTGGGTCGGCGTGATGGCGGCGAAACGCGGGCTGGCAGGGCAGCAGAAGCTGCAGCGGCTCGCCGGGGGCTGCTACGGCGCACGCCTGTGCAAAGAATGCGGCATCGTCGGTGCCGCCGCTCTCGACGTAGGCAGTCGCAAAGTGCCGCGCCCCGCTGCGCAATCCGCTGAATTGGCCATACCGCCGCCGACCGGCATCGAGGTCGCCGAGCACCGCCTCGGCATGACCGGCGTGATAGGCCAGCGGCGGCGCCGACGGGTACTGCTGCATCGCCAGCCCGGCAATGCGCAGCGACTGCGCCGGCTCGCCGGCCAGCTCCAGCCAGGTGCACAGGCTGTCGAAGTAGCTCGCCGATTCGCCGAGCAGCCGCCGGGCGTCATCGATGGCGCGGCGCGCTTCGTCGAGCCGGCCGCCGACCATCAGCGCCAGCACATGGTGGTAGCGCGCCGGCGGTGCCAGCGGGTCAAGCGCCAGTACGTGCTCATACGTTGCAATCGACTCGCCGGTGCGACCAAGCGAGAGATAGATGAACGCCAGGCGGCCATTGATGCCGCCGTGGTTGGGCGCCAGCGCGACGGCCTGCTGCGCCCGTGCCAGACCTGCCGCCCATTGCCGCCGGCTGCAGATCGCGGTGTAGGCGGAGAGCGAGCATGCCTGTGCGTTGCCGGGGTCGAGCGCAAGCGCGCGCTCGAGCGCGACCTCGCTGTCGCCGGAACTGTCCGCCGACACATTGGCGAGCACCGAGTGGCGCGAATAGCGGACCATCGCCAGCACAAACCAGGCGTCGGCATGCAGCGGATCGAGCTCGGTTGCGCGGGCAGCCATCGCCTCCGCCAGCGCCAGGTTCTCGGGCGTTTGCGTGATGTTGAGGCCGCGCGCCTGGTCGATCAGGCTTTGCGCCGCGGGGGCCGTCGTGCGCGGCGGCGCCAGTGGCGCGTCGCCGGCGCTGGCGACGGCCAGCGAGCGCAGCATGAGATCGATCAGGGCGTCCAGCAGCACGTGGCGCTCATCGCGGGCGAAGGTGAAGGCGTGGCTCCACAAATGGCTGCCATCGGCGCCGAGCACCAGTTGCGCGGTCACTCTCAACTGCGCGCCGTCAAGCTGCACGCTGCCTTCGAGCAGCGCATCGACGGCCAGCTCGGTGGCGATCTGTCGCACATCGCGACTGGTGTTTTTGTAGCGGAAGCTGGAGGTGCGGGCGATGACGCGGACATCGGGCAGCCGCGTCATGGCGTCGATGATGTCCTCGGACAGACCATCGCAGAGCGCCTCCTGATCGGCCTGGCCGGTGAAATTGGCGAGCGGCAGCACGGCGATCCGCGGCTTCGCCGGCAAGCCGGTTGGCGTATTGCGGCGAACGATCGGCACATAGCCACCGCGCTGGATTTCGATGCGCACGCCATTGCCGCGGCCTTCGTCGCCGTAGTAGCGGTCGAGCAAATCGCGCAGCCGGTTGACCGAGACGCGGACGATGCCGTCGCTGGTGGAGTCGTAAGTTGCCGGATCGCGCCCGAAGACGTCGAGCGCGATCACGCTCTCTTTCAGGCGCGTGGTGCCGCCGTCCTGCAGGCTGCCGACCAGAAACAGCAGCAGGTCGCGCGCCCGCTGCGAGCGCGCAAACGCGCGGCTGCGCAGCACGCGCGCAAGTTCGGCATTGATTTCCTCGCGGCTGGGGTTCATTCGCGTCCGGTACGGGGTGCCTGCTGCGGGCACCTTGATCATCCTGATGCGATTCTCTCTCTTTTCGCAACTGCGGCCGGTCGGCTCGCGCAGACTCCTAGCGCAGGTGCAAAACCGGTCGTCCTTGCTCCGCGGCCCATGCCGCGAGCTTGTCGTCGGGATCGACGGCCACCGGGTGATTGGCGGCGAGCAGCAACGGCAGGTCGTTGCTGGAATCGCTGAAGGCGGTTACTTCAAAATCGGCGATGGAGCTGCCCCGGCTGGCGAGCCACGCATGCAGGCGCACGACCTTGCCTTCGCGCATGTTGAGGGTGCCCGTCGTTCGTCCGGTGAAACGGCCGTCAACGACTTCCGGCTCGCTGGCGATCAGGTGCCCGATGCGCAGGTGGCGGGCGGTGAGCTCGGTAATGTAGCGGTTGGTAGCGGTCGTCATCGCCACCAGGTCGGCCTCGGCCAGATGCCGGTTGACCAGTTCGCGGGCGGCGGCGGGAATGCGCGGCACGATTTCGAGATCGAGAAACTCCCGCCGCAACGGTTCCCACTCGTCGGGACTGCGCCCGGCGAGCGTGCCGACGTAGAACTCGGTGAACTCGCGCACGTGCACCGTGCCGGCCCTGTAACGCGCATCCATATCGGCATTGCGCGCCGAAAACTCCGCACGGTCGAGAATGCCGCGCCGGATCAGGAAGTCGCACCAGAGAACGTCACTGTCGCCGGTCAGCAGCGTATGATCGAGATCGAACAGGCTGAGTTTCTTTTTGCTCATGGGCAAGGCAGCGTGGCGATGGGGCGTGCGCGTCAGGCGGCGCTGCGCAGATGCCAGGCTTTGCTGCGACAGAAGGTTTGAATGCCGTAGGTAGAGAGCGTCAGGCCGATGCCGGAATCGCCATAACCACTCCACGGCAGCCGCGGGCTCACGCGATCGCAGCAATTCCAGTAGACGCTGCCGGCGTGGACCTGCGAGAGGATGCTGCGGGCCACGGCTTCGTCGGTCGTGTAGACGCCGGCGGTGAGGCCGTAGCGGGTATCGTTCATCAGGGCGACGGCTTCGGCGTCGTCGGCGACCTTCTGAATGCCGATGATCGGGCCAAAGCTTTCTTCGCGCATCAAGTCCATGGAATGGTCGACGTCGGCGTACACCGTCGGCGCGTACCAGTTGCCCGGCCCCGGCAGGCGGTGACCACCTATCAGCAGACGGCCGCCCTTGCGCCGGGCATCTTCCACTTGGGCGTCGAGCACGTCGAGCTGCGGGGCGCGTGTAATCGCGCCAATGTAGGTGTCCTCCGCCATCGGATCGCCCAGCTTGAAGCCGTTGACGACATCGACGAAGCGACGCACGAATTCGTCGTAGATTGACGAATGCACGTAAATGCGCTCGACTGAGCAACAGCTTTGACCGGTGTTGTACATCGCGCCGTCGGCGAGCGACTCGGCGGCGTTCGCGACGTTGGCGTCGGCGCGCACGTAGGTCGGGTCCTTGCCGCCCAGTTCGAGTTGCAGCTTGATCATGCGCGAGCCGATGGCGCGCGCGATGCGGGCGCCGGTGGCGTAAGAGCCGGTAAAGAAGAGGCCGTCGATACGCTGCTCCAGCAACGCAGCGCCCACGCTGCCGTCGCCGACCAGCGTGATGAACGCGTCGTAGGGCACGCCGGCCTCATAGAGCAGGCGCGCGATCTCCAGCCCGGTCATGGTGGCGTACTCGGAGGGTTTGTAGAGCACCGTGTTGCCGGTCAACAGCGCCGGCACGAAGACATTGCCGCCGACGAACCAGGGGTAGTTCCACGCCGAGATGTTGCCGACCACGCCAAGCGGGACGTGTTCGATCTGCTCGCGCATGCCGCCCTCATCGAACACCGTTTCGGTACCGGTGGAACGATCCACTGCGCCGAGGAAGAAGTCGATGCGGCCGAGCAGCCCGTTAAGCTCGTTACGCGCCTGCCGGATCGGCTTGCCGGTGTCGAGGGTCAGCGTGCGCGCAAGCGATTCGAGGTCGCGCACCACGAGCGCCCGGAAGCGTTCGATGCAGGCCTTGCGTTCCGCCAGCGGCACTCGCTGCCAGCGCGGCTGCGCCGCGCGCGCCTGCGCCGCCTTCGAGGCGACGGTGACGGCGTCGTCGGCAGGCACTTCGTCGATCTGTGCGCCGGTGGCCGGATTGATGATTGCCAGTGTTGCCATGATGTTGCCCTGCGTGCTGCGGTGGTGTGATTCTGCGCGCTACATTGCGGCGCGGAACAGCCGTTCGAAGTCGGCGCTGGTGCAGGGCCGGGGGTTGGTCTGGTGGCAGATGTCGCGGGTGGCGATGTCCACCAGGCGCGGAATATGCGCTTCGCCGACGCCATGCGCCGCCAGCGTGCCGTGGATGCCAATGCTCGCCTTGAGCGACTTCAGCCACGGCACGAATGCGGCGCCACCGCCTACGACGCCGCAGACGTGCGCCAGTTCGTCGAACTTCTGTGGTACTGCCTCGTGATTCCAGGCCATGACGGTGTCGATCATCAGGGCGTTGGCGAGACCGTGATGCAGGTCGTTGACGGCCCCCAGCGCATGGGCGCAGGAGTGCACCGCGCCAAGATCCTTCTGGAATGCAATCGCCCCCATCATCGACGCCATCATCATGTCGCTGCGCGCCGGCAGGTTGCCGGGCTCCCTCACCGCGGTCAGCAGCGAACGCGCGGCGATGCGCGTGCCTTCGAGCGCGATGCCATCGCACAGCGGATGATAGGCGGGCGAGAGATAGCTTTCCACGTTGTGCGTCAAGGCGTCGATGCCGGTCGCGGCAGTGACTGCCGGCGGCAGGCCAACGGTCAACTCCGGGTCGGCGAACACGCACCTGGCAAGAATCTTCGGGCTGAACACGACGCGCTTCAGGTGGCTGTCGTTCTCGCTGACCACCGACGAACGGCCGACCTCCGAGCCGGTGCCGGAGGTCGTCGGCAGGGCAATGAAGTACGGCAGCGGATTGACAATGGCGCGCACCTGCGGATGGTCCCAGACGTATTCCAGAATGTCGCCCTCGTGCGTAGCCGCGACGCCGACGATCTTCGCCACGTCGAGCGCGGCGCCGCCGCCAAAACCGATCACGCAATCGGCGTTGTGCGCCTGGTAGGCCGCCGCGCCGTCCATCACCTGCGAGCAGGTAGGGTTGCCGAACACACCGGAGAACACAGCGGTATCCAGCCCGGTCAACGTGGTCTGGAACTCCGCCAGCACCGGCAGCGCGCCCAGCGCGCGGTCGGTCACGATGAGCGGACGCTTCAGCCCCTGCTCGCGCAGATGATCGGCAACCAGTTTGCGGGCACCGACGCCGAATTTGATGGCGGTAGGGAACGAGAAAGAAGAGAGCGACATGCCGGTAGTGGTGCTGCTTTAAATGATTTCGAAGTAACGCTTGAGTTCCCAGTCGGTCACCGCGTCCTGCCATTGCCGCCATTCCCACTCGCGGGTAGCGGCGAAGTGCTCGACGAAGGTGTCGCCGAGCCAGTCACGCGCAATCGTCGACTGCTTGAATATGCGTGTCGTTTCGATCAGCGAGCGCGGCGCGCGGGGCACGTTCTCCGCGCCCTGATTGGTGCCGGTGATCGGCGGTGCGGTGAGTTTGAGGCCCTTTTCGACGCCATGCAGACCGGCCGCGATCAACCCCGCCGCTGCGAGGTAAGGGTTGACGTCGGCGCCGGGGCAGCGAGTTTCAAGCCGCGTGGCTTTCGGTGAACCGGCAATCACGCGGAAACTCGCCGTGCGATTGTCGAGCCCCCAGGTCGGTTTCACCGGCGCCCAGAAGCCATCGACCAGGCGCTTGTAGCTATTGATGGTGGGCCAGAACATCGGCGCAAACTCCATCAGGCAGGCGACCTGCCCGGCGAGGTAACTCTCGAAGAGTTTGCTCATGGCGCGCGGACTTTTCGCGTCGTAGAAGAGGTTCTTCTTGCCGTCGGAGAGACTCTGGTGTAGATGCCCGCTGCAGCCGGGATACTGCTGGTTCCACTTTGCCATGAAGCTCGGCATGATGCCGTGGCGCTTGCCGATTTCACGGGCGCCGGTCTTGAACAGGATCGCCCGGTCGGCCTGTTCCAGCGCTTCGCTGAACGCAATCGCCGCTTCGTAGACGCCGGGCCCGGTTTCGGTGTGCAGCCCCTCGAGCGGGACGCCGAAGGCCAGCATGTCGTCCATCAGCGCGTTGAAAAATGGCCGGTTGTCGGCCATGCGCAGCAGCGAATAGCCGAACATGCCCGGCGTCAGCGGCGTCGGCCCCACACCGCGTTTCTCGGCCCAGCTTTGTGGCGTTTCCACAAAGTTGAACCACTCGAATTCCATGCCTGTCATCGCTTTGACGCCAAGCTTTTCGGCCCGCTTCAGGACCCGCTTGAGCGTTTGCCGCGGGCACACCGGGAAGGGAGAGCCGTCGGCATTGATGAACTCGCCAAGGAAGAAATTGACGTCGCCATCCCACGGCACCTGCCGGTGGGTGTCGAGGTCAAGCCGCGCCAGCGCGTCGGGAAAGCCATGCTGCCAGCCGGTCACCGTCGTGTTGTCGTAGCAGTTGTCGTGCGCATCCCAGCCGAACACGACATCGCAGAAGCCAAATCCGCTATCGGCGGCGCCGTAGAACTTGTCGCGGTGCAGGTATTTGCCGCGCAGGATGCCGTCGATGTCGCTGACCGCGACTTTGACTTTGTTCGCGCCGGACTTGCGGATTGCCGCGAGGGCGGGATGTTCTTTCTGGATCTGACTCGCCATGAGGTTCTCTCTAGAAATCTTGCAACGATTCGCTCTGTAGGAGCGGGTTGCCGCGCCCGGCGGCCTCGTTCGGGGCCGACCTACGTCGGCGCACGCCG
>JAPUER010000079.1:26225-71326 GCA_027492485.1 Betaproteobacteria bacterium
TGTTACACAATAAAAATTGCCACCCTTTGCGCTTTGTCGGGGCGGCGGGCCGCCCCCGTGGCCATGTTGGGGGCCACGCCTTGGTCGCGGCAAGCCGCTCCTACAACAACGTCGCCGGTTTACCGGTCGCAATGCCAAGTTCTTTGAGCGCGAGCGCAACCGCATGCACTGCCTGTTCGATCTCGACCGGCGTAATCGCGCCGATGCAGCCGACGCGGAAGGTTTCGACCTGCGTCAGTTTGCCGGGATAGAGGATGAAGCCGCGCTCCTTCGCCGCGTCGTAAAAGCGCTTGAAGTCGTAGTTCGGATGCGCCGGAGCATGAAAGGTGACGATGATCGGGGCCTGTACCGCCGGATCGAGAAACGGCTTGAACCCCAGCGCCTGCATGCCGCTCACCAGCGCCTCGTAGTTGCGGGTGTAGCGAGCGAGACGTGCCGGTTGACCGCCTTCCGCCTCGAACTGTGCGATCGCTTCCGCCAGCGCCACGACCACATGAGTCGGCGGTGTGAATCGCCACTGGCCCGTCTTCTCCATGTAGACGTATTGATCATGCAGGTCCATCGCCAGCGACTGGCTCTGCCCGGCACAACCGTCGAGAATCGCCCGCCGGATGAACACAAAGCCCATCCCCGGTACGCCTTCCAGGCACTTGCCGCTGGCCGCCACGAGCGCATCGAAGCGCACTTTTCGGGCGTCGATCTCGAGGGCGGCAAAGGAGCTCATGGCGTCGACGATCAGCCCCTTGCCGAACTCTGCGCACACATCTGCCACTGCCGGCAGGGGATTGAGCACACCGGCGCCGGTCTCGCAGTGGATCAGCATCACGTGGGTGATGCTCGGGTCGGCAGCGAGTTTGTCGCGCAACGCCGATGGCGACACCGCTTCGTGATCGGCAAACGGCATCACCGTGCAACGACGATCCATCATGGTGGTCAGCTTCGCCGCCCGTTTGCAATAGGCGCCGTTGTCGAGCACGAGCACGTGACCGCTACGCGGCACCACGGTCGCAACTGCCGCTTCGACGCTGAAGGTGCCGCTTCCCTGCAGCGGCACCACCACGTGCGATTGCTCGCCATGCACGATGGAGAGCAGGCTGGCGCGCACGCGCGCCGTGACGGCATTGAACTCGGTATCCCACGACCCCCAGTCGCGCAGCATCGCGAGCTTAGTTTGCAGCGAGGTAGTGAGCGGGCCGGGGGTCAGGAGGATGCGGTCGTGGGACATGGTTGACTACCTATCGATTGCCTCGCCAGGCCTGCGTTCGCCGGTCGACCCAGCGGGCGAGCAACATGAAGACGCCGGTGGAGATGGCGGAAATGGCAGCGATCATCACCGCCATCGCAGCCGCGGCGCCGATCTCGCCCGCCTCGTCGAGATTGAGGATGGCGATCGAGGCGACCTTGGTATCCGGCGAATAAAGGAAGACGACGGCGGAGATGGTGGTCATCGCGTTCACGAAGAAGTAGCGCGCGATGTCCACTAGTGCCGGCGTACAGATCGGTAGCGTCACGCGCCAGAAGGTGCGATACCACGGCACTTTGAGCGATGCGCTGACGGCCTCGAACTCGCTATCCAGCGACTTCAGCGCGGTTACCGCCGTCAGGTGTCCCGTCGTGTAGAAGTGGATGATGGTGCAGAGCGTCAGCAGCGCCATGCTCTGGTAGAGCCCATGCAGCGGATTGCCCGGCGCGTTGAAAAAGAAGATGTAGCCGAGACCGAGCACGAGGCCCGGCACTGCCATCGGCAGCATCGCCAGCATGCGCACCGGTGCGCGAAGCGCCGGTGCCCCCTTGGTTTTTTCGACCAGATAGGCGCCAAAGAACACCAGCAAGGTGCCGAAGAAGGCCGTTCCCCCGGCCATCTTGAGACTGTTGATGAAGCCTTCACCGACTTCGCCATCGACCAGCCCGAGCACATAGTGGCGAAGACTCGGGGTGAGGTTGTACGGCCAGAAACTCGCGAACGATGCAAAGAAGGCCATGCCGAGCATGGCCAGCATCAACAGCGCGACGAGGGTGCAGCACGCCAGCATCAGGCGGTCGAAACCCCGGCTCCGGGTCGGCTTGTAAGGCACCGCACGCGCCGTCAGCATGGCGGTCTGGCGGCGGCTGACATAGCTGTCGACGGCGAACGTGAACACGGCCGGCAGCAGCAGCAGCAACGCGACGACCGAGCCTTTTGCAAAATCCTGCTGACCGATGACGAGTTTGAAAACATCGGTGGCGAGCACGTTGAAGTTGCCGCCAATAACCTTTGGAATGCCGAAGTCCGTCATCACCAGCGTAAAGGTCACCAGCGCCGCCGATAGCAGTCCGTATTTCGCGCCGGGCAAAGTGATGGTGAAGAATTTGCGTGCCCTGCCGGTGCCCATCGCCGCCGCTGCTTCGTAAAGGCGCGCGTCGGCAAGGCTGAGTGCGGTAATCAGGATCATCAAGGCATGCGGAAACACCGCAAAGCATTCCGCCAGTACGATACCGGGTGCGCCGTAGATCTGGCTGATGCCGAGCGCCTGCATGAAGCCCTTGGCAACGCCCTGATTGCCGAACCAGTAGATCAACGAAATGGCGGACAGCAGCGATGGCGCGAGCAGCGGAATCAAACTGATGCCGCGGAACAACGGCTTCCACGGCATGCACGATCGCGTCAGGCCATAGGCAAACAGGAACGCGATTGGCAGCGTAATGACCGTCACCAGCAATGAGACCCAGACGCTGTTCCACAAGCTCGACAACAGAGCCGGTGTCTGCGCGTAGGCGATGAAATTGCCGAGACCGACGAACTCGCGATTCTTTCCCTCGAACGCCTGCATCAGGATGGCCAGCAGCGGCGCGGCAAGAAATGCCAGCAGCACCAGCGCGATCAGCGCCAGCCAAACGTGGGCGAGGCGATCGGTCCAGTGCACGCGCTGGCTGACTGCCGTGGTGGCGGCGAGGCCGGTGGCTTGCACCGGCGCGACGGCGTCGACGGCAGCCATGTCAGAACACGCGCAACCGCTCGGGCAGGAGCTTGAGGCGCAATGCCGATCCGGCAGCGAGCGCCTGTTCGGTGAGGAAATTGAGCGACAGGTACACGGTCAGCCGGTGCGGTGCAATGGCGTCGCTGGCGACGTGGACATGACAGAAAGAGCCCAGGAACTCGATTTTCTCGATGATCGAATCGAACACACAGGGATCGTCTGCTGCAAAGCCCGGCGCGCCGCCACCTATCGGGCGTGCCAGCACGTCTTCCGGTCGCAGGTAGACCTTCACTTCGCCGGCCCTGGCGGCGCGCGTCGAGGCATCCGTGCGTAGCCGGAACTGGCCGACGCTCAACTCGCCGTCGTCGATGCGGCCGGGCAGCACATTGACCTTGCCGACAAAGTCGGCCACGAACGGTGTGCTGGGCTCGCGATATACCGTGATGGCGTCGCCCACCTGTTCGATGACACCATGATTCATCACCACGATGCGATCGGCCACCGTGAGCGCTTCTTCCTGATCGTGCGTCACCATGATCGTGGTCACGCCGACCTTCTGCTGCAATGCCCGGATTTCCTGCCGCAGACGAACGCGTTCCAGCGCGTCGAGCGCCGACAGCGGTTCGTCAAGCAGCAACAGGCCGGGCGACGTTGCCAGCGCGCGGGCCAGCGCGACGCGTTGCTGCTGGCCACCGGAGAGCTGGCCGGGGAATTTGTGCCCGCTGCCCGGCAGTCCGACCAGCTTGAGCAGTTCTTCGACGCGGCGGTGCACGCCGGCGCGGGGTGTTTTCCGGTTCACCAAACCGTATGCCACGTTGTCGGCAACGGTCAGATTCGGGAACAACGCGTAACTTTGAAAGACGATGCCGTAGTCGCGCTCGGCAGGTGGGGCGGCCGTAATGTCGCGACCGCCTTGCCGGATCGTGCCCGCAGAGGGGGTTTCCAGCCCTGCAATGATGCGCAGCAGCGTGGTCTTGCCACAGCCCGACGGGCCGAGAAAGCAGACGAACTCACCCTGGGCGATATCCAGATCGATGCCCTTGAGGGCGGTGAACGAGCCGAACTCCTTGCGGATTCCGGTGAGGCTGAGATAGCTGGGGGCGGCGTTCTGTTCAGGCATGGGCGCTGCGGAGCAGGAAGCGCGCCACGCAGTCGCAGGCGAGCGACTGCGTGGTCAGACGGGTGGAGAAAGTACGGGCTATGCCGCCGGTTAGCGCTTCTCGGTCTTCGCGTCGTAGCGCTTGGTCCACTCGGCAAGAATGCGTTCGCGATTTTCCGCCGCCCATGCAAAGTCCATCTTCACCAGGCGCGATTCGTAGTCTGCAGGGACATTCGGCAGAGCCGGCGCCATGCCGGGTACCGCGGTGATCGCGAAGTTCTTGCCATAGAGCGCCATCGCGTCCTTGCTCGACGCCCAGTCGGCGAGTTTCTTTGCCGCGTCTAGCTTTTTGGTGCCCTTGTGGATGCCAAACGCCTCCAGATCCCATCCCAGGCCCTCTTTCGGGAATACCAGGTCGATCGGGCCACCCTGGGCCTTGATCCGGTTGGCGCGGTACTCAAACGCGATGCCGACCACGAACTCGCCGGCGCCAGCCATGACGCAAGGCTTGGACCCGGAGTGGGTGTACTGGGCGATATTTTCGTGCAGGCCGTTCATGAACTGCCAGCCGCCACCTTTGCCCGCATCGTCACCAAACAGCGTGAGCCACGCGGTGACGTCGAAGAAGCCGGTGCCGCTGGATGCCGGGTTGGGCATCACAATCTGGCCCTTGTAGGCCGGCTTGGTCAGGTCTTTCCAGGTTTCCGGCTTCGGGATGTTCTTCTTCGCCGCTTCGACCGTGTTGAAGCAGACGGTGGCGCCCCACACGTCCATGCCGAACCAGGCCGGCGGCGACTTCTTGTCCTTGTACTGCGGCAGGATCGCTGCAAGGCCGGCGGGCGCGTAGGGCTCCAGCATGCCCTGTTTATCGAGCAGCGCGAGGCTCGACGCCGCAACGCCCATCACGACGTCGGCGACCGGACTGGCCTTTTCGGCGATCAGCTTGGCGGTGATGACGCCGGTCGAATCCCGCACCCATTTGATTTCAATGTCCGGATACGCCTTGTAGAAACCTTGCTCATAGGCTTTGAGCTGATCGGTTTCCAGCGCGGTGTACACCGTCAGCTGGGTCTTCTGGGCGTGGCTGAGAGAAACGAACGAGGTGAACAGAGTGACCGCGGCAACGGCACCCAGACGGCACAAATCAGACAAGCGCATATCGCGACTCCTTTACAAAACCTGCAATGGTGTGTCCAGTCCATGACAACGCTGTGACGGACGGGACAGGACTCGTGTCCTCTTGTGTGCCGCATCCGGTAGCCGGGTTCCGTTTGCGGGCGGCAAGTTGCCATTCCACAAATGACGCCCCCTCGCGCCGTCGTTGTCAGCTTTTAGACCCGCGGCCGATTCTTTGTCAATTGTTTTTTGCAGATTGTTGACAATCTGGGATTTGTTGAGTCAAATGCTGCCATGCCTGACCGCCCCGCATCTCCGCGCATTTCCTCGACCCATGACGCTCAACGCTGAACCGGCGCCGGTATTGCCGCCAACGGCCGCGGCGCTGACCGGGGATTCGCTGGCAACCATTGCGCTGCTGCAGACCAGTTCGCTCACCATGCTGGTGCAGCAGGACATCGAGCGCGCCATCCTGGCTGGCGAGTACGCGCCCGGCAGCAAGCTCGTCGAAGCCACGCTGGCCGAGAAGATGGGCGTTTCACGCGGGCCGGTGCGCGAGGCTTTTCGCATGCTGGAAGAAGCGGGACTGGTACGCACCGAAAAAAATCGCGGCGTCTTCGTCCGCGACATTCCGATCGATGAAGCCATCGAGATTTTCGATCTTCGTGCCGCGATGGATGAACTGGTCGGTCGCCAGCTTGCAAAGAGCATTACCGCCGCACAGCAGAAAGAGATCAAGGCGCTGGTCGATGCCATGGAGCGTGCCGTGAAGACCGACGACACGCGCACCTATCACCTGCTCAATTTGAAGTTTCACGATCGGCTGGTCGAGATGGTGGGCAATCGCAAGCTCACGGCGATCTACCGCAAACTGATCAAGGAGCTGGCGCTGTTCCGGCGCTTGAATCTTGCGGATGGCTGGTTGATGCCGATTTCGGCGGGCGAGCACCGGCAGATTCTCAAGGCCATCGCTTCCGGCGATGCCGAGGCGGCCGGTCGCGCGATGTTCGATCACGTCATGGAAAGCAAGGAGCGCACGATCGCCAACGATCTGCGCCGGCAAAGTCGGGCCGCGACAGACGCGGCGCGTAGCAAGGAAAGCAAGGCGGCATAGCCCGGAGTATTCATGTCATCCAGTCAATCTTCCCCGCAGAGCGTCGATGTCAATGGGCGCAGATACAAGCTGCCCGGTCTGCCAACGGTCGTTGTTTGCGTCGACGGCTGCGAGCCGGACTACCTCGCGCAGGCGGTCGCCACCGGTCACATGCCGTGGATGAAACGCACGCTGGCCGAGGGCACCGCAATCGTGGCGGACTGCGTGGTGCCGACGTTCACCAATCCGAACAATCTCTCTATCGTGACCGGTGCTCCGCCGTCGGTGCACGGTATCTGCGGCAACTACCTGTACGACCCGGCGAGCGACAGCGAAGTCATGATGAATGATCCGAAGTGGCTGCGCGCGCCGACAATCCTTGCCGCGCTGGCCGATCAGGGCAAGCAGGTCGCCGTGGTTACGGCCAAAGACAAGTTGCGCCGGCTGCTTGGCCACAAGATGCGGGGCATCTGCTTTTCGTCCGAAAAGTCGGATCAGGTGACCGTCGCCGAGAACGGCATCGACAACGTGCTGGACCTCGTCGGCCTACCGGTGCCGGATGTCTACAGCGCCGGGTTGTCCGAGTTCGTTTTTGCCGCAGGTGTCAAGCTCATGCAGGCTCGTCGTCCCGACGTGATGTATCTGTCGACCACCGATTACGTGCAGCACAAGCACGCACCGGGTACCGACGGCGCCAACGCTTTCTATCGCATGATGGACGGCTACCTGGCGCAACTCGATGCGGCGGGCGCCGTGATTGCGCTGACCGCAGATCACGGCATGAACGCCAAGGTCGCGATGGACGGCACGCCGGACGTGATTTATCTGCAGGACTGGTTCGATGACTGGCTCGGGGCCGGTCGGACGCGCGTGATCCTGCCGATCACCGATCCTTACGTGGTGCATCACGGCGCGCTCGGCTCGTTTGCCACTGCCTACCTGCCCGCCGGCATCGAAGCGGCGGAGGCAGTGAGCCGGCTCTCGCGGCTGCGCGGCATCGAAAGCGTATTGACCCGCGCCGAGGCGGCCGCGAAGTTCGAGTTGCCGGCCGATCGCATCGGCGATCTGGTTGTCGTGTCCGAGCGCTTCACCGTGATCGGTACGTCGGCGGCCAAACACGATCTGTCCGCTCTCGACGCGCCTCTGCGTTCGCATGGTGGCGTCAGCGAGCAGCGCGTGCCGCTGATCGTGAACCGGCCATTGCCGGGGTTGGACCGCAATCGTCGTTTCCGCAATTTCGACGCGTTCGACCTGGCGCTCAACTACGCCCAGTAATCCCGGTCAGATCGCGATCCACCAGCCACCCGGCGTGCAAAGCAAGTCATGAGCATTCAGCAGTTCATTCTCGACCATCATCTCAACGCCATGCGCATCAACGGCAAGCACGTCGGCGCCGACCGCAGCGACCGCGCGATCGCCGTGCACAACCCGTATTCCGCGCAGGTCATCGGGACAGTACCCAAGGCAACGCTCGACGAGGTGCGCGAGGCTTATCGCATCGGCCACGGCTACAAGTCGACCCTGACCCGATACGAGCGTGCGGCGATTCTCAATCGCGCCGCCGCCATTGCCAACCGTCGCAAGGACGAGGTTGCCGCGCTGATCTCGGCCGAGGCAGGGCTATGCATGAAGGACGCGCTTTACGAGGCCGGGCGTGTCAGCGATGTCTTCCTGTTTGGCGCCAACGAGGTGCTCAAGGACGACGGACAGGTTTTCAGTTGCGATCTGACCCACCACGGCAAGAAGCGGCGCGTCTACACGCAGCGGGCGCCGCTGCTCGGTGTCATTACCGCGATCACGCCGTTCAACCACCCGATGAATCAGGTGGCGCACAAGGTGGTGCCGAGCGTGGCCACCAACAACCGCATGGTGTTGAAACCGTCGGAGAAAGTGCCGTTTTCGGCCATCCTGCTTGCTGACTTTCTCTATGAAGCCGGCCTGCCGCCGGAAATGCTGTCGGTCGTTACTGGCGATCCGCGCGAGATTGCCGACGAACTGCTGACCAACGAACACGTCGACCTGATTACCTTCACGGGTGGCGTGGCAATCGGCAAGTACATCGCCAACAAGGCCGGATATCGCCGAATGGTGCTCGAACTGGGCGGCAATGATCCGATCATCGTGATGGAAGATGCCGACATCGACGAAGCGTCTACCCTTGCAGTGCAGGGCTCGTACAAGAACAGCGGCCAGCGCTGCACGGCGATCAAGCGCATGCTGGTGCACGAGTCCGTCGCCGATGCTTTCACCGAACAGGTCGTGGCGAAGACGAAGGCATGGTCCTACGGCGACCCGGCCGATCCAAAGCTCGAGATGGGCACCGTGATCGACGAGGCGGCGGCGCAACTGTTCGAGCGCCGCGTCGATGAGGCCGTTGCGCAAGGCGCGCGCCTGCTGGTGGGCAACGAGCGGCGTGGCGCGCTGTATTCGCCGACCGTGATCGACCACGTCGATCCGGCCATGACCGTGGTGCGCGAAGAAACCTTCGGACCGGTGTCGCCGATCATCCGCTTCCGCAATATCGACGAAGCAATCCGTATCTCCAACGGCACGGCCTACGGGCTGTCGAGTGCCATATGCACCAACCGGTTGGACTACATCACGCGTTTCGTCGGTGAACTGGATGTCGGCACTGTGAACGTGCGCGAAGTGCCGGGCTATCGGCTGGAGTTGACACCATTCGGCGGCATCAAGGACTCCGGTCTTGGCTACAAGGAAGGTGTGCAGGAAGCGATGAAGAGCTTCACCAACGTCAAGACGTACTCGCTGCCCTGGGTATAGGGACCGCTTGCACATGTTGAGCCTCGACGACATTGCCCGCCTGTTCGCCGAGCGCGGTCATGAGCAGTATTCCGGCGAACCGGTGACGCAGCTCGAACACGCCTTGCAGACGGCCGCTCTGGCCGAATCGGAAGACGCGGACGACGCGCTGGTCACGGCATCGCTGCTGCATGACCTTGGGCATCTGCTGCACGACCTCGGCGACACGCCCAGTCTGCGTGGTGTCGACGACGTGCATCAATACCGCGCTCTGCCGTTTCTGCGCGGATTGTTTGCCGATACCGTCCTCGCGGGTATCAAGCTGCATGTCGATGCCAAGCGCTATCTGTGCGCAATCGACAGCGGCTACTACGCGGCCCTTTCCGATGACTCGAAGCGCAGTCTCGCGTTGCAAGGCGGTGTGTTCGGCGATGGTCAGGCGGTTGTTTTCATTGCGCAGCCTGGCGCGGCGGATGCCGTGCGCCTGCGCCGCTGGGACGACATGGCGAAGGTCGCCGGTCGGCCGACGCCGACGCTCGAACACTTTCTCGTCCGCGCCTGGCGGGTTGCGCACGCCGCGCCGCCGGGGCTGGCCGCCGGAGGATGACCGCGCCCGTTGCTCCGCTCGCGTTGACCTGGCCCATCGTTCTGATCGTCCTGTTTGGCGCGCTGCTGCATGCAAGCTGGAATGTGCTGGTGAAGTCCAGCACCGACAAGGCGCTCGATACCGCACTCATTCACCTGCTCGGTTCGTTGATCGCCTTGCCCCTGCTGCTGGTCGTCGGCCTGCCAGGCGCCGCGTCGTGGCCCTACATCGTGGCATCGGTGGTCATTCACATCGGCTACTACATCGCGTTGACGGGCGCGTACAAGCACGGCGACATGGGCTTGACCTATCCCCTGATGCGCGGCGTAGCGCCGATGCTGGTGGCGCTGTCGACGGTGATGACGGTCGGTGAGTCGCTGGCGCCGCTGGCCTGGGCGGGGGTGACAGGCATCTGTGCCGGCGTGCTGGTGCTTGGTTTGAGCCGACATGCGCTCGACAATCGCCGCGCGACGTCATTTGCGCTGGCCAACGCGGTCGTCATCGCCGTCTACACGATCATCGACGCGCTCGGTGCGCGGGCGTCGGGCAATGCGGTGCAGTACGTGGTGGCACTTTTTGTGCTGGACGGCTGGCCGTTTGCGTTGCTGGTACTCGCGCGACGCGGTCGTGCCGCCTGGCCCTATGCGCGTGCGCGCTGGCCGCTGGCGGCGGGCGGTGCGCTGGCGTCGCTCGGTTCCTACGGCATCGCGCTGTGGGCGATGACGCGCGCGCCGGTGGCCACGGTGGCCGCACTGCGCGAAACCTCGGTGCTGTTTGCCGCGCTGCTGGGGACATGGTTGCTGAAAGAGCCGTTTACGATGCGCCGCGCGCTGGGCACCTGCGCCATTGTGGCCGGCGTCATGGCACTGAGACTCGCCTGACGGAGGGCACATGAGTGAAACCGGACTACCCACGCACGCCGAAATCGTCATCGTTGGCGGCGGTATTGCCGGCTGTTCGACGGCTTACCATTTAGCCAGGCTCGGCAAACGCGATGTCCTGCTGCTCGAACAGGGCAAGCTGACCTGCGGCACCACCTGGCACGCGGCCGGCCTGATCGGACAGATGCGGCCGAACCGCAACATGACGCAGATGAGCAAGTACGGCATCGAGCTGTACTCGACACTTGAAGCGGAAACGGGCCTCGCGACCGGATGGAAGCAATGCGGCAGCGTCAACGTCGCGGCAACGCCCGAGCGACTGCAAGTGCTGAAGAAGCAGATTGCACTGGCACGCAGCTTTGGCGTGGAGGTGCACGAAATCTCGCGCGACGGGGTGCGCGAGCGCGTGCCCGTGATGCGGACCGACGATCTGACCGGAGCGATCTGGATTCCCGGCGACGGCAAGGCCAACCCGGCCGATCTCGCAATGTCGCTCGCCAAAGGCGCGCGCAATCGCGGTGTGCGCATCATGGAAGACATCGAGGTAACCGGTGTGGTCGTCGACAAGGGGCGTGCCGTTGGCGTGCGAACGGCGCAGGGCGAGGTGCGCTGCGAAGTGCTGGTCAACTGCGCCGGACAATGGGCACGGCAGTTCGGGCGTCTGGCCGGCGTCAACGTGCCGCTTTACTCTGCGGAGCACTTCTACATCGTCACCGGCAAGATCGACGGTGTGGCGCCGATGATGCCGGTGGTGCGCGACCCCGATGGTTACATCTACTACAAGGAGGAGGTGGGCGGCCTGCTGATGGGCGGCTTCGAGCCGAAGGCGAAGCCGTGGAAGGTCGATCCGATTCCGTCGACTTTCCAGTTCGAGTTGCTGGGCGAGGACTGGGATCAGTTCGAAATCCTGATGACCAATGCGATACACCGCACGCCATGCCTCGAAACCGCCGAGGTCAAGATGCTGCTGAACGGCCCGGAAAGCTTTACGCCCGATGGCAACTTCATCCTGGGCGAGGCGCCTGAATTGCGCAACTATTTCGTTGCCGCCGGCTTCAATTCGGCGGGTATTGCCAATTCCGGCGGCGCCGGGCGCCTCATGGCCGAGTGGATCGTCGGTGGCGAGCCGCCGGGCGATTTGTGGGATGTGGACATTCGCCGTTTCGGCAGTTTCACGGGCAACCGCCGCGCGCTGTTCGACCGCACGGCCGAGACGCTGGGCCTGCACTATGCGATGCGCTGGCCGCGGCAGGAATTGGAGACTGCTCGTCCGCTGCGCACGTCGCCGCTGTACGACCTGCTCGCCGCCAAGAACGCCGAGTTCGGCAGCAAGAATGGCTGGGAGCGTGCCAACTACTTCAAGCCTGGCGCTGCGGTGCGCCCCGACTACACGCTGGCAACGCCCGCCTGGTTGCCCTGGATGATCGGAGAGCAGCGTGCCACTCGCGACGCCGTGGCGATTTACGATCAGACCTCGTTCTCGAAACTGCTATTGCAGGGGCGCGATGCGCTTGACGTGCTGCAACGCCTCTGCGCCAACGAGGTGGACGTGCCGGTTGACCGCATGGTCTACACCGCCATGCTCAATGCGCGCGGCGGCTTCGAGAGCGATCTCACCGTGATTCGCCTCGCAGCCGACCGCTTTCTGGTCGTCACCGGCTCGGCGCAGACGACGCGCGATTTCGACTGGATTTCGCGCCACATTGGCGACGGGCAGTTCGCCACACTCACCGATGTGACGGCACAGTACGCGGTGCTCTCGGTGATGGGGCCGAACGCGCAGGCGCTGTTGGCACGCGTCAGCGCGGACGATCTGTCGCCCGCGAGCCTGAAGTTTTCTTCGTCCCGCGAGATCGACGTCGGCTTCGCACGCGTGCGCGCGGCGCGCATGAGCTACGTCGGCGGACCGGGCTACGAGCTGTACGTCCCGATCGAAATGGCGCGCCATGTCTATCTGGCGCTGCATGAGGCCGGTGCCGATCTCGGGCTGCGCGACGCCGGCTACCACGCGCTCGATGCGCTGCGCATCGAACAGGGTCGGCGTGCCTGGGGCGCCGAGCTGGGGCCGGACGAAACGCCATGGGAGGCGGGCCTTTCGTTTGCCGTCAAACTTGATCGCGACGCCGATTTCATCGGCAAGGCGGCGCTGCTGGCCCTGCGCGACAAGCCGCTGCGCAAGAAACTGGTGAGCCTCGTGTTCGATTCGCCCGAGCCCTACGCCTGGGGGGGTGAGCCGATCGTGCTGAACGGCGAGACGGTGGGTGAAATTTCGTCCGTCGGCTGGAGCCCGCTCGCGGCCGCCTGTGTGGCGCTCGGCTATGTGCGTGGCGCCGGCGCCAACAACCCACATGCGGGCACGCCCGCCACGGTCGAACTTTGGGGTGAACGCGTCGCCGTGAAGCTATATGATCGCTGGCCTGTAAAGACCGTCTGACTGTCTAGTCCAGCATGCTGCAATCCGCCCCGCCCTGGGTGCACAAGCTTCGCGCCGATGCCGATCAGCCACCGCTGCGTGAGAGGGTGCCGCTGTCGTGGGGCGGCGTCGAGATCGGTGACGCCGAGGCAAAAATCCTGCGTCAGATTGCGCATACCTTCAGCTTCCAGAACATATCGCCATTGCGCGACACGGCGAACGGCTGGATCGTCGACGGCAATCTCACCGAGAGTCTCGCCCGCATTGCGCTCGCCATGCGCGACCTCGGCTTCACCCACGTCTGGCGCAACGAGCAGCTGCCGGTGTACGACGTGCGCGGCCACATGCTGGGCAGCATCGAGCGTGCCGCCGTGCGTCCGCTCGGGTTGCGCACACGTGCCGTGCATCTGGTCGGCGAGACCTCGGATGGGCAATTCTGGATACAGCAACGTGCGCTCGACAAGGCGAACGATCCCGGCCAGTGGGACACGCTGATGGGCGGCATGGTGACTGCGGTGGACACGCCGGAGAGCGCGCTCGAACGCGAAACCTGGGAAGAAGCGGGCTTTCGGCTGGATGAGTTGTTCAGCCTGAGTTGGGGCGGTGTCGTGCAGGTGAACAAGCCGACGCCGGACGGTGCCAGCGGCTACATCAGCGAACGCATCGACTGGTATCGCGCCACGGTGCCGAACGGGCGAGAACCAAAGAATCAGGATGGCGAAGTCGAACGTTTCGCACGGGTGCCGCGCGACTCGATGGTGGCGGGTGTCGCCGCCGGCAAGTTCACGCTGGAGGCCGGGCTGGTGATTGCGGCTTCGCTGGGGTACTGAATCTCGCTGCGCGATCGCATTGCTGTTGACGCGGCGCAACAACCACGGCGTTCGGGAGGACAGATGAAAAAAATTGTAGCCTTGCTTGCGATGGTGGTGCTGGCGCTGGCGGCCTACCTCTCGTTGTGGCCGGTGCCGGTGGAGCCGGCGGTGTGGAGCGCGCCTGCGGCACCCGGTTACGTCGGGCCGCATTCGGTTAACACCAAGCTCGCGAATCTGAAGCTGATTGCACTGGGCAACGAGGAAGGCCCGGAACACATCGCCGTCGGCCGCGATGGCAAGCTCTATGCGGCAGTGGCGAGCGGCAACATCCTGCGCATGAACGCCGACGGCTCGGCGCAGGAAGTGTTCGTCAATACCGGCGGTCGGGTGCTGGGCTTCGATTTCGATGCGGCCGGCAATCTGATTGCAGCGGATGCGATGAAAGGACTGCTCGCCGTCGCGCCCGATCGCAAGATCAGCGTGCTCACCGACCGCGTCGGCGGCGACCCGATTCGCTATGCCGATGCCGTCGTCGTCGCCGCCAGTGGCAAGATGTACTTCACCGATGCCTCGACGCGCTTTGCGCCCAGCCAGTGGGGCGGCACCTTCGAGGCCAGCGTGCTCGACATTCTGGAGCAGCAGGCCACCGGTCGCGTGCTGGAGTACGACCCCGCGACGCGTGGCACCCGCATCGTTGCCCGTGGCCTCGCGTTCGCCAATGGCATTGCGCTGTCGAAGGACGAGCAGACGCTATTCGTCAACGAGACCGGCAAGTATCGCGTGTGGAAGATCGCGGCGACCGCGGACAACCTCGACCTGTCGAGCGGTGCGGCGGCGTCCAACGCGGCGGTGCTGTTCGACAACCTGCCCGGTTACCCGGACAACCTGATGCGCGGACTCGACGGCAGGATCTGGCTCGGTTTTGCCAAGCCGCGCAATCCGACGATCGACAACATGGCCGGCAAACCCTTCCTGCGCAAGCTCACGCTGCGGCTGCCGCGGGCGCTGTGGCCGGTGCCGAAAGCCTATGGCCACGTGATCGCGTTTACCGAGGACGGCAAGGTGGTTGCCGACTTGCAGGACCCGACCGGGGCTTACCCGGAAACTACGGCGATTACCGAGACGGCGGATCGCTGGTACGTGCAGAGCCTGCACGCGAAAGGCCTGGGCTGGCTGCCCCGGCCGCCCCGGCCGCAGTAGGGCCTGTTAACGCTATTTTCGCGAGATGCGTTGCAACGAGACGGCGATGGCTGCAAGGCGCGATGCGAAGAACGTGGTGGTTCCACGTTCAAGCATCGCAACGCGGCAGACACGCCGTCTCGTTGCAACCCTCCGGGGCGTGTCGTATTTTCGCGCCCGGTGTTGTTGCGAAGTCCTTGTGGTGCCCGCACCACGGCGGCCTTCGCGCCTAACCGTGCATCGAAAATACGACCGCCGCACTCGCGAAAATAGCGTTAACAGGCCCTGGGTCACATCTGCAGAACGACGCCTGCCACGGCACCGAACGCGATCATCCACAGCGGATGCCACTTGGTGAGCATATAAACCGCGAACGAGATGCCGGCGAGCACCCACGCGCGCCAGTCCGGAAATCCGCGCATCAACAGCATGCAGCCGGCGAACATCAGTCCGACCGTGACCGGCGCCAGGCCGCGCAACACGATCTCGCGCCAGGGGTTGGCCTGCAGGCGGGCAAACATCTTGGTGGTGATCACCATCAGCACGAAGGGCACGAAACTGATGCCGCCGAGCGCCGTCAGGGCACCGGGAATGCCGGCGACGTGGTAGCCGAACAGGGCGATGTAGAGGATGTTCGGTCCCGGTGCCACCTGCGCCAGCGCGATGTAGCCGGCGAATTCGGTGGTCGTCATCAGGCCGCGGCCCTCGACGAAGAAGCGGTGCATGTCCGGGATCAGCGGAATAGTGCCGCCGATGCACAGGAACGACAGCGACACGTACAGAAGCAGGATGTCGAGCAGTTGATCGCTGCCTTTCACAGCCGCCCCCGCTTCGCGAGCGTTACGCCGACGGCGCCGCAGACCAGCAGCACCAGCGCCATGTGCCAGTGCGCGAAGAACGCGAGCGCGGCGGACGCGGCGCAGAGCACGATGCCCAGCGGTCGCCGCCAGAAGCCGCCCCCCATCTTGAGCGACATGTAGAGCAGGTAGGCCGTCGCGGTGGCGGCCATGCCGGTCATCGCCGAGCGCACCGCCGGCAGGTGCGCGAAGCTGTGATAGACGGCATTGAGCGCCAGCAGGATCGCCAGCGGCACGCCGACGATGCCGGCGAAGGCAATCAGTGCGCCGACCACGCCGTGATAGCGGGTGCCGATGAACACTGCCAGATTGACCATGTTCGGCCCCGGCACTGCCTGGCAGACGGTCACGATCTCGGTGAATTCCTGCGACGAAATCCACTTGCGGTCCTCGACCAGGATGCGCCGGCCCCACGGCAGCGCGCCGCCAAAGGCGCTGACGCCGATTTGCAGGAAGGCCAGAAACATCGCCCAGCGGCTGGGGACGAAGGGCGTTACGGGGGACGGAGGTGCCGCCGGCGCAACAGGCGCGGGCGACGGAGCGGGCGAACTCATTGCAATCGATGCTAGCGCAGGGGATTCGTTGCTCGCCGTCAGGTTGCTGACCGGGCGGGCAGGTGGGTGAATTGACTCAACAGCTTTACGTTGAAAGCGCTTTTGGAATAAGGATTACCGGCGATTTATTGAAATAGTCGACTTTATATAAAAATAGGCTCTTGGACCAGTTGCAATGCGCATTTCGTTGAAAAGATGTATGCCGCGAACCGTCGCGGCAAGAATTGACCCATGCTCGCCAGCGATTCACCCATCCCGCCGTTTGAACTGCCGTTGACCATCCACTCGTCTGACATCGACGAATTGGGGCATGTCAACAATGTTGTCTACCTGGCGTGGGTGCAGGACGTTGCTATCGCACACTGGAACTTTTTGACTACGCCGGAACAGCGCGAGCGCCACGTCTGGGTCGCCCTGCGGCATGAAATCGACTATCTGACCGAGGCGGTGCCGGGCGACACGGTGTTCGCCCGCACCTGGACGGGAACGGCACGCGGTCTGCGCTATCCGCGCCATACGGAGATAATTCGGGGTGGTGACGGCAAAGTGCTGGCCCGGGCGGTCACCCAGTGGTGCCCGCTGGATCGGGCAAGCGGCCGGCCGAGCCGACTGCCGGCCGAGATCGGCGCGTGGTTCGGCAAATAGCGGCCGACCCGCGTGCCACCGGCGCCATGCGCCCCAGGGCGCCGCAATGGCGGCGGCGCGACGGCCCGGACGCGGGCAACGGCAAAAAGAGAAAACGACGGACTTGGAGGATTGGATGGTGAAGCGGCCCACGAGCCGACAAGGCTCGCGCAAGGCGCTGTTGTCTGGCGCGGCGCGCGGCGGCTGGCGTTGGTCCGGCGCGCTGGCGCTGGTTGCGCTCGCCGCGGTCGGCAAACTGGCGCTGACCTTCGGCAGCAGCGAGGTAGCGGCGGCGACGGCTGCGCCCGCGACCACGTCCGCGCCGGTAGTCGCGACCGATGACAATGCGCCGCACCGGCGGCCGGTTAAAGTGGTGGCGCCGGAGCGCCTGAAGCTGAAAGTGGCGCAGGGCGAGGTGCTGGTGCCGGCCTACAGCAGCGTGCCGCTGGCCGACGTCAAGGCGCAGCCCGCGATTCGCCGCGCCGTGATCGTGATCCACGGTCGCCTGCGCGACGCCGATCGCTACTTCGATCTGGCCGGCAAGGCGCTCAAGGCAAGCGGCGCCGAGGCCGAAACCTTGCTCATCGCGCCGCAAATCATCACCACCGCCGATGCCGCGCGCCACGATCTGCCGCCGGCGGCGGTGCGCTGGAAGAACGAGGCCTGGCTGGGCGGCGAGCCGGCGAAGGGGCCGTACCCGGTCAGTTCGTTTGAAATTCTCGACGGCATCGCCGCGCTGCTGGCCGATCGCAACCGCTTCCCGAACCTCGACCGCATCGTGTTCGTGGCGCACTCCGGCGGCGCGCAGATGGTGCAACGCTACGCGGTGGTCGGGCGTGCCGATCAGGTCATCGCGGCGGCGGGCCTGCATCCCGTCGCCGATGGCGGCGATCACGCGGCGGTTGGCAAAGGCAGCATCCGCCTGCGCTACGTGGTCGCCAACCCGTCGTCCTACCTGTATTTCGACGCCCAGCGACCGGTCAATGTCGCCCATTGCCGCGAGCAGGACCATTGGCGCTACGGGCTCAACGATGCGGTGCCGTACGTGACGGCGCAGGGCGACGCGCGCGCGTTCGAGGCGCGCTACTTCGGTCGTCGGGTGATCTATCTGCTCGGCGGCAATGACATCGACCCCAATCACAGCGCGCTCGACAAGAGTTGTGCGGGCGAGGCGCAGGGCGCCTTCCGGCTCGAGCGCGGCAACAACTATTTCGCGCATCTGCAGCGCCGGGCCAAGGCGCAGAATCTGGTACTGCGCCACAGCCGCGTCGAGGTGCCCGGCATTGGCCATGAGGCCGAACGCATGCTCAACTCGGTGTGTGGCCGGGCGGCGCTGTTCGATGCGGCAGGGTGCGAGATGAAGCCCGGCGAGGCGATGACCGCCCCGAAGTAGTGCGCTGCGGTCACTGCTTGTGCGTTCCCGCATCTACCTTCGCACGCCGTCGCCGGATGACCGCGACGAATTTCTGGCGGCGGTGCGCGCCAGCCGCACGCTGCACCACCCGTGGGTGACGCCGCCCGGCGATGAGCAGGCCTTCGCCGCCTGGCTCGCCCGCATGCAGCTCCCTTTCAATGCGCCGTTTCTGATCTGCCGGCGTGACACCGACGCCATCGCCGGCGTGATCAATGTGAGCAACATCGTGCGCGGCGCGTTTCAGAGCGCTTACCTTGGCTACTACGGCTTTGCCGGCCACCAGCAACAGGGTTTCATGCGCGATGGCTTGCGCGCCGTGATGCGGGTTGCCTTCGGCGACATGGGGCTGCACCGGCTGGAGGCGAACATCCAGCCCGGAAACCTCGCCTCCATCGGCCTGGTGAAAGGCGCCGGTTTTCAGTGCGAAGGGTTTTCGCCGAAATACCTCAAGATTGCCGGCCGCTGGTGCGACCACGAGCGCTGGGCCATCCGCGCTCGTTAGCGCGCGGTCGAAGCATCGAGCGGCGCGACTGTCACCGCGACCTTCAGACGAGGACTGCCGCCACCGCGGATCACACCGCGTAACGGCGGCACGTCGCCATAGTCGCGGCCGTAGGCCAGCTTGACGTGGCTTTCGCCGGCCAGACAGTTGTTGGTCGGATCGAAATCGAGCCAACCGTCCTTTGGGCAATACACGCTCACCCAGGCGTGCGAGGCGTCGGCGCCGATCAGTCGCGGCTTGCCCGGTGGCGGCTCGGTCAGCAGATAGCCACTGACATAGCGCGCGGCGAGCCCGAGCGAACGCAGCCCGGCGATCATCACCTGCGCGAAATCCTGACAGACGCCCTGTTTGAGGCCGAGCGCCGTCAGCGGCGGCGTGCTGGCGTCGGTCGCCTCCGGTGAATATTTGAACTCGGTGTGGATGCGCTGGCAGAGCGCCTTCGCCAGTTGATAGACCGGTTGCGATTTGCCGGCAAGCGCCGACGCATAGCGAGCGAAGTCGGCATGGATCGGCGCCAGCGGCGACGGTTGCGCAAACTCCCGCGCGGCATCGAATTCCTGCCCGGCGGTGTACTGCATGTGTTCGGCCACCGCTTCCCAGGGCAAGCTGTCGGGCATGGTCACGCGGTCGAGCTTGCCGGTCAGCTCCGGCGCCAGGGCATGGGTGATGACTTCGCTGTGGGCGACGACGCTCAGTTCGGCATGGGCAACGGCCAACTCGAAGTAAACCCGCTCCTGGCCGTAGCTGTCGAGGCTCGGCGTGCGTACTTCCGGCTCCGGGGCGATGCGCAGGTCGTGGCTCAGCAATTGCTGCGAGGCCGACGCCAGTGGTCGCAGATGCGCGATGTGATGCGCCTGCTCGACGTTGCCGGCGTACTCGTAGTGGGTATCGTGGGTGACGGACAGCCGCATGCTTATGCCCCCACCGCATGCGCCGCGCCTTCGGCATGGCTGAAGTAGCGCTGCGATAGCGCGTCGGAAATCGCGCAGGCGTCGTTGGCGACAGTGCGCAGCATGGCGACCAGATCGCTCTTGTCGCTGCGCGCCGCCAGCGCGGCGATCTGCGCGGCCGGCCAGCGATGCGGCAGCATGTACGTCGCCAGCAAAGGTGGCACCACACCGGCCGGCGTGTCGCTCAGCTTGGCGACACGGCTGGCGAGTGTCTGCGCGATCCACGCCAGTGACCGCGGGTTGTCGCGGTTGAGCACCAGCAATTCGAGCAGCGCCTCCGGGTCGCGCCGCTGCAGATAGCGCGAACGATAGGTAATGGTGCTGTCGAACAGGCTCAACACCAGCGAGAGGCCGATGTCGCTTTCCAGCGAACCGGTGGCGAAGGCTTCCGCCAGCGCATCGGCGAGCGTGGACATGCGCTCGAGGTGGCGCCCGATCGACAGCAAGCGCCAGCCATCGTCACGGGTCATGCGATCGGTCTGCGCGCCCGTCATCGCCATCACATTGACCGACAACCGGTCGAGGGCCCGCAGCGACTGCTGCGTTGTGGCATTCGGCGACTGCTGCGTTGTGGCATTCGGCGACTGCTGCGTGGGGGCGTTCGCCGCCTGTCGCGGTGAATGGCCGCTGCCCAGCATGCTCTCGAACTCGCTGGCGCTGGCCGCCACCAACGACCATTGTTCGATGGCCAGGCGCTCACGTACCGCGAACGCCGCCTGCCGCAGCGCGCCGAGCGTCGCCGCGACGCTGTAGGCGCCGAGACGGCCGTCGCGATCGGACAGCGAGGCGATCAACGCCCGCTCGAACACATGCGCCGCCTGTCGCGGCGACGGCACGGCGCGACTCACCAGCCCGTTGGCGATGGCAAGCCGATGCAGCCACTCCAGCGTTTGCGGCGTTTCCTCCGCCTCGCTGGCCAGCGCTTCCAGCGTTACGCGGGCAAGACGCGTTGCGTTCTCCAGCCGCTCGGTATAGCGGCCGAACCAGAACAGATTCTCGGCAGCGCGACTCGATACGCCGAGCGGCGTGCGATGGGTCGACAGCGGCGTCAGCGTTGGCGACAACGGCGTTGCGTCGTCGCTGCCGTGGCCGGTGATGACCCAGAAGTCAGCCGAGCTGCCGCCGCGGTACATCGACACCACGTCGCGGCCCTCGGGCGCGATGCGCGCGAGACCGCCCGGCATCACGTGCCAGCGACCCGGCCCGTTCGACAGCGCAAACACGCGCACCATCGCCGCCCGCGAAGCGATCGGTGGCGACGCCCCGGCACCCTGCCAGCTTGGCGTGTGCGACAGCGGCAGAAAGGCCTGCGCCGCAAAATCCTCCGGGCGCAATGCAATACGACCGGCCCATTGCTCGCGTTCGCGCGCCGAGAGCGCCTTGCCGATGGCGGGAACGAAACGCCGGCCGCGGTCGTTGAAGGTCGGCTTCAGCACATAGTCGCCAAGCTGCGGCATCAGCGCGCGCAGTGCCGCTTTCTCGCCGCACCACCAGCTTGCAATCGAGGGGATCGCCAGCGTCTCGCCGAGCAGCGATTCGCAGAGCTTCGGCAGGAAGCCAAGGATGGCAGTGGATTCAAGAAAGCCGGTGCCCGGTGCGTTGGCAAGTACCACGTTGCCCGCGCGCCACGCCTGCATCAACCCCGGAATGCCGAGCGCAGAATCGGCCCGCAGCTCCAGCGGGTCGAGAAAGTCGTCGTCGAGGCGGCGCAGGATCACGTCGACCGCTTGCAGCCCGTTCAGCGTCTTCAGCCACACGCGCTGGTCGCGCACCACCAGGTCGCCGCCTTCCACCAGCGTGATGCCGAGGTAGCGGGCGAGATAGACGTGCTCGAAGTAGGTCTCGTTGTACGGCCCCGGCGTCAGCAGCACCATGCGTGCGTCGTCGCCGGCGGGGCTGTGCGCGGCGAGGCTCGCCATCAGGGTCTGGTAGCTGGTCGCCAGCTTGTCGACGTGCAGCGCGCGGAACGCATCGGGGAATAGCCGCGATACGATCATCCGGTTTTCCAGCGCGTAGCCGAGCCCCGACGGCGCCTGGGCGCGCTGCGACATCACCCACCAGTTGCCGTCCGGGCCGCGGGCGAGATCGAACGCCGCGATGTGCAGATGGGTTTGTCCGCGCGGCACCACGCCGTGCGCCGCGCGCAGGAAGCCGGGATGACCGTGCACCAGCGCCGTCGGCAGCTTGCCGTCGCGGATCAGCTCCTGCGGGCCGTAAACGTCGGCGAGGATGCGGTTGAGCAGGTCGGCGCGCTGCGCCACACCACGCTCGACCTGTCGCCACTCGGTCTCGGTCATGATCATCGGCAGCAGATCGAGCGACCACGGCCGCGCCTGCCGGCCATTGTTGTCGACGGCGTCGGAATACAGGTTGTAGGTGACGCCGTTGTCCTCGATCTTGCGCGCCAGGCTCGCATGCAGTTCGTCGAACTGGCTCAGCAACGCCTGCGGCGTGCGCTCGTCTGCCGGCAAGGTTGCAATCGCGCTTGCGAGAAAGGTTTGCCACGCCGGGCGCGCGAGCAAGCCGTCGCGTAGACCATCGTAGTGGCCCGCAGGCGCCCGCCGGCTCAACGACAGAATCGTGGCGGCGGTTTGCGCGGAGCGGTCGCCCTCGCTGGCGGCGTCGGCGTCAAAAAGGGAAGACATGCGCCGAGTGTAGCGGCCACCGTCGCCGGGAAAGCGGTCGCGGAATCACCTTTCTTTCATGGCGTTACGTGCGACGTAAATCCAGTGTGAACGGGTGCTCGTGATTGACCTGCGCGGGCTGCACCACCATGCGACCGGGGGTGTGGCCCATGCGCAGGAAGCGCGACAGGCGGCGCGACTCGGCCTCGTAGGCGTTGATCGGGAACACGCTCGGGTTCGATCCGCCCGGATGCTGCACGTGGTACTGGCAGCCGCCGAGGCTCTTGTTCATCCAGGTGTCGACGATGTCGAAGGTCACGGGCGCATGCACCTGAATGCTCGGATGCAGGGCGGAGGGCGGGCTCCAGGCCTTGTAGCGCACGCCGGCGACGAAGTGACCGACGGTGCCGGTCGGCTGCAAGGGCAGCGCCTCGCCGTTGGCGGTCACCACATAGCGTGAGTCGTTGAGGCCGGTCACGCTGACCTCCAGCCGCTCCAGCGACGAGTCGACATAGCGCACGGTGCCGCCGATCGCGCCTTCTTCGCCCATCACGTGCCAGGGCTCGAGCGCGCCGCGGATCGCGACCTCCATACCGCGCACGGCGATCTCGCCGAACAGCGGGAAGCGGAACTCGAAATGCGGCGCGAACCACGCTGGGTCGAACTGGTAGCCGCCATTCTCGGGCATCGCGAGGTCTTCCAGCACGTCCTCGAAGTCCATGCGGATGAAGGTCGGCAGCATGAAGCGGTCGTGCAGTGCCGTGCCCCAGCGCGACAGCGAGTGATGCTTGGGCTGCTTCCAGAAACGGGCGACGAGGGCGCGCAGTAGGAGCTGCTGCACGATGCTCATGCGCGCATGCGGCGGCATCTCGAAGGCGCGCAGTTCGAGCAGGCCCAGGCGGCCGGTCGGACCGTCGGGCGAGTAGAGCTTGTCGATGCAGAACTCGCTGCGATGGGTGTTGCCGGTGACGTCGATCAGGATGTTGCGCAGCATGCGGTCGACCAGCCATGGCGGCATCTCGTTGTCGTAGATAGCGCGGTTCTTCTCGATCTGCGCCAGCGCGATTTCAAGTTCATAGAGCTGGTCGTTGCGCGCCTCGTCAATGCGCGGCGCCTGCGACGTGGCGCCGATGAAGAGGCCGCTGAACAGGTACGACAGGCTAGGGTGGTTGTGCCAGTAGGCGATCAGGCTCGACAGCAGTTCCGGTTTGCGCAGGAACGGCGAATCGGCCGGCGTCGCGCCGCCGAGTACGAAGTGATTGCCGCCGCCGGTGCCGGTGTGGCGGCCATCGAGCGCGAACTTCTCGGCGCAGAGGTGTTCCTCGAACGCGGCCTGGTACAAAAATTCCGTGTGCTCGACCAGCTCGCCCCAGTTGTAGGCGGGATGGATGTTGACTTCGATCACGCCGGGGTCCGGCGTGACCTGCAGGAGTTTGAGGCGCGGGTCGCGCGGCGGCGGATAGCCTTCGAGCACGATGCGCATATCGAGCTGTTCGGCGGTCGCCTCGATCGCGCTCAGCAGGTCAAGATAGTCCTCCAACCACGCAATCGGCGGCATGAAGATGTACAGATGCCCCTGCCGCGCCTCAACGCAAAGTGCCGTGCGCGTGAGCCAGTGCGCCGACTGGAAGCGCTGCGGCATGAGGGTGGACGTGGCGGGGACGTATTGCTGAGCGCGCGACGTCGCGTCCGGAAGCATTCCCTCCCCCAGCGGGGGAGGGCCAGGGTGGGGGCGGCCGGCCATCGCAAAATCGTCGGCGCCCAGCGTTCCCCCACCCCCGGCCCTCCCTCGCTGGGGGAGAGAGTCGATCGATTGCATCGCCACCGTCGCCGGCACATCCAGCCCGCGCGCCACCCCATACCGCTCAGCAAAAGTCCGCGCTGGCGGCAATTCGCCGCGCGGATCGAACGTATCGCGGTCGATGAAGTAGGGGTAGTCGCCTTCGGACGTCCACGGCAGGCTGTCGAGCGGCAGGCGGTAGCCCATCGCGCTGTCGCCGGGGATCAGGTACATGCGTTCGTCGCGGAAGAACCACGGGCCGGTTTGCCAGCGCGTCCCGCTCAAGCCGACGGCGCTGCCCGGCGTGATGGGCAGCACGTGGCCGACGACGTGCTGCAAACCCTGATCGAACACCTTGCGCAGACGGTCGCGCTCGAGCTCGTCGCCGAGCCGGGCATCGAACGGATCGACGTTGACCGGCAGGCGACGCTCGCGCCACAGGTAGTACCAGGTGTCCTCGTAGCCTTCCTTGATGAACTCGCCGGTCAACCCGAGCTTGGTAGCGAGCGCGTGGATGAAGTGGCCGGAATCGGCATTGCTGTAGCTCGATGGCTTGCGCTCGTCGGCGAACAGGTCAGGGTTGTGCCAGATCGGCTGGCCGTCCTTGCGCCAGAACACCGACAGCGCCCAGCGCGGCAGTTGCTCGCCGGGATACCACTTGCCCTGGCCGAAATGCAGGAAGCCGCCGTCGCCGTACTGCGCGCGCAGCTTCTGCACCAGCGCGTTGGCATAGCCGCGCTTGGTGGGGCCGAGCGCGGCGGTGTTCCACTCCGGCGCGTCGCGGTCGCGGTCGGCGACGAAGGTTGGCTCGCCGCCCATCGTCAGCCGCACGTCGCCGGCGACTAGGTCGCGATCCACTTTTTCGCCGAGATCGAGCACGTGCTCCCACTGCGCCTCGGTGTACGGCTTGGTCACGCGCGGCGACTCGTAGATGCGCGTGACGGCCATGTGGTGTTCGAATTCCACCTCGCTCTTGTCGACGCCGCCTTCGATCGGCGCGGCGGACGAGGGCTGTGGCGTGCAGGCGAGCGGGATGTGGCCCTCGCCCGCGAGCAGGCCCGAGGTCGGGTCGAGCCCGATCCAGCCGGCGCCGGGCAGATAAACCTCGCACCAGGCGTGCAGATCGGTGAAGTCGGCGCTGGGGCCGCTCGGGCCGTCGATGGCTTTCACGTCCGGCGTCAACTGGATCAGATAGCCCGACACAAAGCGCGCCGCGATGCCCAAGTGACGCATCAACTGCACCAGCAGCCAGCCCGAGTCGCGGCAAGAGCCGGACTTCAACGTCAGCGTCTGCTCCGGCGTCTGCACCCCCGGCTCCATGCGGATCAGGTAGCGGACGTCCTTGTAGAGCATCGCATTGACGTCAACCAGGAAGTCAATCGTGCGCCGTTTGCTCTTGTCAATCTTCTTGAGATAAGCATCGACCAGCGGCGTCATCGGCGCGGTGGCGAGGTAAGGCGCTACCTCCGCCCTGGTGTCGTTCGAATAGGCGAACGGAAATTTCTCGGCGGCCGGCTCCAGAAAGAAATCGAACGGGTTGTAGACCGCCATCTCGGCGACCACGTCGACCGTCACCTTGAATTCGCGCGTTTTCTCGGGGAACACCAGTCGCGCCATGTAGTTGGCGAACGGGTCCTGCTGCCAGTTGCAGAAGTGGTCGGCGGGCTCCACGCGCTGGCTGTAGGAGAGGATGCGCGTGCGGCAATGCGGCGCCGGACGCAGCCGCACGATCTGCGGGCCGAGCGTAACCAGGCGGTCGTAGCGATAGTGGGTGACGTGGTTGAGCGCGACGTGGATGGTCATGATGCGGGACGGTTCCGGTTCCGGGCAACAGGAGCAAACGCCGTGCCCATGACCGGCATTGTCACCGGTTTTGATGACGGCTCGCTCACGGCGAACAACGGCTCGCGCAATGCGTCCGGTAATAGCTTTTCACGAAAATGCGCAATGGGATAGGGATTGGAAGGCAATTAATGTACAAGTCGACATTGCAAAAAATCGAGCGTGACGCCCCGTGCAACAGTCGTTCAATGGCGAAAGATGCTGCCGGGAATGCCCTCGACCGGTGCAGCGCCGGACACCGGCTGGACGCAGCGGCGCATCGCCCGCGCCGCGCATGCCTGCTCGTCGGCAAACCCACATTGACGCGGACGCCGCGTGCCTACAATCGCCACTTCAAATGCTGATCGGGAGTTCAACATGGCCATTCAACCCTATCTCGCCTACACCGGCGACTGCGAAGCGGCGCTCAACTTCTATCAATCGGTGCTCGGTGGCGAGGTCACCTTCATGATGCGCTTTGGCGATTCGCCGATGGCGGGCGAGTTCGACAGTGAGTGGCATGACAAGATCATGCATGCCACTTACGCGCTTGACGGCCAGCAGATGATGGCCTGCGACCGGCCGCCGAACATGCCGGGACCGACCGGTTTCTGCGGTTTTTCGCTGTCGGTTGCCTACCAGGACGTCGCCAAAGGCGAAGCCGTATTCAAGGCGTTGGCCGACGGCGGGCAGATCACTATGCCGTTCGCGCCGACCTTCTGGGCCAAAGGATTCGGTATGTTCACCGACCGCTTCGGCGTGCACTGGATGGTGAACTGCGAGTAGCCTCGGCGCCACTTCGGCGCCGCGAGCAGCGCTGCAACCACCGACTGCTACTACAACGCCGAAATCACCAGCGCCGTCGCCGCCGTGACCTTCTTGGCGTACTCAATGTGCAGGAACTCGTTCGGGCCGTGCGCGTTCGACTTGGGGCCGAGCACGCCGGTGACGAGCATTTGCGCGTCGGGGAACTTGGCGCCGAGCATGCCCATGAACGGGATGGTGCCGCCTTCGCCCATGTAGGCGGCAGGCTTGCCGAAGTAGTGCATCGACGCGGCGTCGAGCGCGACCGTGAGCCAGGGTGCGAACGCGGGCGCGTTCCAGCCGGTGGCCGCGCTATCGGCCGCGAAGCTCACGGCGGCGTTGTATGGCGTGTTCTGCTCGACCAGGCGCTTGACCTCGGCCGCCGCCTCGGCGCCATCGACCGTCGGCGGGATGCGCAGCGACAGCTTGAGCGCGGTGTATGGGCGCAGCACGTTGCCGGCGTCCTTGGTCGCGGGCAGGCCATCGGCGCCCGTGATCGACAGCGCCGAGCGCCAGGTGCGGTTCAGGATCAGCTCGACCGGGTCCTTGGTGGTCGGCAGCGTGAATTCGTGCGCGCCGCCGCAGCTTTGCCACGGGAAGCGCTTCCACACGACTTCGCCCAGGATGTCGGCGGCCTGTTTGGCTTGGGTCACGCGTTCGTCGGGGATAGGCGCGCTGAACACGGGCGATTTGGTCATGCCGGTCGCCGAATCGTCAATGCGGTCCAGCAACTGCCGCGCGATGCGGAAGGTGGACGGCACGGCGCCGCCGGCGTCGCCTGAGTGCACGCCCTCGGTCAGCATGCGCACGGTCATCGTGCCGTTGACCAGGCCACGCAGCGAGGTGGTCGCCCACAGCTCGTCGTAGCTGCCGGCGCCCGAGTCGAGCGCCACGACCAGGCCGACATCGCCCATGCGCGACGCCAGCGCGTCGAGATAGGGTGGCAGGTCGTACGAACCCGATTCCTCGCAGGTCTCGATCAGGCCGAGGCAGCGCGGACGGGAGATGTTTTCGGCATCGAGCGCGATCACGGCGGCCAGCGCCGCGAACACTGCATAACCATCGTCGGCGCTGCCGCGGCCGTAGAGCTTGCCGTCTTCGAGCAAAGGCGTCCACGGACCGGAATCTTCGCGCCAGCCCGCCATCTCGGGCTGCTTGTCAAGGTGGCCGTAAAGCAGCACCGTCTTGCCCGTCGCTTTGGCGCCGGTGCCCGGGATGTCGAAGAACAGCACCGGTGTGCGCCCCTCGAGCGTGATCACCTCGAGCGTCATGTTCTTGACCGGCTGCGCCGCCACGAACTTCTGCGCCTGATCGATCGCCCGCTGGATCTGCCCCGCGCGCTTCCACTCCGCCTCGAACGAAGGCGACTTGGCCGGCAGCTTCACATACTCGATCAACTGCGCAACGATGTCATCGTCCCATTGCTTGCTCGCGCGACGTAGCAGGGCGGCGGACTGATCGGCGTTGAAGGGGTGGGTGTCGGGGCGGGCGGTCATGGTGGGCACTCCTTGATTACTGGGGGAGTTTACGCCGACTCAAGTGCCAACGTGCTGGTCCGCGCCGTAGCCCGCATGCGGCCTCGCGCCAAAGTGCCGTTGCCGGTTTTTTGGTCTGCCACGCCTCGGTGGCGCGTACCCGATTCGGTGTCTCGCAAAAAGAAACTTTGCCGCTCTTGATAGGAACGTCTAAACCACGCGCTTAGAAAGAGTAAGCACAGAACTTTGCGGCGTTGCCATCAAGCGGTTGCGCCTACAGGGTTACTGGAGTGTGTGGTGGCGCATTGCGGCGCCGAGGGTGACATTGAACAATTGGGAGGGCAGCATGATTGGAGCGAAACGGATTTATCTTGCCGCGTGTCTGGGTGCGGTGGCATTCAGTCTTGCGCCGGCCGCTCACGCCGACACGAGCAGGCCAGCAACCATGTTGGTCGACCAAGGCTGGAATCAACAGCAGCGGGAGCTTTATTACTACACGTCACAGGGCACGTTCATCATGCCCGCCGCCTTGCTCGAGGCCCTGGAATCGGACAGCGGGCGCCGCTTTATGGATCCAGCCAATCTGTCACGCTTTGGCTTCATTTTCGAAACTAACGGCAATAGTGCAAAAAACCCTTACGGTTGGCCGATCGGCTTCGCGGTGGATACGGCAGCGACGCCTGGTGTCCCTCAAGTCGGATTCACATGTGCCGCTTGCCACACCGGGCAAATTTCCTATCGCGATACACGCATACGCATCGACGGTGGGCAATCGGGCATTGACCTCAATGCCTTCATGGCCGAGCTGGAGACGACCATCCGCGCCACGGCCGACGATGACCGCCGTCGCGCGCGTTTTCTCGAGCGTGCGGTTGCTCTTGGCTACGCAAGCGCCAGTGTGCAACGGGACCTGTTGGGTCTGCGCGATGGATTAGCCAAATCAGGGCAGCGCACTCGTTCGGAGGTGAGTGCCGGTGCGACGCGCGCAGGACCGAGCCGACTCGACGCCGTCAACGATATCGCCAACGCAGTCTTCGTCATCGGTCTCGACACCCCGTCCAACATCAAGCCTGGAGACGCGCCGCAAAGTTTTCCGTATCTCTGGGACATCTGGCGTTTCGACTGGGTGCAGTACAACGCGTCCGCGCGGCAGCCCATGGCGCGAAACATGGTCGAGGCGATGGGCACGGGCCACATCCACCTGATTGACCCGAAGACGGGGCAATTGTTGCCCGAATCCACGCGCTGGAAAACTGCGGTGAACGTGAAAAACATCCACGCGATCGAGCAACAGTTGCAATCGCTCAAACCCCCGGCCTGGCCCGACGCCGTGCTCGGAAAAATCGACCGCCCGCGTGCGCAAAAAGGGCGCGAGTTGTTTGTCGACAACTGTGCATCATGCCACGGCATACAGCGGATCAAGGGGACGCAAGACCCCACCGAATGGCATGTACCCGTCGTGAATCTTTCGAAGATTGGGACGGACGCGAATCTGGCGGTGAACTTCGCCGGGCGCCGCTATGACGCGAGCAAACTGGGCATCAGCGAACCCATCGGAATCCCCGAAGCGCTTCACCTCGTGGTTGACCATGTCAAGCGACAAGCCTACCTCGACGCCGGTATCGACGCTCGTGAGCAGGCTGCGTTCGACGGCTTCGGGCGCAAGAACGACATCAATCCCGCGCCATGCGGTTACAAAGCGCGCCCACTGGTGGGCGTCTGGGCGACCGCGCCATTCCTTCACAACGGCGCTGTTCCTACTGTCTACGACCTTCTGAGCGAGACGCGTCCGGCCATGTTCCGTTTCGGCGGCAACGAGTTCGACCCGTTGAAACTTGGTCTCGGTGTCACCAAGTCTGCCGCGGCCGTCACCCTCGATGCCAACCAGCCCGGCAATGGCAATCGCGGGCACTGGTTTACCAACGAACAATCCCGGCCTGGCCGTATCGGTCGCGCGCTCCGTGAAGACGAGCGCTACGCACTGATCGAGTATCTCAAAGCCGCCACGATCGCCGACTACCCCACACGCGAGGTCGACACGCCGGCACCGTCGGCATGCTCGGACGATCGCCGCTGGGCCGATGCCTGGCCGCAGAAGCGGGCCAAGTGAGTCTGCGGTGATTGTGGGACGCAACTCGCGGTTTGACGAAGCGAGCCGCGTGGTATCGCAAGACTCGAGGCGGGTTGCTGGCACGTTAGCTGGGTGCTGGCCGCGCCCAATTCGAACGGCAGTTTTCCATGCGCAGAAAGCGCGTCCATTTGAAGGAGCCTATTCGATGCTCACAAGGATTTCGTTTTGCAGGGTTCTCGTTCTAGGCGCGCTTCTTCCCGGCGTTTACACAAGCGTTGCAAACGCATCAGCCGCGCCCACCCATTGCGGTGCCAGACCCGAAACTGCCCCCAACGAGTACTCCGCGCTCGATATTGCCGACTCGCAAATTGCTGCTGCCGTCGCGCAGGTCGATGCGTTGGCGCAAAAGTTGATGCAAACCAGCGGCATCCCGGGCATGGCTGTCGCCGTCGTTCGTGACGGCAAGAACGTGTTCGCCCGGGGGTATGGTGTACGCAGCGTCAGCACTGGTCTGCCGGTGGATGCCGACACAGTATTCCAGCTCGCATCCATGTCGAAGTCGATCGGCGCGACCGTCATTTCCCGTCAAGTGGGCAACCGCGTGCTCGCCTGGGACACCCGCATGCAAACGCTGATGCCGCAGTTCAAACTCGGTGACCCTTATGTGTCGAGCAATCTAACGGTCGCCGACCTCTATGCGCATCGCTCCGGTCTTCCTGAACACGTTGGCGACTTCATGGAAGATCTTGGCTTCGACCGTCCGCAAATACTTCATCGGCTCCGCTACGCGCCACTCGCGCCTTTTCGCAATCGCTACGCCTATACCAACTTTGGCATGACCGCTGCGGCCGAAGCGGTCGCCGTTGCCAGTCACAGTGATTGGGCAACGTTGTCGCAGCAGGCGCTGTATGCGCCGCTCGGCATGAATTCGACAAGTTCTCGCCATGCCGACTTCCTCGCACGAACCAACCGCACCGCCGGACACGTCAGGCAGGGCGACCGATTCGTTGTCGCGCCATCGCAGCGGGATCCGGATGCGCAATCGCCAGCCGGCGGTGTCAGTTCCAGCGTCAATGACATTGCGCGGTGGATGACCATGCTGCTGTCGCAGGGCTGCGTAAACGGCGAGCGCCTGATCGCTGACACCGCGCTCCTAGCAGCGACGTCTCCGCAGGTCGTTTCTGCCGCTCCGGCCACGCCACGCGCCCGCGCCGGGTTTTATGGCTACGGCTTCAACGTTGGTCAGTCTGCGTCCGGTCGCGTGACGCTCACTCATTCGGGCGCATTTGCGCTCGGTGCGTCAACCGCCTTCACCGTGATTCCATCGGCGGGTGTCGGCATCGTTACCTTGACTAATGCGGTGCCGACGGGCGTGCCCGAGACATTAAACGCTACCTTCGCCGACCTCGTGCAGTTCGGCCGCGTTACCCAACCCTGGGAGAAGATGTATGCCGCCGCTTTTGCGCAGATTCTTGCGCCCAGCGGGGAGCATGCCTGCAAGCCGGGACCGAATGGTGAGTTCGACTGTCCCAAACCGCCCACCTCGGCGACTCGCGCGCGCCCTCTGGCGAGCTACGCAGGCGAGTATCGAAGCAACTTCTATGGGCGTGCCCTGGTTTCCGTCGACCGCGACGCGCTTTCACTGCGACTCGGTCCCAAAGCCATGACGTTTCGCCTGAGTCATTGGGATGGCAGCAAATTTCTCATGGTTCCACCCGGCGAAAGCGCGATGCCCGGCTCGCGTTCCATCGTGGCGTTTGCCGTCGGCACGATGACGATCGAATACCTGAACCAGGCCGAGCAGGCGGGCCTGGGGCGGTTTCGTCGTCTGCAACTGTCCAGGTGATATGTCCCACGCCACCGATCCACTCTCCGCACAGCGCCTCACGGCGTTGTCGCTTGATTCGTTCAATGGTAGGACGGTGCCGCCGGTTCCCTCGCCAATGGCCAGGGCCGAGCGGATTTCATATGTTCAACGTGACCTCGATCTCACCTCATGAACGGAGAATGCTATGTCCAAAGAATCGCCGCAATCCACTGATACGGAACAATCCAACGTAGTACCGCGTCGCGAAGCACTCCGGCGCATTTCGATCGGCGCGCTGACCACCGTGAGCGCGCCCTGGATGATCGCGCAAACCCACGCACTAGGGCGCCGGCCGGGGTGGTGCGGGTTCCCCGAAGCTAACAGCACCTACGACACAGATGGCCTGCCATGTGCCGACGCGCCGACGGTCGATCCACGCTTGTCAACACCGCTTTGCGCGGGCAACGAAAGCTTGGGTCTGAAGGTACTGTCCCATCTCGGCTCGGTGCTCGGCGGCTTGTTGGGTTTCATCCCTGGACCGGGGAAAGTGATTGGCGCCATCGTCTCGGCCGCATGGGGTTTCATCCCGTTCGGGAACGGGCCACAACCATGTCAAGCCGACGACATATGGAACCTCATCAAGGATCGAGTCAAAGCGCTCGTCGATGCAGAGGTACACGCAGCCATCGAAACCTTTTACAGAGACTTGATCGCGACGTATCTGAGTGATTTGAAGACGGAATTTGACAGCTATAACAGCTATGTTCAGCTAGGTGTTAAGTACGGCAACTACAACTACGTCCGGGATCAGGTACCAACGGTGCTTGCCGCGTGTGCTGCGGCACTCAATTTCTGTAAGGGTACCAGCGAGGTTAAAGCGTGGGCCGTACTTCCAAACTATGTGCAAGTGGTGAATCTGTACCTGGCCTTGCTGCACGATCTGCTTGCCAATCAAACGCTGTATCAGCTTGAGCCGGCACAAGTGGACAACTATACGCAGCTATGGAAGATGGCCTTGAGTGACGGCACATATAAGCCTGAAACCTACCCCGCGCTGATCGTCGACGATCCCAATCCAGCCCATTACTGCCTCTTTTACGTTATGTCGAAATATGACGCAGAGAGTTCGCCGGGCGTGTACAAACCGGGCACGATGCTGCAAGCTATCGAGGAGGACTACCAAAAAAACTGGCGTGGCAATTTTTCCGTCGCCAACGCCAATCGCAGTGTCGAAACGACCGAGTTCTATGATCGTATGCATTCTGGCGTTACGGCGAGGGGCGCATGGGAAGGAAAACGCGTCCAGAATGCGCGAATCATGAACGGTCACTTGATGGTCGGTGACTTCCGCAGCATTTGGCAGGGATTCCCTGCCGACCCGGCTACTGACCGCGCGAGACCGGTTCTGCTGAATCGCGTGTTGACGCTTGGTCCGTGGGGTTGGCCCGATGTGCGCGACATCGGCTTGGAACCAACTTGGCATCGCGTAAACAAAGTTGTTCGTGGATCTGACATAACGGTCAACTACCTTGAAACGCCGCCTAGCATCAAGCCAGATGTGCCCGCTTGGCCGCAGTCCGAAGATAGATCTAGCACCGGTCGGTCGATCCGCTTGATTCATTTTGATCCCGACATCCAATATAAGGCACAGTACTATCGACCCGCATCAATAAATCGCTGGCAGCTGCCCACATGGCACATGGTCTTTGGCAATGACCGACCGACGAATCCACCGCCGGGATTCAACATGTCGCTTAGCGAGGACAATCCGGTCATCAAAGTCAACATGCACACCTGCGAACGTTGGCTCGCGCTGTCGTACTACCGGACACGAAACAAGGAACCTGTCCAGTCAGATTACTATATTTGCAATTCTCGATACGTCATTGGATTGGAGTTCGAGTGCTTAAACCCCACTCAAACGCCATCGCAACGGGTCGGCAGCACAACGCAATCAACTTTCGACAAAGAGGATATCGATAGGACTGACAATGAGGTTGCGGGCGGGCACTCGATTGACCTCGAAGTTGCGACAGTGGACGGCAAACATATGTTGGTCGACATATTTCGCCCCTCTGAAAACTCGCACTTGTTCGTTCACTTCGACTACGGTATCAACAACGGCTATAAGAGCATGGGCTCGGTGATGTTTCGCTTCGCGCGCATTGATCCGCAAGTGAAAGCCGACGCCGCCGCACTCGCGACGTTATACGTTGCGAGTCCGGAGGCTCTATCCATCGAAGCGCTAATGGAGATCGGTCGCGCTTCGCAAATGCGCCACGGGCGCGATATGACCGAGACGGAACTCGCGAAGCTGGTCGATGAGCTGTTGGACGTCATCGAGGACGGCGATCTCAAGCGCGTGCGCGATGCACACTGGCAAGCCCTGGGTGTGGCGCAACAACTGTAGACCAGCTACATCGCAGGTGGCGAAAATTGCAAACCGTTTGACCATCGACCTATTCATGATCAGGACGTCGTAGCTGAGGTATTGCCTTATAAGCGTGCAGTCGTCTTCCCCCATCCAGTGACGTGGCTAGTGGGCGCTAGCGCGGGTTGCAGGTGTAGATTGCCTCTGTCATCGAATTGGCTGTTTTCGGTACACGCGGTACCGATTGCAGCCGATTCATCGCACGGGACCGTTATCGCATCCAGTTGAGAGTTCGCGGACGACCCGCGAGCGATACCTTAGCTATCGCATAAGGTGTTTCGGAAACCAGTCTCCCTCGCCGAAACACCTTCAATCGGGTAGCCCGCAACCGGATCGCCTCAATCGGATCACGCGCCTGCAGCAGCACAAAGCTCGCATCGCAGCCAACGTCGAGCCCATAGCGCTCAAGTTGCATGACCTTCGCCGCATTGAACGTGACTGCCTCAAAACAGCGCCGCATCGCGTCTTGGCTGGTCATCTGCGCTACATGCAGACCCATGTGCGCGACTTCGAGCATGTCGCCCGAGCCCAGGCTGTACCAGGGGTCCATCACGCAGTCGTGGCCGAAGGCGACGTTGACGCCTGCCGCCATCAGTTCCGGCACGCGGGTCATGCCGCGGCGCTTGGGGTAGATGTCGTGGCGGCCCTGCAGCGTGATGTTGATGAGCGGATTGGCGACGACGTTCACCTGGCTCTCGGCAATCAGCGGCAGCAGCTTGCTGACGTAGTAGTTGTCCATCGAGTGCATCGACGTGCAGTGCGATCCCGTCACGCGGCCGTGCAGGCCCAGGCGTTGCGTCTCGTCGGCCAGCGTCTCGATGTGGCGCGAGTGCGGGTCGTCGCTCTCGTCGCAGTGCATGTCGACCAGCTTGCCGCGCTCGGCGGCGATCTCGCAGAGCAGCTTGACGCTCGCGGCGCCATCGGCCATCGTGCGCTCGAAATGCGGAATGCCGCCAACGACGTCGACGCCCTTGTCGAGCGCGCGCTTGAGGTTGTCGACGCCACCCTTGGTTCGCAATACGCCGTCCTGCGGGAAGGCAACGAGTTGTAGATCGACGTAGGGGGCGACGCGTCGTTTGACATCGAGCAGCGCGTCGACCGCGAGCAGGCTCGGGTCGCTGGTGTCCACGTGTGAACGGATCGCGAGCAGGCCCTTGGCGACGGCCCAATCGCAATAGGCCAACGCGCGCTCGATCAGCGCATCGGCCGTCAGTTGCAGCTTGAGCTCGCCCCAGAGCGCGATGCCTTCGAGCAACGTGCCGCTCTGATTGACGCGCGGCAGGCCGTAGCTCAGCGTGGCGTCCATGTGAAAGTGCGGATCGACGAAGTGTGGCGAGAGCAGCATGCCGCCCGCGTCGAGCGCCTCGGCGGCTGGCGCCTCGATGCGCGGTGCGACCTCGACGATGCGGCCATCGCGCACGGCGACGCTCATGTCCTTGCGGCCGTCGGGCAGGTTGGCGTGGGTGATCAGCAGGTCGAGCATGATGTGTCTTCCGTCAGGCACCGATCAAGGGTGCAGCAAATTCAGATTGTCGTCTCAACTAACCGCGCTGGTCGTCATCGGAGATTGTCATTCCCGCGAAGGCGGGAATCCAGACCGGGCTGGCGAGTTAGTGCTTCGCGCTTCGGACTGAGTCCCCGCCGCCGCGGGGACGACAGCATGTTCGTCGCGGCCGTCATGCAAGCAGGCGATCATCTAGCGCTCGCCCTTGCGATAGGGCTTCATCAGCGCCTGCGGGTAAGTCGCACGGCGCGCCACCAGGACGAGCGCGACGATCGACAGCACATACGGCAGCATCAGATAGAACTGGTACGGCAGCACCGCGTCGCCCGACTGCTGCAGCCGCAGCTGCAGCGCGTCGAAGAACGCGAACAGCAGCGCGCCAACCAGCGCTTTGCCAGGCTGCCACGCCGCAAACACGACCAGCGCCACGCAGATCCAGCCGCGGCCGTTGATCATGTTGAAGAAGAACGCATTGAACGCCGACAGCGTCAGGAAGGATCCTGCGACGCCCATCAGCGCGGACCCGGCCACGATCGCGCCCGTGCGCACGGCCGCGACCGAAACACCCTGGCCCTCAGCGGCTTGCGGGTTCTCGCCGACCATGCGCACAGCCAGCCCGATCGGTGTGCGGTAGAGTAGCCAGGCGATCAGCGGCACCAGGATCAACGCGAGCAGCGTCGGCGGCGTTTGCGCATCAAACACGGGCAGCGGAAACCAGTCCATCGGCGCGAACGGCGTCACGGTCGGCGGCGTGTTGACCTTGGGGAAGCTCACGCGATAGCCGTAGTACGACAGCGCGGTGGCAAGCATGGTGATGCCCAGCCCCGCGACGTGCTGCGACAGCGCGAGTCCCACCGTGAGCCAGGCATGCAGCAATCCGAACGCGCCGCCGACCAGCGCCGCGACCAGTACGCCGGTCCACAGCGATCCGCCGGCGTAGACTGTCAGCCACCCGGCGAACGCCCCCGCGACCATGATGCCCTCGATGCCCAGGTTCAGCACGCCCGCGCGTTCGCAGAGCAGCACACCCAGCGTGCCGAAGATCAGAGGCGTTGCGATGCGCAGCACGGCCACCCAGAACGAGGCGTTGCCGAGGATGTCGAGAATGCCGTTGAGCAGGTCCATCATTTCCAGCGCACCCGGTATTGCGTGAGCAGCGTGGCGACCAGCACCGAGAGCAGCGAGGTCGCGACGATCACGTCGGCGATGTAGGTGGGCACGCCGATCGCACGGCTCATGCTGTCGGCGCCTACCAGTACGCCCGCGACGAAGACGCTCGCGAGCAGCACGCCAATGGGATGCAGGCCCGCGAGCATCGCGATGACGATGCCGCTGTAGCCATAGCCCGGCGACATATCGAGCGTCACATAGCCCGTGCGCCCCGCCACCTCGATCGCGCCCGCGATACCCGCGAGTCCACCCGAGAGCAACGCGACCATCACCACGGTGCGCGTCACGGGGATGCCCGCGAACGCGGCGGCGCGCGCGTTGGCGCCGACCGCGCGGATACGGAATCCGAGCGTCGTGAAACGGAACAGCGCCCACATTGCAACGGCCAAAATGCTCGCGTAGAGCAGCCCGGTGTGAACGCGCGTCCCCTCGATGAGCTTGCCGAGTTCCAGGTCGCCGTTGAGCGCCACGCTCTGCGGCCAGCCCATCGCGGTCGGGTCTTTCATCGGGCCGTCGAGCATCGCGCCCACGAACAGGAGCATGATGAAGTTGAACAGCAGCGTGGTGACGACCTCGTCGACGCCCAGCCGTTGCTTCATGAGCGCCGGGCCGAGCAGCAGGGCCGCGCCGGCGAGCGCCGAGGCCAGCAGCATCAGCGGGAACAGGATCCAGGGCGACCATTCGAGGCCGGTGCCACTGTGCAATCCGCCGACCGCGATCGCGGCGAGCGCGCCCGCATAGAGCTGGCCCTCGGCGCCGATGTTGAACAGCCGCGCCTTGAATGCGACGGTCGCGGCGAGCCCGGTCAGGATCAGCGGCGTCGCGCGCGTGAGCGTCTCGCTCCACGCGAACACCGAACCGAATCCGCCCCGCAGCAGCAGCGAGTAGGTCTTACCCACGGGCGCGCCGGCCCAAAGCACGAGCAGCGCGGCGATCAGCAGCGTGAACACGACGGCCGCAAACGGCGCCGCAACGAGCGCGAGGGCCGAGGTTTCGTTGCGTTTTTCTAATCGCATTTTGTTATGCGGGAACGGTCTACGCCGACAGGAGCAGATCCTGTGGGTGCGGGCTTGCCCGCGATTCGTGGGAACCCTGGGCATTCGCGGGCAAGCCCGCTCCCACAGGACAAGAGCAACACGTCACGCGGCATGACCTGATCCTGCCATTGCCAGGCCGATCGTTTCACGCGTCCAGTTGCCGGCGGGACGTGCGTCCGTCAATTCGCCGGCATGCATCACAGCGATGCGGTCGCCCAGCGCCATCACTTCGTCGAGATCGTCGGAGATCACGAGCACGGCAGCGCCATCGTCGCGCGCCGCGACGAGCTGCTGCTGCACGAAGGCGACGGCTCCGACATCGAGGCCCCAGGTCGGCTGATGGGCGACGATCAGCTTTGCGGCCGCAGCGCCCGCAGGCGGCGTCAGAGCGCGGCCCAGGATCAGTTTCTGCATGTTGCCGCCCGACAGCGAACGTGCCGCCGCGGCGAGTCCGCCGCCACGCACGTCGAAGCGCGACACGATGGTCTGCGCATGCGCGCGGGCCGCCGCGCCGCGAATCCATCCTGCTCGCGAGAAAGCGGGCGAGGACAGACGCTCGGACAGCGCGTTCTCCCACACCGGCAGGTCGCCGACGACGCCCACGGCATGACGGTCCTCGGGCACGCGCGCGACGCCCAGATACACCAGGCGATCGGGCTGCGCTGGGAGCGCCGCGTCGAGCAGTTTCACTGTGCCTTGCTCGGCGCTCAGCGTGCCGCACAGCAGGTTCGCGAGCGCGACCTGGCCGTTGCCTGAAACGCCCGCGATCGCGACGATCTCGCCCGCATGCAGCGCGAGCGACACGTCGCGCAGGTACTCGCGTCCGCGCCGCGGCGTGCTCACGCGATCGAGCACACACACGACGCCTCCGCGCACGCGAGTCGGCCGCCGCTCCGCCGCGTCGACGCCGTGGCCCACCATCCACTGTGCGAGTTGCGCATGGGTGACGCCAGCGGTCGCGGCCTCGGCGACGAGCTTGCCCGAGCGCAGCACCGCGACGCGGTCGGAGACACGCAGCACCTCGCCCAGCTTGTGACTGATGAAGATGATCGAGAGACCCTGCGCGACCATCTGCGACAGCGTCGCGAACAGCGATTCGCTCTCCTGCGGCGTCAGCACGGCGGTTGGTTCGTCGAGGATCAGGATGCGCGCGCCGCGATAGAGTGCCTTGAGGATCTCGACGCGCTGGCGTTCACCGACCGACAGCGTTCCGACGCGCGCATCGGGATCGACCGGCAGGCCGAAGCGGGTGGCGACGTCGAGCAGTTTGGCCCGCGCGGCACGGCGCTTCGAGAACGGCTGCCACAGCGGCTCACTGCCGAGCACCACGTTGTCAAGCACACTCAGATTGTCGGCGAGCGTGAAATGCTGATGCACCATGCCGATCCCGGCGTCGAGCGCGATGCGCGAATTGCCGGGCGGCAGCGGTTCGTCGAAGACCTCGATGTCGCCCGAGTCGGCCACGTAGTGCCCGAACAGGATTGACATCAGCGTCGATTTGCCCGCGCCGTTCTCGCCGAGCAATGCAAGCACTTCGCCCTTGCCGAGCGTCAGCGAGATGGCGTCGTTCGCCAGCAGCTCGCCGAAGCGCTTGCTGATGTTGTTCAGTCGGAGGACAGGGGATTCTTTGGCCACGGCACGTATGGTTCCCTCCCCCCTTGTGGGGGAGGGTTAGGGAGAGGGGGCATTGTGCACTTCGACGATGGTTGAAGGCGGCGCTTCACCCTCTCCCCCAGCCCCTCTCCCCTCAAGGGAGAGGGGAGCCAAAGCAGCGCGGGCGACGTGTATACGCCTACTTTGTAGTGGACTTCGGCTGCGTGTCGTCCACCTTGACCGTGAACTTGCCCGACAGGATGTCGGCTTCCTTGGCCTTCACCTTGGCGGCGATCTCGGCCGGTACCTTGGTTGCGAAGGTGCCGAGCGGCGCGAGCTCCGAGCCCTTGTACTTCATGGTGGAGAACTTGCCGTAGTCCTCGGCGGTGAACTTGCCGGCTTTGACCTTCTTGAGCGCCTCGTCGATCGTGGGCTCCATGTTCCAGAGCGCCGAAGCGACCACGGTGTCGGGATACTTGTCCTGCGTGTTGATCACGTTGCCGATCGCGAGTTTGCCCTTTTCCTTGGCCGCATCGCTGACGCCGAAGCGCTCGGCGTAGAGCACGTCGGCGCCCTTGTCGATCATCGCGAAGGTGGCTTCCTTGGCCTTGGGCGGATCGAACCAGCTGTTGATGAAGCTGACCGTGAACTCGACCTTCGGATTGGTTTCCCTGGCGCCGGCCATGAAGGCGTGCATCAGGCGGTTGACTTCCGGGATCGGGAAGCCGCCGACCATGCCGATCTTGTTCGACTTGGTCATGCCGCCCGCGACCATGCCCGACAGATAGGCCGGCTCCTGGATGTAGTTGTCGAACACGCTGAAGTTGGGCGCCTGCGGCTTGCCCGACGAGCCCATCAGGAACGAGACCTTGGGTGAGTCCTTGGCGACCTTGCGCGCGGCGGCTTCGACCGCGAAGGCCTCGCCGACGATCAGGGTGTTGCCGGCGGCGACGTACTCGCGCATCACGCGCTCGTAGTCGGCGTTGGCGACGTTCTCGGTCGCCTTGTATTCGATGTCGCCACGCGCCTCGGCGGCCTTGAGCGCCTTGTGGATGCGGCTGACCCATTGCTGCTCGAACGGCACGGTGTAGATCGCAGCGACCTTGAGCTTGGCCTGCGCGAAGCTCATGCCCGGCATGGCGAGGGTGGCGAGCGCAGCGACGGCTGCGGTGGAGAGGACCAACTGGCGACGTTTGTTCATGCGGGCTCCTGTTGTGGGTGTGAGATTGGGCGGGCAGTGTCTTTGTAGGAGCGGCTTGCCGCGACCATCGGGCGTCTGCGCTTGACGGGTCGCGGCGAGCCGCTCCTACAGGTGGTTCGTGAGCGTTGGGCTACTTGGTGCCGAAGATGCGGTCACCCGCATCGCCGAGACCGGGCAGGATGTAACCATGATCGTTGAGCTCGCGGTCGATCGCCGCCGTAAAGATCGGAACATCGGGGTGCGCCGCCTGCAGCGCCTTGATGCCTTCGGGGCAGGTGAGCAGGCAGACGAATTTGATTGATTTCGGCCGCGTCTCCTTGACGCGCTCGATCGCGGCGATCGCCGAATTGCCGGTCGCGAGCATCGGATCGACGACCACGACGTCGCGGTCCTCCATGTGGCTAGGCACCTTGAAGTAGTACTCGACGGCGGTCAGCGTCTTCGGGTCGCGGTAGAGGCCGATGTGGCCGACGCGGGCGCCGGGCACCACGCTCAGCATGCCGTCGAGGATGCCCGTCCCTGCGCGCAGGATCGACACGAACACGAGCTTCTTGCCGTCGATGACCTTGGCCGTCATCGTTTCCAGCGGTGTCTCGATCTCGATCTCCTGCATGCCCACGTCGCGCGTGACCTCGTAGGTCATGAGCATGGCGAGCTCGTTGAGCAGACGGCGGAAGCTGTTGGTGCTGGCGTCCTTGCGGCGCATGAGGGTCAGTTTGTGCTGGACGAGCGGGTGATCGACGAGGGTGACATTGCTCATGGTGTTGTGGTCTTCAGATTCCGTATGGTCTTGTGGGAGCGGTATTACCGCGACGGTTTGCCGCATTGTGTTGGTCGCGGTGATACCGCTCCCACAAAAGATGTCGCCGCTTTGCTCAAAATACCGTCGCGTCGCTTGACAGCTTAACCGGCGGCAAACCGCCGCGCAAAGTTTGGGCAAGCACCCGCCCCGCCGCCCAGGTGCCGCCTTCGAGCACGCAGGCGAGCGGCATTTCGGCCTCGCTGCGGCCGAGGATCGCGCGTACGCGCGGTGCCAGTTCGTCGAGCAGCGCGACGGTCAGCGCGCGCCACTCGATGATGAGATCGTCGCCCACCTGCCAGGTCGTCGTGAGCGCGGTCTGCGATTTGGGCAGCAGCACGCCGGCATCGAGCAGCAGCCCACCGTTGCGATATTCGGGCAGTCCGGTCAGTGCATCGAGTCCGGTCACGGTGACGCCAGCCCACTCGAACGGTTCCAGCAGCGAATAGCAGAGCCATTGCGAAAGCTTGTGAAACGGCATCCAGCCGTCGCTGAGTCCATCGCCATGCGCTGGCGCAAAGCGCCAGCAGTCACCGAGCGCGGTGCCGTCTCCGAGCCGGTTCGGCGCGGGCCAGACCTCGGACAGTGTGTCGAGCAGGGCCGTAAGCACATCGTGCGCGGGCACTTGCGGCACGTCGTGCGCGGGAATTGCCTTGCGGCCCGACTGGCAGAGCAGGTCGAACAGCGCGCCCGGGCGATGCGGCGCCGGGAACACTTGGGGCTGGCTTGCAAGCGCCTCACCGAGCCGGTGCAACAGCGTCACGCGACCGTCCAGGCCGACCAGCGGATTGTCGGCGCCGACCTGAAACGCGTCAGCCAGTTTGGCGGCAGTCACAGTGCGCAGACCCGCCGCATCGACACGCAGCGGCCGCGTGGGGTCCGACGAAAACAGCCCGCCGACAAAGGCACGGAAGCTCGCGACGCCCAGGCCTTCCGAGCGCGCAAAGCGCTGTTCGCTCACGGCCTCGGTGTAACGCCACTGGGCGCCCGCGCCGGCATCGAGCAGCACGCTGACGACGGTCAGGTCGATCTGGGTGCGGGCGCGTTCGGCGGCATCGACGTCGCCGAGCAGACGGTCGAGTTCGGCGCGACGGTCGATGCCGCCGGCCTCAAAGTGGCGCCAGCGGCTGTGATACGGAATCGGGCCGTCGCCATAGCGCTTGCGCGTAACCTCCGCGACAAGCCTCGCAGCGGCGGCGATGGTGGCCTCGTTGCCAATGCTGAATTGCGCCGACTGACCGGCACGGGCGCGGGCCAGCAGCGCCTGCGCCCGCGTTCGCACGGCGGCCGTCGAGCGCAGATCGCGCAGCGCGGCCTCGGTTGCCAGCGACGAGGTCTCGGCTTCGACGGCTGCGTTCATTCGCCCAGGCCTCGACCTTTCGCGACTTTCAATTCGTCGGCGTCCGGCACCAGGCCCAGCGTGAAGTAACCCGAAGCGATCTTGGCATCCATCTCGACACGGGCGTCGGCCGGGATCAGTTCGTCGGGGATATTGACGCGGGTGCCGATCTCGATGCCAGAGCCGGTGATCGCGTCGTACTTCATGTTGCTCATCGAGACGAGGCGGTGAATCTTGCGGACGCCGAGCCAGTGCAGCACGTCCGGCATCAGTTCCTGAAAACGCATGTCCTGCACGCCCGCCACGCACTCGGTGCGCGCGAAATACTGGTCGGCGGTGTCGCCGCCGATCTGGCGCTTGCGCGCGTTGTAGACGAGGAACTTGGTGACCTCGCCGAGGGCGCGGCCTTCCTTGCGCGAATACGCCACCAGGCCAACGCCGCCGCGCTGCGCGCCCTGGATGCATTCCTCGATGGCGTGGGTGAGGTAAGGGCGGCAGGTGCAGATGTCGGAGCCGAACACATCGGAGCCGTTGCATTCGTCATGCACGCGTGCCGTCAGTTCGACCTCCGGGTTGGCGAGGTCGCGCGGATTGCCGAAGATGTAGACGGTCTGGCCCCCAATCGGCGGCAGGAAGACTTCGAGATCGGAGCGAGTCACCAGTTCGGGATACATCCCGCCGGTTTCCTCGAACAGCACGCGGCGCAGATCGGCCTCCGAACAGCCAAAGCGTCTGGCCACACCGGGCAGGTACCAGACCGGCTCAATGGCGGCCTTGGTGACGACCGCGGCGCCGCTGGCGCTGAGGATGCGAGCGTCCGGCTTCAGACGGCCGCGGGCCAGTGCGTCGATCACTTCGGGCAGGATCACATGCGCCTTGGTCACGGCGATGGTCGGACGGATATCGTAGCCCGCCGCCAGATCGTCGGCGAAAACGTCGGCAACCATCGCGCCCCAGGGGTCGAGCGAGACGATCCGCCCCGGCTCGCTCCATTGCGGATACGGCCCGATGACGTCGGTCGGTGCGGTGTTGGTCAGGTCGGCACGGTGGTCGCGCTTGAGAGCACCCGCAGCGACCGCGAGCGCGCGATAGACGCTGTAGGAGCCGCTATGGGTGCCGATCACGTTGCGATGCGCCCGCGTGGTGGTGGTGCCCACGATGGGGCCGCGTTCGGCCGGCGTCGGCGCGTCCCACACGATCTGGCGGGCACCGTAGCCGCCCGAATGCGAGGTCAGCCGGATGTGGGGTTGCGGCGCCGCGGCCGGCGCAGAGACATCAGCAGGCATGGCGGCATTGAGCAAAAACAATCATTGCCGTAGCTTAGCAAGAAGCGTGCTTCGACGCGGTAATGGAAACGCTTATTTCGCAAACGACGAAATTTGTCCGCCATCGCACGGACATGGTACGCGTTGCGCTGGCCGATTCGCCACTCCCTCCCCGCTTGCCGGGGAGGGTTGGGGTGGGGTAAGAAGGCGACGGTCACTTTCGTGTGGACGCTCCTGCGAGACTGTTTACCCCCTCCCAACCTCCCCCGGCAAGCGGGGGAGGAGCACTCTCCAATCCTTCCGCACTCGGCTGCTGAGCCAGTTTGCAATTCAGGTTTTGATTTTTTTTTTGCTGTGACGTGATAGCTGCCCCTTTGCCATGCGCTTAGATAGATATGGCAGTGCTGTTTCCATTGCCTGGTCACGCGCGCGTCGCCTGATTCCGGGCGGCGTCGATGTCGCGGCGCGTCCATCCATGATTTGGAGCTCGTCATGATCTCGTCATTCTGGTTCTGGTGTAAAGCGATGCCGCCGGCAATCCATCGCTGCGCGATTGCCTTGCTTTGCATGGCGTTCAGCGGCA
>JAPUER010000079.1:71426-131586 GCA_027492485.1 Betaproteobacteria bacterium
CCGCCGGCAATCCATCGCTGCGCGATTGCCTTGCTTTGCATGGCGTTCAGCGGCATCGGCGCGGCGCAATCCAACTACAGCATCGTGCCGGCGACGGTGCCGCGTGCCGTGCTTGGCAATTCCTATACACAGACTTTCAGCTTCTCCCCGCAAGCGTTGGTTGCGATGCTGCCGGCGGCTGGCAACATTCCGCCGGGGATGACCTACAACCCGCTCACAAAAACGCTGAGCGGCACGCCGACGGCGGAGGGCATCTATGTCTTTGAACTGTCCGCCATCGTCGGCATCAGCTGGGCCACGCAGCGCTACTACTTGACCGTGGCGCGCGTGCCGCTTGCAGCGGACGTCGGGACGACTGCCAGCAATGGCGCAGACGGTGTCGACGACACGCGTACCGGTCCGGATGGTAACAATGGAGCTGCTAGTTTCTACGGCTTCCCTGGTGACTCTGGGTTCTTTCTTGAGCAACTATTCGATACAGCCCCTGGCGGCGCGGGGGCGTGGGCAACGAACACCAACCACTTCAGCGCAAACGCTTCATGGTCGACGCCGTACCTGGGTGGCAGCGGTGGCGTGGGCGGCGCCGGCGGACATGGGCCCAGGGGAGGCAGTGGCGGCAAAGGCGGCGACGGGGACGCCATGGGCACCACCGCCATAGGCGGAGGCGGCGCGGGGGGCAATGCCTACTATGCCATCCAGTTAGTCGGTTATCCCACGGGCCTGACATGTTCGTATGCTTCCTGTGGTGGCGCGAACGGTGGTCAAGGTGGACGAGGCGCGACCGCACTGCTCATAACCGCCGGCGAACTTACCAACACCGCAACGGTGGAGGGCGGCCTGGGTGGCTCGGGCGGAGCGGGCGGAGCAGGCGGAACGGGTGGTCGCGGCGGCGACGGTGGCGCGGGGGGCTCAACCGTGAGCACTGCGGGAGGTCTAGTTCCTGGTGTGCCCGGCAACGGCGGCAATGGTTCCGATGGCGGCACCGGGGGCGACGGCGGCAAAGGAGGCGCTGGTGGCGCCGGCGTCGAGGTCCGTGGCGCCACGCTGATCAACCGCGGTGTCATCTATGGCGGCGCCGCTGGCGTCGGTGGAATTCCCGGAGACGGTGGCGCTGGCGGCGCTGCCGGCGCCGGGGGGGCTAGTAGTGGCCCATCTGCCCCCTCGGGCAGCGGCGGTCAAGCAGGCGTTGCCGGTTTGACGGGTAGCGGCGGCGCCGGCGGTCTGGCCGGCAACGGCGTTGACGTCGATGGCGGGGCGACCCTCGACAATAGGTCCAGAATCACCGGGGGCAGCGGTGGCGTGGGCGGTGTTGGCGAGGCCTTTGCGGCCGACAACGCTAGTGCCACGCGGGGCATCGGCGGTGCCGGCACTACGGGCGGCGCGGGAGTTTTCGGCCTAGGTGGTTCGACACTGAATAACAGCGGCGTCATTTACGGCGGCGTGGGCGGGCCAGGTGGCAACGGCGGCGATAGCCGATTCCAGTGTACGGGGTCACTGCTGTGTTCGGTGTACGCGGGTTTGCCCGGCACCGGCGGCAACGGCGGAAGCGGGGGGGCGGCGATTTACTTCGGAAGCGCCACTGCGATTAACACCGGCCTGCTGATCGGCGGCACCGGTGCAGCTGCGGGTGCGGCCGGCTCGACGCAAAGCGCCACCCCCTTGGATGTTGCCGCCAACCGCGCGGGCGACGGGGGGCCGGGCGCGCGGCTGGGGAATGGTGCATCGCTCACCAGTACCTCCAGCGGGCTGTTCAGCGGTGGGGTGTCCGGTGGCGATGGCGCCGATGGCTTGCCTGGGGTCTACGCGATGCACGCCGGCGATGGTGGCTCCGGACTGGTGATGACCGGCGGCACCTTCACGGCGACCGGAGTCGACAACGGGGGCGACTCGGCCATTGTCGCGGGCGGCAAAGGCGGCGCCGGCGGGGGCTCACAGTTTAGTGGCGGCACGGGCGGCAATGGTGGCCATGGCATCTTGGGCACTGGCTCGGCAAGCATTACCGATGGCGGCTTCGTGAAGTTTGCCGGTGGCCATGCCGGTGCAGGTGGGGTCGCCGGCAACGGCGGGGCCGGCGGCGCGGGGGCGAGTCTGAGCGGGTCCGCGGCATTGGTTACGCAGGCTACGTCCCGTTATCTGGGCGGCAATGGGGCCAGCGGCGGTGTCACTTGCTTTACCGGACGTAGCCCGTCGCAAACGGTGCCGGCGGATGCGGGTCCGGGCGGTGCCGGACTGCAGGTGGCCGGCATGACCGTAACGCACCGCGGGCGCGCCGTGGGGGGCAACGGTGGTGCGTCGGTGCAGCCGGGCGCAGGTGACTGCGGCGGGGGCGGGGCAGCCGCACCCAACGCCGCGGCGGGTGGCAGCGGCATTGTCGCGAATGGCAATGCCAGCGTGATCCATGCCGGACAAGCGACCGGCGGTTTTGCCGGTGGCTCGACCAGCGAGGTGGATCGTGCGCCTGCCATCGCATTGCACAACGGCGGCAATACGCTGGAGTTGAACGCCGGCTACACGCTGACGGGCAACGTGGTGAGCGACAGCGGTAGCGGCGCTACTGGCGACACGCTTGCGTTGGGCGGTACCGTGAGCGCCGCTTTCGATCTGTCGCAGCTTGGCGATAGCGCCAAGTTTCGCGGGTTTGCGGGGTTGCGCAAGAGTGGCAGCAGCACGTGGACTGTAACTGGCGACAGCGCTTTCGACGGCCCCTTGACGGTTGCCGAGGGCACGCTCGAGATGAACGGGCGTTTGACCGCAAGTGCCGTCGCGGTCAATGCCGGCACCTTGACTGGCGTCGGCCAGGTAGGCGCTATGCTCAATGCGGGCATCGTTGCGCCGGGCCCGGCCAGTCAAGTCGGCACGCTGACCGTGGCGAGCTTCAGCCAGATGGCTGCGGGTATCCTGTCGTCGCGCATTTATGCGGCCGGCGCGTCCCAGCTCCAGGTGAACGGCGCGGCCACGCTGGCCGGCGCGATCCGCGTGACGCTCGATACCACCCCGACGATCGGGACGCGGTACACGCTCGTCTCCGCGACTTCGATCAGCGGTACTTTCAGTGCGCTGACGTTCGCCGCAAGCTTGCCGACGAACGTGACCGCCCGTCTCGTTTACAGCGCGACGAAAGTGGAGCTCGTGATCGGCGGCTTGCCGGCGACTCACTTCAAGCTGGTGCCGAGCTTGACGCAGGTGCCTTTCGGAGCCGCGTTCAGCGTCACGGTGACGGCGCTCGACGCCAACGAACAGACCGTGACGGACTACGCCGGTACCGTGCGTTTCGGCAGCAGCGACGCCAGTGCGACGTTGCCTCCCGATTCCGCGTTGAACAATGGCGCGGGGACGTTTGCCACGACGCTGCGAACTGTGGGGGCGCAAAGCATCACGGCGACGGACACGGTGGCGCCGACGATCACTGGCGCCGTGTCGATCGACGTCATTCGTGCAGCGCAGACGATCACCTTTGCCCAACCTTCCGCGCAAACCTGGGGCGCAAGGCCGACACTCAGCGCGAGCGTCAGTTCTGGCCTGACCATCATGTTCACCGCGTCCGGTGCGTGCACGGTCGCCTCCTCGACGGCGACGACGGTCACGCTCAATCTCACCGACGTGGGCGATTGCACGGTGGCGGCGGCGCAGCCCGGTAACACGCAGTACTTGGCGGCACCGTCCGTGAGCCGCGCCTTCGCGGTCAACAAGGCGGAGCAGACGATCGCGTTTACCTCCGCGGTGCCGAATCCGGCGCGGGCGGGCCAGACGTATACCGTCAGCGCGACCGGCGGCGCGTCGACGCAACCGGTAGTGTTCAGCACGGCGGCGGCCGCCGCAATCTGCACGGTGAACGGCTCCATTGTGAGCTTCACGGGCGTGGGCGCGTGCAGCATCGCGGCAACGCAGGCGGGCGATGCGCACTACAACGCGGCAGCTGGCGTGACGCAGGCGGTGACCATCGGCAAAGGCAGTCAGACCGTCGCAATTACCTCGTCGGCGCCGACCGGCGCTACCTACCTGGGCGCGAAGTACCGCCCCGTGGCGACGGGTGGCGCCTCCTCGCAACCGGTGCGACTGACGATCGACGCGTCGGCGAGCGCCGTGTGCGCGATCGATGGCGTTGGCGACGTGTCGTTCACGGGCGTCGGGCAATGCGTGATCGACGCCAATCAAGCAGCGGATGCAAACTACGACGCCGCCACCCAGGTGCAACAAAGCTTCGCGGTCGGCAAAGCGGAGCAAAGCATCGTTTTTGCCGCCGCGCCCAGCCTCCTGGTGGGGCAAGCGGTGACGGTGAGCGCCAGCGGCGGAAACTCCGGCAATGCGGTGGTGTTCACCAGCACAACACCAGCGATCTGCACCAGTGGCAGCAGCAATGGTGCCACTATCACGGCCGTGCTCGCCGGCAGTTGCATCGTCGCCGCCAATCAGGCCGGCGATGGCAACTACAAGGACGCCCCACAAGCAACGCTAACGATCGTAGTGGGTGCCGCCAACTCGAAGATGCAGATCACCAGCTCGCCGAACCCGTCGCGCGCGGGCATGGCGGTGACGTTCAGCATCACGGTTGCGCCGGTGTTCTCGTCCGCAGGGGTTGCCGCCGCCGCACCCGGCAGCAAGGCCGGGACTCAGATCAACGCCACGCCGACCGGCAGCGTGGAGTTGCGCGACAACGGCACGCTGCTGGCAACGCTCACGCTCGATGGCAACGGTCAGGCGAGCTTCACGACTTCGAGTCTGATCGCAGGCAATCACACGATCGTCGCGAGCTACGCCGGTGATGCGAACAACGCGTCGGCCACGGCCACGTTCGTGCAGGCGGTGGAGGCCCTGGTGGTGCCGATCTTGTCGGGCTGGTTGTTGGCCGCGCTCGCCGCGTTGCTGCTGATGACGAGCGCGTGGCAGCTGCGCCGGGGCGGTCGCAAAATCGACGCTTGATTTGCAGTGTGGCTCAGCAACGGCGCGGGACGCATCACGCTGGCCGAGTCACGACTCCCTCCCCGCTCGCCGGGGAGGGCTGGGGCGGGGTAGGAAGGCGACGATCACTTTCGTGTGGCCCCTCCGGCGAGGCTGCTTACCCCCTCCCAACCTCCCCCGGCAAGCGGGGTAGGGGCGCTCCCCGATCCTTCCGTGCCCGTTTGCTGAGGCAGCTTGTCAATCAGGAATCGACTAAGCGCAGAGCGCTGACTGTCATTTCGCTGCGGTCAATCGCGCGGCCCGGCGCACCGTCTGCGGGTGCGCATCGCCGAGCGCGTCGCGCAGCGATTGCCACGCGAGCTGGCGCTGCCGACGTGCGGCCTCGACATCGCCCGCACGCTGCGCGATGTCGGCCTCGGCTTCGGCCGCCCGCACGCGGGTCCAGAGATTGCTCTTGTTGTCGATGGCGGCTTCGTCCAGCGTGCGGCGTGCGGCAGCGGGCGTGCCGTTCGCCGCAAAGGCCGCCGCCAGCGTCACTTGCGCCGCCTGCAGGTCGACGCCGCGCAAACCCGTCTGGCGCGCGGCGTCGAGCGCCGGTTGCAGCAGGCTGACCGCTGCCCCGGCATCGCCCGGCCCCTCCAGCAAGGCTTGCGCGAGCAGATCGGCGGCGCGCAGCACGCGCGGATCGCCGGCGGCAAAGGCGGCACTGCGCTGCTGCCACATCGCGCGTAGCAGCGGCACCGCCTGCGTGGCCTGGCCTTGCGCGACGTAGGTGTTGGCCACTTGCCCGAGCGCGCTGAAGTATTCCGCGCTCTCCTTGCCATGCGCCCGTGCGTTGCTGTCGAGCAGCGCTTGTTGCAGTGCCAGTGCCTCATCGTACTGACCGGCGGCGGCGAGCTTGCGGGCCAGGTTGCTGCGATAGACGAGCGTCAAGCCGCCTTCCGCTCCGTAGCGTTGTTCGGCATGCGCCAGCACCTCGCGCTGCGCAGCGATGCTGGCTGCGTACTCGGCATTGCGTTCCAGCGCGGTGGCGTAGTTGTTGAGCTGAATCATGTAACCGCCGGAGCCGACATTGCCGCCATCGCGCTGTATCTTCAGCGCCTGCTCGTAGTAGCGCTTGGCAGCTTCCTGATCGCCCCGCCGCGAGTGGATCAAGCCAAGATTGTTGAGCGCGGGCGTCAGCCGACCCTTGGGGTCATTCAGTCGCTGCAACATCGCCAGCGTGGTTTCGGCCGCCGCCAGCGCCTCGTCCGATTTGCCCGCCGCATTGAGCGCGAGCGACAGCACCATCCACGAATTCGCCGTCGCGAGGTTGTCGCCGCGCAAATGGGCTTGCCGCAATTCGAGCGAGCGCCGTGCGGCGCGTTCGGCGTCGGCCGCGGGAAACTCGCCGTTCGCCATCGCGTTCGATGCCGCTTCCAGGGCACGCGCTGCGGCGAGCGGTTGTGCCACGGCGTCGCCCAGATCGATGTCCGCCGCCTCCAGCAGCATGGGCACCGCCTTGGCGTCGAGCCCCATGTGGCGATAGGCGTCGCCCAGCGATTCCAGCAGCCGCGCCCGCACGGCGGGCTGGTCGGCCAGCTCCTTGCGGATGCGTTCGGCACCGTTGTCGAGCACTTCGCGCGCGGTGAGATCGTGCCGCATGTCGCGATTGACGTTGCTATCGGACGCGGCGAACACCGACACCAGAAAATCCGCCACGCGCTCGGCCGTGACCGCGTTCGCCTGCGCCTCGCGCTCGGCCAGCACCGTGCGCCAGGTGAACCCGGCCGCCACGGCCAGCATGGCGGCGCCGGCAGCGAACACCGGCCAGCGCCGGCGCAACAGGCGGCCACCGACGTAGCGCCAGCTTTGGGTGCGTGCACTGACGGGCAGATGCTGGCCGATGCGCTCCAGATCGTCGGCCAGCGCGGCGGCCGAGGCGTAACGTTGCGACGGCTCGGGCGCACAGGCGCGCGCCACGATGGCATCGATATCGCCGCGCAGACGATGGCGCCACGGCAGATCGGCCGGCGCGTCGACGCTCGGCAGCCCCGGCGCAGCGGCCGCCGCCTCGCGTGCGGTGACGGGCGCGGCGCCAGCTCCGGCGTCGAGGGCCGTTCCTTGCGTCGGTAAACGCAGCGTGACGAGTTCGCTCAGCAACCGGCCCAGCGCGAAGATGTCGGCGGCAATGCCCGGCGGCTCGCCGCGCAGTTGCTCGGGGCTCGCGTAGCGCGGCGTGGCGTAGCGGCGGGTATTGCCTTCCGTGCTCGCCGCCTCGCTGCGGTCCAGCACCTGCGCCACGCCGAAATCGAGCAGCACCGGCACCCCGTCGTCGCGCACCAGCACGTTCGACGGCTTGAGATCGCAATGCACGATCAGGCGCTGATGCGCGTAGTGCAGCGCGCGGCAGATCGAGGCGACCAGCGCGAGCCGCGTATCGAGATCGGGTTGCCGGTCGCTGGACCAGGCGCGCAAGTCGCAGCCCTCGACGTACTCCATCACCAGATAGGGTTGGCCGGCCGGTGTCGCGCCGCCGTCGAGCACGCGCGCAATTTGCGGGTGTTGCAAGAGCGCGAGCAACTGCCGTTCACGCGCGAAGCGCGCGATCGCCTCGCGGTCCGCGACGCCACGAATCAGCTTGACGGCGGCGCGCTGCTCGAAGTGGCCGTCGGCGCGTTCGGCGAGATATACGGCACCCATGCCACCGTGACCCAGTTCCCGCCGCAGCCGCCAGGCGCCCAAGGTGTCGCCCGGCCCAAGCTCGGTTGCAGCCAGCAGATCGTCGGCAATGCGGGTCACTGCATCGCGTGCCCGCGTGTGCGGCGCGGCGTCGGCGGCCAGCAGCGCATCGATGCGCGCGACCATCGTCGCATCGGCACCGGCGTCGCGCAGCGCGCGCTCGCGCTCCGCCGCGGGCAAGTCGCAGACCAGATCGAACAGGCGGCGCAGCTCGCCACCGCTGCCCGTCGCATCACCGTTGCCGGCGGCTGAAGCGGATGGCCCGGTCACGCTGCCAGCGCCTGATTGATCCAGGCCCGGGCGAAGCGCAGATCGCGGTCGACCGTGGGCACCGAGAGCGAGAGCACGTGTGCGATCTCCTCGCGCTGCATACCGGCAAACGCCGAGAGTTCCATCACGCGCGCCGCGCGCAGGTCTTCCGCCTTCAGCTCGCGCAGCGCCTGGTCGAGCGCGACCAATTGCAACGCGTCGACGTCGCTGGCCGGCTGTTGCGCGGCCGCCAGCGTCAGCGTCAGCATGCGCGTGGGCTCATCGCGGGCGACTGCGGTTCGCGCGCGATCCACCAGAATCGAGCGCATGTAGAGCGCGCTTACCGCCAGAAAATGCGCGCGATCGACGTAATGTTTGCGGTGTCCGGGGTCGGCCGCCGTATCCGCTGCCGCGCCGCCCGGTGCTTGCGCGGCAAAAAGCCGCAGCATCGCCTCGTTGACCAGCTCGGTCGCCGCCATCGCGGCCGACCCACGCTCGCGCCGCAGCCGCGTCGCCGCCATCTGGCGCAGCGTGTCGTAAAGCTCGGGCATGAAACCGTTGGCCGCGTCGTCATCGCCCTGCTGCCAGGCATGCAGCAGCTGGGTGACATCGACGGCGTGCGCCGGGGTCGAGGAGTCGACGCGTAGGTTCATGCCGGCGATTGTAGAAACCTCGTCGCCAATAGCGGGGCGGGATGGACGCATGTCGACATTCGCGGAAAAAGGGCTGCAAACCTTGATATTACTGGGCTTTCGCGGAAAAGCTGTATCGGCGATCGCGGCAAGCCGCTCCTGCAGGATACGGGCCTTTCTCCGACTTGCGGGAAACGGCTAACCACCCCGCCGAAACGCCAAACCGCAGCGAGTTTGCAAAAACTTGCACTTGCGTGATAGGAACGCAACAACCGCACGCTTAGATAGATAACCGCCCCTGAAGCAACAATGCGGGTGACGGATCGACTTACCGCCGGATTTTGAGCAAGGGGATCGGAGATGGCCATCGCACAGGCTGCACAGAGACAGGGCGACGCCGGGCGCCTGGGCAAGCGAATGCCGCCGCCGACCGTGCTCGGGCACGCGCGCCAGTACGCGCGATGGGCGCTGCTCGCTGTCATGGGACTGTTCACGGCTGCCGCGTCGGCGGCCACCTTGACGGTCACCAACCTCAACGACGACGGTGCCGGCTCGCTGCGCGCGCAGATCGCCGCAGCAGCAGCGGGCGACACGATCAATTTCAGCGTTACCGGCACAATCAAGCTGGCGAGCACGCTGACGATTTCGCAAAACCTGACGATCAGCGGTCCCGGTGCCGCCAACCTGACTGTTTCGGGCGAGAACAGCACCACGCGCAATATCTACGTGACTGCCGGCTCGGTGACGATCTCGGGGCTGACCATCGCCAATGGGCACGACAGCAGCACCGGTGGCGCCGGCCTGCGCAGCGAATCCGGCACGACCGTCAATCTCAGCGATTGCGTGTTCGACTCGAACGAAGCGGCGGGAACGAGTGACGGCGGCGCGATGGCGAGCCGCGGCACGATCGCGATCACGCGCTGCACTTTCCGGGGCAACTCCGCGGATTTGGGTGGCGCACTCTACCTGGACGGGGCAACCGCAACGGTCACGGACAGCGTACTCGATTCCAATTCGGCGACGTATGGCGGCGGGATCCTGGCCGGTGCATCGCTTGTCATCAGCAACACGACGTTCAGAAGCAACCGGGCCGATTTTGATGGTGGCGCACTCTATCTTGCGGGGACCACCCCGATTCGCTACACCACGATTCGCAACACTACGTTCAGCGGCAACCATGCTGACGGCAATGGTGGCGCGATCATCTGCACAGGTAACTGCAACCTGGCCGTGCGAAACAGCACATTGGCGGGTAACGATGCGGGCCGGGGCGCTGGCGGGCTTGCGCTCGATGATCCCAGCGCAAACGCGACCGTCGCAGCCACGATTTTCTCAGGCAATACGGTAGCGACAAGTGGCGCAGGCGCCATTTACTTCCTGGGCATCGGCGATAGCGATTCTCGCAACAGCCATTACAACCTGTTCTACGGAAACAAAGTCAACGGTGTCGACGACGACACCATCGGTTACGGCACGGCGAACTACGTCTACACCACGACCGCGCCACTTGCGGCGCTCGCCGACAACGGCGGCCCGACGCAGACAATGATGCCAGTGGCGAGCAGCGCGGCGCTCGACAGAATCGCAGCCGGTACGCTGTGCCCGGCCACCGACCAGCGCGGCGTGGCACGCCCGCAGACCGCCGCAGGCTACGCCGGCAGCACGCCTTGCGACATCGGCGCAGTGGAACGACGCGCGGCTGCCTCTACGCTCGGCGTCACGGTCGTCGGCGCCGGCAGCGTCACGGCGGCTCCCGCGCCGACCGGCACGGGCAGCAGCGGCGGCATCTCGGGCTGCACATCGAGCGGCGGCGCGGCTTGCGCGGCGACCTACTTCGCCGAGAACAACATTCCCGGCATCACCCTCACCGCCAGCCCACCGGCCAGCGGCTACGCCCTGATCTGGAGCGGCACGGGCTGCGTGCCTGTGTCGGGCAATTCGCTGCAAGCCATGGTGACGATGGATCAGAACCGCAGTTGCACGGCGACCTATTCGCAGATGACGCTGACACTGCCGGTCGGCACCTACGGCGCGCCCTACAACCAGACCCTAAGTGCCAGCGGCGGTACCGCGCCGTACACCTACGTTCTCACCAGCGGCAGTCTGCCTGCGGGATTGGCGCTGAACAACGCCGTGCTGTCCGGCACACCGGCCGCAGCGGGCAGCTTCGCCAACTTCGTGATCACCGCGACCGACCGCAACGGTTTCTCTGTCCAACTGTCGACACTGACGATTAACCAAGCAAGTCAAACGATCACCGGCTTCGCACCGACCACGCCGGTTGTGTTCGGCGCGGCGGCGCAGACCTTGTCCGCCACCGGCGGTGCCAGTGGCAACGCGGTCACGTTCAGCGTCCTCTCGGGGCCATGCAATGTGAGCGGCAGTTCACTGTCGTACACGGGGGCCGGCACTTGCGTGATAGCCGCCGATCAAGCCGGCAATGCCAACTACAGCGCTGCACCGCAGGTGACCGCGAGCGTCGTGGTCAATCAGGCCAGTCAAACGATCACCTTCGGCCCTCCACCCAGCCTGCTGGTGCTCGGCAGCGCCACGGTCACCGCCACCGGTGGCGGCTCCGGCAACGCCGTCATCTTCAGCAGCACCACGCCCACGATTTGCAGCAGCGGCGGCACGAACGGCGCGACGATCGCCGGCATCCTCGGCGGCAGCTGCGTCATCGCGGCCAATCAGGCCGGTAACGCCAACTACACTGCCGCACCGCAGGTGACGCAGACCCTTGTGGTGGGCGCTGCGGGCACCAGCATGACGCTCACGGCTTCCCCGACCGCGATCAACGTGGGCGAGCGCGTGACCTTCGTCGCCACCGTGACGCCGGTGGCGGCGCAGGCCAGTGCCGCGATGCCCGGCGTCAAGGCCGGCACCCAGATCAACGCCATTCCCACCGGCAATGTGCTGTTCAGCGATAACGGCAGTCCGATGGCAACCGTTGCGCTCGACGGCAACGGTCAGGCGAGCTACAGCACAACGGCGCTGATCGCGGGTGTTCACCGCATCACGGCGAGCTATGCGGGGGACGCGAGCAATGTGAGTGCGACGGCGAATGCGGCGGTGGCGGTGCAAGCGCTGCCGGTGCCGGCGTTGCGCGAGGCGATGCTGGGCATGATGGCATTGCTGCTCGCGGCGGTGGCCGGCTTGGCGCTGCGTGCACGGCGGCGGGTCGCCTGACGACGCAGGGTAGGCGCGAGCTTGATCGCGCTTCGTGGCCGGAGAGAGCGCGGTCGAGCCCGCGCCTGCCGAAACCTTGCGCGGTCAAGCCCGCGCCTACAGCGCGTCGGCGATGAACTTGCCGACGTCGCTCGTGCTCGCGCTGCCGCCCAGATCCGGCGTGCGCACGCTGCTCGCGGTGCTTTTCTCGCAGGCGGCGAGGATGGCGTCGTGCGCGGCCTTGTAGCCCAACCATTCGAGCATCATGGCGCCGCACCAGATCTGGCCGATCGGGTTGGCGATGCCCTTGCCGGCGATGTCGGGCGCGCTGCCGTGCACCGGCTCGAACAGGCTCGGGAATTTGCGATCGGGATTGATGTTGGCGCTGGGCGCGATGCCGATGGTGCCGGTGCAGGCCGGGCCGAGGTCGGACAGGATGTCGCCGAACAGATTGCTGGCGACCACCACGTCGAAGAACGCCGGGCGCTGCACGAAGTGCGCGGTGAGGATGTCGATGTGGAATTTGTCGAGCGTCAGGCCAGGGTAGGCGCGGGCCATCTCGGCGACGCGTTCGTCCCAGTACGGCATGCTGATCGAGATGCCGTTCGATTTGGTGGCGCTGGTCAGATGCTTCTTCGGGCGGCTCTGCGCCAGATCGAATGCGAACTTTAGGATGCGGTCGACGCCGGTGCGGGTGAAGATCGATTCCTGCAGCACGAACTCGCGCTCGGTGCCACTGAACATGCGGCCGCCCACGCTTGAATATTCGCCTTCGGTGTTCTCGCGCACGATGTAGAAATCGATCTCGCCCGCCTTGTACGGCGAGCCGTCCTTCTTCACCACCGGCGCCACGACGCCGGGCATCAGCCGCGCCGGCCGCAGGTTGACGTACTGGTCGAATTCGCGGCGGAACAGCAGCAGCGAGCCCCACAGCGAGACGTGATCGGCGATCTTCGCCGGCCAGCCGACGGCACCGAAGTAGATCGCGTCGTGGCTGCCGATCTGCGCCTTCCAGTCGTCGGGCAGCATCTTGCCGTGTTTCTCGTAGTAGTCCCACGACGAAAAATCGAAGTGGTCGAAGGCGAGCGGAATGTTGAATTTTTTTGCGGCGGCTTCGATCACGCGGATGCCTTCGGGCATCACTTCCTTGCCGATGCCGTCGCCGGCGATGACTGCGATTTTCCTGGTCATGGTGGTCCCGATTGCACTGCGATAAAGCGTGCCGGGCAGTCTAGCGGTCGCGCCTGTCGCGATAGCCATTACCGCGTCATTCGGCGGTTATGGCTTTTTTCGCGTAACCCTTATCCAATAAGGGTACCGGGCTGAAAATTGCGAAAGTCGACTCGGATGTGGAAGACGGCCCGGCGTGCGGACTGTCATCCTGAGCAAAGCGAAGGATCGGGCGGCACACGTCGGGACTGATTGAGGGCTTCGGCGCATACCAACTGATGTTTCGCTACGCTCAACATGACAAATCATGTGACGACGCCCAATCGAATAAAGGGATTACGCCAAAAGCGGCTGCACCGACGACTACCCGGCGCGCTCGCCGTCGCGGCCCTCGCGCAGGAACGGCAGTGCCGCCGCCAGCAGCGCGTCGGGCGCTTCCTCGGGAATGTAGTGGCCGCTGGGCACTGATCCGCCGCGCACATTGATCGCCACACGCCGCCAGTCGTCGAGAGGCTGAAAGCATTTTTCGATAACGCCGTTGGCGCCCCACAGCACCTGCAGCGGCTGCGTCACCTTGCGGCCGGCGTCGCGGTCGGCGCGGTCATGGTCGAGGTCGATCGTCGCCGCCGCGCGATAGTCCTCGCAGATCGCGTGCGCGATGCCCGGCAGCCGGATGCAGCGGCGGTATTCGGCAAGCGCTTCCGGCGCAAAGGCCGCGAGCCCGGCGTGGCGGTTGCCCATCATTTTTTCGATGAAGAACTCCGGATTCGCCTCGATCATGGTCTCCGGCAGCGGTTCGCGCTGGATCAGGAAGAACCAGTGAAAGTAGGCGCGCGCAAATTCCATCGTGGTCTGCTCGTACATCGCCAGCGTCGGCGCGATGTCGAGCAGCGTGGCGCGCGCCACCGAATCGGCGTGATCGACCAGCATGCGATGCGTGACGCGGGCGCCGCGGTCGTGCGCCAGCACGCGAAAGCGCGCGAAGCCGAGCGATTGCATCAGCGCCACCATGTCGTTCGCCATCTCGCGCTTGCTGTACGGCGCGTGGTTGACCGTGGCGTCGGACGGCGGTTTGTCGCTGTCGCCATAGCCGCGCAGATCGGGCGCCACCAGCGTGAAATGCTCGCCGAGCGCGGGCCACACGTTGTGCCAGATCAGATGCGTTTGCGGATGCCCGTGCAGCAACAACAGCGGCGGTTTGCTGCGATCGTCGGCGATGCGGACGTTGAGCGTGATGCCGTTGGCGGCGATGCGGTGGAGCTGGCTATTGGCGATCATGAACGCAGTTTATGCCGCGTCGCTGACAGCCAGGACATCTGCGTTTATCTGCGAAATCTGCGCAATCTCCGCCAAGGAGGCATCAATTTTTTGACGCAGATTACGCAGATTTCGCAGATTGCCGCAGATTCCTTATCGGGAGATCAGCCTGGCTGCAATCGCGCGTTCGGCGTCGGCCGGTTCGTCGACGTCCCAGCGCATCGGCATCTCGGCCCAGCGCTGTCCCGCGGCTGCGAGCGCTGCCCGCGTCTGTGCCATGACGGCTGCGGTGCTCCAGGCGATCCCGGTGAACGGCGTCGCGTTCGGCGCGTTGCTGCCGACCAGCACATAGCCGCCGTCCTCGGCAGGTGTGAACACCCAATGGCAGTCGGCGGACAACGCCCACGACGCCGCACACAGATCATCGGCGGTCAGCGCCGGGCAGTCGGTGCCGATCAGCATCGCCGCGTCGCCGTTCGCGGCGAGGTTTGCCAGACAGTGCTGCATGCGCTGGCCGAGATCGGCGCCCTGCTGCGCGTGCACCGGCATCGCGAAGCGTTCGCTCCAGTCGCGGATCGCGGCGTGTTGCGCGTCGTCCGCGACCCACAGCGTGGCTTCGGCGCCGAGCCGCCGGCACGTGGTGGCGACGGTCGCCAGCGTGCGTTCGGCCAGCTCGCGGTAGATCGCGACGGCGCCGTCCGCGCCGAAGGCCGGAATCAGCCGCGTCTTGACGCGACCGGCGACCGGGGCCTTGCAGAAGACGGCGATGCGCGTGCTCGACTGCGTGGCCATCAGCGATACCAGCGCGCCAGCCGTTGCGGCGAAACACCGATCCAGTAGGCGAAGCGCAGCCACCACATGAGCACGATGGTGCGCCAGATGCCATGCTTGAGCCAGCGTCGCGGCGAGGTGTGCACGCGCCCTGAAAGGCAGGCCGGTGGGCCTAGCCGCTTAAGCCGGCGGCTGATTTCGATGTCCTCCATCAGCGGCTGATCGGGGAAACCGCCGACGGCGTCGAACGCGGCGCGCGTCATGAACAGCGCCTGATCGCCGGTGGCGATGCCGGTCAGCCGCGAGCGCCGGTTCATCATGAAAGCGACCAGGCGCAGCGTAGCGGGAAGCCGTACTTCGCCGTCGAAATCGACATCGAAGCGGCCCCAGACGGCACCACTTTGCAAGGCAGCGGCGAGCAACCGGTCGGCGTCTGCGGGCAGTCGGGTGTCGGCATGCAGAAAGAGCAGGCGGTCGCCGCTGGCCGCCGCCGCACCGGCGTTCTGCTGAGTGGCGCGGCCGCGCGACGACACCAGCACGCGGTCGCAGACCGCTTGCGCAGCGGCAACGGTGCCGTCGCTGCTGCCGCCGTCGACCACGATCAGCTCGCAACCGCGCTCGCGCAAGGGCGCCAGCGCGGCCAGCGTGGCGGCGATGCGCGGGGCTTCGTCGAGTACGGGGACAATGATCGAGAGTGACACGGGGGCAGTGTAGTCACTGCACTCGGCGGCAAACCTCCCCTGCGCAGCAGGGGAGGTGGCGCGCAGCGCCGGAGGGGTCACGCCTATCCGAGCGCCCCACCGCAGGAACTGCCTTGCCCGGCGGTGCAGCCATAGCAGTGATCGCGCACCACGATCGGGCCGCCGTCGAGTGCGTCGCGGGCGCCGGCGAGCAAGTCGCGCAGATGGGTGCGCGCACGACCGCCGGCGCGGGTGGGCAGGCCCAGCATCTGGTTGAAGTCGCAGTCGTAGACATCGCCCTGCCAGTCGATGCTCAACTGGTCGCGGCACATCACGCCGTCGAGGTTGTCGTCGCGGTGCGCGTCCTTGAGCAACTGCACGTAGCTGTCGAAGGTGCCCTTCGAGATCAATGTCGAGCCGAAGCGCTGGATCGGCATGTTGGCGAGGGTGAACAGATGGTCGAAACGGATGCCGAAGTTGTCGCCCAGCACGCGCTTGTAGTCGGCCTCCAGCTTGACCTGCGACGGCGGCAGCGAGGGGCCTTGCGGGTTGTAGACCAGATTCAATTCCAGCCCCGAGACGCCGTCGCCATAGCCGAGACGGTTGAGCAGTTGCAGCGCGGCGATGCTTTTGTCGAACACGCCGTCGCCGCGCTGCCGGTCGACGTTGTCGACCGAATAGCAGGGCAGCGAAGCGGTGATCGCCACCCGGTGGTCGGCGAGGAACTGCGCCAGCATCTCCTGCCCCGGCTCGAACAGGATGGTCAGGTTGCAGCGGTCGATGACCTTGACGCCGAGCGCGTGGGCCGCGGCGACCAGCGCGCGGAAATACGGGTTCAGCTCGGGCGCGCCGCCGGTCAGATCGAGGGTCTTCGCGCCGGTGTGTTTGAGCGCGTCGATGACCAGATCGATGGTCGCCGCGTCCATCGTCTCGGTGCGCTGCGGACTGGCCGCGACGTGGCAGTGCAGGCAGGACTGATTGCACTTGTAGCCGAGGTTCACCTGTAGCGTCGCCACGCTGCGCCGGTGCAACGGCGGGAAGGTGGTGCGCAGGGCGTCGAGGCGGGGGAGTACGGCGTGCATGGGAGTCCTGCAAAAGGCGGCAAGCGCGTTGCCGTTGATGCAATGGTCGCGCGGCGGACTACTTGCCTTTCACCTTCATCTCGTCGGCATCCGGCTTCACCTTGCAGGGGCCGAGCCAGGTGCCGCTCATCTGCTGGCGCACGCGCTCGATGCCCTGCGTGGCGGGGATGTAGCGCGAATCGAGGGTGATCGCAAAGCGCTTCGCCGATACCCGGCCCTGCGCGCTGCCGTCGAGCGTTTTGCCGCCGTCGCAGGCGTAGCGGAAGCGGATCGCCTCCGGCGCTCCGACCGGCGCGGCACCGGGCGCGATGCGCAGCAGCGGGCTGCGCTCGAAATCGGTGCTCGGGCAACGCGCGGCGCTGCTCGCCAGCGTCTGCAGCGCAAAGGCGCGACCGCTGGCGAAATCGTCCGCGCTGCGGCAGACATCGAAATGGATGGTCGGGAAATTGACCCGCATGTCGGCCGGGATGTTCTGCTGCTCGGTGGCGATGACGTAGCGCCACTCGCCCGGCGTCTGCGCGGCCACCGGCAAGCCCACGCTGGCAAGCGCCAGCGCGGCGCCGACCGCCAGTGGCAGGCACCGGCCGCGCATCAGCATCCGCCCAGCCGTTTGGCCGACATGCTCATGTTCATCTTGCCGCCCATTGCCTTGGCGTTGCCGCCGGTCATGGTCATCTTCGCGTCCATCTGTGTCGAGCTGGCGGTCATGTCGTAGCTCATCAGCATCGGCTCCGGCAGGTTCTTGCCGGTGCACACGGCGGTGAACTGGTAGCGGTTGCCGCTGACCTTCACGTCCTGGTACTTGCAGTCCATGCCGGCATCCTTTTGCGAATTCAGGTTGCGGCCTTCGTCGATGTCCTTCTGCGTGACGCATTGCTCGAAGCTCATCGGAATGCTGCCCATGCCGGGGATCTCGGTGCGCGTGTTGTAGCTCCACTTGCCCGGCGCGGTGTCGAACTTGGGCAACTGCGCGAAGGCGACACCGGCGGCGCCGGCAACGAGCAAAACGGAAACGGCGGAAACAGCAGAAACGAAACGGTTCATGGCAACCTCAAAGTTGGCGAAAGTGTAGCGAACCTGAACAACGCGCCGGGGACCGGGCGGTGGACTGCGGCGTCGTCCACGGCAGGGCATAGATGTCATGGACGCAATCGGGCCACCCGGCGCGACATCCGCAAGCGGAGCGCCGCGTGGTACGGCGCCGGACTATACAGCTTTTCGGTTGAAGCGTTATCCAATATAGGCACAGGCTTGATTTAGCAGATAGTCGACTTTTGATGAAAAACGGCTTTTAGCCCAATGCGAACGCCGTTTTACCTGAAAAGCTGAAACCTCCGCGCCAGCCGATGCGACGAATCGAACCGCGGAGCGCGCGCCGCGCCGTCGGGTCGATATAACCACGTGGACGGTAGCGAAGGAGGAGCCCGGATGTCGTTCTGCCAGTGCTTTGCCGAGGGGCACCCGGCCCCGCTCGAACGGTGTTGCGGCGCCGTCCGCCCGCCGCGCCGCGGTGCTCGCCGGCTGTCGTCGGTCGTCGCCGGCGCGCTGCTGCTGGCGTTCGCGATGGGCGCCGCGCTGCCGGTGGCCGCCCAGGACTACCCGTCGCGTCCGGTCACGCTGATCGTGCCGTTCCCGCCCGGCGGCGTCGCCGACAACGTGGCGCGGCCGGTGGCGCAGGCGTTGGGCAAGCAGCTCGGGCAGCCGGTGGTGATCGAAAACAAACAGGGCGCCGGCGGCGGTATCGGCATGGCGTACGTGGCGAAAGCGAAGCCTGATGGCTACACGCTATTGCTGGCGCTGTCGTCGATTTCGGTGATTCCCGAGGCCGACCGCGTGCTTGGCCGGGTGCCGATGTTCCAGTTCGAGCAGTTGCTGCCGGTGGCCCGTTTCACCGCCGATCCGGTGGTGCTCGTGGTGCGCGCCGAGGCGCCGTGGAAGAACTTTGCCGAATTCATCGCCTACGCCAAAGCCAACCCGAAAAAACTGAACTACGGCTCCTCCGGCAACTACGGCACCATGCACGTGCCGATGGAAATGCTGGCCGCCAGCGCGGGCGTCAGCATGACCCACGTGCCCTTCACCGGCGCGGCGCCGGCGGTGACCGCGCTGCTCGGCGGCAATCTCGATGCGGTGGCGTCCGGCCCGTCCACCGTCGTGCAGCACGTCAAGGCAGGCAAGTTGCGGGTGCTGGCGAACTGGGGAGCGGAGCGGCATCCGGCCCTGCCGGACGTGCCGACGCTGCGCGAGCTTGGCGTGGCCGCCGACTATGCGCAGTGGTCGGGCCTGTTCGCGCCGGCCGCCACACCGGAGCCAGTGCTGGCGGCGCTGCGCAAGGCGGCGCGCGAGGCGCAGGACGATCCGGCCTTCCGGCAGGCGTTCGTCGCCCTGCAGACGCCGCTGGCCTATCTCGACGCACCGGCGTTCCGCGCGTACTGGGATGCCGACGTGAAGAAGATGGCCGACGTCGTGCAGCGCATCGGCAAGGTCGAATGAAAGGCACGCGGCTCGATGCAATCGTCCGCTGACCATGACCATGACAATCTTCTGCTGCGCGCGCCGTCCTGCCTTATGGCGCTGCTGGCGGCACCAATGCTGGCGCTCGTCGCCGGTTGCAGCAGCATGACGCCGCCGGTCGCCGCCACCGCGCCGGCGGAAGTCGTGCGCGCGCTGGCGCCGGACGGCAGGCTGCGCGCCGCGATCAATTTCGGCAATCCGATTCTCGCCAACCGGCATCCCGTGACCGGTGAGCCGGTGGGCGTATCGGTCGATCTCGCCCGCGAACTGGCGCAGCGTCTCGGCGTGCCGGTCGATCTGGTGCAGTTCAACGCCGCCGGCAAAGTGGTCGAGGCGATCGGCGCCAACGAGGTGGCAATCGCCTTCGTCGCGATCGATCCCGAACGCGCTCTCACCACGGTCTACACCGCGCCTTACGTGGTGATCGAGGGCGCCTATCTGGTGCGCGACGGCTCGCCGCTGCGCGCCAACGAGGAGGTCGACCGCGCCGGCATCCGCGTCGCGGCGGCGAAGGGCAGCGCCTACGATCTTTACCTGTCGCGCGAACTGAAGCAGGCGAAGATCGTTCACGCGCCAACGTCGCAGGCGGTGACCGACACTTTCATCGCGCAGCACCTCGACGTCGCCGCCGGCGTCAAACAGCAACTGCAGATGGATGCCGCGCGGCTGCCGGGCCTGCGTCTGCTGCCGAGGCGCTTCATGGCGATCAATCAGGCGCTGGGCACGCCGCGGGCGCGGGCGGCGGCGGGCGACTATCTCAAGGCGTTCATCGAGGAAATGAAGGCCAGTGGCTTCGTGGCGCGCTCGCTGGCGCGGCATGGCATCGCCGGTGCGGCGGTGGCGCCGGCAGCGGCCGCGCCCTAGACCGACAGCAGCAATGACGACAGGCAAGGAGGACAAGATGCACAAGACGCATACGACGCAACGGTGGCTGGCGCGGGCTGGCGCGGCGCTGATGGTTTCGGCGGCGACGGTCGCATTCGCCCAGGGGTATCCGAACAAGCCGGTGAAGATCATGGTCGGCGCCTCGCCCGGTGGCGGCACCGACATCATCGCCCGCATGCTGGCCGAGAAGTTTGCCGGCGAACTGAAGCAGCCGTTTGTGGTCGAGAACCGGCCGGGGGCATCCAACACCATCGCGGCCGACGTCACCGCGAAGGCGCCCGCCGACGGCTACACGCTGCTGGTGGCCACCAATACCGGGCAGTCCATCGCGCCGCATCTGATCAAGCTCGGTTTCGATCCGGTCAAGGATCTGGCGCCAATCGCACTGATCGTCACCGTGCCCAATGTGCTGGTGATCAACCCGCAGGTCGGCGCCAAAGACGTCAGGGAACTGATCGCGCTGATGAAGGCGAAGCCCACTGCCTTCAGCTACGCGTCGAGCGGCGTCGGCAGCACCCAGCATCTGGCCGGCGAAGCCTTCAAACTGGCGACCGGCACCCAGATGTCGCACGTGCCGTACAAAGGCAGCGCCCAGGCGCATCTCGACCTGATTTCCGGCAGCGTGCAGATCATGCTCGACACCACGTCATCGGCGATGGGGCACATCAAGAGCGGCAAGCTGAAGCCGCTGGCGGTGACCTCGCCGCGCCGTTCGGCCGAGTTGCCCGAGGTGCCGACCTTGACCGAGCTGGGCTATCCGGCGGCCGAGATGACCACCTGGTACGGCCTCTACGTCACCGGCGGCACACCGAAAGAGATCGTCAACCGACTCGTCGACGAAAGCCAGCGCGTGCTCAAGCTGCCGGACGTGCAGGCGCGGCTGCGCGGCCTCGGCGGCGAGCCCGGCGGCATCAGCGTGGAGCAGTTCGCCGCGCTCAATCGCAGCGAATACGAACGCTTCGGCAAACTGATTCGCGATGCCAACGTGAAGCTCGATTGACCGCGGCCGGCATCGGACTTCCTGCGCACCCCGACATGAAACCCAATATCTCCCTCGTGATCGGCGACCCGGCCGGCATCGGCCCGGAACTGGTGGTCAAGCTGCTGGCCGACGCGACGGTCCGCCGCGCCAATGTGTACCTGATCGGTAGCCGCGCGGTGCTGGCCGATGCCATGCAGGCAACCGGCATTCGCCACGATTTGCCGGTGCTTGCCCAGCAGGACATCGGCAAAGGCGATCTGCCGGCGCCGGTGCTGGTCGACTGGCCGGGCCTCGATGCCGGCGGCTTCGCCCGCGGGCAGGCAAGCGCCGACAACGGCCAGTTCATGCTGGCGATGCTGACGCTGGGCGCCCGGCTCACACAGACGGGCGCGACCGATGCGCTCTGCTTTGCGCCGCTCAACAAGGGCGCGCTGCGCGCCGGCGGCATGCGGCAACAGGACGAGTTGCGCTGGTTTGAAGATTTGCTCGGCTGCCACGGCTATACCGGCGAGCTGAATGTGCTGGACACGCTGTGGACCTCGCGCGTCACCTCGCATGTGGCATTGAAGGATGTCAGCGCGCTGTTGACGGCGGAGGGCGTTGCCGACGCCGCGAAGCTGATTACCGATTCGCTGCGCGCGGCCGGCAAGGCAGAGCCGCGGGTCGCCGTCTGCGGGCTCAATCCGCACAACGGCGACAACGGCAACTACGGCAGCGAGGAGGGCGACATCATCGCGCCCGGCATCGCGCTGGCACGCTCGCGCGGCTGTGCGGTGGATGGTCCGTTTCCGGCCGACACGATTTTTGTGCGCGCGAAGAACGGCCAGTACGACGGCATCGTCACCATGTATCACGATCAGGGCCAGATCGCGATGAAGCTGATGGGCTTCGAGCGCGGCGTGACGGTGCAGGGCGGCTTGCCGATTGCGGTGACCACGCCGGCGCACGGCACCGCTTACGACATCGCGGGACAGGGGCTGGCCAACGTGGGCGCGATGAAAAACGCCTTCGATCTTGCCTGCCGCATGAGCGCGGGACGCCTGACTACGGCGTGACCGGTTCGACCGGGCGCTTCGCGTAGAACTTGAGCGGCGACGCCGGAATCGCCACGTTCGATGGCGGCGGCGAGCGCAGGATGTGCGTGCGCGCCTTGCCGATCACGTGCATTTCACAGGGCTTGCAGTCGAACTTGAGCGTCAGGCGATCGCCGCCGCTGATCAGCGTCATCGGCTCCGCCCGCACCTGGCCCTGCACGCCCTGCACCCCCTTGGCCTGCTTCGGACACAGGTTGAACGAGAAGCGCAGGCAATGCTTGGTCACCATCAACGGCACCTCGCCCGCTTCCTCGTGGGCCTCATACGCGGCATCGATCATGCTGACGCCGTGCCTGGCGTAGAAGTCGCGTGCCGCCTGGTTGTAGACGTTGGCGAGATAGCTCAGCGATTCGCCGGGATAAGCGACGGCCGGCTCCACGGCCGGGCGCCGCGACCACTTGACGAAGCGCGATGCGCGGTCGGCCTCGAGGGCGGCCACGGCGTCGCGCCGCAGGGCGTTGGCCGTCGATGCCGGTACGAACCACGGCTGCGACCAGACGATCGCCACTTCGGTCGCACCAAAAATGGTGGTGCCGAGTTTGGCCAGGTTTTCGCGCAGGTTGACCTCGGCGCGTTCGGCGTTTTGCGCCGGCTCGTGGGCGATGGCGACGCTGGCCATGCCGCTGGCACCGGTTTCGTCGACGATGGACAGCGCAAAGCCGTCAACGGTCTCGGCAAAATGCAGGCTGACATCGATGCGGCGCTCGGCGGATTTGCGCGTCAGGGCCAGCTCCCACGCGTGGTCGCGGTTCCGGCTCAACGTCAGACCCGGCTTCAGCCCGGCGGCTTCCAGCTCGCGCAGCGGCTGGTTGGGAGTGACGCGCCATACCTCGCCCATCTGCCGCGCGACGTTCACCTGCGTGCCTTTCACTTCGCGCTTGTGCATCCAGGTGATGCCGTCGCCGTTGGCCAGCGCGTCGTGCGCGTCGAGCTCGAACCACTCCGCCGCCACCCGCGTCACGGTGCCGAGCGGCAGGCCGACGTGGATGGGTGCATCGAAGGCGCCGATGTCGGTCTTGCGCCCGGTGGCGAAGTAGTCGGTACTCTGGCGGTTGAAGGTCTTGTCGGGATCAGGCGTGAAGGCGTAGCGGCAACGGCCGTGCGACGCCCGCGCCAGCGCCGGCCGTTCTTCAAGGATGTCGTCGAGCAGTTGCCGGTAATGCGCCGTGACGTTCTTCACGTAGCCCATGTCCTTGTAGCGGCCCTCGATCTTGAAGCTGCGGATGCCGGCATCGATCAGCGAGCGCAGGTTGGCGCTCTGGTTGTTGTCCTTCATCGACAGCAGATGCTTGTCGAAGGCAACCACGCGGCCCTCGGCGTCTTCCAGCGTGTAGGGCAGGCGGCATTCCTGCGAGCAGCCGCCGCGGTTGGCGCTGCGCCCGGTATGCGCCTCGCTGATGTAGCAATTGCCGGAGAAGGCCACGCAAAGCGCGCCGTGGATGAAGTATTCGAGCGGTACCTCCGGGTTTACCGCGGCGCGCATCTCGCGAATCTGCGGGATGGTCAGCTCGCGCGCAAGCACCAGTTGCGAAAAGCCCACGTCGCCGAGGAACTTCGCTTTTTCGACGGTTCGGATGTCGCACTGCGTCGAGGCATGCAGCGCGATCGGCGGAATGTCGAGTTCGAGGATGCCCATGTCCTGCACGATCAGGGCGTCGACGCCGGCGTCGTAGAGCTGGTGGATCAGTTTGCGTGCGGTTTCCAGCTCGCTGTCGTGCAGGATGGTGTTGACGGTGGCGAACACGCGTGCGCCATAACGATGCGCAAAATCGGCGAGGCCGGCGATGTCGGCCACCGTGTTTTCCGCCTTGTTGCGGGCGCCGAACGAGGGGCCGCCGATGTACACCGCGTCGGCGCCGTGCAGCACCGCTTCGCGGCCGATGTCGGCATCGCGTGCGGGAGACAGCAGTTCAAGGTGGTTCGGGGGCAGGCTCATGGCGGCAAACGGTGACGACTACCTGCGTATTTTCTCGCAGTTTGGGCGCATCCGTCCGCGCCGATCTTTGATGTGTCTACACCGCCTGGTGCGTACTTCATTCCGAAATCTGGGAAATGGCGTGCTACGTCCGGTTAATTTGCGCATTCCGGCGAAAAGCTGAAGACCGGCGCGTGCCCGGCGCCGGCTCAGCACGGCCGGCCGGGCAGCATGCCGCGCTCCGGCCGGTCTTCGTCGCGGCTGCCGGTGCTGCTGACGCGGCCGCTGGCGTCGTAGCCGACGTAGAAGCAGGTCGGGAAGGTGCCGTCCATGAAGCGGTAAACGTGCACCAGTTCGTCCTGCCGGAACGGATAGCGCAGCGACCAGTACGACGGCCCGATCAGCGCCTCCACTTCGTCGGCCGTCTGGCCAACGGTGACCTTCGCAACGCGCTCCGGCGTCAGCCCCTGCACGTTGGCGGTCAGCTTGCCGGCGGCGTCGAAGTGCAGAATCTGCACGGTGCGTCCCTCCGGTGCGCTGCTGTAGGCCCAGCGTTCGCCGCCGCCGGCGCCAGCGGGCAGTCGCGCCGTGGTGGTCGGCGTCCCCCATGCGGCACGCACCTCCGCCGTGGTGGCGCCGATTGCCAGCGGGCGCAGGGAGACGCAGCCGGCCAGCCCCACCAGCAACACGAGCGCGCCGGCGCTGCGCAGCAGGATGGACGACGGGGCAATCGGCAAATGCATGGACATGGATTTTTCTCGCTTCTACTCTCGCTTCGTTTGACCGGTGTGGCGCACGCCCGTTCAAGCCACTGGCGAGTGCGATTGTCGCGCAAGTGGTAGCGGAGCCCCGGCAGGGTGCGAAGGCGGCCGGACGCAACCAAGTCGTCACCTCGGGATGACGTTGACCGACGGTGAATGCGTTACGCTTCGCGCCGGCCCGCGGGGCGACGATGGAGAGCACAAGATGAAATACTTTGCGGGACTGTTTGCGGCGGCGACGGCGGCGTTGTTGCTGCCATGCGCCAATGCTGCCGAGCGCGCCATCGACAAGGAGATCGTGGTGCCGGCCAGCATTGATGCCGCGTGGAACGCCTGGACGACGCGGGAAGGCATCGTCAGCTTTTTCGCGCCGGACGCGGTGGTCGAGCCGCGCGTCGGTGGTGCGTTCCAGATTCACATCAATCCGCTGGCCGAGCCAGGCATGAAGGGCGCCGACGACATGCGCTTTCTGGCGCTGCAACCGAAGAAGATGATCTCGTTCGACTGGAACGCGCCGCCGAGCCTGCCCGAGGCCCGCCAGCAGCGCACCTTCGTGATCGTGCGGTTGGCGCCGGTCGACGACAAATCGACGCGGGTGACGATCCACCATACCGGCTGGGGCGACGGCGGCGAATGGGACAAGGCCTATGCCTACTTCGATCGCGCCTGGGGCAATGTGCTGATCAATCTGCGCAAACGCTTCGAGAGCGGGCCAATGGACTGGACCGACTGGCTGGCGCAACTCAAAAAGATGCGCGACGATAGCGCCGTGAAGAAGTAAGGGGAATGCAGAACAAGTAGTATTCCGTTCACCCTGAGCCGTCGGCGAAGGGTCTGAAACCCGCGTCCAATTGTCAAACCGTCCGATCATCCTGAGCTTGCGAAGGACACTTCGTTCAGAGCCTGCCCCGGCGAAGGCCGGGGGCGAACGGGGACGTGTTTAGCGCTTCCTTAGGGCGCATCCGTAACGGACCGGAACGGAGTCTTCCCGGCGCCGTCGCGTTGCTCTAAAACCGTTCCATCACCTGAAGGAGGAACGCATATGCAAGCCGTCGTTCACCGCGCGCTCGGTCGCGCCCGTCTGCTACTGCTCGCCGGCGTCGTGCTGGTGCTGACGGCCTGTGCATCCACGTCGACCACCGCACCGGCCGCCGCCGCCGGGCCTGAAGAAACCAAGGCCGTACTCTGGATCGGCAACAGTTTCTTTTATTACAACAACAGCATGCACGGCCATGTCGGCCAATTGATTCAGGGTGCGACGAGCGGCGACAAGCGTGGCCATCGGGCGGTGTCGGCGACGATCAGCGGATCGGGCATTAACTGGCACGATCTCGAATCGCACTTCAAACCGGGCGGCGTCGGCTCTTATTCGTTCGACCGCGACAACAATGTCGTCTTCAACACGTTCAGCAAACCATTCGACGTGGTGCTGATGATGGATTGCAGCCAGTGCCCGATCCATCCGCAGTTGCAGAAATTCTTCTACGAGTACGCGCAGAAGAACAGCGACATCGCGCGCAAGTACGGCGCGCGGCCGGCCTTCTTCATGTCCTGGGCGTATCAGGACAAGCCGGAGATGACCGGCCAGCTTGCGGCCGAATACACCAAGGCTGGTCGCCTGCACAATGCGCTGGTCGTTCCGGCGGGGCTCGCTTTCGCGGCGGCGGTGAAGGCTCGGCCGACGCTCAACCTCTACGTCGCCGACAAGCGGCACCCGAGTCTCGCCGGCACCTACCTCGCGGCCTGCACCGTGCTTGCGTCACTGTACAAGACCAATCCCGAAGGCAACAGCTACACGGCGGGGCTCGACGCCGACACCGCGAAGTTCCTGCAATCCGTCGCCTGGACGACGGTGCAGGACTACAACGCCAGGAAGTAGTCCGGCGAACTCGATGTGTTTGTGGAGATGTCTTTAGTAGGTGATTTAGGGGCCTTGGTATACGTCGTGTATGAGGGTCGCGCCTAGCGACGCCAATCGTGCGGCCACACCCGGCGCAAGCTCAAACGCATAGTTTCGATTGCTATGCGAACCTATCCAGATACGCACGTACCCATCTTCGCTGATTTTCTTGAGAAATTGGTGATGCGGTTCCAGGAATGTGACGAATTCTTGTAGCGCGTCCTCAATCAGTGCATCGGTAGACTCTCGCCAGCCATACGCGAACGGATCGGCAGTCCAATACCCTTCCCGGCGGGCACCATCAAGAGGTGTCCCCCTTGGTGTCTTGCGCGGATCGCCCGCGCGCCACGAGACGTTTGGTTCAAGCCCAAGCGTTTGACTAACCAGGTCGACGTCCAGCGTAGGATGACCAATCCGAAGCGTGATGATGTACGAGTAATGCTGCATGTTGCTTTTAGCGCCGCTCCAGCGCCAGCTCAACGAGCCGCGACACCAGTTCGCCGTAGCCGATGCCGCCTGCGCGCCAGAGCTCGGGATACATCGAGGTCTTGGTGAAGCCGGGTATGGTGTTCACTTCGTTGAGGAACAGCTCACCGGTGCCGTCGAGATAGAAAAAATCCACCCGCGCCAGGCCCGCGCAGTCGAGCGCGCGGAAGGCGTCGATGGCGAGCGCGCGGGCGCGGTCTGAGATGGCGGCCGGAATCTTTGCCGGAATGTGCATCTCGGCCTTGCCGGCGGTGTACTTGGTCTCGTAGTCGTAGAACTCGCTGTCGAAGGTCAGCTCGCCAACGGGGCTCGCCCTGGGATCGTCGTTGCCGAGGATGCCGACTTCGATTTCGCGCGGCTTCTCGCTGGTCGCGGCCTCGACGATCACCCGGCGGTCGAGCTCGAACGCAAGGCGCAGCGCGGTGCGCAGCTCGGTGTCGTTCTTTGCCTTGGAGATGCCGACGCTGGAGCCCAGATTGGCCGGCTTGACGAACACCGGGAAGCCGAGCGCCTCGATCCGTGCGATTGCGTCCTCCGACGCGCTGGCGAACCCGGCGCGGGTGACCAGCTGGTAGGCGACCTGCGGAATGCCGTGCGACGCCAGTACCGCCTTGGCCATCACCTTGTCCATGCAGACGGCGCTGCCGAGCACGCCGGAACCGACGCAGGGGATGCCGGCGAGCTTCAGCATGCCCTGCACGGTGCCGTCCTCGCCGTTGGGGCCGTGCAGGATGGGAAACACCACGTCGTAACCCTCGGCGGCACTGGCCTGATGCAGCACCAGTTCGCCGCCGCTCGGCGCGCTGCCGCGTTCGAGCGCGCGCGCCGAATCCGGCGCCGGCAGCCAGCGGCCCTCGCGCGAAATCACCACGCTGGTCACGTCGAAGCGATCCTTGGGCAACGCGGAGAGCACGCTGCGCGCGCTATTGATCGAGACTTCATGTTCGCCGGACTGGCCGCCGGCAAGGACGAGGACGCGGGTTTTTTTCATGCGGGAATTGTAGGTGTGCGATCGGCGCGGGCCGGGCCGCCTGCGCGGCGAGATGCGGGATTGGCATGAACGAAGGAAGGTATCAGCTTTTTGCTGAATGCCTTATCTGAAAAGGGCTCAACACCAAATACGGCGGTAAGTCGACTATTGATGAAAATGGCCCGTATGCCCAATGCTGACGGCACTCTTTGGCAAAAGATGTTATTCGCTAGCCTCGATTCCGCTTCGCTCCATCGCGGCTACGACCTTCACGACTGCGGATTCAGCGCGCCGCGTCGCCTTGATAAACGACGCGCTCGTCCACCGCGTACAGCACGCACTTGGCGCCGGTGATCTGGCCACCGCCGCGGGTCTTGCAGCGGGCGAGCGCGACGTCGGCCGAATTGGGATCGTTGGCGCTCCACGCCCAGCGGCTGCCGTTGGTGGAGACGGCAAAGGCGCGCGGCAGCGCGGCATTCCTGAATTGTTCGAAGTCGCGCTTCGCGACCGCGCTGCGCGCCGGCAGGCGCTCGCTCTGCTCCAGCGTGGCGTAGGCGCTGGTCGGGAACTGCTGGCGGCGGTTGCCGTAAGGCAGCGTCGCGATGTCCGGGCTCGACCACATCGCGGGCGTCGTCACGATGCCTTGCGCCAGCGCCGTGGTGGCGATCTTCTCGCACTGCTGCGGGCGCGCGGACTCAGTGCCCTGACACAGCAGCGTTGCCTGCCCGAAGCGCGAAGCCACGGCCGGCGGGTAAAAGCGCACGTCGCCGGCACGGCGCGCGATGCCGATCCAGCGCCGCACCAGTGCCGGATCGGCCTTGCCGTCGCTGTACTTGAGCGTCCATTGCAGCAGATCGTTCTTCTCAACGGCCGCGTTGTTGAGCTTGCCGAAATCGTAGTGACCGTGAAAGCCGACGTAAGTCAGGCTCGCCGGATAGTCGTCGGCAAACATGCGCTGCCGGCCGCCCAGGAACAGGCGCGAACAAGACGACACGCAATGCCCCGACACCACCGTCGTCACGCCCTTGTCGCGGAACAGTTCGCCGAGCCGATACCCCGTCCAGCTGTTGCCGCCCATCGAATTGCGCAGCACCACGTGGGTGATCGCCGGCGCTCGCGCAAACTCGGCCTGCACGAGGTCGAGATCGCGGCGCACGATCTCGCCGGAGAGGATCAGCGTGGCGCCGAGACGATGCAGCTCCATTGCCGCCGATGGCAGTGCGCACGCCGCGGCGGCAAGGCCGGCGGCGACGGAAACGATTGCAATGCGCATCGCCGCCGCCCGGTCGCTCAGTGGAAAAAGAGATAGGCGATGGCCACCGCCGCGATCACGCCGGAGAATTCAGCGAGCAGGCCATAGCCGATGGCATAGCGAATCTTGGCGATCTTCACCGAACCGAAGTACAGCGCCACGATATAGAACGTGGTGTCGGCCGAGCCCTGGAAGATGCAGGCGAGGCGACCGACGAAGGAATCGACGCCGTAGGTCTTCATGGCGTCGATCATCATCGCGCGGGCGCCGCTGCCGCTGACCGGCTTCATCAGCGCGGTCGGCAGCGCCGGCGTGAAATCGGTGTTCAACCCGATCAGCGAGAAAAACCAGGTAAAGCCCTTGACGATGAACTCCAGCACGCCGGAATGGCGCAGCACGCTGATCGCCACCAGCATGCCGACCAGATAGGGGATGATGGTGAGCGAGGTCTGGATGCCGCCCTTGGCGCCTTCGATGAACGCCTCGTAAACGTTGATCCTGCGCCGCAGGCCACCGATCAGGAAGGCGACGATGATAGCCAGCAGCAGCAGATTGCTCACCAGTTGCGACACGCGGGTGATCTCGTCCTTGCTGAGATACTGGCTCAGGTACCAGACCAGCCCGGCGATCAGCGCCGTCAGGCCACCGAGCCAGGCCACGATGACGCGGTCGAGCAGGTTGATGCGCTGGCGGATCGCCACCGCGACCAGGCCGACGACGGTGGCGACGAAGGTCGCGATCATGCACGGAATGAACACGTCGGCCGGGTCGCGCGCACCGAGCACCGCGCGCTGCGCCATGATCGAGAGCGGGATCAGCGTGAGGCCAGAGGCGTGCAGCACCATGAACATGATCTGCGCGTCGCTCGCTTCGTCCGGCTTCGGGTTGATAGTCTGCAGCGATTCCATCGCCTTCAGGCCGAACGGCGTGGCCGCGTTGTCGAGCCCGAGGAAGTTGGCCGAGAAGTTCATCACCATGTGGCCGGTGGCGGGGTGATCCTTCGGCACCTGCGGAAAGATGCGCGAGAAGAACGGCGCGATCAGCTTCGACACGAAGGCAATCGCGCCCGCCTTTTCGCCGACGTTGAGAATGCCCAGCCAGAGCGTCATCACGCCCGCGAGCGGCAGCGCGATGTCCATCACGCCGACTTTCGCCGAATCGAAGGTGCCGTCGACGATTCGCTTGAACACCGTGGCGTCGCCAAAGACGAGCCATTGCACCAGCGCCGCGGCGAAGCCAACGAGGAAAAATCCGGTCCAGAGATAGGTGAGCGTCATACTGCCATCAGGTTGCCCGCCCGCGCGCACGCACGAATGGCACGGCGCGGGTCGCGAATCGCGTGGTCGGCAGATTGTGTCAGAGGGGCCGCCGCAACGTACCCCACAAAGGTCCGAAATGATGCGCCAAAGGCATCGTCGTGGGCGGGTAACGGTGATAAAAACGGTTCATGAAAGTGCTAGTACATTGACGCGTAAATTTCGGAACAAGAAAAGTGCTGAATTTTCGTGTCAGGCTAGGCGCAAAGCACAACAATAGCGGGCTATTGTGAGCATTTGCAACGACGCATGGCGCGAAAAGGCAGTGCTTTTATGTTGCGAAATTTACGTGGCAATGTACTAGACGGTCACATCCTGACCCCGCGCGGATTCATTCGTGGGCGGATCGGCATCGATGGGCCCCTGCTGGCTTCCGTGACGGGCGAGCCGGTTACCGAAACCGCCGTGCGCGACAGCACCTTGCCGATCCTGCTGCCGGGATTCGTCGACCTCCACGTTCACGGCGGCGGCGGCGCCGACGTGATGGACGGCGGCGATGCTGCGCTGACGGTGGCAAAGGTTCACGTTCGGCATGGCACGACGACGTTGCTGGCGACCACCATGACCGCGCCCGGCGACGATCTGCGGGTTGCATTTGCCGGTGTTGCCGCAGCACGCGCGGCGGCGCATGCGGCGGCGGCCCATATTCATGGCGTGCATCTGGAAGGCCCGTTCATCGCGGCGGGCAAACTTGGCGCTCAGCCCGACTTCACGCGGCCGATCTCGCTGCCGGAAGTGTTGTCGCTGCACGCCATCGCGCCGATCGCGTTGCTTACCGTGGCGCCCGAAGCCGAGGCTGATGCCGCAGGCGGCAGCATCGCGGCGCTGGTCGCGGCAGGCTTTCGCGTTCAACTGGGTCACTCCGGTGCCAGCTACGAGGCAGCAAAAGCGGCGCTGGCCGCCGGCGCGTCGGGCTTCACGCATCTCTACAACGCCATGAGCGCGCTGCATCACCGGCAACCGGGCATGGTCGGTGCCGCGCTTGCCCATGCCAGCCATGCCGAAATCATCCCCGATTTGCTGCACGTGCATCCCGGCGCCATTCGCGTGGCGCTGCGCTCGATCGCCGGTCTCTACTGTGTGACCGATTCCACGGCCGCCGCCGGTATGCCCGACGGCGAATACCGTCTCGGCCGGCAAATCGTGACCCGCTGCATGGGCGGCGTGCGCCTCGCCGACGGCACGCTGGCCGGCTCCACGCTCACGATGGACGACGCCTTGCGCAATCTGGTCGATGCGCTCGGCTTGTCGCTGCGCGAAGCTTCGGCCAGAACGTCCACGCTTGCCGCCGACTACATTGGCGCCACCCAGCGGGGCAGGTTGGAGGCGGGTGCGTTTGCCGATCTGGCGGTGTTTGACCGCGATCTGCGCCTTCGCGACGTCGTGGCCGAAGGAGTGAGCGTGCATGGTCGCCACTGAGCGCCCGCAGGTGCCGCAGGCCCCGTCGGCCCCAGCCGCGACATCGCTGATGCGCGCCGAGGCCGCTTCGGCCCCCGCGGCGGTTGCCCGCCTGCTCACCGAATCCGGCCCGGCCATCGACACGCTGGCGCAGCGGCTTGCCCGCGCGCAGCCGGTGGCCTGTGTGACGGTAGCGCGCGGCAGTTCGGACCACGCGGCCAGTCATTTCGCCTATCTCATGCTGTCGCGCGGCGGTGTGCTGACCAGCTCGCTGCCGCCATCTGCCATCACCTTGCACCACGCGCCGCTGCGCGGTGACCGGCTGGCGGCAGTGGCCTTTTCGCAATCGGGCCAAAGCCCCGATCTGGTCCAGGCGATGACGGCGCTGGCCGGCAGCGTTGCGGCGACGGCGGCGCTGGTCAACGACGTCGGCTCACCGCTGGCCAAGGCGGTGGCGACGGCGATCGATCTATGCGCCGGTGCCGAGCGCAGCGTGGCGGCGACCAAGAGCTTCATCGCGCAACTGGTGGCCGGGCTCCGGCTGCATGGCGCGTGGGTCAACGACGAGGCACTGTTGAACGCGCTGCCGACACTGCCCGGCACATTGCGCGACGCCTTGCAGGCCGACTGGTCGGGCGCCGTTGAATCGCTGCGCGCCGCCGACCGGCTGTATGTGATCGGTCGCGGTGCGGGGCTCTCCATCGCGGGCGAAATGGCACTCAAGTTCAAGGAAGTCTGCGCCATTCAGGCCGAGGCCTTCTCGTCGGCGGAGGTGCGGCACGGGCCGATGGCGCTGGTCGATGCCGGCTATCCGGTGCTCGTGGTGGCACCGCGCGGCGTCGAGCAGCGCGGCCTGCTCGATCTCGCCGGCGAGCTGCATGCGCGCGGGGCGGCGGTTAGCTGCGCGGCGGCGGGTGACATCGGCGACATCGCCGGCGGCGTAGCGGGGCCACCATTGCTGCCGGTCGCCGTCGCGACGCACATCATGCTGGACACGGTATCGATGATCCAGAGTTTCTATCCGATGGTCGAAGCGCTGGCGCGGGCGCGCGGCCTCGACCCGGATCGTCCCCGGCATTTGAACAAGGTCACGCGCACGCAATGACATCGGCAACGGGCAAAGCAAAACGGCTGCTGTCGACCGAACGGCCAAGTGTCGAGCACACCGATCTCGACACTTACCCCGTCGAGCAATTGGTCGCGGCTCTGGTCGACGACCAGGCACGTGCGGCGGATGCCGTGCAGCGGTCGCAAGGCGCGCTGGCGCGTGCGGTGGACGCAGCGGTGCCACGCATCGAAGCCGGTGGCCGCCTGATCTATGTCGGTGCCGGCACTTCGGGGCGACTGGGCCTGCTCGATAGCGTCGAACTCTATCCCACCTTTTCATGGCCGTCGGAGCGCTCGATCGCGCTGCTGGCCGGCGGTCCCGGTGCCGTCTATCGTGCCGTGGAAGGCGCCGAAGACAACGACGCGCAAGGAGCGGCCGACATCGAAAAACTGCTGCCCAGCCGCAACGACGTGGCGCTGCTGCTGGCCGCGTCCGGCAGCACGCCCTACGTGCTGGGGGCGATGCGTGCCGCGCGTGCGGCCGGCGCGCTGACCATCGGCATTGCCAACAATCCCGAGGCGCCGGTGTGCGCGCAGGCCGACATCGGCATCACGCTCGACACCGGCCCGGAGGTCATTTCCGGCAGCACGCGCCTGAAAGCGGGCACGTCGCAGAAGATCGCGCTGAATGCGTTCTCGACCGCGCTCATGGTGCGTCTGCACAAGGTCTATGGCAACCTGATGGTCGATCTGGTGCCGACCAATGCCAAGTTGCTGGCGCGAGCGATCCGGCTGACGGCGCTGGCCACCGGGGCCGACGACGGCGTCTGCGAAACGGCGCTGAAGGCTTGCCGCTACCGCGTCAAGGTCGCCATAGTGATGATCCTGCTCGGCGTCGACGCCGATACCGCCCTGCAGCGGCTCAAAGCCAGCGACGGCGATGTGCGGACGGCGTTGAGGCGGCCGTGACTGCGAGCGCGCGGACGGCGAGCATGGCCGGCGACGGACGCCTTTACTCGCTGGACGCGCTGCGCGGGCTGACCGTGGCGGCGATGGTGCTGGTCAACAATCCCGGCGACTGGTCGCACATCTACGCGCCGCTGCGACATGCAGTCTGGCACGGCTGGACCTTCACCGACACGATATTTCCGGCCTTTCTGTTCATCGCGGGCATTTCGATGGCGATTTCGGTGGACAAATCGCTTGCATTGCAACCGTCGCGGACGGCGGCGTTGCTGCGGCTGTGGCGGCGGGGGTTGCTCATCGTCGCCATCGGCCTCGCCATCAATCTGGTGCCGGCGTTCGATTTCTCCACGCTGCGCTGGCCCGGGGTCTTGCAGCGCATCGGACTGTGCGTTGTGCTCGCGGCACCGATCGTGCTCTGGTCGCGCTGGCGCGGATTGCTCGGCTGGTCGGTCATGCTGATGGCCGTCTACGCCGCATTGATGCTCTGGGTTCCGGTGCCGGGTGCCGATGGTGTGCTCAGCCAGGGATCGCTGGAAGCCGGGCGCGACACCGGCGCCTTTGTCGACCGCTGGCTGCTGTCGGGGCATCTCTGGGCGCAGGCGAAGACCTGGGATCCGGAGGGGTTGCTCAGCACGCTGCCGGCCGCCGCGACGCTTTTGCTCGGCACGCTCGCAGGGCGCTCTCTGCAGGCGGCACGAATGGACGGCGGCCGGACCTTGCTGCTTGCTTTGGCGGGCGCCGGCGCGATCGCGCTGGGTTTGCTGCTCGACCGCGTGTTCATGCCGATCAACAAGTCGCTGTGGACTCCGTCCTACGCGATTTTCATGAGTGGCATCGCGACGATTGCATTCGCCGCCTGCTACTGGGTGGCCGACGGCAGCGGCAGCGAGCGCCTGCGCGGCAGGGCAAGGGCTCTGTTGCTGCCTTTTGTCATGTTCGGCGCCAATGCGCTTGCGATCTTTGCGCTGTCGGGATTGATCGGGCGGCTTATCGTCACGCTCAAGATCGCCGGCGGTGACGGTCATGCGCTCAGCATCAAGGCGTGGCTGTTTGCCGAACTGAGCCGCTTGCCGCTGGCGCCGATCGACGCGTCGTTGCTCTATGCGGTGTTGTGTGTGCTCGCCATGTTCGCCGTCGCATGGTTGCTATGGCGCAAGCGAATATTCCTCAAGGTCTAGCGGTGTTGCGCCTGCTCCTTGCCGTCGCCGTGCTGCTTGTGCTGTCGGGCTGTGCGCTGATGCCGTCGGCGCCGGCCGGCCTGGCGCCACCCGCGCCGCGCGAGTTCCGTGCGCTGTGGGTGGCGACTGTGGCCAATATCGACTGGCCGGGCAAGCCTGGGTTGCCGGTTGCGGCGCAACGCGAAGAAATGCAGCGCATCCTTGCCACCGGCCGCTGGCTGAAACTGAACGCCCTGATCCTGCAGGTCCGGCCCGCAGCGGACGCGATTTACCCGTCGGCGCTCGAGCCGTGGTCCGAGTATCTATCGGGCGTGCAAGGCGTCGCTCCCGGCGACGGCTACGACCCGCTCGCGGAGTGGGTGACCGCCGCGCACGCCAGCGGTATGGAGCTGCACGCCTGGTTTAACCCGTATCGGGCGCGTCATGCGAGCGCGAAGTCGCCATTGGCGGTAAACCACATCGCGAACGCACACCCGCATGTCGTCAAGGCCTACGGCGATGTGCTGTGGATGGACCCCGGCGAAGCGCTGGCGTCTGCGCGCACGCTGGCCGTGATCGCGGACGTGGTGCGACGCTACGACATCGATGGCGTGCACATGGATGACTACTTCTACCCCTATCCGGTCAAGGCAACCGGGGATGGCAACAGCGATGAACTGGCATTCCCCGACGGGCCGTCGTGGGCGCGTTATCGTGCGCAGGCCGGGCCATTTGCCTGGCGCGATCGCGCCGATTGGCGGCGAAGCAACGTCGATCGTCTCGTGCGCGATCTCTACCGCACTGTGCACGCCATCAAGCCCTGGGTCAAAGTGGGGATCAGTCCGTTCGGTATCGGGCGACCGGACCGTCGGCCACCGGGCATTGTCGGCTTCAGTCAGTACGACAAACTTTATGCTGACGTGGAGCGCTGGCTGCGGGCGGGATGGCTGGACTATCTGGCACCGCAACTCTATTGGCCCATTGACCGCGCGGCGCAGTCGTTTCCGCTGCTGCTCGACTACTGGGCGGGCGAGAACTGGCGGCAGCGTCACTTGTGGCCGGGCCTTTTCACCAGCCGTATCGACGACAGCGAAAAGTCATGGCAACCGGAAGAAATCCCGCGTCAGATCGCGCTGCAACGGGATTCGCGGGGCGCCACCGGTCACATTCATTTCAGCGCAGCGGCGATGGTGCAGGATCGCAAGGGTATCGCCGTTCTGTTGACGAAAACGACCTATGCTCAAGCGGCTCTGGTGCCGCCGACGCCGTGGCTTCGTCCCGCCGACTGGCAACGGCTACCGGCGCCGCGAGCCGGGCTGGTCTGCTCGCCCGCTATTACCGCAGGCGAACGGGTGCGCACCTGCCGGGTTGTGGTGCAGCAGGCAGCCAGCGATGCGCTTGCCGCGACAGGTGTGCTGGCGCTGTGGTGGCGTCACGGCGATGCCTGGCACTTTGAAGTGGCGAATGCCGACGCTGGCAGCGAATCAGTACCGGTCAACCGCGACGGCAAGGCACTCAATTTGGTGGTGGCCCGGCTGCTCGACCGCTACGGCATGGCGAGCGACGAGGCGGTGCTACCGGTTACCGACGCCGGGCCGGACGGGAGCACGCGATGACCGTGCAACAACCTCGTTCGCCGTGCGCCCTCGGTCTCGACGTTGGCGGCAGTGCTGCGCGCTGGAAGCTGGTGGATGTTGGTGGCACCGTGGCGACCGGCGTTGCGCCGGGATTCAGTGCCGCCCGCCTGCATACGGAGGCAGGGCGAGCCGAGGTGGGCCAGCGTCTCGATCCGGTCGCGCAAGGCGTTGCCGCGCAGGCGCCGGGACGCCGTGTCGCAGCACTCGTTGCCGGTGTTACCGGCGTTGGCGCCGGCAGCGCCGACATGGCGGCGATGCTCGCAGCGGCGTTTGCCGTGCCTGCCCCCGCTGTGCGCGTCGTCAGCGACGTTGAAATTGCCTACCGGGCGGCGTTGGCGCCGGGCGAGGGCTATCTCGTCTACGCCGGCACCGGCTCGATTGCGGCCTTCGTCGACGCCGGCGGCGTGCTGCATCGTGCCGGCGGACGCGGCGTCGCGCTGGACGATGGCGGTGGTGGTTACTGGATCGCGCGTGAGGCTTTGCGCCGACTTTGGCGACGCGAGGACGAGCAGCCGGGGGCGTGGCACGCGTCGACACTGGCGCGCCGCCTGTTTGCCATTGTCGGCGGCGACTCGTCGATCTTCGCCGCGCGCTTTTTGATGGAGCGTGACCGCGGCGAAATCGGCATGCTGGCAGTCGAGGTGGCCGCGTGCGTCGAAACCGATGAGATGGCGTCGGCGATAATGGCCGACGCTGGCGAGGAGCTCGCTCGCCTCGCCAATGCGATGGTCGCGCGCTACGGTCCGCGGCCCGTCGTGGTCGCGGGGCGCGCGGCGCAACTGCATAGCCGGATCGAGGCAGGCATGCAGGGCCAACTTGCGGCCGCGACGCCACTGACTTTCCGCAATGTCGATTCGTGTGCTGCGGCGGCGGCGATGGCATGGCAAATCGTGGCGACCAGTCCGCCGCAGCAATCAAGAGAGGCCGGGAAATGACACCTTGTCCGCACCAATCGATCCATGCCTCGCGGACACGGCAGGGCCGCTGGCGGTGGCGACAGCGGTTGCAGATGGCTGCTGTGCTGGCGCTGGTTGTGTTGTCGGGCGGCTGCGCGAGCGGCCTCAGGATCGACACGACCTACACGTCGGTCGGGCAGGATAGCCGCGTGCAGCATTTGATCCTGCATTTCACCGCCGAGGACTTTCCCCGCTCGCTGAAGATATTGACGCAGGGCGCCGTCAGCAGCCATTACCTGGTCAGCGATCGGCAGGGCGACAATGCGCCCAAAATCTATCGTCTCGTCGATGAGAGCCGCCGTGCCTATCACGCCGGGGTCAGTTCGTGGAAGGGCGCGAGCGCGCTGAACGCGAGCTCCATCGGCATCGAGATCGTCAATCGCGGTCCGCGCAAGGGGCCCAACGGTGTGGAGTTCGAGGACTTTGACGAGCAGCAGATTGACCTGGTGATCGAGCTCTGCCGGCAGATCGTCAGGGACCATGCGATTCGCGCCGACCGCGTGTTGGGTCATAGCGACATCGCACCAACGCGCAAGAACGACCCGGGGCCGAAGTTCCCGTGGAAACGTTTCGCCGATGCCGGTCTGATTCTGTGGCCGGATGCGGCACTCGTTGCCCAGCGGCAATCGGTCTACGAGCAGAAACTGCCCGACGTCAGGTGGTTTCAGGAGCGCATGCAGACCCACGGCTTCCTGGTGCCGCAGCATGGCGAACTCGACCGCGCAACGCGCGATGTCATCGCAGCTTTTCAGATGAAGTACCGCCCGGCCCGCTACGACGGCGAACCGGATGCCGAGACCGCTGCCCTGGTGGATGCCCTGATCGCGCAGGCGGCGAAGCTGGTGGCACCGCCCGTGCGTCCGACGGCAGCCGCCGATGCAACGCGCAGGTAGCGGGGCGACGGCGCGCACCGGCGCATTGCGCGCGCTCGCCGCGAGGTCATTGGCAGTTTTGGCGATGATGATGACCTTGTGTGTTGCTCATCTGGCGGCTGCGGCGACCGACAACATGGCGTGGCAATCAGCACTCGATGCCGAACTGCGTGCGGTCGTGACGGCGCCGGCGCATCCGTTGGCCAGCCTGTCGGTGCTCGTGATCCGCCGGGGTGAGACGGTCTATCACCGGCAATTCGGCAGTCGCTACATCGACGGCGCCGACGCTTCGCGCAATCGGCCCGCCGACGGCGAGACGCTGTACCGCGTCGCGTCGATCTCGAAGCTGGTGACGACGCTGGGTGTCATGCGGCTGGTGGAGGCTGGCAAGCTGGGTCTGGATGACGACGTCAGCGGCGTTCTTGGGTTTCCGCTGCGTAATCCGGCCTTTCCGGACGTGCCAGTCACGCTGCGGATGCTGCTCAACCATACGTCCTCGCTGCGCGATGACGCCGGGTACTACTGGGACGCGGCGAAGAACGTGCATCTGCGCGACGTACTCACTGCAAGCGGAAAACTGCATGGCAGCGGCGCGATGTGGAACAGCAAGCACGCGCCGGGAACCTATTTTCAATACTGCAACCTTGCCTGGGGTGTGATTGGCAGTGTCATGGAGCGCGCCACCGGCGACCGTTTCGACCGCCTGATGCAACGCCTGGTCCTCGATCCGCTGCGCTTGCGCGGCGGCTTTCACCCGGTCGATTTCGATGCGCAGGATCTGCGCAATGTTGCAACGCTCTATCGCAAGCGTTCGACGCAGGATGGTCGGGACGTCTGGAATCCGTCTGGTCCGTGGATTGCACAGGTCGAGATTTCGTCAACGAGCGTCCGCTCGCGCGTGCCGGTGCCGATTATGTGCCCGGCAGCAACGGCACGCTATTCGGGCCGCAAGGCAATTGCCGGCTGTCGGCGGACGGGCTCGGGCGCGTCATGCGCATGCTGATCGGACGCGGGCGCATCGACGGCGTAGTTTTCCTGCGTGAAGACAGCGTGGCGCAAATGCTGCGGCAGTCGTGGCGCCTGGACGCAACGGGTGCCAACGGCCGCTCGGATTTTGGCTCGCAGCAGGCGTTGTTCCACGCCTGGGGACTAGGCAACCAGCATTTTCTTGACGTGACCGGCGACAACCGTGGCGACCGTCTGGTCGCGGGCGGCGGCTTGCGCGCGGTCGGCCATCTGGGCGATGCCTGGGGGCTGACGGCCGCCTTCGTACTTGATCCCGCTACCGGCAACGGGCTCATCTACCTGATCGGCGGTCCGGGTTTCGACCCGGCCAGCTATCGCGGTCGATACTCCGCGTTCGCGCGGCATGAGGAGCTGATTCTGGACGCGCTGTACCGCCGGGCAATATTGCGACGGTGATCGCAGGTGTTGCGCCGCTATTGAGCTACCAGAACTTGTGACGCCCTCTCCCCGTTCACCCTGAGCGCAGCGAAGGGTTTGAACCATTGAGCATCGGACCTTTCGCTACGCTCAGGGCGAACGGGGGGCTTGGTTGCCAGTATGGAGAACTCAAAAAGTGAATCTCGTCGCGGCCGGCCGCCGTTCAGTCGCGGGCCGTCGCCGCTTCGAGAATGGTCAGGGTCGAGGTTTCGGAATCGACCGTTGCCATCAGCCCGAGCGGCAGCGTGTACTGGTGGGCGATGTGGCCGAACGAGTAGCCGTACACCGCTGGTGCGTCGATGCTGCCGATGTGCTCGTCGATCGTCTCTGCCAGCGACAGCGACGCCTCGCCGTCGCGCGGCGAGCAATTGCGAAACACCCCGAGCATGATGCCGCCGGTTCGTTCCAGCGCGTCGCATTGACGCAGTTGCGTCAGCATGCGGTCGATACGGTACGGTGCCTCGCCGATTTCTTCCAGAAACAACAGCGATTGGTCGAACACCGGCGCGTAAGGGGTGCCTACCAGCGCGGCCAGCACCGATAGATTGCCGCCCGCCAGTCGGCCGCGCATGGCACCACCGCGCAATACGCGGGCACGAAACTCGGGATTGCGTTCGCCGGCAGCGACATTTTCCGGCGCCAGCGGCATGCGGTGCTGCGGCACAGCGTCGAACAGCAGGGCCCGCAAATGCGCGACCGAGTAGTCGGAGAAGGTCGATGAGGCGACCGGCCCGTGAAAGCAGACGAGCCCGGCGTGGCGGGCGATGGCGGCAGTCAGGGCCGTGATGTCGGAGTAGCCGATGACGATCTTGCGCTGCCGGCGGATCAGATCGTAGCGAAGATGCGGCAGCAGCGATGCACAGCCGGAACCACCGCGCAGCGCCCACAGCGCGGCGACTTCGCGATGTTCAAGCAGTGCATGCAAATCGCCGAGCCGCTCGCGGACGGTGCCGGCGAAGTTGCCGTGGCGCGCTCGCAGGTGTGGCGCCGGCAGGACGCGCAGCCCGAGGGATTCGAGGTTGCGTACCCCTTTCTCGATGAGCGCATCGTCGACCACGCCACCCGGCGCCACCAACGCCACCAGGTCGCCGCGGCGAAGTGCGCGGGGTTTCAGCACTGGCAATGAGGCACTGCCTATCGCGGCTCTCGACCGGGCGGCGGCATGCGCCGTCGTGCCAATGCTGGCCGCCGCTGCGAGACCGATGCCAACGCCAAGCCCAAGGCGGCGGCGCCGGTTGAAGGAGGGAGAATCGGCCGACATCGGCAAGCTGTCCGCAAAAGAAAACGGGCGCGGAGGCGCGCCCGTCTGCCCGCATCGTGGCGGTCTACTTGAACGAGTAGGTCGCGCCCAGCACGTAGGAACGACCGCGCGGATCGGCGATACGCGGCTCCCACGAACTGCCGGCCCCGGTGTTGGAGTCGTAAGCGGCACTGAACGGCGGATCGGTGTTCAGCAGGTTTTTGATGCCTGCGGTGATTGCCAGATTCTTGATGCCCGAATAGGTGACCATCAGGTTGTAGGTGATGTAGGCCTTCACGTTCGGATCCCAGTTTGCCGGCACCACCGTGCCGTTGGCAACGCCGGGCAGCACCGCGTCCTTGTAGCCGGCGGTGTAGAGCTGCGTCAGCGTGCCACTCCAGGGGCCTTGCATGTAGTTGAACGAAGCGGCGTGCTTCCAGCGCACCGGAACATCACCCAGACGGCTGAATGCGCCCACCTCGTTCGGCCCGAAGCCCGCTGACGCGATCACGCGGGACTTGCGCTCGATCAGGTAGGTGCCGTCGATGGTGGCGGTGAATTTGCCTTTCCAGAGGTTGCCGCTGGCGCGGGCGCCGATTTCGATGCCCTTGGTGATCGTCTCGCCGGCGTTGATCCAGCGGGTGTCGATCGACACCAGGTTGCCGGACGCATCGCGAATGAAGCGATCCGGGAACAGACCGGCATTGGCCACAATCGTGGTGAGACTGAGCGACTGGATGGTGCCGTCGCGGCGGATATCCCAGTAGTCGATGTTGCCGCTCAGCCAGGTGGTCGGCGCGAAGACGATGCCGAGCGAGCTCTGCTTCGAGGTTTCCGGGCCGAGGTCAGGCTTGCCGCCGGACAGAATGGTCGGCGTGATCGCCGTGCAGCCGGCAGCCGTACTGACGATCAGGGACGGGCATTTGACCGGATCGACGAGATCCTTGCCGGAGTAGGGCGACTCGGTGATGCCGAAGAAAAGCTGGCTGAAAGTCGGAACCCGGAAGCCGGTGCTGTACGAGCCGCGGAACAGCACTTCCTGCACCGGCGCGAAGCGGAAGGTGAACTTCGGATTGGTGGTGCCGCCGAAGCCCGAATAGTTGTCGTGGCGCACCGACCCGGTCACTTCAAGCGACTTGGTCACCGGCACCAGCACTTCGGCATAGGCGGCGCGCACATCGCGCTTGACGCCGTTGAGATCGTTCACCGCATCGAACGGCGCGTTGAAGATGTTGTTGCGGACGGCGAGGTCGGTTGCCGTACCGTTGAAGCGGTATTTTTCCTGACGGATGTCGACGCCGATCGCGGCCATGACGTCACCGGCGGGCAGTTTGAAGACCGGGCCGGAGGCCGAGAAGTCCGCCGCGTTGGTGGTGTACTTGCCGCCATAAAGCACCGTGCCCGTTGCCGAGGCTGCGGCGAGGGCGGTCATGGCTTCCGCCGTCTGGCTTTGGCCGGCCAGCAGGAAGGGGTTGAGCAGGCCCGAGCGCAGCAGCGGCACGAACTTGTCGTTGAAGTAATAGCCGCCGGCCAGCGTCGAACGGGTGTCGCTGTTCGCTTGCGAGAAGGCGAACTTGTAGTCCCAGGTCTTGAACGTGCCTTCGCCGCCGATCAGGTAGCGGTCGGTCTTGGCATCGGTTTCGATTTCGCGCGGGCCGCAAGGCGTGCAGCGCCAGCGGTAGGCGATGCCCTGGCCGCGGTTCTCCTCGATGGTGGGGAACAGCGCGACGATGGCATTGAACACCTGGTTGTAAGACGAACCGGTGCTCGGATAGAGCAGGTTGTACAGCGGACTGGTGGTCGAGGTGCTGCTGCTGATCTGGTTGGCGGAGAACGTCTTGCGCGATTTCACGTCGGCCGCAATCGCCTCGCCGAACAGTGTCAGCGAATCGTTGACCTTGAAGGTAACGCGGCCGACCGCGTTGGTGTTTTCGACCGGTTGCTGCAGCACGGCGGCGCGTCCGGTATCCCAGGCGCAACCCCATTTGGCCGACGGTGTGGCCCACAGTTGCTCGTCGTAAGCCGCCATGCCGTCGATCGACGAACAGCCGGCCTGGCCGGGCAGGTCGAGCGCGTTGATGCCGTTCATCGCGACGGTGGTGCCTGGCTGCGTCGGGCCGGTGCCATTGACCAGGGTGCCCGCGGCGTTGCGCGAACTCAGGATGGTGCGCACGCTGCTGATCGCAAACGCCGTGGCGTAGGGCGTGCCGCGGGTGTCGACCGAAAGGCCACGATCCGGCTGGAAGGTATTGACGAAGTCGCGCTGGTCGCCGCGCAACGCCTGGCTGCGGCTGTGGGCGACGGACGCCATGAAGTTGTAGCCATCCTTGGCGAGATCACCGAAGCCGGCCACGACCGAGGCGCGGATGATGTTGCCGCCGCCCTGCTCGGTGGTGTCGGTGACGCCCTGCACGGAAACGCCGGTGAAGTCGCGGCGCAGAATGAAGTTGATGACGCCACCGATGGCGTCAGTGCCGTACAGCGACGAGGCGCCGTCTTTCAGTACCTCGATGCGGTCGACGGCCGCCAGCGGGATCGAATTGAGATCGACGACACCGCCATTGAGGCCGTGCGAGGCGACGCGGCGACCGTTGAGCAGCACCAGCGTGGCGTTCGAGCCCTGACTGCGCAGGTTGGCCGCCGAGATGCCGTTGTTGCCGCGGTTGGAGCCGGCAGCGACGTCGGCGTTACTGGCAAGGTTGTCCATGCCGTTGCCGTTGACCGACAGCGTCTGCATCAACTGCTCGACGGTGGAGATGCCGGCGCGATCGAGTTCGGCGCGGGTGATCACCTGCACCGGTAGCGCGCCTTCGGCCTGCACGCGCTTGATGCTGCTGCCGGTAATTTCGACGCGCTCGACCTTGGCCGGTTGCGCGTCCTGTGCGAAGGCCTGTCCGGCGACGAGCGCCAACGACACGCATTGAGCAAGTTTCTTGAGTTTCACGATGACCCCTGGTTCCTGTTCTCAACTACTGGCGCGTCGATCCTGCGCGAGCCGCCGCACCCCCTGGCTGCTTCTCCGACCACCGTTCGCAGTGCACGTCCGACCTGCCGTCGGACGATGGGCCCCGAATGCCCGGCACTGCTGCGCGTTTGCTGGTGCGACTTGCCGTCCAATGCGACGAGTCTCGCCTTCTGATCGCAGATTGCTATGCGTTTCATTATCGCTCGCAAGACGGCGGGAGTGTCAAACCCTGAGTTCCGATTTGCGCCTCCGGTGCCCGACTTTGACACAATTTTGGTACGGTTGCGACCCGGTCAGCCCAGTGCTCCACGCCAACTTGCCGCTTTCAATGACGAACTTTCCTGCTCTCCGATTGCTTTGCCGACTCGCGTCGCGCGGTGTCTGCGCATGCTCGGCGGGGCTGCTGCTGGCGGCGACGGCCGGTGCGCAGGCACCTGCCGAGGTGACGCGCCTGATGGCCGCCGCCGGTCTGCCGGCCGACGCGCTCGCCTTTGTTGCGCTGCGCGCCGATAGCGGCGAAGTGGTTGCCGCGTTGACGCCGGCGCGGCCGATGCAGCCGGCGTCGACTATGAAGTTGTTGACCTCGGCCGTCGCGCTGGATCGGCTCGGCCCGGCCTGGCGCAGCCGCAGCGAACTGCTGACCGATGGTGCGCAGGTGGGCGAGGTGCTGCAGGGCAACCTGCTGCTGCGCGGTTACGGCGACAGCGATCTCGACGCCGACGCCTTCCGCCGCATGCTGCAACGGCTGCGCGATCGCGGTATTCGCGAAATTCGCGGCGATTTTCTGTTGTTGCGCGACTGGTTCTCGCCGCCGCGACCGGACCTGGGCGTGCCGCCGTTCGACGAGACACCGGAGTTTCGTTACAACGCGATACCCGATGCGATCTTTCTGAATAGCAATCTGCTTCAGATTGATCTGGTGGCCGACGCCGAGGGCGTTCGCCTGCGCAGCGCGCCGCTGCTGCCCGGCGTCGCGCTGGTCGGCCAGTTCACGCTGGTCGAGCGCGCCTGCGAGGACTGGGAAGATGGCTGGCGGTTGCCGCAAACGGCACGCGCTGCGAACGGCGACATCGAAGTACGCCTCGGCGGCGAGTTTCCGAAAGATTGCATCGCCAGCACGCAGATTAACGTGCTCGATCGCACGGATTTTGCGGGGCGACTGTTTCGCGCGCAGTGGCGTGAACTTGGTGGCCGCTTCGACGGCGCCGTCCGCGAGTCGCCAGCGCCGGCGCCGGCGGCGAAATTGCAACTGCTCGCCGAGCACCGCTCGCGCCCGCTGTCGGAGGCGCTGCGCGACATCAACAAGCGCTCCGACAACCCGGTGACGCGGCTGACGTTTCTGGCGCTGGCCGACCGCACCGCACCGGAACGCACGACGATGAGCACCGCCGCCAACGCCGGGGTGTCGGTGCGGCAATGGCTGCGCGGCGAACGCATCGATGACGCCGGCCTCGTGCTCGACAACGGCTCCGGGCTCTCGCGCAGCGAGAAGATCGCGCCGCTGCAACTGGCGCAGGTGGTGCGCGCCGCCGCCGGCAAGCCGTGGGCGCCGGAGTTCATGGCCAGCCTGCCGGTGGCCGGCGTCGACGGCGGCATGCAGCGGCGACTGGCGAATCCGGCGCTCACTGGGCGGGCGCGATTGAAGACCGGCACCTTGCGTGACGTCACCGCGCTGGCGGGTTTTCTGCCCGACCGCGACGGCAATTTGCTGGCGGTGTCGGCGATGCTCAACCACCCGAACGCGAAATCGAAAATCTCGCGCCCGATTCTCGACGCCTTGATGCTGGCGCTCGCCAACGACTACCGCCCACGCGGCCACACGGCCGGCCACGGTATCGGGCCGTAGTCGGCGGAGCTAGAGCACCCGCGCGTAGTCGCGCCGCACCAGTACGCGATCGCCGCAGTCGAAATGCCACCATTCGTGGCTGATGCCGTGAAAGCCGCCGTGCGTCATCGCGGCGCGGAGCAGGGCGCGGTTGCCGATCTGCTCTGCGGTCAGCTCGCCGCTGGCGAGGAAGCGCTGCTCCAGCGCCGGGTGCGACCGCTCGCTCAGATCGTCGAAACCGGTGCCCATGTCCAGCTCAACGCCGCCGGCATCCACCAGCGTGGCGTCCACCGCCATGCCGAACGAGTGGATCGAGCCGCGCTCCGGCGGTGCCAGATAACCGAGCAGCGGCGTTCCCTGCAACGCCGCCCACAACGCCTCCTGCACGCGCTGCGGGCGCAGCGCGTCGAGCACCAGCAGGCGATGGCCGGTACCGCGCGCCGCCAGCCAGCCAGCCGCCGCGGCCAGCGCAGCGGCGGCGTCGCGGTGCAGCCAGGCGCAGTCGAGCGGCGCGTAGAGGTCGCGGCCGGCGAAGTTGTCCGCCGTGGCGTAGCGAAGTTCGATGGCAACGCCGGGAATTGCTGTCAGGTGACGGTATTCGCCGTGGCTGGCGATGTCCTCGCAGCGAATGGCCGGGACGGCGGGGACGGCAGCGGTGTCGGCGGCACTCATGGCGACGATTATCGGTGCTGCTGATGCGTGACGTTACCGACATTCAGCTTTTTTGTAGAGGGCGCATTCGCATTGGGCAGCTAGCCTGTTTTTAGCCAAAGTCGACTTTCGGTAAATAAGTCGTTTTTGCCCAATGTAAATGCGCATCTTGCGTAAAAGTCATTGCTGCCAGCGCTACGCGGCATGCCAGGTTCGGATTGCCTGGCAGCGGCGGCGGCAGCAAAGAAAACGGCTCCCGAAGGAGCCGTTTTTCATGCGGGCGCCGGTACCTGACCGGCCCTCGCTTACGCCGCGACGGACTCCGCGCGCTCGACGAAATCGGGCATTTCGTTGAAGTTCATGTAGCGGTAGATCTTGCTGCCGTCGGCGTTGATGGCGGCAGCGTCGGCGAGGTATTCCGCCTTGGTCGGGATGCGGCCCAGCTTGGAGCACACCGCGGCCAGCTCGGCGCTGCCGAGATAGACGTTGGTGTTCTTGCCGAGCCGGTTCGGGAAGTTGCGCGTGCTGGTCGACATCGCCGTGGCGCCTTCCTTGATCTGCGCCTGGTTGCCCATGCACAGCGAGCAGCCCGGCATTTCCATGCGCGCGCCGGCGGTGCCGAAGGTGTTGTAGTGGCCTTCTTCGGTGAGCTGGTGAGCGTCCATCTTGGTTGGCGGCGCCAGCCACAGCTTCACCGGAATGTCGCGCTTGCCTTCGAGCAGTTTGGCGGCGGCGCGGAAGTGGCCGATGTTGGTCATGCAGGAGCCGATGAACACTTCGTCGATCTTGGCGCCGGCGACGTCGGACAGCGTCTTGGCGTCGTCCGGGTCGTTCGGGCAGCAGACGATCGGCTCGGTGATCTCGTCGAGGTTGATGTCGATGACGGCAGCGTACTCGGCATCGGCGTCGCCCTTGAGCAGTTTCGGATTGGCGAGCCAGTCTTCCATCGCCTTGACGCGACGGGCGATCGAACGCGCGTCCTGATAACCGTCGGCAATCATCGCCTTGAGCAGCACGATGTTCGACTTCAGGTATTCGACGATCGGCGCTTCGTTCAACGCCACGGTGCAGCCGGCGGCGGAGCGCTCGGCCGAGGCGTCGGCCAGCTCGAAGGCCTGCTCGATCTTGAGATCCGGCAAGCCTTCGATTTCGAGGATGCGGCCGGAGAAGATGTTCTTTTTGCCCTGCTTGGCAACGGTCAGCAGGCCCGCCTTGATGGCGTAAAGCGGGATCGCGTGCACCAGGTCGCGCAGCGTGACGCCGGGCTGCATCGTGCCCTTGAAGCGCACCAGCACCGATTCCGGCATGTCGAGCGGCATCACGCCGGTCGCCGCCGCGAAGGCAACCAGACCGGAGCCGGCCGGGAACGAGATGCCGATCGGGAAGCGGGTGTGGCTGTCGCCGCCGGTGCCGACCGTGTCGGGCAGCAGCATGCGGTTCAGCCACGAGTGGATGATGCCGTCACCCGGACGCAGCGCGATGCCGCCACGGGTCGAGATGAAATCCGGCAACTCATGGTGCATCTTGACGTCGACCGGCTTCGGATACGCCGCCGTGTGGCAGAACGACTGCATCACGAGGTCGGACGAGAAGCCGAGGCAGGCGAGATCTTTCAGCTCGTCGCGGGTCATCGGGCCGGTGGTGTCCTGCGAGCCGACCGAAGTCATCTTCGGTTCGCAGTAGGTGCCCGGACGCACGCCCTTGCCTTCCGGCAGACCGCAGGCGCGGCCGACCATCTTTTGCGCCAGCGAGAAGCCCTTGCCGGAATCCACCGGTGCCTGCGGCAGGCGGAATAGCGTCGACGCGGGCAGACCCAGCGCCTCGCGCGCCTTGCTGGTGAGGCCGCGGCCGACGATCAGCGGAATGCGGCCGCCGGCGCGCACTTCGTCGAGCAGCACCAGGCTCTTCAGTTCGCTTTCGGCGATGGTCTTGCCGTCCTTGCTGGCGGTGACTTTGCCGGTGGCGTGATCGATGGCGAGCGCTACCGTGTCGCCCATGTTCATCTGCGACACGTCGATCTCGACCGGCAGTGCGCCGGCGTCTTCCATCGTGTTGTAGAAGATCGGCGCAATCTTGCCGCCGAGGCAGACGCCGCCGAAACGCTTGTTCGGAATGAAGGGGATGTCTTCGCCGGTGAACCAGAGCACGCTGTTGGTGGCCGATTTGCGCGAGGAGCCGGTGCCCACTACGTCGCCGACGTAGGCGACCACGTTGCCTTTGGCGCGCAGGTCCTGGATGAACTTCACCGGGCCGCGTTTGCCGTCTTCTTCCGGCGTGATGCCGTCGCGCTTGTTCTTGAGCATCGCCATCGCGTGCAGCGGGATGTCCGGGCGGCTCCAGGCGTCCGGCGCCGGCGACAGGTCGTCGGTGTTGGTCTCGCCGGTGACCTTGAGCACCGTGATCGTGATCGACTTCGGCACTTCCGGACGGCTGGTGAACCACTCGGCATCGGCCCAGCTTTGCAGCACCGCCTTCGCGTTGGCATTGCCCTTGTCGGCCTTTTCCTTCACATCATGGAACTGGTCGAACATCAGCAGCGTTTTCTTCAGGCCGTTGGCTGCGATGGCGCCCACCTGCGCGTCGTCGAGCAGGTCGACCAGCGGCGAGATGTTGTAGCCGCCGAGCATGGTGCCGAGCAGTTCGGTTGCTTTCTCGCGCGACAGCAGCGACGTTTTTTCGGTGCCGTGGGCAACGGCGGCGAGGTAGCTGGCCTTGACCTTGGCGGCATTGTCGACGCCGGCCGGAACGCGATTGCTGATGAGATCGACGAGGAAATCACCTTCGCCCGCCGGCGGGTTCTTGATCAGCTCGATTAACTCGGCAACCTGCTTGGCGGTCAGCGGCAGCGGGGGAACGCCGACGGCAGCGCGTTCGGCGAGGTGTTTGCGATAGGCTTCTAGCATGGTGTTCTCCTGCGTAAGTATGTGAGTCGGGTCCGGTGAATGGGGTCACTGTTCGCCGGGAACGATGACCTTGAGTCCCTTGAAATAGTCGCGGTGGAATCCGGTGTCGTAAGTGATAAGCGCGTCGCATTGCATCAATGCGTGCGCACCGATCAAAAAGTCGGCGATGATGCGCGAGCGGCTGCCGCCGTTCTTGCGGTAGCGCTTGGACATTTCGCCGGCGCGGATCGCAGCAGTCTCGTTGGTGGGCAAGTAGACAAAGCCGAGGCTTTGCAAGGTCTTGCGCGTCTGTTCGCTGTCGCCGTGGGCGCAGATCTCCGCCATCGCCACCTCGGACAGCGCGAGCGGGCCAATCTGGGCCGCGTCGCTCATCGCGCTGGCGCTCAGGTCGGCACGCGGGCCGCCGAACAGCAGGTCGATCAGCACGCTGGAGTCGGCTGCGATCATTGCGGCTCGCCGCCTTCCGCTGTCTTGCTGGCACGGCGTTTTTGCGCCTTGGCCCGCGTCGCGTCGCCATCCTGCTGCGCGAGCCATTCGGCCTTGCGCCTTGCATGCTCGGCGCGCACCTCGGGGGCGATGTAGATGTCGTCGCGCAGCTCTTCCCAGGGTTCGATCGGATCGCCGGGCGCACGGCCACGAAGCTCACGCATGATGCCGTCGACGGTTTCGCCGGGTTCAAGCTTGAGGATGCCGCGCGCGCGGCTGAAGGCGTCATCCACCTTCTTGCGAACGACCAGCTTGCCGCCCTCGACCGTGAAGGTGAGCAGGGTGCCGGGCGTCAGGCCCATCTGGTCGCGGATGGCCTTGGGGATGACGACCTGGCCGCGTTCGGCGAGAGTGGCTTCCATCGACATACCTACAAAGTATGATTTTTCAGGTATGAATTATACGGTATGAAGTGCCGGTGTCCACGATGGTTGATAAAGGCAGTCGCAAATTTGCGTGGGCAAAAAGAAACTGCGTTCATGACGACGGTCCTCCGACCAGGCGCTCGAATCGCCCCGCTAGCCAGCCTTTGCGCGCCAGGGCCGGCTTCTCGACCGCCCACCACGAGGCATACGCCAGCAGGACGACCACCGGCACGGTCAGCCAGAACAGCCGGTTAGGACCGATACCCGGGAACAGGTGGACGCCAAGTTGCTGTGTCGGGAAGGCGTACACGTAAATACCGTACGACGGATCGCCCCAACGCTCGGCTCCTTGGAGATTCAACGCCGGCGTCAACGCCAACCAGAGCGTCGTATAGCCGATCGCCAGCGCAATGAGCAGCGGGCTCGCGGCATGCCGCGCGTCAACCAGACACGCGGGCCCGCTAGCCCCAGCGGCCCCCAGCCACCGCCACACCACGCGGTCGCGGTTGAGCTGAAACAATGCCCCGAGCAGAAACGCCAGTATCGAGCGAGAGAACACGCTGCCAAGCTTGAACAGCGGGCCTTCGGTGAATGCCGGGTGCTCATAGAGCACCGCGATCAGCGCCACCAGACACGCTGCTGCCGCCGCCGGATGAGCGAGTATGCCGCACAGGCCCAGCACGGCAATCATGCAGTAGAGCGTCCATTCGCCAGGCAAGGTCCACAACGAACCGTTCACCGCGTTGGCCAACGGATTGTGGGTAAACACGCCGGGCAGCGAACCTTGCTGCAGGTCGAGTACAAGATTGCGCCAGAAAAACGACCAGGTCTGCGTGTGCGACCAATAGTCTCCGGACGGCAATGTCGTCGCTACGGCGCCAACCAGCAGGCAATAGAGTAGACAGACCGCCAGCCCCGGAAAAATTCGCAGTGCGCGCGCTTCCATGAAGCGCAAGGTGTCCCGGCGGCGCAAATAGCTCTCCGTCACCAGGTAGCCCGAAATGGCAAAAAACATCGACACACCGAGATAACCGCCGTTCATCTGGGCGTTGCTGAGTTTTTCGATCCAGCCCAGACCTCGCCCCGTGAGCGGCCAGCAATGCGAGCCGAGCACCAGCAGCGCCGCGATGATGCGGAGCGCGGTGAAGTTGTTGGCGCGTGTGGGGGTGTGCATCTCGGGTTGATTGTTGCGGCGCATGCGCAGCCTATCCTGCCAATCGCGTCAGATGGCGACGGGTGGCAGATGTACGAGCCCGCTCATCAGCACCCGCGCGCTGCGGCTCATCACCGCCTTCTTGACCACCCACTCGCCGTTGTCCTGCGTCGCCTCGGCACCGACACGAAGCGTGCCAGACGGGTGGCCAAAGCGCACCGCAGCTTTGGTGCCGCCGCCAGCGGCGAGGTTCACCAGCGTGCCCGGAATCGCCGCCGCGGTGCCGATCGCCACCGCTGCCGTGCCCATCATCGCGTGGTGCAGCTTGCCCATCGACAGTGCGCGCACGCAGAGATCGATGTCGCCGGCCGGCACCGATTTGCCGCTGGACGCGGTGTAGCCGGTCGGTGGCGCGACGAAGGCCACCTTCGGCGTGTGCTGCCGCGTGGCCGCCTCGTCGAGCGACTTGATCAGGCCCATGCGCAGCGCACCGTGCGCGCGGATGGCCTCGAACATCGCGAGCGCTTTGGAGTCGCCGTTGATCGCGTCCTGCAGCTCGGTGCCGGTGTAGCCGATGTCTTTCGCGTTGATGAAGACCGTCGGGATGCCGGCATTGATCATGGTTGCCTTGAGCGTACCAACGCCGGGAACGACCAGATCGTCGACCAGATTGCCGGTCGGGAACATCGCACCGCCCGCATCGCCTTCGCCCTCGTCGGCCGGGTCGAGGAATTCAAGCTGCACCTCGGCGGCCGGGAAGGTGACGCCATCGAGCTCGAAGTCGCCGGTTTCCTGCACGGCGCCATTGGTGATGGGTACGTGCGCGATGATGGTCTTCTGGATGTTGACCTGCCAGATGCGTACCGTGCAGACGCCGTTCTGCGGCACGCGCGAGGCGTCGATCAGGCCGTTGCTGATCGCGAAGGGGCCGACTGCCGCCGACAGATTGCCGCAGTTGCCCGACCAGTCGACGAAGGGCTTGTCGATCGAGACCTGACCGAACAGATAATCGACGTCGTGATCCGGTTTCGTGCTTTTCGCGAGGATCACGCTCTTTGAGGTGCTCGAGGTGGCCGCGCCCATGCCGTCGATCTGCTTGCCATAGGGGTCAGGCGAACCGATCACGCGCAGCAGGATGGCGTCACGCACGGCTCCCGGCTGTTGTGCAGCGGCCGGCAGATCGCCCAGCTTGAAGAACACGCCTTTCGACGTGCCGCCGCGCATGTAGGTGGCCGGGATTTTGATTTGGGCCGGGTGGTTGCTCATGACTGTTCTCGCTCCCTCCCCTTCAAGGGGAGGGTTGGGGTGGGGATGGGGTTAATAGCCGCTGCTCAAGCACCATTCGGATGGTTTCGAGCACGCCAACGAGGTTGTCGGTGACGTCACTGTTCCAAAAGCGCAGCACGTAAAAGCCGGCAGATCGCAGAAAATCGTCTCGGGTCTGGTCGTATGCCGAAGCGTCGAAATGTTGTCCGCCATCCAGTTCAATGACTAGTGACGCTTCGATTGCAACGAAGTCCGCAATGTAGTTGCCGACAGCATGTTGCCTCCTGAACTTGGCGCCAAGCAACTGTTTACCCCGAAGATGTTGCCAGAGTTCTTGTTCCACATCGGTTGCATTGCTCCTGAGCGCTTGCGGGCGGCGTTCGTTGCGGATCGTGAGATTGGTTTGATGCTTCATGCTTCATTCCGATGTCGCTTGACCCCATCCCCACCCTAACCCTCCCCTTGAAGGGGAGGGGACTTATGCGGACTGTCCTTCCAGAAAATCCTTCGCAAACCGCTGCAACACGCCGCCTGCCTCGTAGACGGAGATTTCTTCTGCGGTGTCGAGACGGCAGGTGACGGGCACGTCCACGGTTTCGCCGTTCTTGCGGCGGACGACCAGCGTCAGCGTTGCGCGGGGCGTGCGCTCACCGATCACGTCGAAGGTTTCGGTGCCGTCGATGCCTAGCGTCAGGCGTGTGGTGCCCGGTTTGAACTCCAGCGGCAGCACGCCCATGCCGATCAGGTTGGTGCGGTGGATGCGCTCGAAGCCTTCCGCCACGATCGCCTCCACGCCCGCGAGGCGCACGCCCTTGGCCGCCCAGTCGCGCGAGCTGCCCTGACCGTAGTCCGCCCCGGCGACGATGATCAGCGGCTGCTTGCGATCCATGTAGGTTTCGATCGCTTCCCACATGCGCATGACCTGGCCGTCGGGTTCCACGCGGGCGAGCGAGCCTTTCTTCACCGCGCCATCGACCACCGCCATTTCGTTCACCAGTTGCGGATTGGCGAAGGTGGCGCGCTGCGCCGTCAGGTGGTCGCCGCGGTGCGTGGCGTAGGAGTTGAAGTCTTCCTCCGGCAGGCCCATCTTCGCGAGATATTCCCCGGCGGCGCTGTCAAGCAGGATCGCGTTCGACGGCGACAAATGGTCGGTGGTGATGTTGTCCGGCAGCACGGCCAGCGGACGCAGGCCGCGCAAGGTGCGCTCGCCGGCCAGCGCGCCTTCCCAGTACGGTGGGCGTCGGATGTAGGTGCTCGGCGCGCGCCAGTCGTAGAGCGGGCTGATCTTCTCGCCGGTCGCGGCGGCGAAGGTGAACATCGGCTCGTAGACCTTGCGGAATTGCTCCGGCTTCACGCTCTTGGCGATCACAGCGTCGATTTCCTCGTCGCTCGGCCAGATGTCCTTCAGCGTGACCGGCTTGCCGCTCGGATCGGTGCCGAGCACGTCCTTCTCGATGTCGAAACGCACCGTACCGGCGATAGCGTAGGCAATCACCAGCGGCGGCGAGGCGAGGAAAGCCTGCTTGGCATACGGATGGATGCGGCCGTCGAAGTTGCGGTTGCCCGACAGCACGGCGGTGGCGTAGAGATCGCGGTCGATGATCTCCTGCTGGATCTTCGGATCGAGCGCACCGCTCATGCCGTTGCAGGTGGTGCAGGCGAAGGCGACGATGCCGAAGCCGAGCGCCTCCAGATCGGGCAGCAGCTTCGCTTCTTCAAGATAGAGCTGCACGGCTTTCGATCCCGGCGCCAGCGAGGTCTTCACCCACGGCTTGCGCGTGAGACCGCGAGCGTTCGCATTGCGCGCGAGCAGGCCCGCCGCGATCACGTTGCGCGGGTTCGAGGTGTTGGTGCAACTGGTGATGGCGGCGATGACGACGGCACCGTCCGGCATCAGGCCCTGCGCGGCTTCGGCCTTGCCGGCCGCGAGTTTCGCTTCGTCGGCGATGCCGCGTTCGGCGAGAGCGGAGGTGGGCAGCCGTTTATGCGGATTCGACGGCCCCGCCATGTTGCGCACTACGGTCGAGAGATCGAAGCGCAGCGTGCGTTCGTATTCCGCCGTTTGCAGCGCGTCGGCCCACAGTCCTGCCGTCTTCGCGTAGTTCGCCACCAATGCCACCTGCGCATCGTCGCGACCGGTCAGGCGCAGATAGTCGAGCGTCTTGTCGTCGATGAAGAACATCGCCGCCGTGGCGCCGTACTCCGGGGCCATATTCGAGATCGTGGCGCGATCGCCCACGGTGAGCGCGGACGCGCCTTCGCCGCGGAACTCGAGATAGGCGCCGACCACTTTCTCCTTGCGCAGGAATTCGGTCAGCGCCAGCACCACGTCGGTGGCGGTGATGCCCGGTTGCGGCTTGCCCGAGAGCTCGACGCCCACGATGTCCGGCAGCCGCATCCAGGAGGCGCGGCCGAGCATTACGTTCTCGGCCTCCAGTCCGCCGACGCCGATGGCAATGACGCCCAGCGCGTCCACATGCGGCGTGTGGCTGTCGGTGCCGACGCAAGTGTCGGGATAAGCCACGCCGTCCTGCACACCGATCACCGGGCTCATCCGCTCCAGATTGATCTGGTGCATGATGCCGTTGCCGGCCGGGATGACGTCGACGTTCTTGAATGCCTTCTTGGTCCACTCGATGAAGTGGAAGCGGTCCTCGTTGCGACGATCTTCCACCGCGCGGTTCTTGGCGAAGGCATCCTTGTCGAAGCCGCCGTATTCCACGGCGAGCGAGTGATCGACGATCAACTGCACCGGCACCACGGGATTGACCTTGGCCGGGTCGCCGCCCTGATCGGCGATGGCGTCGCGCAGGCCGGCGAGATCGACCAGCGCCGTCTGGCCGAGGATGTCGTGGCAGACCACACGCGCTGGAAACCAGGGAAAGTCCAGCTCGCGCTTGCGCAGGATGAGCTGCTGCAGGTAATCGTTGATCTTCGCCGGCTCCGCCTTGCGCACGATGTTCTCGGCGTGCACACGGGCGGTGTAGGGCAGCTTCGCCCAGGCGCCCGCTTGCAGGCGATTGACGGCGGCGGCGGCATCGAAGTAGTCGACACCGGCACCGGGGAGTGCTTTGCGGTCAGTGCTGTTCATGGCGATTGTGGATTGATTGACATCGGGCCACCGGCACGCGAGTGCGGCAGCAAAGACAAAACGGTGGCGCCGCGCAGGCCACGAGGGGCAAGGCGCGGTTTGCTACCGTCGGGAGTGGTGTCGGCGGCGGCGGACGCCGCGCGGCCTATTGCGAGAGCAGGAAGTCGACCCGCTTGGAGAATTCGATGCGTGCCGGCTCGCCCTTCGATTTGCCGAGCGCTGTCTCCACCGCTTCGCGCAATGCGAGCAGTTCCTTCGCCGACATGGCGCGCTCGACTTTCATTTGCAGCATCACGCCACGCAGGCCGAGGTCCGCCACCGCACGCACGAATTCCGGGTACAGCAGACGCTGCTGCGTGGCCTCGTCCACCGTGTGCGTCGCCGTCACCGGGGCCACATCGGCCATCGGTTCGTGCAGCACTTCCTCGGGCGCCGGCGTCGGTGCCGCAGTGACGCGACCACCCAGGCCCGTCAGCGTCGGCACCACTTCGACCAGTCCGAGCGTGACCAACTGCTGGAAGCCGTCGCGACCAGCCGGCAGGCGGGACGCAATCTCGCTGTACTCGGCGGCAGTCTTGTCGCCGTAGATCATGAGCAGCAGGGTACGCAATTGCGCCGGTAAATCCTGACGGCGATCCGCCAACGCTGCGCGACCATTGGCGCTTTTCTGTATGCGATCTCCGGGTTGCATGGTCGTAGTTGACGTGACTCAGAATGTTCTGCGAGTCTACGCCTAACAACCATTCAACGGGAGACTTTTGCGTCATGAGTTACCTGCGTTGTTGCAGAGGCACAAATGCGAGATCGTCCGGCCCGACGTAATTGGCGCTCGGGCGGATGATCTTGCCGTCGATGCGCTGCTCGATCACGTGGGCGCTCCAGCCGCTGGTGCGGGCGATCACGAAAAGCGGGGTAAACATCGCCGTCGGCACGCCCATCATGTGATAGCTCACCGCGCTGAACCAGTCGAGATTCGGGAACATCCTCTTGATATCCCACATGACCGTTTCCAGACGCTCGGCGATGTTGAACATCTTCATGTCGCTCGCCTCTTTCGAGAGAGTGCGCGCGACTTCCTTGATGACCTTGTTGCGCGGGTCGCTGACGGTGTAGACCGGGTGACCGAAACCGATGACCACTTGCTTGGCTTCTACGCGCGCCTTGATGTCGGCCTCGGCTTCGTCCGGCGTGTCGTAGCGCTTTTGCGTTTCGAACGCCACTTCATTGGCGCCGCCATGCTTCGGGCCGCGCAGTGCGCCGATGCCGCCGGCGATGGCGCTGTACATGTCGGAGCCGGTGCCGGCGATGACGCGGCAGGTGAAGGTGGACGCGTTGAATTCATGCTCGGCGTAGAGGATCAGCGAAGTGTGCATCGCCTTCACCCAGCTCTGCGGCGGGCGCTTGCCGTGCAACAGATGCAGGAAGTGGCCGCCGATCGAATCCTCGTCGGAATCGATCTCGATGCGCTTGCCGTTGTGGCTGAAGTGATACCAGTACAGCATCGCCGGGCCGAGCGAGGCCATGAGCTTGTCGGCAATGTCTTTCGCGCCCGGATGATTGTGGTCATCCTTCTCGGGCGACACGCAACCCATGACCGAAACGGCCGTACGCATCACGTCCATCGGATGCGCCGACGGTGGCAATTGCTCCAGCGCCACGCGCACCGCAGCCGGCACGCCGCGTAGCGATTTCAACTTAGTTTTGTAGCCAGCCAGTTCAGCCACGGTTGGCAGCTTTCCGTGCACTAGCAGATAAGCGATTTCCTCAAACTCGCAGGCGTCGGCGACATCAAGAATGTCGTAGCCGCGATAGTGCAAGTCGTTACCGGTGCGGCCCACTGTGCACAGCGCAGTGTTGCCGGCGGCGGTGCCGCTGAGGGCTACGGATTTTTTGACTTTGGGGCCGGGTGTAGTGGGGGTGTCAGACATTTTGTTTTCCTCGTAGGGTGTGGTTCGCCGCACCCAAATTGATACCAACCAAATTGTTCTTTGCCAGGATCGTGCGATGAATCGCACGATACGTGCTACTACTGAAACGTTGGTTCGGCAATGCGGACCGCGAGCAATGCAGCCAAATCCGCATTGGCTTTCAACGTCCCCGAATACAGACGACTTGCGTTGGCGATCAGCGCGCTATCGTCACCGATCACGACTTGCGAAGCGTCCAAGCGCACAAGGCGCGCGAACTTGACGCTGCCAGTGCCGGCTAACGCGGTGAGCATGGGTGCGCTTAACATCAACTCCACGTCCGCCCCAAACGCACTCTTGATTCCAGGATCCGAAGTCGCAACCCAGCCCACGTTGAGCGCCTTGCCGTCACCGCGCCGTCTAACGGCGTACGCCGCCGCGAGAGTAGGAAAGAACCGCTTGTCATACTCGCCGATGTGACCAGCGTACCTAACTTCTAGAACCAGCTGTGACGAGACGCTTGTCGAATCGAATCTGAATTTGCTGTTGAAACCATCGTAGGCGTGTGGGTACTCAACCGTCACTGTGTACCCCTGTTGTTTGAGACTTTCCGCGAGTGTGACCAAAAAGCTCGACGGCAGCGCCAGCGGCTCTTTTCCGGCCGCTTCGTAAAATTTGGTCGTTCGCGAATCGGTCTGGCCCTCGATGGAATTTCTACCAGCGATACCGCCAGCCCCTCCGAGCGACATCATTGCCGCGCTCTTGACCGCAGCGGTAGTAGTCGTGTCACAACAAACAATTGTTATCGACTTCGCCGCTCTGATTTCACTTCGAATTTCGGCTGGGTTTGTATTGCATCCCGCTAGGATGCTTCCGAGTGCCACGAGCACGAGGTATCTATTGAACAACTTGTCCCCCTAGCTGAAAAAGCCCCGGGTCCCGGAGAAGCGAAACGCGTCCGCTGTTCCCCGTGGCATGCGGGCTTGTATCAATTTGCCTTGACGCGCTGCGCTTCTCAAGGCTACGTTTGACACGGATGAACATGGCGGCGGGCATAGCCGTTGTTACGCCTTCTTCGCCGCAAACAACGCATCGAGGTGATTCTCGAACGCGTGGTAATTGATGCGGTCGTAGAGTTCCATGCGGGTTTGCATGGTGTCGAGGACGTTCTTCTGGTGGCCGTCGCGGCGGATGGCTTGAAAGACGTTTTCGGCGGCCTTGTTGGCGGCGCGGAAGGCGGAGAGCGGGTAGAGCACCATGCCGCAGCCGGCGCTCTTCAACTCCTCCACCGAGAACAGCGGCGTCTGGCCGAATTCGGTGATGTTGGCGAGCACCGGCACCTTCACCGCGTCAACGAACTTGCGGTAGGTCGGCAGGTCATACGCGGCTTCGGCGAAGATGGCGTCCGCGCCAGCCTCGACGCACTTGATGGCGCGCTCGATGGCGGCGTCGACGCCGAAGGCCTGGATGGCATCGGTGCGGGCGATCAGGAAGAAATCGGGGTCGATCTTGGCGTCGGCGGCGGCCTTCACGCGGTCCACCATTTCGTCCGTCGTGACGATTTCCTTGCCCGGACGATGGCCGCAGCGCTTGGCGCCGACCTGGTCTTCGATGTGGCAGGCCGCGGCGCCGAACTTGATCAGCGATTTCACGGTGCGGGCGATGTTGAACGCGCTGGGGCCGAAGCCGGTGTCGATGTCCACCATCAGCGGCAGGTCGCAGACGTCGGTGATGCGGCGCACGTCGGTCAGCACGTCGTCGAGGTTGTTGATGCCCAAGTCCGGCAGACCGAGCGAGCCGGCTGCGACGCCACCGCCGGAAAGATAGATCGCCTTGAAGCCGGCGCGCTTGGCGAGCAGCGCGTGATTGGCGTTGATGGCGCCGACAACTTGCAGGGGGGATTCGGCTTTGAGGGCCGCGCGGAAGGCGGCGCCGGGAGAGGGCAGGGACATCAGCTTTTCCTTCAACGCCCCATTGCATCGGGGCTCAGCGCGGAATTAACCGCTTGTCGACTTTTCCAGTTTTTACGTGCCAAGCCCTGATTGAATAAGGCTTGCACGAAAAAGCTGTAACGCAACGCCAACGATACCCTGCCGATTTCTGTAGGAGCGGGGGGGGGCGGCCGCCCCCA
>JAPUER010000079.1:131596-359458 GCA_027492485.1 Betaproteobacteria bacterium
AATCAACCCCCTCACCCACCCCCAACCCCCGCCCGGCGGGGGGGGGCCCGCCGCCGCCCCCCCCCCCCCCCCCCCCCCCCCGGGGGGCCCCCCCCCCCCCCCGCTCCTACATGCGGTTCGACGTTCCGGCGAGGTCGCGGCAAGCCGCTCCTGCAGTTCAGTCTTCCGTTCTGCAAGCCCACGAAACTGTCGTGCTCACCGCGCTCGACCGTGGGCTTGCAGAACGGCGCTGCGGCACGGGACGCGCAGCGCGGCTAAGGTGAACGACGAAAAACGGTGGCATGGCTTTGCGTCCTAGCGACCCACGGGAGCGTCGTCGTTCGTCCTTCGTCCTGTTGGGCGCTAGCCCAACAAATGCGCGATGGCGTCGCGCTCGTCGGTCAGTTCCTTCAGCGTCTTGTCCATGCGGGCGCGGCTCGCGGCGTCGATTTCGAGGCCGGTCACACGCGTGTATTCGCCGTTGGCGGTGGTGACGGCGACGCCGTACTGGATGCCTTCCGGAATGCCGTAGCTGCCGTCCGACGGGATGCCCATCGTGACCCATTCGCCGTTGCTGCCGAGCGCCCAGTCGCGCATGTGATCGATGGCTGCGTTCGCTGCCGAGGCGGCGGAGGACACGCCGCGCGCTTCGATGATGGCCGCACCGCGCTTGCCGACGGTCGGGATGAACACGTCGTTGTTCCAGGCGTCGTCCACCTTGCCCTTGAGTGCCACGCCATTGGCGCTGGCGAAGCGGATGTCCGGGTACATCGTCGGCGAGTGGTTGCCCCACACCACCAATTTCTTGATGTCGGCGACCTTGACGCCGGTCTTGGCGGCCAACTGCGACAGCGCGCGATTGTGATCGAGGCGCAGCATCGAGGTGAAGTTCTTGGCCGGCAGGTCCGGCGCCGATTTCTGCGCGATGTAGGCGTTGGTGTTGGCCGGGTTGCCGACGACGAGGACCTTGACGTTGCGGCTGGCGACGGCGTTCAGCGCCTTGCCCTGCGCCGTGAAGATCGCGGCGTTGGCCTGCAGCAGATCAGCGCGTTCCATGCCGGGGCCGCGCGGGCGGGCGCCCACGAGCAGCGCGTAATCGGTGTCCTTGAACGCGGTCATCGGATCGCTATGCGCTTCCATGCCGGCGAGCAGCGGGAAGGCGCAGTCGTCGAGCTCCATCATGACGCCCTTGAGCGCCTTCTGCGGGCCTTCCACCGGCACTTCGAGCAGTTGCAGGATGACGGGCTGGTCCTTGCCCAGCATTTCGCCGGAGGCGATGCGGAACAGGAGGGCGTAACCAATCTGGCCAGCGGCTCCGGTGACGGCGACACGAACGGGGGCTTTCATGTTTGATCCTTTTCTAGGGGTGGCACTGCGCCCCGAAACCTGCTGCTCTTGTATAAGACCACTACAAAACAGCGGGTCGGCCGGGGCATCTGAACTTTCAATTCTCGCGCAACTCGCCTGACTTGTCGTTGACGGATGCTGCGCTGCGAAATCTGCGCAACCCGGAACGGATTATTCATCAAGTTTCCGTTCGCGTCAACTACTCTTATATCTTATATAAGACATAAGACCATAGATTGCCAAGCGGGCGATTTTGCGCAACAATTCGCGCCATGAGCGACATCGCCCTGGCCTCCAACACAGCTTCAGCCACCGCCGCCGGCACCGCGGGCGCGGCCCCGGCGCCGGAGACGCCGTCCTTTCAGCCGCTCTACCAGCAGATCAAGGGCCTGCTCACGCAGCGCCTGGAATCGGGCGAATGGCGCCCTGGCGAGGCGATCCCTAGCGAACAGGATCTCGCCGCCCAATTCAGCGTGAGTCAGGGCACGGTGCGCAAGGCGATCGACGAACTGGCGGGCGAAAATATCGTCGTCCGCCGTCAGGGCAAAGGCACTTTTGTTGCGACGCACACCGAGACCAAGAGCTCGATGTTCCGCTTCCTGCGCATGCGCCGCAACGACGGGCAGGACGAGTATCCCGCCAGCGAATTGCTCGACGTGCGGCGCGGCCGCGCCACGGCCGAAATCGCCCGCGCCATCGACATCAAGCCGGGCGATGGCGTGCTGATCCTGCGCCGGCTGCTGCGCTACGGCGGCGAGCCGACCGTGCTCGACGAGATCACGTTGCCCGCCGCGTTGTTCAAGGGGCTTACCAAAGAGCGCTTCGACGCCTACGACGGCTCGATGTATGGTTTTTTCGAGACCGAGTTCGGTGTCCGCATGCTGCGCGCCGAGGAGCAGGTGAAGGCGGTGGCGGCCGATCCGGTGACGGCGGAAGCGTTGCGCGTCGGCATCGGGGCTCCGCTGCTCTGCGTCGAGCGCATCGCCTACACCTATGGCGACAAGCCGGTCGAATTCCGCCGCGGACTGTGCACCACCCGCAGCCACCACTATGCCAATACGCTGAGCTGAGCGGGAGTCCGATGCAAGCTCGCGGTCAGCCTCGAACGGCAAAATTGGCAAACGGTAACCGTTCATCGAATCGACACTAGCAGTTATTACCAATCAGTCCTACGGAGTGCTCTGCATGGCCAATCCTGAATCAGTCACACTGCCGAAAGCGAGGCCGCGTCCGGTCTTTCGCAACATCGGTTTTGGCGAACTCGCCAATTACCGCCTGCCGATTCCCGGCGTCGCCTCGATCGTTCACCGCGTTACCGGCATTGCGCTCTTCGTGGCCCTGCTGTTCCTGCTCGCCATGCTGCAGATGAGCCTGAAGTCGGAGGCCGGCTTCGAAGCGTTCCGCACCATCATCTGGGGCAACCTGTTCGGCAAGATCGTGCTGGTCGGGTTGTTGTTCGCGCTGATCTATCACCTGGTCGCCGGTTTCCGGCACCTCGTTCAGGACGCCAACAAGTGGCTCGATCTGGCCGCCGGCCGCTCGACGGCGTTTGCATCGTTCGCCCTCAGCATCGTGTTGACGGCGCTGGTCGTCTGGAGGCTCTGCTAATGGCCGCGTCATCGAAATTCATCACCGAATGGTGGCTGCAGCGCGTCAGCGCGGTGGTTGTGGCGGCCTACGTGCTGCTGGTCATCGGGCTGCTCTTGGTCAACGGCACCCCGAACGCAGCGCAGTGGCAGGGCCTGTTTGCGCACACCGGTTTCAAGCTCGCCACGATGCTGGCGCTGATTGCCGCCGCCTATCACGGTCTGGTCGGCGCGCTGCATGTGTGGCCCGACTACGTGAAGAATCGCGCCGTTCTCGCGGTGCTCAATGCCTACACCTGGGTCGTCGCCGGCGCCGTGGTGCTGTGGGCGGTCTACATTCTTTTCGGCCTTAGCGCCGTGGTCAGATAAGGGCACGCAGAATGGCTCTCTCAGTTCACAAGTACGATGCAGTGGTGGTGGGCGCCGGTGGCGCCGGCATGCGCTGCTCGCTGCAACTCGCCCGCGCAGGCCTGCGCGTCGCCGTGCTGTCCAAGGTGTTCCCGACCCGTTCGCATACCGTCGCCGCGCAGGGCGGCATCGGTGCCTCGCTCGGCAATATGGACGAGGACAACTGGCACTACCACTTCTACGACACGGTCAAGGGTTCCGACTGGCTCGGCGACCAGGACGCGATCGAATTCATGTGCCGCGAGGCGCCAAAGGTCGTCTACGAGCTCGAGCACATGGGCATGCCGTTCGACCGCAACCCCGACGGCACCATCTACCAGCGTCCGTTCGGCGGCCATAGTGCCCGCTACGGCGAAAAACCCGTTCCCCGCGCCTGCGCTGCCGCCGACCGCACCGGCCACGCGATGCTGCATACGCTGTACCAGCAGAACGTCAAGTCGAAGACCACCTTCTTCGTCGAATGGATGGCGCTCGATCTGATTCGCGACGCCGATGGCGACGTTGTCGGCGTCACGGCGCTCGAGATGGAGACCGGCGAGGTCTCGATCTTTCACGCCAAATGCGTGCTGTTCGCCACCGGTGGCGCGGGCCGCATCTTTGCCGCTTCGACCAACGCCTTCATCAATACCGGTGACGGTCTTGGCATGGCAGCGCGCGCCGGCATCCCGCTCGAAGACATGGAGTTCTGGCAGTTCCACCCGACCGGCGTGTACAACGCCGGCGTGCTGTTGACCGAGGGCTGCCGCGGAGAAGGTGCGATCCTGCGCAACAAGGACGGCGAGCGCTTCATGGAGCGCTATGCACCGAAGTTGAAGGATCTCGCGCCGCGCGACTTCGTGTCGCGCTGCATGGATCAGGAAATCAAGGAAGGCCGCGGCTGCGGCCCGCACGGCGACTACATCGCACTCGACCTCACGCACCTGGGCGCCGAGACCATCATGAAGCGCCTGCCCTCGGTGCACGAGATCGGCAAGAACTTCGCCAACGTCGACGTCATCAAGGAACCGATCCCGGTGGTGCCGACCATTCACTATCAGATGGGCGGCATCCCGACCAATATCCACGGCCAGGTCGTGGTGCCCAAGGATGGCAATCCGAACAGCGTGGTCAACGGCTTCTACGCAATCGGCGAATGCTCCTGCGTTTCGGTGCATGGCGCCAATCGTCTGGGCACCAACTCGCTGCTCGATCTGCTCGTGTTTGGCCGCGCCGCCGGTAATCATCTGATCGAGACGGCGCTCGCGAGCAAGGCGCACAAGCCGTTGCCGGCCAATGCGGCCGACTATTCGCTTGCCCGCATCGCCAAGCTCGATCAGTCGAACAGCGGCGAATACCCGCAGGACGTGGCCAACGATTTGCGCAAAGCGATGCAAACGCATGCCGGCGTGTTCCGCACGCAAAAGACGATGGACGAGGGCGTGGCCAAGGTACTTGCCGTTGCCGAGCGCGCGGCCGATCTGTCGCTCAAGGACAAGTCGAGAGTGTTCAACACGGCGCGGATCGAAGCGCTGGAAGTGGCCAACCTCATGGAAGCCGCGAAGGCAACCATGGTGTCGGCTGCGGCGCGCAAGGAAAGCCGCGGCGCGCATACGGTCGACGACTACGGCGACACGCCCGAGCATCCGCTGGGCCGTAACGACGAGGTGTGGATGAAGCACACGCTCTGGTACAGCGAGGGCAACCGCCTCGACTACAAGCCGGTGCAGACCAAACCGCTGACCGTTGACACCGTCCCGCTCGCGAAGCGCACCTTCTAACGCTGGTACCGATCATGGCTGACAAACGCACATTCGAAATCTATCGCTACGATCCCGACAAGGACGCCAAGCCCTATATGCAGACCTTCGAGATCGAGCTCGAAGGTACTGAGCGCATGCTGCTCGACGCGCTGATGAAGCTCAAAAAGCTGGACGACTCCATCAGTTATCGCCGTTCCTGCCGTGAAGGCGTCTGCGGTTCGGACGCAATGAACATCAACGGCAAGAACGGCCTGGCCTGCCTGACCAACATGCATACGCTGCCGCAGAAGATCACGTTGCGGCCGCTGCCGGGCTTGCCGGTGGTGCGCGACCTGATCGTCGACATGAGCATGTTCTTCAAGCAGTACCACTCGATCAAGCCGTACATCGTCAACGATACGGTGCCGCCCGAAAAGGAACGCTTGCAATCGCAGGAGGATCGCGAGGAACTGAACGGCCTCTACGAATGCATCCTCTGCGCCTGCTGCTCGACGAGCTGCCCGAGCTTCTGGTGGAACCCCGACAAGTTCGTCGGCCCGGCCGGCCTGCTTGCCGCCTACCGCTTCGTGGCCGACACCCGCGACCAGTTGCGCGAGGAGCGTCTCGACAATCTCGAAGACCCGTACCGCCTGTTCCGCTGCCACACCATCATGAACTGCGTCGATGTTTGCCCGAAGGGTCTCAATCCGACCAAGGCGATCGGCAAACTCAAGGACATGCTGGTCACCCGCGCTGCCTAGTGCCGGTGGCGTCGGCAACAAGCATGCTCACCGATCTCGAATTCTCGAAACTGCGCTGGCGCTGCCGTCGCGGTTTTCTCGAGAACGACATCATCCTGACGCGCCTGCTCGATCGCCGGGGCGCCGACTTTTCCGCCGATGAGCACGAACAGTTGCTGGCACTTATTTCGCTAGACGACAACGACCTGTGGGAAATCATCGCCGGCCGCTCCGACGAGTTTCCGCAGCGCTGTGCCGGCATGGTGGAAACGCTGCGTCAGACGCGCGTCAAGCACTAGCCGTAACGTTCGCTCTTTCACCGCTTTACCCAACACTCTCAACACGATAACGGAGCATGCAATGACCGCCTCCTCGACCGCCACCCTGTCGTTCAGCGATGGCTCGCCCAGCGTTGAATTTCCCGTGCTCAAGGGCACTGTTGGCCCCGATGTCATCGACATCAAGACGCTGTATGGCAAGACCGGGAAGTTCACGTATGACCCCGGTTTCATGTCGACTGCGGCCTGCCGTTCGGCGATCACCTATATCGACGGCGACAAGGGCGAACTGCTCTATCGCGGCTACCCGATCGAGCAGATCGCGACCAATTGCGACTACCTCGAAACCTGCTATCTGCTGCTGAACGGCGAAATGCCGAATGCGGCACAGAAGGATGCCTTCGTCAGCAATGTGTCGCATCACACAATGGTGCACGAACAGATGCAGTTCTTCCTGCGCGGCTTCCGGCGCGACGCACATCCGATGGCGATTCTGACCGGCATGGTGGGCGCACTGTCGGCCTTCTACCATGACACGCTCGACATCAACAACGCCGAGCATCGCCACATTGCCGCGATCCGGCTGATCGCCAAGATGCCGACCCTGGTGTCGATGGCGTACAAGTATTCGGCCGGCCAGCCGATGATCTATCCGAAGAACGATCTGTCGTACACCGCGAACTTCATGCGCATGATGTTCGCAACGCCATGCGAGGACTATGTGGTCAACGACGTGCTGGTGCGCGCGCTCGACCGCATCTTCATCCTGCACGCCGATCACGAGCAGAACGCTTCGACCTCGACCGTTCGCCTGTGCGGTTCGTCGGGCACCAACCCGTATGCTGCCATCGCGGCTGGCGTTGCCTGCCTGTGGGGCCCGGCGCATGGCGGCGCGAATGAAGCGGCGCTGTCGATGCTGCTTGACATCCAGAAGAATGGCGGCGTCGAAAAGATCGGCGAATTCATCACCGCCGTCAAGGACAAGAACTCCAACGTCCGCCTGATGGGCTTCGGTCATCGCGTGTACAAGAATTACGATCCGCGCGCCAAATTGATGCGCGAAACCTGTTACGAAGTGCTCGGCGAACTCGGCCTGCAGAACGATCCGCTGTTCAAGCTGGCGATGGAGCTCGAAAAGATTGCGCTGTCGGACGAATACTTCGTGTCCCGCAAGCTGTACCCGAACGTGGATTTCTACTCGGGCATCGTGCAGCGCGCACTTGGCATCCCGACGTCGTTGTTCACCGCGATCTTCGCGCTGGCCCGCACCGTGGGCTGGATCGCACAGTTGAACGAAATGCTGGCGGACCCGGATCAGAAGATCGGCCGTCCACGCCAGCTCTTCACCGGCGCCACGGCGCGCGACGTGCTGCCGTTGCATCAGCGCTAGCGGTTGCGCGCTTCGCGCGCAGGACGAAAGACGAACGACGAACGAGTCGCATCGCGACTCTGGACGAAACAAAAACACCGAAGCGACAACCCGATCTCAGCGAGCGACCTTTGATGAACAGGGGTGACTTTCGTCATTCGTCCTTCGTCATTCGTCCTCGCTTCTCAAAGGAGAAGCGCAAATGATGAACGAACTCCAGCAAACCTCGACCATCTTCGGCGGTAACATGCCGTACATCGAAGAACAATACGAAAATTACCTGGCCGATCCGGCATCGGTGGAGCCGAAGTGGCGCACCTATTTCGACGCCATGCGGGCGGGCGCCAGCGACGTTGCGCACCAGCCGGTGATCGATGCCTTCGCCGCAATGGCGAAATCGCGCAAGGCGGCGACCGCCAGCATCGACGCGACGCTGATGGACAAACAGCTGGGCGTGATGAAGCTCATCCACGCCTACCGCTTCATCGGTGGCCGCATTGCAGACATCGATCCGCTCAAACGTCAGGACGTTCCCTTCATCAAGGAGCTGGATCACAAGCACTACGGCCTTGCCGACAGCGATCTGGAAACCGAGTTCTCGACCGGTTTGCTGCCGGTCAATGGTCAGAGCCGCGGCAAGCTCAAGGACATCATCGCTGCACTCAAGGAAACGTACTGCCGCTCGGTCGCCGTCGAATACATGTACATGGCGAACGAAGACGAGCGCGAGTGGCTGCGCAACCGCATCGAATCGACGCGCCTCAAGCCCAGCTACACCAACGAGCAAAAGCGCCACATCCTCGAACGCCTTACCGCGGCGGAAGGCCTGGAGCGGTATCTGCACACCAAGTTCATGGGGCAGAAGCGCTTCTCCGGTGAAGGTGGCGACACCATGATCCCGGTGCTCGACCACATGCTGCAACACGCCGGAGCCTCGGGCGTGCAGGAAACCGTGATCGGCATGGCCCACCGCGGTCGTCTTGGCGTGCTGGTCAATACTTTCGGCAAGATGCCGAAGGATCTGTTCGCCGAATTCGAAGGCAAGTACGACACCACGCTTTCGGCTGGCGACGTGAAGTACCACAAGGGTTTCTCCAGCGACATCACGACGCCGGGCGGCCCGATGCACATCACGCTCGCCTTCAACCCGTCGCACCTCGAGATCGTTAATCCAGTGGTGACTGGTTCGGTGCGCGCCCGGCAAAACCGCCGTGGCGACAAGGTGGGTCGCGAAGTGCTCGGCATCCTGTTGCATGGCGATGCTGCGGTGGCCGGCCAGGGCGTCGTGCAGGAGACGCTGGCACTGTCGCAGACCCGCCACTATGGCACCGGCGGCACCATGCATCTGGTGATCAACAACCAGATCGGCTTTACCACCAGCGACCCGCGCGATTATCGCTCGACGCTGTACTGCACCGATATTGCGAAGATGGCCGAAGTGCCGATCTTCCATGTCAACGCCGACGATCCCGAGGCCTGCCTGCTGGTCACCGAGATCGCAATGGACTACCGCACCATCTTTCACAAGGATGTGTTCATCGATCTCGTCTGTTTCCGCCGTCTCGGCCACAACGAGCAGGACGAGCCGATGGTGACGCAGCCGCTGATGTACAAGAAGATTCATCAGCATCCCGGCACCCGCAAGCTCTACGCCGACAAGCTGGAAGCCGAAGGCGTCATCAAGGCAGGTGAGGGCGATCAGTACGTCACAGCGTTCCGCGATGCGATGGACAAGGGAACGCACACCAACAAGACCATCCTCGCCAACTACGTCGCACCGTATCAGCAGGACTGGGCCAAGTTCGTGGGCCGCGTGTGGACCGATGACGCCGATACCAAAGTGCCGCTGAAGACGATCAAGGATCTGGCGAAAAAACTGACCACCATGCCGGAAGGCTTTACGCTGCACCCGCGCGTGGAAAAGATGATCGGCGACCGCAAGGCGATGGGCGAGGGCAAGCAGCCGCTCGACTGGGGCATGGCCGAGAACCTTGCCTACGCTACGCTGGTCAATGAAGGCACCGGTGTGCGCCTGTCCGGCGAGGATTGTGGCCGCGGCACTTTCTCGCATCGCCACGCCGTGTTCCATGACCAGAACCGCGAAAAGTGGGATAGCGGCAGCTACATCCCCTTGCAGCACATCAACCCGAAGCAGGGCGAATTCACCGTCATCGACTCCATCCTGTCGGAAGAAGCAGTGCTCGGTTTCGAGTACGGCTATTCGACGTCGGAGCCGAATCAGCTGGTGCTCTGGGAAGCGCAGTTCGGTGACTTCGCCAACGGCGCGCAGGTCGTGATCGACCAGTTCATCAGCTCCGGTGAAGTGAAGTGGGGCCGCATCTGCGGCCTGACGCTGCTGCTTCCCCACGGCTATGAAGGCCAGGGCCCGGAGCACTCCTCGGCGCGCCCCGAACGCTTCCTGCAACTTTGTGCCGAGCACAACATGCAGGTGGTAGTGCCGTCGACGCCGGCGCAGTGCTATCACATGCTGCGTCGCCAGATGCACCGCGATTGGCGCCGTCCGCTGATTGTGATGACGCCGAAGTCGCTGCTGCGCCACAAAGAGGCCGTCAGCACGCTGGAAGAGCTGGCCGAAGGCGGCTTCCAGACGGTGATCGGCGAGACCGACAAGATCGTTGCCAAAAACGTCAAGCGCGTGGTCGTCTGTTCCGGCAAGGTGTACTACGAACTGCTGGCCCATCGCCGCGAACAGGACATCAAGGACGTGGCGATTATCCGCCTCGAACAGCAGTATCCGTTCCCGCATGACGATTTCAAGGCGCAACTCAAGAAGTTCCCGAATGCGCACGAGATCGTCTGGTGCCAGGAGGAGCCGCAGAACCAGGGCGCCTGGTATCGCCTGATGGCTTACTTCCGCGCCGACGTCAAACCGGAGCAGGTGTTGCTCTACGCCGGTCGCGCCGTCGGCGCATCGCCCGCCGTGGGTTATTTGTCCAAGCACAACGCGCAGCAGAAAGAGCTCGTCGAGAGCGCCTTTAGTTCCAAGCTGGGCACCGGGCAAATGTTGACGAATCTTTGATTCGTCAGGACGAATGACGAAGGACGAACGCGCTTTGCGCTAGACGAAACCCAAACCCAAGACCCGTAGGGTGGGCACGCTGTGCCCACCATGTCACAACCGCCTGGGCAGCGATTGCCCACCCTGCGAGAAGAAACTGGAAGAGACTATGTTGATCGAAGTAAAAGTGCCGCAACTCGCCGAAGGCACCCCCGAAGGTACGCTCGCCGCCTGGCATGTGAAGGCTGGCGACGCGGTGAAGCGCGACCAGAACCTGTGCGACATCGAGACCGACAAGGTCGTGCTGGAAACGCCTGCTCAGGGCGATGGCGTGCTGGTCGAAATCAAGGTGGCGGCCGGCACCACGGTGACCTCGGGTATCGTGCTCGGCGTCATCGATACCGAAGCCAAGGCAGGCACCGCTGCCGCGCCGGCGGCTGCACCGGCGTCCGCCGCAGCGGCACCGGTTGCTGCCGCCGTTGCGCCTGCTACGCCCGGCGCACTGCCGGCGGCGAAAAAGATGATGGCCGAGGCTGGCATCGATGCCGCCAGCGTGCAGGGCACGGGCCGTGGCGACCGCATCACCAAGGGTGACGTGATCGCTGCGGTGGAGGCCAAATCGGCTGTGGGAGCGGGCTCGCCCGCGATCGCCGCCAAGGCTGCACCCACAGTTTCGGCGCCGCCCGTCAACGTGCCGCTCGGCAATCGCCCCGAGCAGCGCGTGCCGATGACCCGCCTGCGCGCCCGCGTCGCCGAACGCCTGGTGCAATCGCAATCCACTGCCGCCATCCTGACCACGTTCAACGAGGTCAACATGAAGCCGGTGATCGATCTGCGCAACGTCTACAAGGACAAGTTCGAGAAAGTGCATGGCGTCAAGCTCGGCTTCATGAGCTTCTTCGTCAAGGCTGCCGTGCATGCGCTGAAGAAGTACCCGGTGGTCAATGCCTCGATCGATGGCAACGACATCGTCTATCACGGCTACTACGACATCGGCATCGCGGTGGGCTCGCCGCGCGGCCTGGTGGTGCCGATCCTGCGCGACTGCGACCAGATGTCGATCGCCGAGATCGAAAAGCAGATCGCCGATTTCGGCAAGCGCGCCGGCGAAGGCAAGCTCGGCATCGAAGAGTTGACCGGCGGCACCTTCACCATCTCGAACGGCGGCACCTTCGGCTCGATGCTCTCGACGCCGATCATCAACCCGCCGCAAAGCGCCATTCTCGGCGTGCACGCGACGAAAGATCGCGCCGTCGTCGAAAACGGCCAGATCGTGATCCGCCCGATGAACTACCTTGCAATGTCGTATGACCATCGAATCATCGACGGCCGCGAAGCGGTGCTGTCGCTCGTTGCGATGAAAGAGGCGCTGGAAGATCCGGCGCGGTTGTTGCTGGATTTGTAAGAACGCGAACACGACATGGCCGATTGGTTGGTCGACAAGCTGAAGATTTTGTACTTCCTGATTTGGGAGCTTCTCTTACCGACAGTTGTGTTCTCTGCCGCGTTGATGATGCTCGTAGTTCTATATACCGGTTTTGTCAGCGGACCGGCTGGAGACACAGCACTCTTTCAATCATTGTTTTCGGGCGGTGATTTAGTCGTGATGTCCGTCGCGTTTGTGATTGCACTTGTTCGACTCATCTATCGCGTTAAGACCGGACACTACCAACGAAACCAGAAACTTGGTCAGCTATAGTGCCGTAGCCCGGAGAAGCGAAGCGCGTCCGGGCTCACCTTGGCAAACGTACTGGTATCAATTTGCCTTGACGCGCTGCGCTTCTCAAGGCTACGAAAGAACGATTCACCGCGTGTGGTGATTGGAAAACACAATGGATCAATTTGACGTAGTAGTAATTGGTGGCGGCCCCGGCGGCTATGTGGCGGCGATTCGTGCGGCGCAGCTCGGCTTCAAGACGGCCTGTATCGACGAGTGGAAGAATGCCAAGGGCGGCCCTGCACCAGGGGGCACTTGCACCAACGTAGGCTGCATTCCGTCAAAGGCGCTGTTGCAGTCTTCCGAGCACTACGACCACGCGCAACACCACTTTGCCGAGCATGGCATCACTGCGTCTGGCGTGAAGATGGATGTGGCGAAGATGGTGGCCCGCAAGGACGCCGTGGTCAAGCAGAATAACGACGGCATCCTCTACCTGTTCAAAAAGAACAAGGTCACGTTCTTCCACGGTCGCGGCGCGTTCGCTGGTGCGGCGGAAGACGGCGTGTATCAGATCGACGTGTCGGAACCCGCCAAAACTTCGATTGGCGCGAAGCAGGTCATCATCGCCACCGGTTCCAACGCACGTGCGCTGCCCGGAGTGGCTTTCGATGAAAAACTGGTGCTCTCCAACGACGGTGCGCTGCGCATCGGCGAAACGCCGAAGAAACTGGGTGTCATCGGCGCCGGTGTGATCGGCCTGGAGATGGGCTCGGTGTGGCGCCGTCTCGGCGCCGAAGTGACGGTGCTCGAAGGCCTGCCGGCGTTTCTGGGCGCGGTGGATGAACAGGTCGCTAAAGAGGCGATGAAACTGTTCACCAAGCAGGGCTTGAAGATCAGTCTTGGCGTCAAGGTCGGTACGGTCAAGACGGGCAAGAATGACGTCGCCGTTGAATACACCATGGCGGACGGCAAGACGGAAACCGCAACCTTCGACCGCCTGATCGTCTCCATCGGCCGCGTGCCGAATACGACGGGCCTCAATGCCGATGCAGCGGGCGTAAAGCTCGACGAGCGCGGCTTCATCACCGTAGACGGCGATTGCAAAACCAGCGCGCCCAACGTGTGGGCGGTCGGTGACGTGGTGCGCGGGCCGATGCTGGCGCACAAGGCCGAGGAGGAGGGCGTCGCGGTCGCCGAGCGCATCGCGGGCCAGCATCCGCACATCGATTTCAACTGCATTCCGTGGGTGATCTACACGTCGCCCGAGATTGCCTGGGTCGGTCAGACCGAGCAGCAACTGAAAGCAGCGGGCGTCGCCTACAAGGCCGGCAGCTTCCCGTTCATGGCCAACGGCCGCGCGCGTGCGCTGGGCAATACCGACGGCTTCGTGAAGATCATCGCCGATGCCATAACGGACAAAGTGCTTGGCATGCACGTGATCGGCCCTGTGGCGTCCGAACTGGTTGCCGAAGGCGTGATGGCGATGGAGTTCGGTGCCTCGTCGGAAGACATCGCCCGCATCTGCCACGCCCATCCGACGCTCTCGGAAGCGACCAAGGAGGCCGCGCTGGCGGTGGACAAGCGGACGTTGAACTTTTAGGGTTCTCCGCGTGTTCGGGAGCAAGGTTTCGGTCTGGGTCCCCGCCTTCGCGGGGACGACAACACTTGTCATTCCCGCGAAGGCGGGAATCCAGACCGGGATGCCGGCGTGATATGTGCCGTATACCTGCTAGCCAGCGAGCGCAACGGGACGCTCTACGTCGGTGTCACGTCGGATCTGACCAAACGAATTTACGAGCACAAACAGGGTTTGGCCGACGGCTTCACCCGAAAGTACAACGTCAAGCAGCTTGTCTGGTACGAATTGACGAGCGACATCGAATCGGCCATTCACCGCGAAAAGCAAATCAAGAAGTGGAATCGCATCTGGAAGTTGCGCCTCGTCGATCAAAGCAACCCCGATTGGCGGGACCTCTATGCCGACATCGTCGGTTAAGTCTGGATTCCCGCCTTCGCGGGAATGACAGGTAGTTTGCGGTGCTCGCGTCACTCGACAAAGTCTGCGCAGACCGCGGCATCACGCTCGATCCCGCGCAGCAGCGCGCCGCGCAACGGCTGGCGCAGTTAAACGAAGAGCTGCACGCGTTCAAGGACAAACGTGCGTCGCTGATGGGGCTGGGCCGCATGTTCTCGCGCCCGCAGGTGCCGCGGGGGGTTTACTTTTACGGCGGCGTGGGCCGAGGCAAGAGTTTCCTGATGGACGCGTTCTACGCCACCACGCGCGTGCGGCGCAAGGTACGCGTGCACTTCCACGCTTTCATGCGCAGCGTGCACGCCGAGCTGCGCGGGCTCAAGCACGAGGCCGATCCGCTGGTGGTGGTGGCCGAGCATCTGGCCGAGCGTTACCGCCTGATCTGCTTTGACGAATTCCACGTCAGCGACATCGCCGACGCCATGATCCTCGGCCGGCTTTTGTCGAATTGCCTCGACAACGGCGTTGTGTTCGTGATGACCTCGAACTATGCGCCGGATCGCCTGTATCCCGACGGCTTGCAGCGGCAGAACTTTTTGCCGACTATTGCGCTGATCAAGGAGCACATGGACGTGATCGAGGTGGACAGCGGTGTCGACTATCGCCGCCGCACGCTCGAACAGGATCACGTCTATCACAGTCCGCTGGGCGCCGCGACCGACGACAAACTTGCGGCGACGTTTGCGCGGCTGGCGACCTCGAAACCGTCGGCCGACAAACACATCACCATTCTCGGCCGCGACATCGCCGTGCGCCGGCAGGCCGACGGCGTCATCTGGTTCGATTTTGCTGCACTATGCGAGACGCCGCGCTCGCAGAACGACTACCTTGAGCTGGCGCAGTCCTATCACACGCTGATCCTTTCCAAGGTGCCGCCGCTGGGCACCAAAGACAGCAATGTCATCCGCCGGCTGACGCTGCTGGTGGACGTGCTCTATGACCACCGCGTCAAGCTCATCGTCAGCGCGGCCGCGCCGCTGGCCGAGATCGCCAGCGTCGACGACAACGTCAAGGACCCGGATACGCGGCGCGTGCTCAGCGAATTCGCGCGCACGGCGTCGCGCCTGACCGAGATGCAGAGCGCGGAGTACATGAGCGAGGCGCATTTGCCGTCGCTGATTCGCTGAGCGCGCGCCAGACATTGGCTTCTATGCGTTAACGGGCAGCCGGAGGCGGTTTCAGCCTGTTTACTGGCAAAGTCGACTTATACGATTTTGGTGTTTATCGGGCGCCATGCCGTCGTTGGCGCCAAAAAGCTGTTAACCCGTGGCCGCGACCGTGATCCAGTACGCCGCCAGCCCGAGCAAGATCGCAATCAGTCCGACGCTACGGAGCTGTCCGTCGGAAAGCTCCGCCGCTTTGCGCATCGTTTCGCGCCAGATGCGCGGCGCGAGAAACGGCATCAGCCCCTCGACGACGAGAACCAGGCAGAGAGCGGCGAAGAGTTCCATGCGGGTAGGTCGCGGGTGAGTCGCCAGAGTACGGTCACGAAAGGCAGATGTGAAGGGCAGGCGGTGCCCGCCGCCACGAGTTACTTGCCTTTTGCGCCGCCCTTGAGGAACTTGAAGAAGTCGGCGCTCGGGTCGAGCACCATCACGTCGCTCTTGTTCTTGAACGACGCCTTGTACGCCTCAAGGCTGCGATAGAACGAATAGAACTCGGCGTTCTGGCCGTAAGCGGCGCTGTAGATCGCCGCCGCCTTGGCGTCGCCCGAGCCCTGCATTTCCTGCGCTTTCTTGTACGCCTCGGCCAGGATCACCTGGGCCTGCTTGTCGGCATCGGCCTTGATGCGCTCGCTCTCGGCGGCGCCGGTGGAGCGCAACTCCGCAGCCACGCGCTGGCGCTCCGAGCGCATGCGGTCGAACACGCGGGTGGACACCGATTCGTCGAAGTCGACGCGCTTCAGGCGAACGTCGACGATACGCACGCCGATCTTTTTGGCGTCGCTCTCGGCCGCCTCGCGCACGATGGCCATGATTTTTTCGCGATCGCCGGAAATCACTTCCTGCAGGGTGCGGCGGCCGAATTCTTCGCGCAGCAGGGAGGTCACGGTCTGCCCGATGCGGCGCTCGGCCTGCTTCTCGTCGCCGCCGACCGCGCGATAGAACTCGCGGGCGTCGGAGATCTGCCACTTGACGAAGGAATCGACCTGCACCGGTTGGTTTTCCTTGGTGTTGAAGCGTTCGGATTCGGGGCTGTCGAGCGTGAGGATCTGCTTGCTGTACTTGCTGACCGTCTGGATGAACGGAATCTTGAAGTGCAGGCCGGGCTGATCCTTGATGGCGACGACTTCGCCGAGCTGGCGCACCATCGCGAATTCGCGCTCGTCGACCGTAAACAGCGTCTGCGAGAAGGCAAACAGAACCACGAGAAACGCGGTGAGCAGGGGAGCAATTTTGTTCATGGTGTTCGGCTCCCTGTCAATTGCGCGAGTCGCGGCCGCCGCGGCTGCTGTCGCGTGTCGTGCTGCTGCGCGCGCCCGGCGCTTCGACCGCCGCGGCCGGGTCCGGCAAAGGCGCACTCGGGCGCGTCGTGTCCGGCGTTGCACTGCTGCCAAGTCCCGCGCCCGCGGCGGCTCGCGTGCTCTCCATCAATTTGTCGAGCGGCAGATAGAGCAGGCTTTGCCCCTGACGCTGATCGACCAGCACCTTGCTGGTATTGCCGAGTACCGACTGCATCATGTCGATGTAGAGGCGCTCGCGGGTGACCACCGGCGCCTTGTTGTATTCGTTGACGATGGAGGTAAAGCGCGCGGCATCGCCCTGGGCGCGGGTGACTACGCTTTGCTCGTAGCCAGACGCTTCTTCCAGCAGGCGCGAGGCGCGGCCACGGGCCTCGGGGATCACACGGTTGGCATAGGCCTGGCCCTCGTTGACCTGCTGTTCGCGGTACTGCTGCGCCTTCACCACATCCTGAAAGGCCTCGTTTACGGCCTCCGGCGCGGCAACGGCCTGCAGGTTGAGTTTGCTGATGGTGATGCCGGTGCCGTAGCGGTCGAGCAACTGCTGCATCAGCTTCTGCGTGGCGCCGGCAAATTCTTCGCGGCCCTGGTTGAGCAGGAAGTCCATCTTGCGCTTGCCGACCACTTCGCGCATCGCGGTTTCGGCCGCCTGCACGACGGCTTCTTCCGGTTTGCGGTGATTGAACAGGAAGGCCCGGGCATCCGACAGCGTGTACTGCACGGCGAACGCGATGTCGATGATATTGAGGTCTTCGGTCAACATCTGCGCCTGCTTGGCGTCGCGGTTGCGGCTGGCGCCACGGAAGCCGACCTCGACCGAGCGCACCTGATTGAGATTGACGATGGTGCGCGCTTCGACCGGCCACGGGAAGTGCCAGCGCGGGCCGGGCTCGGTCGTCTCGACGTATTTGCCGAAGCGTTGCACGATGCCGCGCTTGCCTTCGTCGACGATGTAGAAGCCGGTGGCCAGCCACAGCAGCACACCGACGACGACTGCCAGGATCAGGCCGCCCGCCGCAAAGCGCGGGCTGATCGGCGGGAATGGCGACCCGCCACCGCCGCTGCCGCGTTTGCCACCCTTCTTGCCGCCGAAGATTTCGCCGACCCGGTCGTTCACTTTTTTCATCAATTCATCGAGATCGGGCGGACCGTCGGGCCGGTTGCCACGTCCGCCGTTATTGCCGCCACCGGGAGGTGTTGAAGGTGGTGGCGGCGAGGGCGGCGGCGAGTTGCCGGAAGGCGGTTGCTCGCCGCCCTGATCGCCACTTTTGTCGCCCGGCGCACTGTCGCCGGCACCGGCGCCAGGTTTGCGACCCCATTGCGGATCGTTCAGTGACAGCTTGATCCCGTTGCGTAGCGCGTTGCGCCAGCGGACCAGCAGCGAGGGAGTTGCTTGTGTGTTCATTGTCAGGTCGCGTGCTTACGCGGCTTTGGCATTTTGCGGCGCATCGTCGCCATCGGGGGAGGGCGCGGCGCCGTACAGGTAGCTATTTTGGCGTGGAAAGCGCGCTTGCAAGACGCTTCGCAGTTCGGGAATGCCCGCACCGGTGCGCGCCGAGACAAAAACGCGACTCGCGACGCCGTGTTCGTCGGTTTCGACGCGACCGGCGTCGGTGCCCAGACCCAGCAGATCGCATTTGTTGACGACAATCAGTTGCGGGATGTCGGCAGCGCCAATTTCCTGCAGTACCGCGTTGACTGCCTCGATCTGTTCCTCGCGCTGATCGCTGGCGCCGTCGACGACGTGCAGCAGCAGGTCGGACTGCACGGCCTCCAGCAGGGTGGCCTTGAACGCCTCCACCAGCTCGTGCGGCAGCGCGCGGACGAAACCGACGGTGTCCGAAACGACCAGCGGCTGTGCGTCGGCAACGTAGAGCTTGCGCACGGTGGTGTCGAGGGTCGCGAAGAGCTGGTCGGCCGCGTAAGTGCCCGCCGCCGTCAGGCGATTGAACAGGGTGCTTTTGCCGGCGTTGGTATAGCCGACGATGGCGATGGACCTGGTCTGCGAACGTTCGCGTTGCCGGCGCTGGGTGTGGCGCTGGCGTTCGACGCGGTCGAGACGTTCGCGCAACGCGCGAATCTTGCCGGAAATGAGGCGGCGGTCGATCTCAAGCTGCTTTTCGCCGGGGCCGCGCAGGCCGATGCCGCCGCGTTGCCGCTCCAGATGCGACCAGCCGCGCACCAGGCGCGTCGACAAGTGTTCGAGTTGTGCCAGCTCCACCGCGAGTTTGCCCTCGGCGCTGCGTGCGCGCTGGGCGAAGATGTCGAGGATCAGCGTGCGACGGTCGATCACGCGGCAGGACAGCTCGCGTTCGAGGTTGCGTTCCTGCACCCCCGAGAGCGGATGATTGAAGATCACCAGTTCGGCGTGATGTTCGGCACAGGCAGCGCCGATCTCTTCGACCTTGCCGCGACCGGCAAACAGAGCCGCGTCCGGCTTTTCGCGGCGACCGGTCACCACGCCAGCGGTGTCGGCACCGGCGGTGGCGGCCAGCGATTGCAGTTCTTCCAGGTCGTCGGCAATCGGTGCCTTGCCGAAGGCAAGCTGCACCAGCACGGCGCGATCGTTTCCGGCGTGACGTTCAAACATGGGCGGTCACCGGCAAGCGGCGCATGCCCCGGCCGCAATTACTCAGAGGCGTCGTCTCCGTGCGGAATGCTGACGGCGCGGGCGGGAACGATCGTGGAGATCGCATGCTTGTAGACCATTTGGGTGACGGTGTTCTTCAGCAGCACGACGTACTGGTCGAAAGATTCGACCTGGCCCTGCAGTTTGATGCCGTTCACCAGGTAGATGGAGACCTGGACGTGCTCCTTGCGTAGCGTGTTCAGGAACGGGTCTTGTAGGGATTGCCCTTTGTTGCTCACTTCTTGTTCTCCGAATTATTGAATGATGCTTCCGAATACGCACCAGCCCAGCACGACCGGATGAAGGTCCTGCAATGAGATGGAGCCGGAGCCAACAAGTTCAAGCACCCTTTCGGGTCGTACTGTCGCGGGAGGACGCGCTGAAATGAAAGCGATCAGCGCTGGCGACGCCCCGACTTGCCGGTCTCTGCGTACGGATTATGCCCCGTACGCAGTTCAAGTCGAAGCGGTGTTCCCCTAAGTTCGAAAGCGTCGAGGAAGAATCGCTCCAGATAGCGCTTGTAGGTATCCGAGATGCGGTTCAGCGAGGTGCCGTGAATGACCACGATCGGCGGGTTGCTGCCGCCCTGGTGGGCGTAGCGCATCTTCGGGCGAATGGTGCCGGCGCGCGGCGGCTGCTGTTTGACGATGGCGTCCTGCAGGGCGCGTGTCAGTTTTGGCGTGGACAGCTTCTTGAACGCCGAAGCGTAAGCCCGGTCGGCCGCCGCCATCACCTTGTCGAGGCCCTGCCGCGTTTTCGCCGAGATGGTCAGCGTTTCGGCGTAATCGACGAAATACAGTTTGCGCTCGCAGTCGTCCTTCAACTTCTTGCGCGCGTCGGCGTCGGCGACATCCCATTTGTTGAGGCAAACGACCAGCGCCCGCCCGGCATCCTGAATGAACGACGCAAGCTGGACGTCGTGGTCGCTGACACCTTCGGTGGCGTCCACGACAAAGACCACCACATGCGAGTCTTCGATCGCCTGCAGGGTCTTGATGACCGAAAACTTCTCGATCGACTCGGTGACCTTGCCCCGTTTGCGTACGCCCGCCGTGTCGATCAGCGTGTAGTCGCGGCCCTTGTACTCGAAATCGAGGTAGATCGAGTCGCGCGTGGTCCCAGGCTGGTCGAAAGCAATGACCCGCTCCTCGCCCAGCAGCGCATTGACCAGCGTGCTCTTGCCGACATTGGGATGACCGACGATGGCAATCTTGACTCGCGGCGGCGGTTGCGGGACGAACTCGGTGTCGTCGCCGGTGTCGCCTTCGGCCTGCTCGTCGTTGACTTCGGCCTCCACCTCGGCGTCCGTTGCCGCTTCGCCGGCGGCGGGCATCGGCGCGCTTTCGTCGAGCGCCAGTTCGATCAGGGCATTGACCCGGTCGCCGTGTGCTGCCGAGATGGCATAGGGCTGGCCGATGCCTAGCTCATGAAATTCCGCCGTGACGCGGGCGTCGTGCATGCCTTCCGTCTTGTTGACGGCGAGGTAGACGGTACGTCCGCGGCGGCGCAGCAGTTCGGCGATGCGGGCGTCCTGAGGCGTCACGCCGGCGCGGCCGTCGACCAGAAAGATGACGACATCGGCTTCGTCCAGCGCCTGCAGGGTTTGCCGCGCCATTTCCTTCAGGATGCCGTCTTTCGCTACCGGCTCGAAGCCGCCGGTGTCGATCACCACGAAGCGGCGGTCGCCAACGCGGCCCTGACCATACTGACGGTCGCGGGTGAGCCCCGGGAAATCGGCCACCAGCGCCGCGCGCGAGCGCGTCAGGCGGTTGAACAGGGTGCTCTTGCCGACGTTAGGGCGGCCGACAAGGGCGACGGTAGGAAGCATGGGCGATGGCTTGGGAGAGGTCGGTCCGATGCCTGGTATCGCAGCCGGCCGCGCGCTTCCCGGTCCTAGCGGGCCTGCACTGCGGCGAGCTGGCCGCTGCGCGTCTGTGTCAGCGCGCCGCCCGCAGCGGCGACCAGGCCGACGTCGGAGGCGTACGCGTCACCCAGACCGCGGCCGCCGATCTTGCCGGTGCTACGGTCGACCAGATGCAGCGTGCCGTCCGCGTCCTGGATGGCGAGCAGGTCCGCTACCAGCGCCGTGCCCGTCGCGCGCCGGCCAGCCAGCACATCCTGTTTCCAGACGGTGCCGCCGGTCGCCTTGTCGAAGGCCTGGGCGACGCCCTTGTCGTCGACAACGTAAACATTGCGCGAATCGAGCGTCGGACCGGTCAGCGAACTGATGTCGCGCGACCACAGCAGAGTGCCGCGAATCAGGTCGAAGCAGGCGACCCGGCCCTGATAAGCTGCAGCGCAAACGCGCTCGTTGTCGGCGACCGGGCGGCCGACCACGTCGACCAGGCGTTCCAGCTCGGATGCTCCCTTCGGCGTCGCCACCGTGGCTTCCCAGCCGATGTTGCCGTTGCTGGGATCGATTGCCAGCAGCTTGCCCTGGGCGGTGCCAACAAAGGCGGCGCCACGCACGGCGATCGGGATGGCGCTCGAGCGTACCGTCAGCGCCGGCAACTGGCGTTGTATCGCCCATTTGCGATCGCCGGTTTTCGGATCGAGCGCCGTAATGCCACCGTCGCCGCCGACGATCAGTACAGCGTCGTCGAACATCGCGGCCGGCGATACGACCTCGCTGCTTACGCGGGACGACCAGCGCAGCGCGCCGGTCATGTCGAGCGCAATGACGTCGGCCTTGCTGGTGCCGACGACGATCAGATCGCGGCCGACGGCAACGCCGCCGGAGAGACTGCCCTTGCCCGCCGGCACCTGAAAGCGGTTGATCACCGCGCCAGTTTTTTCGTCGAGCACCAGCACCGCGCCGGTGGGATGCGCAACGTAGACGCGACCATTGGCGACAGCCGGGATCAGCGCACTCAACTGCTTGCCGCCAATGGCCGTCTGCCACGTCACCGACACTGCCGCATTGCCGCTGACCGCGGGCAGCGGGAGTACCTTCTTCTCGGTGCCACCGAGCCACGACGGCATCGAACTGCAACCGGCGAGCGAGGCAGCGATCAGCGCTGCGGCGAGGCAGCGTGTGAGCGTCGGCGGGATTGCAGACAATGCAAGCGGAAGGCGGCGGCGCGGGGTCATTGCTTGGCTCCGGCAGCCGGTGCTGCGGGTGCAGCCGCTGGCGCTGCCGCCGCTGTGGCGGCGCCGGCAAGCGCATCAAGCTTGAGCTGGGTGTACTGCTTTTGCCCGCCCTTGGCGTCGAGCTTGGCGAGCGCAGCCTCGTAGGCGGTGCGCGCGTCGGCGGTCTTGCCCTGCAGATTGAAGATGTCGCCCTTCATGTCGAGAAAGAGACCGGCGAACGGCTCGCTGTTTTTGCCTTCGAGCGCCGCCAGTGCGGCGTCAAACTGCTTCTGGTCGATCAGCACCATCGCCAGACGCAACCGGGCGAGGCTTTTCAGCTCGTCTTCCTTGCTGTTGGCGACCACCCATTCGAGCTGCGTCCTGGCAGTGGCCAAGTCTCCTGCGTCGACGGCTGCCTTGGCGGCCAGCAAGGCGCCGCGCGGTGCGTAGCCGGTGCCGGGAAACTTTTCCAGAAGTTGCGCTGCGGCATCCTTGGCCTTGGCGGTTTCGTTCTTGCCGACGGCATCGCTTAGCGCGAAGTACAGGGTACTTGCCTCGGCGGACTGTTTGCCGGTCCACCATTTCCAGCCCTGACTCCCCGCCACCGCGATGGCGACGACCAGCAACGCGCCGGTGATGTAGTTGCCGAAGCGCGCCCACCATGCTTTCAGGTCGCCAAGTTTTTCCTGTTCGTCTAGATCGTATGCAGCCATCTTGAAATTGCAGTGTGTCGTGCCGGGAAGGGCCGTCAGTGCTGGCGCAGATGCGCAGCGACGGCTGAACCATCAATTATCGCCTGTTCGCCCTGAATCGGCGTGCCGGACGCGTCGCGCAGCGGCTTGACCGCCACCGTGCCGGCCGCGATTTCGTTGTCGCCGAGGATCAGGGCGAACCGGGCGCCGCTGGCATCGGCCTTTTTCATCTGGCTTTTGAAGCTGCCGCCGCCGGCGTGCTGGGCGACTGCGAGGCCGGCGTCACGCAGCGATTCGGCGAGTTTGCCGGCCGCCACGCGCGCCGGTTCGCCGGCATGCACGAGGTAGGCGTCGAGCGGCGCCAGATTGCTGCGTTCGGCGAGCATCATCAGCACGCGTTCGATACCCATGCCGAAGCCGATCGCCGGCGTGGGCTTGCCGCCGAGTTGCTCAAACAGGCCGTCATAGCGGCCGCCGCCGCAGACGGTGAGCGGGCCGCCGAAGCGTTCGGTCACGAATTCGAAGGCCGTGCGGTTGTAGTAATCCATGCCGCGCACGATGCGCGGATTGACCACGAAGCCGACGCCGGCCTCGGTCAGCAGGCGCTGCAAGCCCTCGAAGTGCTCGCGCGACTCGGCCGCGAGCGAATCGAGCAGGTTCGGTGCCGTCTTGTTGACCTCGATCACGCTGGCGACTTTGCTGTCGAGGATGCGCATCGGGTTCTGGTGCAGGCGACGCTTCGCCTCGTCGTCCAGAGCATCGAGGTTCGCTTCGTAGTGCGCGATCAGCTTCTGGCGATAGGCCGCGCGTTCGTCGCTATTGCCGAGGGAGTTGATCTCCAGCCGCACATCGTCGATGCCGAGTTCGCGCCAGATGCGCGCCGTCATGATCATGATTTCGGCGTCGACGTCCGGGCCGTCGAAACCGAAGCACTCGACGTCGAACTGGTTGAACTGGCGGTAACGACCCTTCTGTGGCCGCTCGTGGCGGAACACTTCACCCAGCGTGTAAATGCGGGCCGGGCCGTTGTAGGTCAGATTGGCTTCGATCGCGGCGCGCACCAAACCGGCGGTGAGTTCCGGGCGCAGTGTCAGTTTTTCGCCGTTCAGCTTGTCCTCGAAGGAATACATCTCCTTTTCGACGATATCGGTGACCTCGCCGATCGAACGCACGAACAGCGGCGTGTGCTCGACCACCGGTGCCCGCATGTTGCGATAGCCATACTGGCGGGCGACGCGGGTGACGGTCTCTTCAAAAAATTCCCATTTGGCGGAATCCGCGGGCAGAACGTCGTTCATGCCCCGCACCGCCTGAATGGCGGCGCGTGACTTCGCGGCTTGCAGTTTTTCCATAAGGTTTCGACTAAAAATGCTTGGGTAGTCCCGCCTGCCGCAGTACGGCATTGGCCGTGTGCCGCGACTTGATCGCGGCATCGACGACAAAACGCAACTGCGTAATTGGCGGGAACCAGGTTTGGTGGTCACCCCTGCGGGGTCGGACAAAGGTACAGCCTGCGTTGCGCAACAGCCTGATCAACTCAGGCGTCAGACTCACACCCACGGCACGCGCAACTCAGTGTGCCGTGGGCTCGCGATGGTGCTTGCCGTGGCTGAACTTGCGCGCCAGAAGCTCGAAAGGCACCGAGTCCGGTACCTCCTCACCGTTGAGTTCCAATAGCTCGGGGAGCAGTATCTCGAGCTTGGCAGTCAACAGTTCGATGGTCTCGGCTTCGGTCGCCAGGCCCGGTACGTCATTGGACGTTGCAACCCAGACTTTTGCTTCCTCGTCCCATTCGGCGCGGATGAAAAGCGGTTGTGCGATCACGATGCTCATTGCAAAAGTTTAACCGGGTTAGCGGCGTGCCTATATGGCGGCGATGGGAATCAATTTTGGCTCGGCAAGTTCAGCCGAAGTCCGCGGCACACGCTTGCCGCCATAGGTACGCGCCACGTAAGCGTCGAGCAGCGCTTGGAAATCCTCGGCGATGCGTTCGCCCTTGAGCGTGACGGTCTTCTTGCCATCCTCGTAGACCGGCGCCACCGGCAGCTCGCCGGTGCCCGGCAGGCTGATACCGATGTTGGCGAGCTTCGACTCGCCGGGGCCGTTGACCACGCAGCCCATCACCGCGACGCTCATGCCTTCGACGCCGGGGTAGGCGGCACGCCAGAGCGGCATCTGCGCGCGCAGGTAGCTCTGGGTCTTGGCCGCCAGTTCCTGAAAGAAGGTACTTGTGGTGCGGCCGCAACCGGGACAAGCGGTCACCAGCGGCGTGAAAGTACGCAGCCCCATTGTTTGCAACATTTCCTGCGCGACGATCACTTCCTTCGTGCGGTCGCCGCCCGGCTCCGGCGTCAGCGAGACGCGGATGGTGTCGCCGATGCCCTGTTGCAGCAGGATGCCCATCGCCGCGGTCGAGGCGACGATGCCCTTGCTGCCCATGCCGGCCTCGGTCAGGCCGAGATGCAGCGGATAGTCGCAGCGCGCGGCGAGCTCGCCATAAACCGCGATCAGGTCCTGCACGTCGCTGACCTTGCAGGAGAGGATGATGCGGTCGCCCGGCAGACCCACGTCCTCGGCCAGTGCGGCGGATTCGAGCGCCGAGGCGACCAGCGCGTCGCGCATGACCTGCTGCGCGCTGCGCGGCACGGCGAGACGCGAGTTCTCGTCCATCAGGCGGCCCATCAGGTCCTGATCGAGGCTGCCCCAGTTGACGCCGATGCGCACCGGTTTGTCCTCGCGGCAGGCGATCTCGATCATCTGCGCGAACTGCGTGTCATGCTTGTCGCCACGGCCGACGTTGCCGGGATTGATGCGGAACTTGGCCAGCGCTTTTGCGCAGTCGGGATAGTCGCGCAGCAGTTTGTGGCCGTTGAAGTGGAAGTCGCCGACCAGCGGCACGTTGCAGTGCCGGCGGTCGAGGCCGTCGCGGATCGCGGCGACGGCGGCGGCGGCCTCCGGCGAGTTGACCGTGATGCGCACCACCTCGGAGCCCGCATTGGCGAGCGCGAACACCTGCTCAATCGTGTCGGCGACGTCGGCGGTGTCGGTATTGGTCATCGACTGCACCATCACCGGCGCGTCGCCGCCGACGGCGACGTGGCCGATGCGGACCTGACGGGTGCGACGACGGGGCTGGGGCAGGGCGGTAAAACTCATGGCGGGCGACGGCGCGGGCAACGCCGCTATTCGATGCGGAAGCGCGCGACGTCGTTGCGCGTGATTTCGCTCAGGTCAAACGGTTTGCCGTCGACTGTGATGACAACATTGCTGGCGTTGCCGACGGTGAACGATAGCGGCACCGCGCCATTGAATTCGCGCGTTCCCGGATCCGCCGTTTCCGAAAAGATCACTTCGCCCTTGCTGCGCACTTCCGTCCACGACTTGCCTTTGAAGGTCAGTGTGATGCGCTTCTCGCCCGGTCCGGGCAACAAGGCGGGGCTGGCCGCGGCAGCGGGCATCGCCACCGGCGCTGGCGGCGAGGCGGCTGGCACGGCCGCAGATACCGCGCCGGACGCTGCCGCAGCAGGTTCGTCCTTGCCGGGGGCGCCACCGGTCGGCAACGGCGGCGGCGCGATGACGGCGGCAGGTGTTGCCTCGGCGCGCGTGATCTCTGGTTGGGCAACGGCGCTCGCGGTTGCCTTGCCGACTGTGGCGGGACTCTTGCCGGTCGAAGTAAACAGGTGCCCCCACTGGAAGTAGGCGGCACCCGCCGCGAGAACCGCGATCAGTACCGCGGGCACCGCCCAGCGCGCCGCCCGACCGCCGCCGTGTCCCGGCTCGTGGGCAATCTCGCCGATGCCTTCCGGCGTCGGTTTGAGTTCGGTGGCGGCGATCGACTGCGAGGTACCCTGTTCGATGCCGACCGTTTCCGGGTCGAGGCCGACCAGACGGGCATAGCTGCGCATGAAGCCGCGGGTGAAGGTGCGCTCGGGCAACGCGCTCCAGTCGCCGGTTTCGATGGCGGCGATCTGCCGTACCGAAAGTTTCAGCTTGGCGGCGACGTCGTCCTGCGACATGCCGGTCGCCTCGCGGGCCAAGCGCAAACGGGCGCCGGGCGAAGGCACGGATGATGTCGTGGTTGTCTCGTCGAGACTCACTCGCAGACTCCTTTTTGCAAGCGGGCGCCGAGGGGCGAATCGGCAAAGCGGGATTTGAGCTGCTGGACGTAGCTGTCTTCGGCGGCGCGGTCGCCCAACTGCCGCTCGGCGCAGGCACCGTAGTAATACAACTCTGCGGTGACCGGCTGCGCGTTGAGCGCCATGCGCACTTGTTTGCGCACTTCATCGAAACGGGCCGTTTTCATGCCGACGGCGGCCAAACCCTGGTAGCCGCGCGAGTAAAACGGCTGAACTTGCACCAGACGGGAGAAATACGCCTCGGCCGGGCGGATCATGCTGGCGGCGAGCGCGCAACTGCCGGCGTTTTCCAGCGCAACCTGCGGCGTTTGGTAAAGCGGCAGCCGCAACGCTGCGTCGAACTGCTCCAACCCTTCTTTCGGGCGACCCTGTCGGCAGAGATAGGAGCCGTAGTTGTTGCGGATGTCGCCCTCCGCCGGGGCGACGGCGACCGCCTGCTGAAAGGCGGCATCAGCCTTGGCGAACTCGCCAAGGTCGGCATGCACCAGGCCGAGAATGCTGTGCGCCACGCCGTACTTCGGGTCCAGGCGGACAGCCTCGCGCAGTTCCTCGAGCGCGACACTCATCTGGCCGCGCTGAAAGTAATTGGCGCCGAGTTCGGTGTGCACCTTGGCGCGGTAGCGCAGCGGGTCTTCGCCGCCGGGCGCCACGCTCTGCGTGCCGTCGTCGTCCTTCTTTGCCAGACTGCCGCAGGCCGCAAGCAGGGCCAGCGCGAGGCCGGCGAGACCAATGGCGAGCACCCGCAACGGGCCGGATGGACGCAGAATCGCAGAGGTCACGTGTTGTCTCCCGCGGCGGTGGGCGAAGTTGGCGCCGGATGGATATTGATCGTTCTCGCGGCGGTGCGTCGCGTGCGGTCCTTGATCTGGCCGGCAAGCTGGCCACAGGCCGCGTCGATATCGTCGCCGCGCGTCTTGCGGATTGTCGTCACGATGCCGGCATCCGACAAGCGCCGCTGGAAGGCAAGGATGCGTTCGCGCGGTGATTTGTTGTATCCGGAGTTCGGGAACGGATTGAACGGGATCAGGTTCAGCTTGCACGGCACCTGCCGGGCGACCCGGATCAGCGCCTCGGCGTGTTCCGGCTGATCGTTGACGCCATCGAGCATGACGTACTCGAAGGTGATGAAGTCGCGCGGCGCGAATTCGAGATAGCGGTTGCAGGCGGCGAGCAGTTCTTGCAGCGGATAACGCTTGTTGATCGGCACCAGCACGTCGCGTAGCGCGTCGGTGGCCGCATGCAGGCTTACCGCCAGCGCCACCGGCACCACGCGCGCCAGTTCGTCGATCTGCGGCACCATGCCCGAGGTCGACACCGTGACGCGGCGGCGCGACAGGCCGTAGGCGTTGTCGTCGAGCATCATCTCGAGCGCCGGGAACACGTTGAGGTAATTGGCCAGCGGCTCGCCCATGCCCATCATCACCACGTTGGTGACGGGTTGCACGCCATCGGGCGTGCGGCCTTCAATGCCGAGATCGGCTTTCAGCGCCTTGTTGGCATAGCGCAACTGGCCGATGATTTCGCCGACGGTCAGATTGCGGTTGAAGCCCTGCTTGCCAGTGGAGCAGAAAGAACAGTCGAGCGCGCAGCCGGCCTGCGAGGAGATGCACAGCGTGCCGCGATCGTCCTCGGGGATGAACACGGCGTCGACGGCGCTGCTGCCGACGTCGAACAGCCACTTGCGGGTGCCGTCGCTGGCGGTGCTGTCGCGGATGACGGTGAGATCGCGGATTTCTGCGTTGGCAGCGAGCAGTTCGCGCGTCGCCTTGGCGATGTCGGTCATCGCCGAAAAATCAGTGACTTGCGACTGGTGCAGCCACTTGAGGGTTTGTTTGGCGCGCATCTTCACGCTGGCGGGCTTCTCGCCGAGCTGGGCGAAAAACTGCGCCAGCGCGGGCTGGTTCAGCTCGAGAAGATTTTGCATGGCCTTTGGCCTGCGGCCAATGACGAGAGACGAAGGACGAGTGACGGGATCCGACGCAAGCGTGGCGGCGGTTCACTCACGAAGTCGTCATTCGTCATTCGTCTTTCGTCCTTTTTTCGCACGTTAGCGCGAAAAAACCTGGCTTTGCGGGAAGAAGTAGGCGATCTCGACGGCGGCCGTTTCCGGCGCATCGGAGCCGTGCACGGCGTTGGCGTCGATCGAGTCGGCGAAGTCGGCGCGGATGGTGCCCGGCGCGGCTTTCTTCGGGTCGGTGGCGCCCATCAGGTCGCGGTTTTTCAGGATCGCGCCTTCGCCTTCGAGCACTTGCAGCACGACCGGGCCGGAGATCATGAACGAGACCAGATCGTTGAAGAACGGACGCGCCTTGTGCACGGCGTAGAAGCCTTCGGCTTCGGCCTTCGACAGATGCGCCATGCGCGAGGCGATGACTTTCAGACCGGCAGTTTCGAAGCGCGACACGATGGCGCCGATGGCGTTCTTGGCAACGGCGTCCGGCTTGATGATGGAAAAGGTGCGTTCGATGGCCATTTTTGATTCTCCAGAGTGAGTGCGCCGGGTGACGGAAGGAGCGCCCGATTGCGGCAACTGCAAAACCTGCAATCCGCACCAACGATCAAGGCGCCAAAACCCGAAAAACGCTTATGAAACAAAGCTCTACATTGTAGCACTGCAACTGTTTCCGGCGCCGGAGCCGCTGCCTCGCGGCGATGTCGGACGCGCCGATTGTCGTCGGCGCGACGTCAATTTGGTGATACGGCCTTACGTGGCCAACGCTGATGCACAATACGTTCGGGACGAATATTTGCCAAAGTCGACATCGCAAAATTTGCGCATTTTTCCTTTGCGCAGCGGTCGTTGTGGCAAAAAAGACGCCTCCCGAGCGAGCACGCGGTGACCGACGGGTTGAATCGTCAACGTTCGCGCGGCGCAAACAGCAGATGGGCGTGGTCGGCGATGTGGCGATAGCCGATGCGCCGGTAGCAGCGGTTGCTGGCCGGGTTCAGTGCGTCGGTGAACAGGAACACGGCTCGTGGCACGTCGCGCTGGACGTGCACGCTCGCGGCAGCGGTGACCGCCTGCGCGAAGCCGCGACCGCGCAGATGCGGCGGCGTGTAAACCGGTCCGATGCGTGCCGACGCCGCCGGCAGCGGGTTGCCACCGGCGAACGACACCGGCTCACCGGCGTCGCACCAGAGCACGATCTGTTCGGCCGCGATCCGTCTCGCAACGCGCTCGGACAACGGCGTCGGTACCGCGATCATGCCGAGCTCGCGCTCGAACGCGGCTTGCCAGTCGATCAGCAGCGCGCTGTCGTTGACGGTGGCGATGCGCGAACTGCCGTGGGCGACGCCGAAGTCCGGCGCGCCGAACAATTGGTAGAGCATGAGATCGGCGTGCACCGAGTATTCGCGGTCGAAGGTGGCGCAGAACGAGTTGAGCAGATCGCGCCGACCGACGACACCGGCCAGTGCGACCTGCTGGCCGCGCAGCCAGGTGCCGAGCGCGGTCGCCGCCGCCTCGGGCATGACCGACAGGAACAGCGTTTGCGTGTCGACGATGGTGGCGCAACCGGCAAGCTCGCCAGCAGATTCGACGGCAAAGAAGCGTTCGCCATGTCGCGCGCCCTGATCGAGGATGCGTTTCAGTGCGCTCAACTGATGCGTGTTGTTGGCCGGGTCGGCCGCCAGCAGCGCTTCGGCGATGGCCCACAGCGCCGCGGCGGTTGGCTGTTCGACGAGCTTCATTGTCCGAACGCCGCGGAGGCGAAATCGGCAGGCATCGCCGGCAGGTCGGTGACGCCGGGATCGATGCCGCACTGCATCAGCAGCGTGCCCACCTGGCCGCGATGATGAGTCTGATGATTGAAAAGCTGCATCAACGCCAGCGACAGCGGCTGCACAATCTCCGCGCGGTTGCCGGACAGCCGGCGATAGGCGATGGATTCGGCCAGCCGCGCTGGCGTCAGCGTCACCACGAAGCGGTCGATGCGATCGTCGGCGCTGACGCGGGCGCGGGCCAGCTCGTCGAAGTCGGCGTATAGCTCCTGATCGAGCGAGAGCACCGCGCAGGGCTCGCCGGTCATGCGCGACAGCCACAGCCAATCGGCCACCAGCAGGTGGTTGAGGGTGCCGTGAATGCTCCTGAAGTAGGCACCCATGTTGCGTTTGCGGGTGCCATCGGGGAGTTTCGCGGCGGCGGCGTAGGCCGACTCGTTCTGCCAGCGGTTGTAGCCGGCGAAGTGCTTGCAATAGGCTGGTGTAATCATGCGTCGAGTATAGGCCGCAGCTGCCGGTGGCTATTTCTGGCGATCGCGGCGTCCCGCGCTACCGGCGGCGGGGCGCGGGCCGGGCCTGCTGCCACTCGAAACGTTGCGTCGGCCACCAGTAGTTGATCAGCGGCACCAGCGCGCTCGCCGCAAACAGCACGACGATCAGGCCATGCGGCTTGTACAGCACGAACTGCCAGATGAAGGCGACAATTGCCACCGCCATCGCATAGGCGATGCGCGCGCTGCGGCGCTGCGGCGTGGTCATCGGGTCGGAGATCATGAAGAAGGCGAACAGCAGCGTGGCGCCGTTGCCGATCTGCTGCAGCCACATGGCGCTGCCGACGGCGGCGTTGTAGTCGAGCCAGAGCACGCGCCCGGCCAGCAGCGCGGCCCAGGTGCCGAGAAAGGCGAGGCTGACGTCCCAACGCTGGATGCGCTGCGTTACCAGCCCGCCCAGCGCGATGAACCAGAGCGCCGCCATCGACTCCGACCCCCATTGCCCCGGCGACAACCAGGCGCCCGGAAGCCACGCCCACGCCGCAAACGCCGCGAAGTTGGCCGGATTCAGGATATGACTGCGGCACTGCGCCGGGCTGGCGCGCAGCAGGAATTTCGACGACATCGCGAGCGCCGCCAGCAGCGGGTGCACCCACAGCGAATCGGCGCGCACCAGGATCGAGATGCCGAAGCTCGACACGATGGCGCTCAGATAGCCGCTCCAGCCCTTGCGGTTGGGCAGCCCGAGTCCCCATTGCCATGCCGCCTGGGTAACGATGGCGGCGACGAAGGTGAGGGCGACCTGTTGCCCGGTCAGCGCGAAATCGCGCGCCAGCGCGCCAAGGCACAAAAAGCTCGCCAGAAACAGGATCTGGAACCAGCGGGCGTCGAGGCGGGCGAGAGCGGCCGGCAGCGACCAGTTGCCGCCGCCCGCCAGCCTGCCTGCGCGTTGCGAAGCAGTCAGCGCGTTCATCGCGCTAGCCCCGTGCGTTGCGTGCGGCCGGCGCCGCGCCGAACAGCTTCTGCCACCAGGTGCGGGTGTCGGCGGGCGCTGCCGGCTGCACGTCGCCGCTCCTTGCCGGAACCGGTGTCACGTTGCCGCTGTCGGCGCCCATGCGGTCGATCTCGGCCATCGACCAGCCGGTGAGCTTGGCCAGCGTCTGCTTCTCGCGGGCGAGGCGTTCGGGCAGTTCGCGTTCGTAGTAGCGGGTGGCCGTCTCGATGGCGCTGCGCTTGCTGTCGCTGCAGGCCTTGAGGCAATCGCTCTGCAGCGCGTCGGATGATTTGTTGGCGTAGTCGCCGAGCGGTCCCCAGTTGTTCTTTTTTGCCTCGCTGACCATGCGCTCGACGTCGCCGACACGGCCTTTGCACATCGCCTCGCAATCGGCCTTCGCGGTCGTCGCCGTACAGGCCGCGACCGAGCCGGCGTAGGGGTTCTGGATCACGTAGCGGGTCTGGAAGTTCTGCTTGTCCTTGGTCTGCGTGAACATCAGGTCTTCCGGGAAGGTGTTGGCGGTGTAGCGCACGTGCAATCGGGTGAGCATCACCGGTTGCGCGCCGCCGACGGGCGGCACCGGGCGCGGCAGGATGCGCGGCGGTGACGTCTGCATCGGCGGTGCGATGGCCCCCTGCGGCGCTTTTGCGGCCGCCGGCGCCACTTGCAACTGCTGGAAATTGCTGGCTTCGTCGCCGCCGACCCAGAACACGCCGGCCTTGCGCAGCTCTTCGGTGCTGAGCGGATTGGCGGCGCAGGGGTCGCACCAGCCCATGTCCCAGAAATATTCGGTGAACACCACCTTGTAGTCCTCGCGCGCGGTCGAGCTATCGTAGAGCGCCTTGTAGAACTCCTTGAACTTGGGCTTGACGAACGGCGGCAGGTTTTCGTTGGCGGCGAGCTTCACCGTGCGGTAGTTGCTGCTCTCGACGCGGCCGTTCTTGGTCAGCACGTAAACGATCAAATCCTGCGGCTTGTTCGGCGGCGCATTGAGCATGCCCAGCCGCATCGGCAGCATGAATTTTTCGCTCTCGAAGGCGAACTGCAACGGCCGCAGCATGCTGTAGCCGAGGCGTTGCTGCTCCTTGAGGTTGACCTTGGCGACGAAGAACTTCATGCCCATGTTGATGTAGGGCTTGAGCGCGGCAGAGGCACCCTTCGGGATCTTGTAGCCGTTTTCGCGCAACCAGATTTCGAGGCCGTCGGACTGCTTCGCCGACAGCGAGACGATGTCGTACTCCTCCAGCGTGTAGGCGGCTTCGACGGTAACGCCGAGCGCGGCATCGCGCGCCTTCGCCAGCTCCTGGCGCATAGCGCCGGCCGCGGCCGCCATCGGCGCCGCCATTGTCCGCGGATACACGTTCTGACCCCACCAGAAGTTCATGCGGCAGGGGTCGCTGTCGTGGTATTCGGCGAGCCGCGGGCTGGAATAGGCATCGAGCCGTTCGAAGGTGGCCTTCTCGGCGACCCGCACCTGCCCTTGCTGTAACGTGGTCGGCGTCGGCACCACCAGCGCAAATTCGCTGAGCGGGCCGGAGTAGTCGTTGAGCATCGACAGCACGGTGCGGTTGCCGTCGCGCACCAGCACCACCTGGCTTGCTTCGTTGAACAGGCTGGCGTCGGCCTTGCCGGCGTAGAAACCGCAGAAGGCACTGGCTTGCGGCGCGGCGGCACCCAGCGCCACGGCGGTGGCGGCGAGCAGGGCATGGATGAAACGTCGGGGCCGGCGACGGGCGCCGGACGGTTGATGGCTCATGATCTCTCCTGGGGACGGGATGAGCAGGTTGTAACGAACCAGGACGACAGGCGGGGTTAGTGCCGCGCCAGATTTTTTACCGAAATTCCATCGGTGCCCGGCTTCGCGACGCCTGTTTCGGGCCGCCGCAATGGCTTTCAGATTTTCAGATTGGCAACGTGGCTCAACAACGGCATGGTACGTGTCGCGCTCGCCGGGGAGGGTTGGGGTGGGGTAAGAAAGTGGCGGTAGCTTTCATGTCGGCTCTCCGGCGAGATGCCTTACCCCCTCCCAGCCTCCCCCGGCAAGCGGGGGAGGGGCGTCCCGGTCACTCCGCGCTCGGATGCTTGGCCAGCGTTCCAATCATGTCAGCTTTTCACCAAAAACCTCATTCCAATTGGGCTTGCAAGCTGAAATGACCATCTGTCGACTTCTCATGAAAACTGGCCCTACGTCCAATGGAATAGACGTTGGAGCAAAAAAGCTGATGCCGCCAAACCGTCCGTCGCCGGCACATGGCACGGCCGGGCGGCCACTGCGCCGGACCAGTTTTAAGCCCAGATCACCGGGCCTTTCTTGCTGTACCAGGCGTCGACCCCCGGCGCCACCGCTGCCTCGATACGGGCGCGCTTGATCTTCATGGTCGGCGTCAGGCAGCCGTTGTCGATGGTCCACGGCTCCGGCGCCACCACGAACATGCGCAGTTGCTCATAGTCCGCGAGCGCGTTGTTGACCTCCGCCAGCAGCGCACCGAGATTGCTGTTGACCTCCTCGCGCACGCCCGGCTCGGTCACCCGCGGGCGCAGATCTTCGGCCAGCACCACCACCGCGTAGGCCGCCTGCTGGCCGACGCCGGACACCATCGACAGTTCGATCATCGGGTGTGTGTTGATGCGGTTCTCGATCGGCGCCGGCGCGATGTATTTGCCCTTGCCGGTCTTGAACAGTTCCTTCTTGCGGCCGGTCAGTTTGAGCAGGCCGTCGGCGCGCACTTCGCCGAGGTCGCCGGTGCGGAAGAAACCATCAACGGTGAAACATTCGGCATTCAGCTCCGGCTGCTTGTAATAGCCGGCGAGCTGCCCCGGCGACTTGATCAGCACTTCGCCCTCGTCGCTGATGCGCGTCTGCACCCCCGGCAGCGGCGAGCCGACATAGCCCGGTGCGTTGAGCTTGATCGACGAGGTGTTGGAGTAGGCGAAGTCCTCCGTCATGCCGTAGCCCTCGACCAGGTTGAGGCCGAGCTTGCGGTACCAGGCGATGAGTGCTGCCGGGATCGGCGCCGAGCCGCTGCCGGCATGCTTGACCGAATCCAGGCCGAGACCGCGCAGCACCTTCTTGCCGACCAGTTTGCCGACGATCGGCAGGCCGAGCAGGAAGTCGAGCTTTTTTGCCGGCATCTTGGTGAAAACGCCTTGTTGGAACTTGAGCCACAGTCGCGGCACCGAGACGAACACCGTTGGCCGTGCGCGCTGCAAGTCGGCGACGAAGGTCTCCAGCGCCTCGGCGAAGAAGAGGTGACCGCTGCCCTCGACCATCGCCGCGCACTCGATCCAGGCGCGCTCGAACACATGCGCCAGCGGCAGGTAGGACAGGATACGGATTTCCTCGGTCGGCCCGATGGCGCCGCGAATGTTGCCGACGATGCCCTCGGAGGCGCGGGTGACGCGGTCGAAGCGGTGCATCACGCCTTTCGGCTGCCCGGTGGAGCCGGAGGTGTACATCAGCAGCGCGATGTCGTCCGCCGCACGGCCGGGCTGTCCGGCCAGCGGTTCGGTGCGGGCCACGACCGAGTCCCAGGTGTCCATGCCGGAGCGCGCCGAATCCGGCGCCAGCGGGAAGGCGATGCAGGGCAGATCGTCGCGCACGGCGCTGGCCTGCTGCGCCCAGGTGTCGAGCTTGCCGACGAAGAGCATGCTGGCGCCGCTGTGATCGAGCACGTAGCGGATGGTGTCGGCGGTTTCGGTCGGGAAAATGGCCACCGTGGTGCAGCCCGACATCCAGATCGCCAGCTCGGCCATGAAGAAGTGCGCGCAGTTCTTCGACAGGATCGCGATGCGCGCGCCCGGCTCGAAGTTGCGGCTTTTGATGAAGGCGGCCATGCGGCGCGCCTGATCCATCGTCTGCCGCCAGGTGTAGTCCGCCACCGCGCCGCCACCGGTCGGCTGCGTGAGCCACAGATGGTTCGGCCGCATTGCCTCGTGCGCGTAGATGTAATCGAGAATGAGTTTGTTGTTGTCGGCCATGGTGCTCCCCTTTTGCTTTGCCGATTGATATTGCCGCGCGTGCCCGACGGCTGTCCGTCCGGCCGCGCGCTTTCCTCCAGCGGCGGCGCATTGCGTTTGCCGTGTGTCGTTTGTGCAACGATAGGCTCCGATTAGAGCACGATACCGGGTAATCGACGCACAATTGAGGCCATCGGCGACGCCGGTTGCAACGGACACGCGGTGGCGCGTTCGCTGCCTTGGGCAAGATCGCGTATCGACGGACAAATTTCAGCGGTTACGGAGTCATTCAATGTCAGCCATCGCGCATTTACTTCCCGGTTTGCAGGTGCAGGGGCACCGCTTTCAGTTGCCGCTCGACTATGCGCGGCCGGATGCGGAGAAGATCGAAGTCTTCGTCCGCGAACTGGTGGCGCCGGGCAAGGCCGATGCCGGTTTGCCGTATCTGATCTTCTTTCAGGGTGGCCCCGGCTTCGGCTCGCCGCGGCCGATGGCGGCCAGCGGCTGGATCGGGCGCGCGCTGCGCGAGTTCCGCGTGCTGCTGCTCGATCAGCGTGGCACCGGGCTGTCGACGCCGCTGACCGCGCAAACGTTGCGGCGGCTGGGCTCGCCGCAGGCGCAGGCCGACTATTTGCAGCATTTTCGGGCGGACAACATCGTGCGCGATGCCGAGACGATTCGCCGCCACTTGCTGGGCGAGCAGCCGTGGACGGTGCTCGGGCAAAGTTTCGGCGGCTTCTGTGCCATGCGCTACCTCTCCGCCGCGCCGCAGGGCCTGAAGGAGGTGCTGATCACCGGTGGCATTCCACCGCTGGCGCGGACCACCGACGACATCTATCGGGCCACCTATCCACGGGTGATCGCGAAGAACCGCCGCTACTACGAACGCTACCCGGAAGACGTCGCCCGCGTGCGCGAGATCGTGCATCATCTGGCGACGCACGAGGTGACGATGCCGTCGGGCGGACGCTTGACGCCGGAGCGCTTTCTGCAGCTCGGGATCGCCTTCGGCGCCAGCGACGGCTTCGAGCCGGTGCACTATCTGGTCGAGGAGGCCTTCGTCGATGCCGGTGGTGGCCGCGAGATCAATCGCAACTTCCTGACTGGCATCGAGCACGCGCAGGCCTTCGACAGCAACCCGATCTATAGCCTGCTGCACGAGGCCTGCTACACGCAGAACGAAGCCAGTCGCTGGTCGGCAGCGCGGCTGCTCGGCGAGTTTGCGCCGTTCGCCAACGGTCGCGGTGGCGAGCACACCGCGCACGAGCCGGTGCTGTTCAGCGGCGAAATGATTTATCCGTGGATGTTCGAGCAGTATCCGCAACTGCGGCCGTTGCAGGCGGCGGCAGAAATCCTGGCGGCGAAAGCGGACTGGCCACCGCTCTACGATGCCGGGCGGCTGCGCCACAACCGCGTACCGGTCGCGGCGGCGGTGTACTACGACGACATGTACGTGCACCGCGAATTTTCGGAGGAAACCGCGGCGCTGGTACCCAACATGAAACTCTGGGTCACCAGCGAGTACGAGCACAACGGCCTGCGCGCCGACGGCGAGGCGATCTTCAACCGCTTGCTGGCGATGGTGCGTAATCAGGAGTGAGTTGCGCCGGTCGCCATGAGCACCGGCCGGGAGGCCGGCGCTATGGATCATGTGTCCAAGGCTAAAACCGCCGCAACCAGTCAAAAAACTCCCGATACCAGAGCCGCGAATTCTGCGGCTTGAGGATCCAGTGATTTTCGTCCGGGTAGACGACGAGTCTTGACGGGATGCCTTTGGCGCGCAGCGTGTTGTAGTACTCGAGGCCTTCGTAGTACGGCACGCGGTAGTCGAGCTCGCCGTGGATGACCAGCGTGGGCGTCTTGAAGTTTTTCGAGAACGTGTGCGGCGATTGCGACTGGTACTTCGTGAGGTCGTCCCACGGCCAGCAACCCAGTTCGTGGTTGAGCCATAGATAGCCGTCGTCGCCGAACTGGCTGACCCAGTTGTACACGCCTGCATGGCAGACGTAGGCCTTGTAGCGATCGCTGTGGCCGTTCATCCACGCCACCATGTAGCCGCCGTAGCTGCCGCCTGCGGCGTAGAGTTTGTTCTTGTCGACGATGCCTTCCTTGATCAGCGCGTCGGTGACGGCCTCGGTGTCGGCCAGTTCACGGTGGCCTAGATCGCCGTCGATGCAGCCAAGGAAACGCTCGTCAAAACCCGACGAGCCGTGATAGTTCACGGCCGCGACCACATAACCTTGCGCCGCGAAGGCGTGCAGGTTCCAGCGGTAGTGCCAGGTGTCCATGTGGGCAGCGTGCGGGCCGCCGTGAATGCTGTGCAGCAGCGGGTACTTTTTCTTTTTGTCGTAGTTGGGTGGATAGCAGACGAAGGCCTGCACTGCCTCGTTGTTCCAGCCTGCGAAGGCACGGCTTTGCCAATGGCCGAGCGGGATTTTTTCGAGGAACGCGTTGCTGCGATCGAGGCGAATTGTTTTCCCTTCGGCGGCGCCGGCGGGCGCGGAAAGTGTCGTTATGCCGACTGCCCCCACCCCGGCCCTCCCCCGCTGGGGGAGGGAGGCGAGGGCGTAGAGCCGTGCTGGATGATCGATGGACGCGTGGGTGTAGACCGTCGTCGTGCCGTCGTTCGACTGTGAGAACGCCATGACGTGCCCGCCTTTCACGATCGCCGTCGGTTGCTCGGCGCCGAGCGGCAGATGCCACAGGTGTTGGGCGCCCGAATCCTCGGCACAGAACAGAATTGCGCTGTCGTCTGCGGTCCACGCCGGATTGGCGCTGCCATAGGTGCCGACCGAGCGCGGCCATTTGGCGGCGAGCCGCTCGGCCTTGCCGCTCTTGCGGTCGACGAGCATCAGGCGCGTATGTTTGCTGGGCGCGTCGTCCGGGGTGGCGAGCACGGCCAGGCGCGAGCCGTCGTGCGAGTACACCGGCGAGGCGAGCCACATCTTGCCAAGGTCAATGGTGCGAGTCTTGCGCGATTTGAGCGTGAGCAGTGTCAGTGTGCTCGGGTCGATCAGGCGCGTCACGTCCTTTTGCTGCACCCAGGCGACCTCGGCGCCATCGGAGGAAATGGCATAGTCGTTGCTGCCCGGATCGCCGAGCGGCAATGACCACGGCTTGCCCGCGAAGAGGTCCGTAGCAGTGCCGGACGCGATGTTGACTTCGAACAGATGGGGGCGCGCGCCATCGCAGATCCAGCTATCCCAGTAGCGGTAGTTGTCTGCTTCGATCACTTTCGCCTGGACTTTTGAATCCTTCTTTTCCTTCTTGCGCTTCGCCTGTTGTGCGTCAGTCTTGAGATCGGGCCACACCCAACTGATCGCGGCGATGCGCTTGCCGTCGGGGAACCACTTGATGCTGCCGACGCCGGTGGACAGCGTGGTCACGCGTCGCGCTTCGCCACCATCCGGTGCGATCACGTAAAGCTGCGGTTCCTCGTCACCGTCGCGCCTGGCACAGAAGGCGACCAGCTTGCCGTCCGGCGACCACTGCGGCGCCGTGTTCTTTTTGCCGGCGCTGGTGAGCTGCTTGCGCGTTTTGCCATCGGTCCCGTAAAGCCAGAGCTGCGTTGCGCTCTCGTTGGTTGCCATCGAATAGGTCGTCTGGTCGACGACCACCCATTTGCCGTCCGGCGAGATGCTCGGCGTGCCGATACGTTCGCATTGCCAGAGGTGTTCGACAGTAAGGTGTTTGCCAGCCTGTTTCGCTTTCATCGCGGGTCCGTGGGGTGCGTTGGACCCGCAAGCGTAACCGCCCGACCGTTGTGCGGCGCGGTGTTGCGACGAAGTGGGCGCGCTTACTTGTTGTAGATGTTGCCGCGGTGTCCGATGCGTAGCACGCGAACAACGACGCGCTGGTCGATGATTTCACAGACAAGACGCCAGTCGCCGATGCGGTACTTCCAGTATTTGCCGAGCGCATCGCCCGAGAGCCGTTCGCCGATATCCGACGGATGTTTGCTCATTGCCACGCGCGTCTTGAGGAAGCCAACAATGCGTTCGCGAACGGGCCTGTCGAGTCTCTTTAGCTCCTTGAGCGCATCGGGATCGAACTCAATCTGCCAGACCAAGCTCGCGCTCCACCGCTGCTAGCGGGATGGCTTTGCGGTTCTTTCGACTGCGTGCTTCGGCGAGGTAAAAGTCTTCCAGATCATCGATGTATTCGAGGATCGCTTCGCGGGCGAGCGTGGTCTTCGTCCGTCCAGACTCCTGTGCGATGTGTGCAAGGCGAGTTTCTATTTCTTCAGGAAGGCGGATGGCGAGCAATTTCGTATCCTCTTTGTTGCGGCGCTATACGTGTATAGCGATTTTACATCACGCCTTCGAACATCTGCACATCGACAACCGATCCCGGTTCGACGTTTCCCGTTTCCGTGCTGAGCACGACGAAACAATTGGCCTGCACCATCGAGGAGAGGATGCCCGAACCCTGATCGCCGGTGGTGCGCACCTCGTAGCCGGCCGCGCCCATGGTCAGCACGCCGCGCTGGAACTCGGTGCGACCGGGCAGTTTTTTCACTTTATTGGTCAGCGTGGCCTTGCATGTGGGCGGCAGCGCGTAGTCGGTACGCCCTTGCAACGTGGCGAGCGCGGCGCGCACGAACTGGTAGAAGGTGACAGTCACCGCAACCGGGTTGCCCGGCAGGCCGAAGAAGTAAGCGCCGCCGACCTTGCCCACCGCCATCGGCCGTCCCGGCTTCATGGCGATCTTCCAGAACAGCACTTCGCCCATCTCGTTGAGCATTTGCTTGATGAAATCCGCTTCGCCGACGCTGACGCCGCCGCTGGTGATGATCACGTCGGCCTGTGCCGACGCGGTGGCAAAGGCGCTGCGAATGACCGCCGGATCGTCGACGAAGTTGCCGAGATCGATCGGCTGGCAGCCCGCGCGCTCGAGCATGCCGTAGATCGTGTAGCGGTTGCTGTCGTAAATTTCGCCCGGACCGAGCGCCGTGCCCACGGTCTTGAGCTCATCGCCGGTCGAGAAGAAGGCCACGCGCAGCTTGCGGTACACGCTGACCTCGGCAATACCCAGGCTCGCCAGCAAGCCGATCGCAGCCGGGCCGATCAATGTCCCTTTGGGCAGCGCGATGGCCCCTGTCTTCAGGTCTTCGCCGCGAAAACGGCGGTTCTGTCCTGACTTTAAATCTTTCGGGATGTGTACGCCGGCGTCGTCGACCGCGACGCGCTCCTGCATCGCCACCGTGTCGCAATCGGCCGGCATCACGGCACCGGTAAAGATGCGCACACATTCGCCGCGGCCCACCGGGCCGAGCCAGGGTTTGCCGGCGTAGCTGGTGCCGACGCGCGTCATGGTCGTGGTGCCTTCGCCGGCGCCGACGTCGGCGTGCCGATAGGCCCAGCCATCCATCGCCGAATTGTCGTGTCCCGGTACGTCGATTGGCGAGATGATGTCCTGCGCAGCGACGCGTCCGAGCGCGGCGCGAATGTGCAGCCGCTCGGAAACGTCGATCGGGGCCAGAAACTTGCCGATGAACGCCCGCGCCTTGTCGACCGGCATCGAGTTGGGATCGTAGTCGTCGGCGCAGGAAAGTTCGCGGATGGTAGCGGCCATGAGGTGAGACGGCGGAAAGACGAAGCGGGAAGTTTATGCCGCCGGCGGCGCGACGACGCAGTGGCCTAGGCGGTCGCCATCGCCGCGGGCATTCGCGGCACCACGCGCAGCGACGCGGGCAGCACGTCGATCAGCAGATGCGGTGTCTCGCCGAGGTATTCGCCATCGACGGCGATGGGGACGTCCGGCGTCGCATGGATTTCGAGCCCCTGAAACGGGTTGCTGTGCAGGCGCGGGTCACTGAGATGCTTGCCCGCCATAAGCCGCGGCAGCATCGCCATCGCGCTGCCGCGACTGAAACGCCCTGCCACCAGCAGATCGAGTTTGCCATCGGTGATGCTGGCATGCGGCACTGCCGGGATGCCGCTGCCGAAACTCGGCGTGTTCAGCGCGGAGGCAAACAGCGCCACACCGGCGCGCAATGGCCTGCCCTCGCAATGCACGGTCAGGGCCCAGTGCCGCAACGCGATCAGTTCGCGCAGCGTCGCCAGCACGTAGCGTGGCAGGCCGCGCAGCCAGCGCGGGCCGTTGAGCGCGCGCAGCGCGACGGCGGAATCGAAACCGCAGGTGCAACTGGCAAGAAAAGGCACCTCGCGATCGGCAAAGGTCGCGACACCGGCATCCATGACCGCTGCCGGCGCGCCGAGCGCGTGGCTGAGCGCGTCCGGCCACGGCATGTTGTACAGGCCCAGCGCACGGGCGACGTCGTTGCCGCTGCCGAGCGGCACGATGCCCAGTTCGCGCCCGGCGCGCAGCATTGGCGGCAACATGCGGTTGATGGTGCCATCGCCGCCGATCAGCACGATGCGTGCGTTGTCCGCCGTATCTTCGATGAGCGCGTGTGCCTCGGGGATGGTACCGGCGACCACGAAGCGCGCGCCGGGGTGATCGGTGCGGATTCGGGTGCGGATGGCATCTTCCAGCTTCGCGGCGCGGCCACCGCCGGCGAAGGGATTGAGCAGGACTAGCGCTGAGCTCATGACCGGCATTCGCGTCTCACCACATCAGATGCAGGTCGCGCTCGCGCACCCAATCGCCTTCATCGCCGGAGCCATTGTCGCGGATGATGGTGACGGTGCGCAGCACATCGCGGAACGATTCGCGGGTGATCACTGCCGCGGCGGTGCACAGCGCCTCGTAGCGATCGGCCGCGGTCGCCTGCGCCAGCGTAATGTGCGGCGTGTAGTCGAACTCCTGGCGCAGGAACTCTTCCAGCGGACCACGATAGAGGCGGTCGTGCATCTCGACGATGGCGTCGCTGCCCACCTGGGTGCCGATGCCGATGAACTCGTTCTGCGCCGACCAGAAACCGTGCATCACGACGGGAAAACATGGCCACGCGCGCAGTACCTTCTGCGCATGTGCGGTAATCTGCTCCAGCGTCAGCCGCGAGTGAAACGGAAAGACCAGCGTCAGATGCGGCGGCAGCGATTGCGCCTGCGGGTCGTGCAGACCGCGGAAACGGTCGATGGCTTTCTGGTTTGCAAATTGCGGGAACCACACGATCGCGCGCCGCGGCAGCGACGGACGCAGGATGTAGGTGAGTTTCTTGCGGACCACGCCTCATTCATAGCGCAATGCTGTGTTTCCGGCGCCGCGGCGCGGCACCACGCCGTCGGTGGCGGCTACGGTTTTCGCTCGTGCGCCTGCAGCTCGTCGAGCGTGTTGATGTTGGCGAATGCCGTTTCGTCGGCGAATTCGACTTCGGCCACGCGATGCGTGGAGTACCAGGCGTCGACCTTGCGGCCACCGCCGGCGAGGAAGGCGGTCAGACTCGGCAGCAGGGCGACGTTGTAGAGCGCAAAGACCGGTTGCGCGAATCCGCCCGAGCGGACCACTGCCAGATCGGCAATCGCTGCTGCCATTGCGGCATGCAGACGCGCCACGAGATCGAGCGGCAGGAACGGCGAGTCGCAGGGCGCGGTGACGATCAACCCGGTCGTGCACGCACGCATGCCCGCGTGCAGCCCCGCGAGCGGCCCGGCGAAGCCGCCGACTTCGTCGCCGATGACCGGAAAACCGAACGCGGCATAGGCGTCGGTATTGCGGTTGGCGTTGATCAGCAGCGGCCCGACCTGCGCTGCCAGGCGCTCGATGACGTGGGTCACCATCGGCTTGCCGCGAAACGCCACCAGCCCCTTGTCGCGCGATTGCATGCGCCGGCCCATGCCGCCGGCGAGGACGAGGCCGGTGATCTGCGCATCGCGCAACGGCGAAAGACGAAGGACGGCGGACGGATCGGCGACAGAGCGGTTGCCGTCCGCACGATCTTTGCCGTCATTCGTCATGTCGTCACTCGTCCTTCGCAGCCGCGAATGCGGCATCGAAAACAAACCGCCCCGGATCGTTGAACAGCAGGAAATGCTGGTTGACGGCGCGGCCAATCATGGTCATCCCCACCTGCCGGGCGATTTCATAACCCATCTGCGTCAGGCCCGAACGCGAGACGAGGAACGGCACGCCCATCTGCGCCGCCTTGATGACCATCTCGCTGGTCAGCCGGCCGGTGGTGTAGAAGATCTTGTCGCTGCCGTCCACGCCGTCGAGCCACATCATGCCGGCGATCGCGTCCACCGCGTTGTGGCGGCCGACGTCCTCGACGAAGTAGAGCAGTTCGGGGCGACTGTCGAACAGCGCGCAGCCGTGCACCGCGCCGGCCTGCTTGTAGATGGTCTCGTGCGTGCGCACCAGATTGGCCAGCGCATAGAGCGTGCTCTGCGTGAGCCGGACACCGTCCGTCGCTGTGGGCAGATGGATGCTGTCGATGTCGGCCATCAGATCGCCGAATACCGTGCCGCTGCCGCAGCCGGTGGTCTTGGTGCGATGCGCCATTTTGGCGTCGAGATCGGTCAGACCGTGGCGGGTGTAGACCGCAGCGGCGTTGACGTCCCAATCGACCTGCACGGCGACGATGTCCTCGATCGCATCGACCAGCCGCTGGTTGCGCAGGTACCCAATAACCAGCGCTTCCGGCGCCGCACCCAGTGTCATCAGCGTGAGGATTTCGCGCTTGTCGACGTAAACCGTCAGCGGATGCTCGCCGGCAACCGCCGCAGTGCTCGATACGCCGTGTTCGTCCCGGGTGGCGACTACGAACGTCGCCGGACGGGCGCTTTGCGTGAGTTGCGGCCGGTAGCCAGTGCTGGTCGCGGGGCTGGCGGAAGCGTTGATCATGCTGCGATGTTAGCGAGCGGCGCTTGGCCGTTGGCAGTGGCGGGCGACGACTGGCGCAGCTATGACTTTGTCGTGAAATCCCCATTGCAAAAGGGCTACAAGCCGGAAATAGCCAAAAGTCGACTTTTGACCAAATCGCGCTGGTAGCCCAATTTGAATGGCGCTTTTACCTGAAAGCTATAGGTGCCATCGGCACCTGTGGCCGACGCTTGCCGGTCGGTTGTTCCAGGTCAAGGACGCCGACCTGCGCGCGGGTTAGGCGGAAGCCGCAACGTATGTGACAATCGCTGCAAATAGATGTATTTGGGTGACGTATGTTGGACAAGGACGGCTTCCGGCCGAACGTCGCCATTGTGATTGCCAATCACAGAAACCAGGTTTTTTGGGGAAAACGGATACGTGAGCATTCCTGGCAGTTTCCGCAAGGCGGAATCAACCCTGGCGAAAGCCCGGAGGAAGCCATGTTCCGTGAGCTCCAGGAAGAGGTTGGCTTACGGCCGGAACATGTAAGGATTCTCGGGAGAACCCGGGACTGGTTGCGCTATGAAGTGCCCTCCACGTGGATCAAGCGTGAATGGCGCGGCAACTATCGTGGACAAAAGCAGATCTGGTATCTGCTGCGGCTGGTCGGGCGCGACAGCGATCTGAACCTGCGCGCAGACGCCAAGCCGGAGTTCGACGCCTGGCGCTGGAACGACTATTGGGTCGATCTCGACGGCGTGATCGAGTTCAAGCGCGATGTCTACCGGCGGGCGCTGAACGAGCTTGAGCGCTATCTGCATCAGGGCAAGCCGTATTCGCGCCGCGAGCGCCTGTACGGCCCGGCGATGCATTCGCCGCCGGAGGGCTACCAGTTGCCGCTGACGCAGTCGCGCGAGTAGCAATTGAAAAAACGGTTGCAATGCCTTCGACATAAGACACCCAATCAAGTCGAAGAACAGCACGTTGATCAGCGAAAACCCACCGACCATACTATCCAAAGAAACTAGACCAGTACGCCGGCACGCCCAATAGGCTGACGATGATTTCTGCAACGCCTTCCCCGAACCCTTCGCGTTCGACCGACTCGTTCGATCCGATCGAGCGAGTCGCGAACCGGGTGGCAGGGGCGGCGTTTTCGCCGCATCGGCACGATACTTACACTGTCGCTCTGACTGTCGCTGGGGTGCAATCGTTCAACTATCGGGGGGCGATGCGACATTCGCTGCCTGGGCAGGTGCTAATCCTCCATCCCGACGAATTGCACGATGGTCACTGCTGCGATGAGGCGGGATTCAGTTACCGGGCAGCCTATATTCCGCCAGCCCATGTGCAGACGGTGCTTGGAGGGGCGGAGTTGCCGTTTGTGTCCAGTGGCGTCTCGACGAATCCAGCCTTGATCGCGGCGGCCATGAGCGTGGTCATCGACTGCGCGGTCGTCGGGGATCCCGGTGCTTATGAGGATGCACTCTACGATCTGGCACAAGCCATGAACGACGTGGCTGGCAAAGTGGCAACCGTCAGGATCGCCAACCGAACAGCCGTCATGCGCGCGCGCGAATTTCTCGACACCGCTGTTGTTGTCGGCGCGCGACTTGACGAACTTGAACACGTGACTGGCTGTGACCGCTGGCAGCTTTCGCGCGATTTCCGAGCGTTGCTTGGCACCAGTCCCTATCGCTATCTGCAATACCGGCGGGTCGATCTCGCCAAGCGACTATTGCGAGAAGGCGCGAAGCTGGCTGACGCTGCCCATGGCGCTGGCTTTGCCGATCAGAGTCATTTTGGCCGTACATTCCGCAAGACCGTTGGTCTTACGCCAAAGGAGTGGCTTCGTTCGGACTTGTTCCGCACGATCGTTCTATAGCCGTCTTCGGCGGGCGGTTAGCCTGCGCGACATGACACAGACTATCTTTTCCGACGAGACGCCGAAGGGCTGGATACCGCCGAGTATCGCCGCTCCCTTTATCTGCATTCTCCTCTTTGCAGTCAGCATGCTGCCGTTCGATTTCGGACTCACATATCTCGGCTTTACTGACGCGAAGGGTTCGCCGCGGGGGCCTTTGGGCTTTTGCCTCCTTCTGGCTTCGTTCAGCGCCGTGGGGCTTGCGGTTTATGGCTGGGTGCGCTGGGTCGAAAAGAGAAGCCTCGAAAGTGTTGGACTTCGCGGCGAACAACGGCTCAACAAGTTCCTGATCGGACTGGCCGGAGGCATTGCCACGATGGGCGCGATCGTGACGGCGATAACACTTTCCGGTGGATACCGTGTCGCTGATCCGGCCCCCGCCTTTGCCAGCCCTGCTGCGCTCGGCTGGATCGCGCTGTTGCTCGCCGGCTTCTCCGTGCAAGCGAGCGTGGAGGAGTTCGTTTTTCGCGGCTGGTTGTTCTCAACCGTCATGCGGCGTTGGAACACGACTGCCGCCTTCATATTGACGTCCGCCGCCTTCACCTTTCTTCACCTATCGCCCAGAACACCGCTGTTGATGTTGACCATGACTTTCGTCTTTTCGATTTTCGCCTGCGCTTGGGTGCGTCGTTCGAATTCGCTCTGGGGGGTGATGGGCTGGCACACCGGGTGGAATTGGTTAGGGGGCACTGGCTTTGATGTGCCGATTACGGGTTTGGAGAGCGGTCTACCCGCCCTGGTGGTGAAATTGGTGCCTGTCGGGCCGGCCTATCTCAATGGTGCCGGGAACGGGCCGGAAGGAAGTGTGTTCACGGTTGCCCTGCTGACCGTGGCTAGCCTGAGTCTTCTGTTGCTGGCAAGGTCGCGCAAACGAAACGATCCGCCACGTCCAGCACACCAACCCTAGTCGTTTCGCCCCACGAGACCCGTAGTCACCGGTGCAGCGTCGCGGTGGCCGCACGTAGGCACGCACGTGCGCAGAGGGCAACAGCCGGGTAGGGTGGGCAACTTGTTGCCCACGCTTCCCGCTTCGCGAGAATGGCTCCGACGCATCGAGTACCTCCACCGAGCGTAAAGAGGGCAGGCAGTAACGAAAGGCCGCGTTTGCGGCCTTTCGTGCTCGTGCGGCAGGGATGCTAGAAGCGACCGCGCATCATACCGGCGCCGCCGGCGAGGGTGCCGATGACGACGCTGACGATCAGTGCGGCAACGATGTAGCAGACGACGATCAGCGCGGTGTAGCCAATCGATTTGTCTTCCGGGTTTTTCATCAGCACCGGCAAACCGATGTAGAGCAGATAAAGTCCGTACAGCGCGGCAAGAATGCCGAGCACGCCGAGCATCGGAACCAGCGACAGCACGCCCGCCAGCCACACCGGGGTCGACGAATAGATCACCAGCTTCAACGCCTGGACCAGATTCTTCTCGCCGCTGAAGGTTGGCGCCAGCGCGTTGACGATCATCGCGACGAGATAGATCACGGCCAGGCCGAGCACATAGCCGATGACCAGCTGCGCCAGCGCGGCTGCGATCGGCGTGCGGATGGTACCGACGATCGGCATCGATACGCCGATCACGGTCATGCCGATGAAGCCACAAATTGCCGGAATCAGCGCCAGAATCGCGGCATAACCGATGTAAAGCGATTTCACGTCAGCCGTCTCGGCGGCGATCTTCGGCCATTCGGTCTTGGGTGACAGGCAAATGCCTTTCGCGCGTTCAATCAACTTTGCTAAATCCATCGTACTGTTCCCCTGAAAAGATGGTTGGAATCGGTGTCAGTGATAAGACGAAAGTCGCCGCGGGAGAGCGTCACCCGCCGGAGTGCCGTGAGTGTATGCCGGATCACTGGCACTGAACAGATCGCAAATCGGATGCTGCGGATGGCCGATACAGGCGGCAAGCGACGCTTCACGGTTTGTCGTGCGGCCCGTTATCCATCGTGCCAACGGCGTGGGCCATTGGCGGCGATGCATTGCCGTCGACCATCTGACGGCGAATACTGACGCGATGCTCGTCATCGGTCGATCGCTCGCTCCAGGCGACCATGCGGCCTGCCAGATCGATGCTGGCGTGATCGATGTTCCCCTGCGGGCCGCTGGCGAGCGTCAGCCGTCGTCCAGTGGCGAAATCGATCCAGTCGAGCGACTCGTTCTGCTCCTGGCGCTGATGCAACAGGCCGTAGCGCCCATTGCCCGAGAGCGATCGCAGGCGGACGTTGGGGCTGGCGGCAACGGTGTACAGGCGCCGACCATCTGGCCAGCGAACCACCGACAGCGAGTCTCCGGCGTAGCGCTTGACGAAACGCGCTCCCGGCACAAAGGTGGTTTCGTCGGCGCTGGCCCAGGCAGGTGCGGCGGCGCGCGTCAGCCGCGGCACGGCCCAGATACCTCTGCCGGCATCGGCCTGGTCGCTCAGGTCGAAATTCAGCAGCGATTTACCGTCCGGCGCGAAGCCGATTTCGACGTTGGCGCCGATGGTCGTTTCGGCGAGTTGTCTGCCGCGAAAACTGTAGAGCCGCAGTTTGCGGTTGCCGTCGGCGTCGCGGGTCGCCACCGCGATTTGCCGGTCGCGCACGTCGGCATCGACGATGCGGCCGCCGGCAATGCGGATGCTGGTCAGGCGCCGGCAGTTTCGCGGGTCGTACACGTGCAGCGTTGCGGCGGCAAGCGCTTCCCCGCGTACGCGTTCGAAAACGAAGCGGCGATCGAACGAGAAACTGGCGGGAGCGGTCAGCGTGCACAGCTTGTCGGGTGCGGAGGCGTCGTGTGGCCAGCGGTAAATGCCGGGTGAGCGGGCGCCCGGCGCGCTGATCAGCACGGTGAGTGCGCCGCTGTCGACGAACTCGACATCGACCAGTTCGCGCGACGTCAACGATTGCGCCGCGGCCGCGGCAGACAGCGTAAACGCCGAGCTTGCCGCCACGACAGCGGCGATCCACGCATCGCGGCGAGACGACACGCTAGGCAGCAAGATCGAGCAACACCGGCTGGTGGTCCGACGCACGGGTCACCAGATCGACATCGATACGACGCACGCGCGAGGCTAGCGTGTCGCTGACGAACAGGAAATCGCAGGTGACGGGTTCCGGCCCGTAGCGACGGTCGAACAGGCGAAAAGTCGGTGCGTGACGTTCGCCCGGATGCACAAGCGTCCACGCATCGAGCAGGCGGCTGGCCCCCGGTTGCGCCGTTTGCAGCAACGCAAATTCGTCGCCGTCGGGCTCAAAGTTGAAGTCCCCGGTCAGGATGCAATGAGCCGTATGCGGCTTGCTCTGAAACGCCGAACCGGTGTCGTCCAGCAGCGGCGGATGTGCGGCCAGCGCGCAGGACTGTGCGTGCAGTCGCAGCAGCTCGCGGGTTTGCGCCATGCGCATGGCGGGCGAGTAAAACTCGAGGTGCGTGGTCATGAACCGGACCGGGCCGACCGGCGTCTGCACTGTGGCTGCGACACAGATGCGCGGCATGCTGCGCACCCCACCGGACGTTGGGTCCGCAGGGTACGGCAGCGTGTAGTAATGCACCTGCGCGACCGGCAGACGGGTGGCGATCAGGTTGCCGAATCGTTGCCGCGACTTGCCGTCGGGCGCAAGCTCGTCCACCGCCGCGCCGAAGAACACCTCGTAGTCCGGCAACAGCTTGCGTAGCAACTCCGGTTGATCGTGCGAGGCGTCGCCGTCGAGGCGCGGATAGTTGATCGCCACTTCCTGCAGGCAGAGCACATCGAAGTCGGCCATTTGCCGCGCATGAGCGACGACGCGCGCAACGTCGACGACGCCGTCGAGACCGCAGAACCACTGCACATTCCAGGTAAGCACTTTCATTTGATGCCGGCGCGCATGAAGGATTGCACGAATTGTCGCTGGAATAGCAGGAACGCCACCAGCAGCGGTGCCGCAGTCAGCAGCGTGGCAGCAGTGATGATCGACCAGTCAATGCCTTGATCGGCCGAGGCAAACACCTGCAGTCCCACCGTGAGTGGCCGCGAGTTGACCGAATTGGTGACCACCAGCGGCCACAGAAAATTGTTCCAGTGGTAGCTCACCGACACCAGTGCGAACGCCACATAGACCGGTTTTGCCAGCGGCACATAGACGCGCCAGAGGATTTGCAGCGTGCCTGCGCCCTCCATCGTCGCGGCTTCGACCAGTTCTTTCGGAATGCCCTTGAAGGTTTGCCGCAACAGGAAAATCGCGAATGCCGATGCAAAGTACGGCAGGCCGATGCCGAACAAGGTGTCGATCAATCCGAGCTTGCTCATCGTCTTGTAGTTTTCGACGAGCAGGATGTCGGGCATGATCATCAGTTGCACGAGGACCAGCGCAAAGACGACGTTCTTGCCACGGAACTCGTAGCGCACGAAGGCGTAGGCTGCCAGCGTACATAGGAACAATTGCGCAGCGAGGATCAGGCCCACCAGCAGCGTGGTGTTGAGGAAATAGCGGGCGAACGGCGCGGCGTCCCAGGCGCGGGCAAAGTTTTCCAGCGTCAACGGCGCCGTGAGCACAAATCGGGCGGAGTATTCGGCCGGATGAAACGCGGTCCATACGGCATAGGCAAGCGGCAGGATCCAGAGGATCGCCAACAGCCAGGCCGCGACGGTGTCCAGCCATCGACTGGCGTCATGCGGCTGCCGGAAAGTCATCGCTTCAGCCATGCTCAATAGTGCGCCCGACGATCGAGCACGAAGAATTGCAGCAATGCCACCGTAGCCAGCGCCAGCAGCAGCACGACGGTGACGGCCGCTGCGTAGCCCTGATCCCAGAACTTGAAACCGACTTCGTAGAGGTGGTAGAGCAGCAGCGTGGTCGCATTGTCCGGGCCGCCGCGAGTCATGACGATGACGTGATCGACCATCCGGAAGGCATTGATGACGGCGTTGACCAGCACGAAGATAGTGGTTGGCATCAGCAGCGGCCACAGCACGCGGCGGAAGAAGAACCAGCGGCTTGCCCCCTCGATGGCGGCGGCTTCGCGCAGGCTCGGGTTGATGCCCTGCAACGCGGCGAGGTAGAAGATCATGAAGAAACCAGCCTCCTTCCAGATCGCAACGGCGGTAATGCTGGCCAGCGCGGTCGATTTGTCGCCCAGCCAGTTCTGCGACGGCAGACCGAACAAGCTGCCGATCTGCTCCAGCAAGCCATAACTCGGCGTGTAGAAAAAGAGCCAGATGTTGGCGACGGCAATCATGGGCAGCACGGTGGGCGTGAAGTACGCCATGCGTAGAAAACCGCGCCCGGCGATCCGGCCGTTCACCCACAGCGCCATCGCCAGCGCCAGCCCCACCGACAGCGGGATCGTCGCCAGCGCGAACCAGAGATTGTTGCGGACGGCCTGCCAGAAGATCGGGTCATCCACCATCGCCGCGTAGTTGTCGAGCCCGACGAAGATGGACGGACGGTTCGGCTTCGGCGTCGACATGAAGCTGTCGATCAATGTGGCGACGGCGGGATAGTGCGTGAACGTGGCGAGCAGCAGCAGCGCCGGCAGCAGGAGTAGCCAGGCATGCGCCTGCTTTTGCGCGTTCACGACCATTGACCCGGAGAGTTGCTACTTACTTGTAAGTGCGCAGCAGGCGTTCGGCCTCTTTCTGGGCGTCTTTCATGGCGGCTTCGGCCGTCTTGCTGCCGGTCAGCACTGCCTGCAGACCATCGTTGAGGGCTTTGGTCACGCGCTGGTTGTCATGCGTCGACAGTTCGGCGACGGCGTACTGCAACTGGTCGCGGGCAACGGCGGCGGGCGCGAAATCGGCTGCGTATTTCTTGAGCGCAGGCGTGTCCCAGGCGGCCGGCGAAACGGCGACGTAGCCGGTGTCGATCCCCCACTGCGCCGCACGCGCCGGTTGCGTCAGCCACTTGGCAAACTTGAACGCCGCCTCCTGCTGGGCCGGCGTGGCCTTCTTGAAGATGAAGAAGTTGCCGCCCCCGGTCGGAGAGCCGCGCTTCTTGCCGGCTGGCAGCATGGCAACGCCGAAGTCGAACTTGGCATTGTTGCGGATGTTGGTCAGGTTGCCGGTCGTCGTCCAGATCATCGCGACTTTCTTCTCCATGAAGTCCTTCGGCGTGGTGCCCCATTCGACGATGCCGGCCGGATGTACGCCGTGCTTCTTCGACAGATCGACCCAGTATTGCAAGGCTTCGATGACCTTCGGGTCGTCGTACTTTGTCTGCGTTCCGGCTTCGTTGGCAAGGATTACGTCGTTCTGGGTGGTGAGTCCCTGGAACAGCCAGTACGGGAAGCCGCTGGACGGAATCTGCACACCGTACTGCGTGACCTTGCCGCTGGCGTCCTTTTTAGTGAGTTTCTGCGCCATGCTGGTCATCTCGGCCCAGGTTTGCGGCGCCTTGTTGGGGTCGAGGCCCGCCTCCTTGAACAACTCCTTGTTCCAGTACAACACCACGGTCGAGCGCTGGAAGGGCACGCCCCAGGTCTTGCCGCCGATTTGGCCGTTGAGCAGGAAGGCCTTGTAAAAACCGCCCAGCCATGCCTTGTCCTCGGCCGTCTTCACGAAGTTGTCGATCGGTACGATGGCGTCTTCGTCGATCAGCGTGAAGGTGTCGGTCGACAGCAGCACCGACGCCACCGGCGGCGTACCCGCCTTGTTGGCGGTGAGCGCCTTGACGATGGTGTCCTGATAGCTGCCGGCGTAGATCGGCGACACCTTGATCGACGGGTTCTCCTTGTTGAAGTCGGTGGCGAACTGGTCGATGATCTTGGTGATCGGCCCGCCTACCGCGACCGGGAAGTAAAACGGCACTTCGGTCGATTGCGCTTGCGCGAAACCGGTGCCCAGCGCGAGCGCGACGGCCGCAGTGCAGGCGGCGAATGAGTGTTTCATGCTGTGGTCCTCCGTGTGAAATGGTTCAGCGTCGAGTCGAGCTGAATCCCGATGAGTTGAAACCTGCGGGCAGATCATGGCAAGCGCCGACCTTGCGCGTCAAATGCGTGCACGGCGGCCGTCGGCCACGTCAGCCGTATTTCCTGTCCCGCCGCATACTGCCCCTGACCCGGCGCGCGGACGGCGATTTCTTCGCTGCCGATGCGGCAACGCAGCAGCGTGTCGGCGCCCAGATACTCGCTGTCGCGTACCGTGGCGAGTACATCGCCGCCAAGCGCAACGTCTTCGGGGCGCAGGCCGATGCTGACCGCACCGCGAGGCGCCGCGACGGCTTGCGCCGAGCCGCGAATCGTCTCGCCATCGAGCGCGACGATGCTCATCGGCGGCGTACCGATGAAGCGTGCCGCGAAGACCGACGCCGGCCTGGCGTAAATTTCGCGCGGCGATCCAGTCTGTTCGATACGGCCGTGATTGAGCAGCACCACCTGATCCGCCATGCTCATCGCCTCGGTCTGGTCGTGGGTCACGTAGACGACGGTCAGACCGAGCTTTTGCTGTAGCGCCCGTAGCTCCTGGCGCATCTCCTGCCGCAGTTGCGCGTCGAGGTTGGACAGCGGTTCGTCCATCAGGCAAATGCCGGCGTCGGCGACCAGCGCCCGAGCCAGCGCGACGCGCTGCTGCTGTCCGCCCGACAGTTGCGACGGCTTGCGATCGCGCAGCTTTTCGAGACCGAGCAGGGCGAGCACGCGTGCCAGACGATCGGATTGTTCCTGGCGGGAAGCACCACGCACCTGCAGACCGAACACGATGTTGTCGGCGACGCTCAGGTGCGGGAACAGCGCGTAGTTCTGGAACACCATCGCCACCCCGCGCTTCGACGGCGGCGCGGCGGTTACATCGCGACCATCGATCAGGATTTGGCCGTGGCTGGCGACGTCAAGCCCCGCGATCAGCCGCAACGTGGTTGTCTTGCCGCAACCGGAAGGGCCGAGCAGCACGGTGAAGCTCGCTTCCGGGACCGTGACACTCGATGGCTGCAAAGCAACGACATCGCCCCATTGCTTGCCGACCTGGCACAACGCAATCTTTGCAACATTGGAGACGGCAGGGCGCTGATCGGTGCTCACGCAACAAGTGCTCGCGACATTTGGCTGTTTTCGGAAAACCCGCAATTCAAGCGGACAATTATGACGGCGCCGCGACAGTCCTCTATCATCCGGCCGAAGTTTTCGAAATCGCGACCATGACCAGGAAGAATACTTACGACTGCGGGCAGTGCCCTGGCTACTGCTGCAGTTACGACTATATCGAGACCAAGCCGTCGGACGTCAAACGGCTGGCCCGGCACCACGGCGTGGCGGTGGACGAAGCTCGCGAGCGATTCACCAAGGAAGTCGTGCACGAAGGCGAAACCATCCGTGTGCTGCGGCACCGCAAGGATCACATTTACAAGTCGATGTGCATGTTTTTCGACCAGGACGAACGCCGTTGCACCATCTATGAGGGGCGCCCGCAGGTTTGCCGCGACTATCCGAACGGTAGCAGCTGCGGCTATTTCAACTTCATCAAGTTTGAAAGGAAGCACCAAGGTGATGACAGTTTCATTCCGTCGGCCTGACGTCGCCGCGATGGGGCGCGTGCTGACGGCGGTGGGCGCGGTGGTTGCGTTCGGCTGGCTGGCTGGCTGCGCCGACGCGCCAAAAACGACATCCGCGCCGGCGCCGGTGACTGTGGTCCCCGCGGTTGCGCCGCCGGTGTCCGCCCCCGCTGCCATTCCGCCGGCGGATGGGACCGCCACCAGCGTCGGCAACGGCACCGGCAGCGTTGCTCCGGCGCGTGCGCAGCCGACTGCGGCGCAAATCGCGACGGCCTCGGCAGTGACGCCTTCCGGCGCGGCGCGCTATGAGTGTGTCCAAGGGCAAGCCGGTGCCGAGACGCGGCAGATCATTGTGTTCCCGGAAAACTCCGGGCGCGTCTGCGCCCGCTTCCCGGCCATGGGACCGTGTCAATACGAGCGTGAAGCCTGCCGGGCGAAGGGCGGGCGTGTAATCCGCTTCGACGGCATCGAGATCACAACCGACGTCGAAAAAGAGTACGACAAGCAGGTTCAGCGTTTTCGCTTGAATGCCGGTTGAACCGCCGCCGCGACGCACGGCGCAACGACTGCGGCGCGGTAAACTGACCGCATGAATCGCGTCAGATTTTCCCCCTCCGGCGTGGCGGGCATGGCCCGCCCGCTATCGCGGCACCTGCTTGCGCTATGCATGGCCGCCTGCCTTGCCGCCGTGCTGGCGGCGCCGGTGCTGCGGGCGCAGACACCGATTACCCTCAATTTTGTCGACGCCGATATCGACGTCGTGGCCAAGGCCGTCGGCGAGCTGACCGGCAAGACCTTTGTTCTCGATCCCAAGGTCAAGGGCAAGATCAACATCCAGTCGGCCAGAGGCGTGGCACCGGGGCTTGCCTATCCGACGTTTCTGTCGGCATTGCGGATGGCGGGCTTCGCCGCGGTAGAAGGCCCCGGTGGCGTGGTACGTGTGGTGCCGGAAGTGGACGCCAAAGCCTTGCCGACGCCGATAGGCATCGACGCCGCCAGCGCCGGCGGGGCCATTGCCACCAAAGTGATTCCGCTGGCCCACCAGAGCGCCAGTCAGGTGATCAATGCGTTGCGCCCGCTGGTGGCGGCGGCCAATGCGTTGACGGTCTACCCGCCGGGCAACGCCATCATCATCACCGATTATGGCGACAACATCCGCCGGGTCGAGGCGGTCATCGCCCGGCTCGATGTTCCAAGCGTTGCGGCGCCCGAACTGGTGCCGCTGAATCACGCGCACGCGCTGGACGTTGCTGCCACGCTGACCCGCGCATTTGCCGATGCCAACGGCGCCACCGAGGCGCGCGACCGCCTGCTGATCACGGCCGATGCCAGAAGCAATGCCATCATCGTGCGCAGCGAGGACGCGGGCCGTCTGGCGCGCGTGAAATCGTTGATTCAGGAGCTCGACCGCCCGACTGCGGCACCGGGCAACATCCGCATCGTCTATCTCAAGCATGCCGATGCGGCGCAGGTGGCGGCCACGCTGCGGCGAGTGCTGGGCGCCGACGGCGGCGGCAACGCCAATAGCTCCGGCAGCGCCACCTCGGGCAATGCCTCCGCGCTGTCGTCGCTGCTGCCGACTACCGGCGCCACCACGGGCAGCACGCCGCAGAGCCCGCTGGCGGCGGCAACGGCGGCACTGACCGGCGCCGCGTCGACGCAGGCCAGCGGCACGCTGCCGCAAATGTCGACGAATAACAATACGGCGTTCACTGCCGGCGGAGCGACGGTGTATCCCGATACCGCTATCAATGCGCTGGTGATCTCCGCGCCGACGCCGGTCTACAACAACCTGCGCACGGTCATCGAGCAGCTCGACGTGCGGCGCGCGCAGGTGTTCATCGAGGCGTTGATCGCCGAGGTGCAGGCCGATCGCGCGGCCGAGTTCGGCATCCAGTGGCAGGCGCTGGACGGCCTCAATCGCAGCGGCACGCAGGGATTCGGCGGCACCAACTTCGGCAGTACCAGCGGCAGCACGACGGCGAACATTCTCGGCGTCGCGGCCAACGCGGCGGCGGTGGCCCAGGGGCTTAACGTCGGTCTGGTACGCGGTGCGGTGACCATCGGCGGCAAGCAGATACTGAACCTGGGTTTGCTGGCGCGGGCGCTGCAAAGCGACGTGCAGGCAAACATCCTGTCGATGCCGACTCTGCTGGCGCTCGACAACGAGGAGGCGCGTTTCTCCGGCGGTCAGACGGTGCCGGTGCTAACCGGGCAGTATGCGAACTCCACCGGAAGCAACAACTCGGTGACGCCGTTCGCCACCTTCGACCGCAAGGACGTGGGCCTGATTCTGCGCGTCAAGCCGCTGATCACCGAGGGCGGCGCCATCCGCCTGCAGCTCTACCAGGAGGTGTCCAGCGTGGCGCCGTCGACCGCCACTGCCGTCGATGCAGCCGGTCTGTCCACTTTCAACAAACGGGTGCTGGAGACCTCGGTGCTCGCCGACGACGGCCAGATCGTGGTGCTTGGCGGGCTGCTGCAGGAGAGCCTGTCGACCGATCAGGAAAAGGTGCCGGTGCTGGGTGATGCGCCGCTGCTGGGCAACCTGTTCCGCTATGACACGCGCAGTCGCAAGAAGACCAATCTGATGGTGTTCCTGCGACCGACCGTGCTGCGCAGCGCGGCACAGGCCAACGTGCTGAGCAACGAGCGCTATCGCGTGCTCGGGCTCGATCAACAGGCGGTCACCCCCGATGCGCGGCCGATGCTGCCGGAGATGAGCAACCCGGTGCTGCCGATGGGGCCGCCGGTGCCTGCCAGCCAGGCACCGCTGCGGCAATGAGCGCTCGCGCCTCCGGCCATGACTGAGACGCCGACGCTGGCTGCCCGGTTGCCCTTCGAACTGGCGCAGGAGTTCGGCGTCGTGCCGGTCGCCGACGAAGGCAGCGCGATTGCGGTGGCGACAGCGCCGCACATGTCGGTGGCGTCGCTGGCGGCGGTCAGGCAGCGGCTTGGTCGACCGTTGCGGACACTGGCCGTGGATGCCGCCGAGTTCCGCTCGCTGCTGGCCGCGGCCTATTCGCGCGCTGCGCGCCCGTCGGCGACGGCGGCGAATCCCGCCGTGCCCCCCGCTGCCAACCAGAGTGGGCCGCACCATGACGTCGATTTGCTGGCCAGCGCTCCGGCGGCGGACGACGCGCCGGCGGTTCGCATCGTCAGCGAGCTGTTGCGCGATGCGCTGGCGGCTGCCGCCTCCGACATTCACATCGATGCCACCGAACGCGGCGGGCGCGTCCGCTTTCGCGTCGACGGCGTGCTTGCCGACGTGCGCGAAACCGATGCGGCGACCCACGCCGCGCTGGTCGCGCGTTGCAAGGTGATGGCCACGCTCGACATCGCCGAACGGCGGCTGCCGCAGGACGGCCGTTTGCAGGTCACCATCGCCGGCCATCGGGTCGACGTGCGGGTCGCGACTTTGCCGACGCAACACGGCGAACGGGTCGTTCTGCGCCTGCTCGACACCAGTGCCGCGCGGCTCGACCTTGCCGCGCTTGGCATGCAACCGCTGCTGCTGGACGCGCTGCGCAGCGCAGTGCGCGCGCCGCATGGACTGCTGCTGGTGACCGGCCCTACCGGTTCCGGCAAGACCACCACGCTATACGCCGCCGTCAGCGAACTCGATCGCGAGCGGCTCAACGTGGTGAGCGTGGAAGACCCGGTCGAATACGCGCTGGACCGGGTGGCACAGACGCAGGTCAATCCGCGCATCGAGCTCAGTTTCGCGCGGGCACTCCGCTCCATCCTGCGCCACGATCCCGACGTCATCATCGTCGGCGAAATCCGCGACCGCGAGACGGCCGAAATTGCCATTCAGGCCAGCCTGACCGGCCATCTGGTGCTGGCCTCGCTGCACACCAATACCGCGGGCGCGGCCATTGCCCGCCTGACCGACATGGGGGTCGAGCCCTACCTGATCGCCTCCTCCCTGCGCGGCGTCCTCGCGCAGCGACTGGTGCGCCGACTGTGCACGGCTTGCCGTCGTGCGGCCGCGCCATCCGCCGACGAGGCGGCGCTGCTGGCGCTGCATGGCATCGGCGGTGCGGCCGGGCTGGCGCAACTATGGACGGCGGATGGATGTACGGCCTGCGGTGGCGGCGGCTATCGCGGCCGCATGGGGCTCTATCGCTGGCTGCCGGCGACTGGCGCAATTGCACATGCGATCCATGCGCGTGGGACCGATACCGAAATTGAAGCCCTCGCAGTCGCAGCAGGGTGGCCGACACTGGCTACCAGCGCAGCGCCGGCCCTGGAAAGCGGCAGCACATCGCTCGCCGAGGTGCTGCGGGTGGTGACGCTGTGAGCAGGGTCACGGTGCGCCATCCGGTGCTCCGGCGACGCTAGCCATGCGCTTCGCATTCGAGGCGATCGACGCCAGCGGCCGCCGCGAGCGCGGCGAGATGAGCGCTGCCGACGAACGCGCGGCGCTGAAAGCGCTTGCCGCCCGCGGACTGACCGCTCTCAGCCTGGCGCCACGAACCGAAGTGCCGGCGAGTAGCGCCGCGCGCAGGATCGGCAGCGCGGACCGGGCCCTGGCGGTGCGTCAGCTTTCCGGTTTGATCGATGGCGGCGTGACGCTGCCTGCTGCGTTGCAATCGGTCGCGCAGAGCAGCGCGCAGCCAACCATCGCAGCCGAGTTGCGCGCGGTGCATGCGGCGCTCGACGGCGGCGAGCCGCTCGCGTCGGCCTTCGCCCGCGCACCGAAATTGCTGCCGCTGGTCGAACGGCAGGTGGTCGTCGCCGGCGCCGAAGCGGGCGATCTGGCGCGGGTGCTGGCGCGACTGGCTGACTATCTGGAGGATCGCGACGCATTGCGCGGCAAGCTGGTCGGGGCAATGGTCTACCCCTCGGTGGTCGGCATCGTGGCGCTTTGCGTGATCGTCGCGCTGCTGGTGTTTGTCATGCCGCAAATCGTTGCCGCGTTCGCGCAGACCAAACAGCAATTGCCGTGGCTGACACGCAGCCTGTTGTCGGTCGCGAATGCCCTGCGCCAGTACGGCGTCTGGCTGCTCGCGCTGCTGCTGGCCGTGGTGGTGCTGGCGCTCTGGTCGTTGCGTGGTCCGCTGCGGCAGCGCGGGCTTGCCCTGTTGCAGCGCCTGCCGCTGCTCGGACCGCTGGCGCAGAGCGCCGACGAAGTCCGCGTGCTGACCACGCTGGCGATGCTGGTGGAGAGTGCCGTGCCGCTGCCGCGTGCAATGATTGCGGCGGCGACGACGGCGCGCTTTGCAGCCAACGGCAAACGGCTCGACGCGGCGCGGACCCTGATCGAACGCGGCAGCGCCGTGACCGTGGCGTTTACCGAGGCGCAGGCGCTCGACGGCATGTCGCTGGAGCTGTTGCGGCACGGCGAAGCGGTGGGTGGCGTGGCCGCCGCCTTTGCCAAGGCCGCGCAGCTGAAGCGGCAGGCGCTGGAACGCCGTCTGCAATGGTTCGCCACGCTCGTTGAGCCGGTGATGATCCTGCTGCTCGGCGGCGTGGTGCTGTTGCTGGTGCTGGCGGTAATGCTGCCGATCGTCACGCTCAACTCGGCCGTGCGCTAGGAGACCAGCCTAACGCCCGCCCGTCACTCCAGCCGTTGTTCGTCGCGGTAGAAACGGTAGAGCAGCTTATCGTTCCTGAACGGATACTCGTCAAGCACGTGGTGCACGAGTGACGCATCGAGCAGGCGCTGGCCGGCACTCAGCGCCTGGTTGAGCGTGTAGTTCTGCACCAGCATCCAGTCGACCGCTTCGCTGCCGACGAAACAATTGGCGTAGGTGGTGCCACGGGACGAGCGGTCGGCAACGTTGAAACCCGCCTCGCTGCGCACCAGCGAATAGAAATGGTCAAGCGTCCAGCGCGGCGGCAACTGCGCGACGCGGAAGTAATGGTTGCCGTAGTCGAAAATCTGTTCGCGGGCAACGTGATAGATCAGCTCGGCCGCCTGCAACGCCTGGCCGATGGCGATCGCCTTGTCGCGACTGACGCGCAGTGCGCGTTCGAGCCAGACGACGCCTTCGCTGGCGACGAAACATTCGGGCAAAACGCGCAGCAGGTAGCTGCGGTCGGCGATGTTGACGCCGCCGGAACGATGCATGCGAAAGGCGAGGGCGGCGAGGTGGATGCCGTCGGATTCCGCCGCCGCGATGGCGCGCGCCCGAGCGCCACCAGTCGTCGTTTGCGCCGCTGCCCGGATGTAGGGGCCGATGCGGCGCATCGCCCCCTCCACCGTCTCGCGATCGCCGACCAACTCCTCCAGCAGCCGCTCGCCGGTGAGGTTCCAGCGCCACGGGTTGATCTGCGGCACGGCGTAGTCGGCACCGGCTTCATGCGCCCAGTCGACGATGACCTCGTCCGCCCAGTGCGTGGCGGAGGCGATCACCCCGATTTTGGCCTCCGGCAGCGTCTGCCGCACGCGCGTGCAGGCATTGGCTAACCGAATGCCGCGGGCCGCCAGCGCCGCCAGATCGAGCACCACCGCGACCGGCAGGCCGTTGCCGCCCTTGTTGAGTTTGCGCTGCAGATCGGCCGCATCGTCGAAGGCATCGAGCACACCCTTCAACGCATCGGCGCTGGCACGCATCAGCGCGAGCGTGACCGGATCGTTGCAAAGGAGGAGGATCTTGAGCATCGCGTTTTCCGTTTGCCGGCGCCAAGGAGTGGTGTTGCGTGGGCTCCGGCGCGTCGCCAATGCGACGCCGTCCGCCACTCGTCCGGCGCTTCTGCGGTACAAATACTATTCGATTGCTTTCTGTATTGTCACGCCCATGCTGCTGCGCAACGCCACCGACGGCGACCTGATCGCCATCCATTCGATCTATGCGCACTGGGTGACGCACGGCACCGGCAGCTTCGAGCTGGAGCCGCCGGACATCGCGGAGATGGCGCGGCGGCGTGCCGACGTGCTGGCGCGCGGCTTGCCCTATCTGGTGGCGGAGGACGGCGGCCGCATTGTCGGCTATGCCTATGCCAACTGGTTCCGGCCACGACCCGCCTATCGCTTCACGGTTGAAAACTCGGTGTACGTCGACAAAGGAGCGCATCGCGGCGGCGTCGCCCGGTTATTGCTGGCGGAACTGCTCAGCCGCTGCGAGGTTGCCGGCGCCCGGCAGATGATTGCAGTGATCGGCGACTCGGCCAACACCGGTTCCATCGGGCTGCACGCGGCGATGGGCTTCGATCACATCGGCACGCTGCGCTCGACCGGCTGGAAGTTCGACCGCTGGCTGGATACCGTGTTCATGCAGCGCGCGCTGGGCCTGGGCAACGGCGCCTCGCCGCTGCCGCCGGAACAGGGGGCGGCGTGATCGCCGGTCGTCGGCCCGGTCGCGGTTGCAGGTTGACCGTAAACAGGATTGTTCCGGCGCGGCTGCTGGCGCTGGCGCTGCTCGCGTTTTGCAGCGCGCACGCCGGGCTCGCCGGTGCCCAGAACCAGGCACCGGAGGCCGCCACCGGCAGCACGGCGAAACAGGGTTTCAACTTCCAGCGCCAGGGCGTGGCCGCGGCCAATCCGCTCGCTGTCGAGGCCGGCTATGCCATGTTGCGGCGGGGGGGCAGCGCCATCGACGCGGCAATCGCCACGCAACTGGTGCTCGGCCTCGTCGAGCCGCAAAGCTCGGGGCTGGGCGGCGGCGCCTTCATCGTGATGCACGATGCCAAAGCGGGCCGCACGCGCAGCTACGACGGCCGCGAGACGGCGCCAGCGGCGGCGAAGCCGGACCGCTTCATCGGCAGCGACGGACTGCCGCTCAAGTTTCACGACGCCGTGGTCGGTGGCCGTGCGGTCGGCGTGCCGGGCACCGTGGCGCTGCTTGCCGAGACACACCGCAAGCATGGCCGTTTGCCGTGGCGGCAGTTGTTCGAGCCCGCCATCGCGCTCGCGGAGCAGGGTTTTCCGGTCAGTCCCCGGCTGCACATGCAGTTGCGGGGCGAGCGCTTTCTCAAGCTCGACGCGGCGTCGCGGGCCTATTTTTACGGCCCCGACGGCGAACCCTGGCCGGTGGGCTACGCGCTGAAGAATCCGGACTACGCCGCGACGCTGCGCGCCATTCGCGACGGCGGCGCCAAAGCGTTCTACGAGGGCGAGATCGCCGCCGACATCGTGCGCGTCGCCCGCGCGCAGGCCAACGCCAGCGACCTGACGGAGGCCGACTTTGCCGCCTATCGGGTGTTCGAGCGCGATCCGGTCTGCGCGCCTTATCGCCGGCTGCGTGTTTGCGGCATGCCGCCGCCGTCCTCGGGCGGCATCGCGGTGGCGCAGATGCTGTCGTTTCTGGAGCGCTTCCCGCTCGCCGCCTGGGGGCCGAACGCCATCGACAGCCTGCACGTGTTCGCCGAGGCCGGGCGTCTGGCCTTCGCCGACCGCAACCGCTATCTGGGCGACCCGGACTTCGTCGCCATTCCGCGCGGCATGCTCGACGCGGGCTACCTCAAATCGCGTGGCGCGCAGATCGATCCCGCGCGCAGCATGAAGCGCGCCGAAGCCGGCACCCCGCCGGGCAGCAAACTGGCGCTGGCGCCGGATGCGACGATCGAGGCGTCCGGCACCTCGCACATTTCGGTGGTCGACCGCTACGGCAACGCGGTGGCGATGACCACCACCATCGAAGACCAGTTCGGTGCCCGCGTCATGGTGCGCGGCTTTCTGCTCAACAATGAGCTGACCGATTTTTCCTTCCTGCCGCAGGAGGGCGGCCAGCCGGTGGCCAACCGCATCGAGCCGGGCAAGCGGCCGCGCTCGTCGATCGCGCCAACCATCGTCTACGACCGTCACGGCAAGCCGCTGATCGTGACCGGCTCGCCGGGCGGCAGCGCCATCATCAACTACGTCGCCAAGAGCATCGTGGCGATGCTCGACTGGGGGATGACGCCGCAGCAGGCGGCCGATCTGCCGAATTTCGGCTCGCGCAACGGGCCAACGGAGATCGAACGCGGCACCGCGCTGGAGGCGCTGAAGCCGGCGCTGGAGGCACGCGGCCACACGGTCAGCGTGCTCGACTTCACCAGCGGACTGCATATCCTGCAGCGGGTCGACGGCAAGCGCGGCCGTCAATGGCGCGGCGGTGCCGATCCGCGCCGCGAAGGCATCGTGTTCGGCGACTGAGCGCGCGTCCGCCAACCACTGCGGAGGGCGATCACCTTTTTTGCTGCAAGCCTTATTGGATAAGGGCGGATGGCCCGTTTTGTCTAAAAGTCGGCTTGGGATATGCGAACTGGCCAGCAGCCGAGCGCGCGTGGACCGAAGAGCGCTCCTCCCCCGCTTGCCGGGGAAGGTTGGGAGGGGGTACGTGGTCTCGCCGGAGCGTCCACCCGAAAACTGCCGCCGCCTTCATACCCCACCCCAACCCTCCCCGGCGAGCGGGGAGGGAGTCGCGAAATCGCCAGTCAGGTGTCGACTTTCTGTGATTTGACGCATCGAGCCCATATGGAACAAGGCTTTCCGCGAAAAGCCATATGCCGCAACGCCATCCCATCCCGCCGCCGGCGCGACCAGGCGGCGGCGCCAGGTAACGCACTGTAACGCCGCAACTGTTGCCGTCCGCAGCGACGGCGCCGACAATTGCCGGCATTACAGCCAGCTTCATTGGCTCGGCGCCAATCGTGCGGGGGAAACCATGATCTGTCCATTGCACCGAACCTTGCGACATCTGGCAGCGTTGGTCGCCTTGAGTTTGCCGCTGACGGTGACGCACGCCACCTACACCATCACCGGCGGCCCCGGCCCGGCACCGGTCAACGCGACGACGCCGAACGCGGACTACGCGCAGCTCGACGCCATCATGACCCAGTTCATGCAGAACGCGAACGTGCCGAATGCCCAGCTTGCCGTGGGCCACGGCGGCCGCATCGTCTTCGTGCGCGGCTACACCGCGAGCACCACCGAGCGGCCGTTGCAGACGATCACGGCGACGGTCAATTCCGTTTCCCGCACCTACAACGAGCCGGCCTACCAGACGACGCAGCCGAACAGCCGCTTCCGCATGGCCAGCCTGTCCAAGCTGGTCACCGGCCTGGCCATTCAGCAACTGGTGCTCGACGGCAAGCTTGCGATGACCGATTCCGCCTACGCTATCCTGCGCGAAGACCCGTCCACCACCGCCTTTGCCGGCGCGCCGGCGGACGCCAACATGCTCAACGTCACCGTCAAGCATCTGGTCAATCACGAATCGGGGATCGCACGCGGCGCCCCGCTCGCCACTCCGGCCGGCCAGCCGCAGGACATCGTCGACTACGCCGATCCGCCGGGCACCGTGAAGCCGTGGCCGTACCCGTACAACGTGGCGACGATTCAGGAGTGGGTCAAAACCTGCAAGCGCCATGTCGAAATCGATCTGCCACGGCGCAAGCTGCACTATGTGCCGGGCAGCCCGCCGCAGCAGAGCGGCGCCTACTATCAGTACTACACCAACATGGCCTACTGCTGGGCGGAGCGCGTCATCGAAATCCGCTCCGGCATGAGCTACGAGGACTACGTGCTGGCGAAAGTGCTGCGGCCGCTCGGCATCGACAAACCGCGGCTGGCGCAGAACGACAACATGGCGCGCTGGTACACGGCCGACAGCGCCAACGCCGAGGTCAACGCCTACTACGACCAACCGATTGCCGCGAACCCGGCGGCGACGCTGTACGCCAACTGGTGCGCGCTGTACGAGAGCACGCCGGCGCCGCCCGGCTGCGTCGGCCCGCGCCCGAACAACTATCGCGCCCACGACTACGGCGGCGCCGGCGGCTGGGTGTTCTCGGCGCAGGAGTACCTGCGCATGCTGCAAAGCGCCAAGCTGCGGTTGCGGGCGCCCTACCTGCTGGACTTTCCGGCGAGCAACGGCAGCGGTTCCGATTCGTTGTTCGAAGGGCCGACGCTCTCCAGCGGCACCAGCGGCAGCAACAGCTTCAGCTATCGCTACAGCTATGGCGCCGGCGTCACCGAGTGGCGGGTGACGGCCAGCAATCAATTGCTTGGCTACTTCGTAGCCCACACCGGCAGCCTACCCGGCGCCCGTTCGTTCTACCAGCTCGACGACGTGACGCCGATGAACTGGGTGGTGGTGCTCAACACCAGTCCGGACTGGGACTATGGCTCGTGCAGCAGCACGACCACCGTTCCGGCGGCGAGCAAATACTGGTGCCTGCTGCAGGGCAACCGCGTCAGCGAAAACAACGGCGCCACCATCACCGATCCGAGCGCGTCCAACTCAATCTTCACCCAGATGCGCGCGATCTACGGCAATGCCGCCAAACGCGCACAGCTGGAAGCCGCCGCCGACGTCTGGGCGGACCAGATCGCGTTGCCCTGCAACCTCGATGTCAATGCCGGCGGCGCCGGCAATGGTGCCAGCAACGGCGTCGCCGACGGCTTGATGATCCTGCGCGCCATGCAGGGCGGGCGCGGTGCGAGCATCGCGGCCAGCGCCGTCGGGGCCACGTCGGCGGGCACGACGACCTTTGACCGCGCCGAAAAGAACGCCCGCGACCTCGTTTCGACGCGCGTGGTCGACCTCGACGGCGATGGCGTGGTCGCCCCGGCGCTCGACGGCGTGCTGCTGCTGCGGACCATGCTCGGCATGCGCGGCGCGGCGGTCACCGGCGGCCTCACCATTGCCGGGCTGCGCAACGACTGGACGTCGATCCGAACTTACCTGAACACGCGCTGCAATGCGGCGTTGCCATGACGCCGAAATGGACGGGCCCGCTGCCATGCGCCGCATCATGGCAAATCCTACCTGTATCGGCAGGAATTGTTCTCGCCGCCGACGCTGCCGTTCGCGTAAAAAACATTTGATTAGTGACTTGCCTCAGACAAGCAGGGCGCACGCAAAGGTATGGGTGTGCAGTGCATCGCGCCGTAACCGGGACAACGACGAAATGACACGCCGAGACGCGCTCCATGCAGTGGCTTTCCGCTAAAAGCGGCATCGGCATTTGGTTTGCCGCGTATTTCGACAACAGTCAACTTTTTGATTTTTCAGCGATTACGCTCGATGCCCAAGCGCATTTCGCTAAAAAGCTGCTGCGAACAATGAGCCAAATCGCAGTTCGTCCGCTATTGCATGCAACGGGCTGTTCCGCCGGTTTCGTCGAAGAGCTACCGGCGGCGGTGTTGCGTAAAGTGCATGACGCCGGCATAATGGCGACGTCATGGCAGAAACCAGAAACTGCATGTTTATTTGCGTCGGTTTGACGGGTTTGGCACGTGAAATACGTCTATCGACAATGTGGCGACAACCGTGCACACGTAACCCGTTGCCGGCGAGAAGCGCTTGAACTTCTTCACAATTCACTTTCGCTTGTGTAGCATGGTATCGATTAGGGGCCTCAACATGCATATGAAGACAATTCGCTCGCTTGCATACACCGGTTTGATCGGGCTCACGACGCTGGCGGCCACGACGGCGATGTCCGTGCAGGCGGCTCAGGTGCTGAAGCCCAAGAGCACTGCGGGTGCCGTGCTCGCCTCGCAGGATGGCGCAGGCACGATCAGCGTGCCCATTGGTCAGACGTTGTACTTCGACATGGAATACAGCGTGACCGGTAACCAGACCAAAGATGAGGCGGGTATCGGCCTCAAAGTCGGTTATGACACCAACTTCTTCGACTTGGTGGTGCCGACCACGGCGGTCACCGCGTTGCACACCAAGTGCATGATCGCCTCCCCGAGCGATCAGGCCGCGACCGGCACATTGCGCGAAGTCGTGTTTGGCTGGATCGACACCTCGATTCGCACGACACCGACTGCTGGCGCTGTAGGTTGGCCTGGCACGGCTGACCCCGCTGCCCCCGGCGCCACCAACGGCTGCCTCAATCCCGGCAGCATTGTCACCGAGAGTGGCGCGCTGATGGCCAGCAACGCGGCCACACTCAACTTGTTCCGCATTGGTCTGAAGGCCAAGAGCTCCGGCCTGACTGTGGGCTCATCCACCAGTACCGTGACTATCAATACTGCGGGGAATATTTCGTACGCCAGTACCGGCAACGCGGACACTAGCAAGACTATCAATGTTGTCGCTGCTGCGGCACCGGCTTGTAATTTGGATGTGGATGGCGACGGACAGGTATTGGCCGCGAAGGATGGGATACTGCTCCAGCGGGCACTTAATCCAAACGTGAGCGACGCCAATGTTGTCGCAGGGATCACAATAACTGGTTCGCGCAACACTGGCGCACTGATCCGTCAGTATCTCAATACATTCATGAGCGGTGTTGGTGTTGCCGCAAACATCGGCCCATCGGTTCTAGATGTTGACGGCAATAGCTCGACGACATCGGCCGTGGACGGTGTCGCCATTAAGCGCGCCCTCAACGTAAACGTTTCCGCTGCAAACGTCGTGGCAGGCCTGTCGTTGGCCGCCGGTACCACGGGTCAATCCGTTAGGCAATACCTGAATAGCACATGCGGCCTGAGTTTGCCGACCAACTAATTGCGTAGAGAACGGAAGTCTGAAATGAAAAATATTTTTCTTCGATATGCGCGCCGCGCGTTTTTGTTGGCATCGGCGGCGGCTACGTTGTCCGCGTGGGCGCAGGTCGACGGCGTGGCAACGTCACCATTAAAGGTTTATGCCGGGGTTGGTGGTACGTATTCGTTCACGGTGACGTACACGGCGCCAACGCCTGCGACGTCGAATACGGACCTTTTGATTTCCTACACGACCAGCACGTCCTCGCCATCGATCACGCCATATGCGTCATGCATTGATTCTGGCACGTCACCATCACCTTACGACGGTAATCAGCCAAACACCAAGTATGTATTTTGGGATGCGGGATTGAGTCTGTTCCCTTCTGCTGCTGCGTGTGGTGGACAGACGGGATCCATCGCGTTGGCTACGTTTACCGGTACTGTTGCTTCGTTTCCGGCTGGCGGAAGTTTTATAGTTGGAGTGTGGAACAACAACTCCGCCGGTGCTACGAATGATGTAGCCAACGACGTTACCGTGTGCCAGAAAACCACAGTGGCTAGCGTTACAGCTCCTGCCGACGCGTTCGAAGGCACAGCTCAAACGTTCACGGTGAACTTCGCGGCGGCGGTTCCTGCCGGTTGTGGCGGTTTCGCCATTCCGGTCGCGTTGTCGGGTACGGCAACGGCTGCGCCGGACAATGTCGCGATCACCACCAACAATTGCAGCAACGTCGCCGACGGCCAAGCCTCCTGCACCGTCGTGGTTCAGGGGACGGACGACAACGCTGCCGATGGCACCAAGATCGCCACGCTGACCGTGACCGATAGCACCGCAGCATCGGTTTACGTCTCGACGGGCAAGTCCGCAAACGCCAACGTGCTCGACAATGAAATCAGCGCAAGCGTCGTGGCAACTACCGCGAGTGCGTCTGAAACCGGCCCGGTCAACGGTGTGTTCACCTTCTCTCGCGGCGGCGCCACAACGGCGAGCTTGAATCTGACATCCGCGATCTCGGGTACAGCGACGTACACGACCGATTACTCCATCACCGCTGGTACCTGCACTATCGTCTCGCAGAGTGCGTCTTCGATTGTGGTCACCGTGCCTGCGGGCAGCTCGTCATGTACCGTGAACATTGTTCCGGTGGACGATATGGCGATCGAAAGCGCCGAGACGGTCGTGTTTGCACCGCCAACGGGTACCAACGTCACGTCCTCGGGTACGAACGCGACCGTGACGATCGCCGACAACGACGCATTGCCGTCGATCAACATCACCACCGCCGGCACTTGCGCGGAAGACCTGACGCCGACCAATTGCACGTTTACGGTAACGGCAACGAGCAATACCAGTCCGGCGCAATCCGGTTCCGGCCCAAGCGTTCCGTTCGTGCTTTCCGGGACTGCGACCAACAACACGGACTACAAATTGGTGCTTGGTGCCGACTGCACTGCATCTGCGTTCACCGGGCCGATCGCCACCACTTATGGCACCCCCACCGTGATGACCGTTTGCGTGATCGACGACTCGGCGCAGGAGGGTTCGGAGACCGTTGTGATGACGCTTACCGCGAATGCGGCGCAGTACACGCTGACGACGGCGGCGGCGACACAAAATATCGCCGACGACGATTCCCCGCAAGTGGTCACGGTCGCTTCGTCCGGCAACCCGGCGGAACAGGGTTCGGCGACGGGTACCTTCACCTTTACTCGCACCGGCGGCAGCACCGCGGTGAAACAGGCAGCGCTGACGGTCAACGTGACGCTTGGTGGCACGGCAACGTTTGGCACGAGCTGCGCGGCCGGTGTTGACTACCAGTTGGCAGCGGTTGGCCCGGCAACGGCATCCCTCGCTGCGGCGCCTCGCACCATCACCTTCCCGGCGGGCAGCCCTGCCGTGTCGACCGCGGCGGTCACGGTGACACCATGTGACGACACGGTCGTTGACCCGAACGAAACGGTCACCATGACGGTAGCGGCACCGAACGCCGCTACCGATTACACCGTCGGTGCCGCGCCCGGTAACAGCGCGTCGCTAACCATCATCGACAACGAGGTCGGTGTATCGGTTGCCGGAACCGGCGCAGTCGAAGGCAACAATGTGTCGTTCGCCATCACCTGCACCGGGCCGGCCATGTCGAGCGCTACCGTGAACTTCGCGATCAGTGGCCAGGATTCGGGCGCAACGGTGACGCCGGCTCAAGGCCCGGTGACCGTCAACTGCGGTACGCCGACAACGGTGACCGTCAGCACGACCAACGACACCACGGTCGGTAACAACCGCTCCGTGACGATCACGCTGAGCAACCCGGTTGCGCCGGCGATACTCGTCACGGCTACCGCGTCCGCAGTGGTGGCCGACAACGATCAGCCGCTCACGATCCCGACGATGGGGGTCGCCGGTCTCGGCCTGATGAGCCTGATGCTCGCCGGCCTGGCTGCGTTCCAGCGCCGTCGTCGCGGTTGATGACCGCCTGACATCGACAACCGAGGCCGGTCACAAGGCTCGCCTCCGATGTCGCGATAACAAAACCCGCTGCGGCGGGTTTTGTCTTTTCCGCGCCTGTCGAATGCGGTCAACGAACCGCTGTACGCCGCCCGGCGCAACGCGGCGCTACACTGCACGGATGAATACCGCCTGCTGGTTGTCCGCATCCGACCTGTCGCGCCAGCTAGACGTAGGCGGCGTCACGTCCGCCGAGGCAGTGCACGCAGTGTTCGATCGCATCGCGCAGTGCGAGCCAAAGCTCAACGCCATTTATCTCAACAAGGCACACAGCGCCAGGGCGGCGGCGGACGCGTCCGACGCGCGCTGGGCCGCCGGCAAGCCGCTTGGCCCGCTGGACGGGGTTCCGGTCACCATCAAGGAGAACCTCTACACCGTCGGCGATCCGGCGCCGATCGGCACTGCCGCCAATACCGTCGAACCAAAGACGGTGAACTCGCCGGTGGCGGATCGCCTGCGCGAGGCCGGACTGGTGCTCGTCGGCAAGACGACGATGCCGGACTTCGGCATGCTTTCCAGCGGACAATCGAGCTTTCACGGCGTCACCCGCAACCCGTGGCAACTTAACCGCAATCCCGGCGGCTCAAGCTCCGGCGCCGGCGCGGCTTGCGCCGCCGGCTACGGCCCGCTGCACATCGGCACCGACATTGGCGGTTCGATCCGCTTGCCGGCCAGCTTCTGCGGCATTTACGGCCTGAAGCCTTCGCTTGGCCGAGTGCCGATCAACCCGCCTTACATGGGTCGGGTGGCCGGCCCGATGGCGCGCACCGTGCTCGACGCCGCAATGCTGATGAACGCGATCGCGCGTCCGGACCCGGATCACCGCGACTTTATGAATCTGCCGGCGCAAGCGGTCGACTATGCGGCCGAGCTGGAGCGGTTCTCGCTGAAAGGCAAGCGCATTGGCGTGCTGACCGATATGAAAGTGGGTCGCGAGGTGCAGGCCGACGTCGCGGCAGCGGCGTGGGAATGCGGGCAATTGCTCGAAAAGCACGGCGCCCGCGTCGAACCGATGCGGCCCTTCCTCAGCCGCGACATGCTCGATGGCATTTGCGGTTTTTTCGAGGCGCGCAGTCACCTCGACATCACGCGGCTGCCGGAGGCGACGCGGGCGAAGATCCTGCCGTTCATCGTGCACTGGGCGACATGGCGTGCCAAAAAGTTTTCCGGCGACACCGTGATGGCGTTTTACGCGCAGGTGATGGCGATGCGCGAGGCAACGGTCCAGGCGACGCAGGGCTTCGACTTCGTAATCTCCCCGACCAGCCCGATTCCGGCGTTCGAGGCCGAATACTGCTGCCCCGACAACGACCCGGAGCGTGCGCTCGAACATATCGCTTTCACCGTCCCCTACAACATGAGCGAGCAACCCGCCGCGTCGATCAATTGGAGCTATTCCACGCAGATGCGTACCGCCGGCCTGCCGATCGGGGTGCAGATCGCCGGCCGCCGCTTCGACGATCTCGGCGTGCTGCAGCTGTCGCGGGTCATCGAGCAAATCCGGCCGACGCAGCGACCGTGGCCGGTACACATTGCCTGAGCGCCGCGCCGCGTTGTTCCGTTCCATAGTTCTTCCGTACCGTCCGTTTCAACCGTCTGCAACCAAAAAACCTGAGGACCACATGAAGATTGCCAAGCTTGTAACCGCCGTTGCGCTCGCATCGGCGGCTGTTCTGGCGGTAACGCCGGTGCTCGCACAACAAAAGGTGCTCAAAGTCGCGCCGCACGCTTTTCCCGCGAACCTCGATCCGTTCAACGTGACCGCCTACATCACCCGCAACCACGGCTACATGGTCTACGACACGCTGTTCGCCACCGACGAGAAGGGCGCGATCAAGCCGCAGATGGTCGACAAATGGGTGGTCAGCCCGGACGGCAAGACCTACACCTTCACGCTGCGCGACAAGCTGGAGTTTCACGACGGCAAGCCGGTGACCGGTGAGGACTGCGTTGCCTCGCTCAAGCGCTGGGGCGCGCGCGACACCTTCGGCCAGAAGTTGATGACCTTCGTCGACAAGATGGAAGCGGTGGACGGCAAAACTTTCCGCATCCTGCTGAAAGAACCCACCGGCATCGTGCTCGATGCGCTCGGCAAACCGTCGTCGAACCCGGCCTTCATCATGCCAGCGCGGGTGGCGGCGACCGATCCGTTCAAGGTGATCGACGACTACACCGGCTCCGGCCCCTACGTGTTCAAGAAGGACGAGTACAAGCCCGGCGTGCAGTCGATCTATCTGAAGAACACCAAGTACGTGCCACGCAGCGAGCCGCCGTCGGGGCTTGCCGGCGGCAAGAAGGTGTTTGTCGACCGCGTCGAATGGCTGGCGCTGAAGGACGCCCAGACCCAGCTCAACGCGCTGCTCGCTGGCGAGATCGACATCATCGAGCAACCGGCGTTCGAGCAATACCCGCAACTGCGCAAGGACAACCGGGTCAGCATCGTCGACACCGGCACCGTGAACTACCAGTACGTGATGCGTTTCAACCATCTGGTGCCGCCGTTCAACAACCCGAAAGTTCGCGAGGCGGCGATGTGGGCGATGAATCAGGAGGCCTTCCTGCGCGCCCAGGTCGGCCCCGAGAACGAAGGCATGTTCTTCACCTGCCCGAGCATGTATCCCTGCGGCACGCCGCTGGCGACGCCGAAAGGCAGCGAATTCATGGTCAAGGGCAACATGGCCAAGGCGCAGCAATTGCTGAAGGAATCGGGCTACGACGGCAAGCCGATCGTGGTGCTGCGTCCGACCGACCTGCAATCCATCCACAAACTGCCACTGGTGGCCACGCAACTGCTGCGCCAGGCCGGCTTCAAGGTCGATCTGATCACCATGGACTGGGGCTCGCTGGTGGCACGCCGCGCCAAGAAGGAGCCGGCGGACCAGGGCGGCTGGAACATCTTCCTGACCGCTTGGGTCGGCGCCGACATCATGAACCCGCTGACCAGCGCGCCGCTCGGCGGCAACGGCGAAAAGGGCTGGGCTGGCTGGGCAACCGACGCCGAACTCGAGAAGCTGCGCGACCAGTACGCCCGCGCCACCACCGAGGCCGACAAGAAGCGCATCGCCGAGGCCGTGCAGGTGCGCGCCACGCAGGTCGGCACCCACGCGATTCTTGGTGAATACAAGAACCCGGCGGCAACCCGCAAGAACATTTCCGGTGTGCTGAAAACCGCCGGCTCGGCGTATTGGAACATCCAGAAGAACTGAGAGAACCCGGTCGACTGGACTATCAGCTTTTGGATGAAACGCCCATTCCAATTGGGCTCAACGCATGAAATGATCGAAAGTCGACTTTAGGCAAAACAACGACTGAAGCCCCGCTCCGGCGGGGCTTTTCACTTGAAGGTGCTCATGGATTCCCTGTTGTTCAAATCGGTACGCGATCTCTCCGCGCTGCTCGTTTCGCGTGAGCTTTCCGCCCGCGAACTGCTCGACGCCAGCCTGGCGCGCATCGAGCGCATCAATCCGGCGCTCAATGCCATCGTCACCCTCGATCGCGACGGCGCCTATGCCAACGCCGACGCCATCGACGCCCGCCGCGCGCAGGGGCTGCCAACCTCGCCGCTGGCCGGACTGCCGATTGCGATCAAGGATCTGGAGCCGGTCAAGGGCATGCGCACCACGATGGGCTCGCCGATCTTCAAGGACTGGCGGCCGGATTTCGATTCGCTGATGATCGAGCGCTTCCGCTCGCACGGCCTGAGCATTCTCGGCAAGACCAACACGCCGGAGTTCGGGCTCGGCAGCCAAACCTTCAACGCCGTCTTCGGCGCCACCAAAAACCCCTGGGACGCGACCAAAACCTGCGGCGGCTCGTCCGGCGGCGCCGCGGTTGCGGTGGCGACCGGCATGCTGCCATTCGCCGATGGTTCCGACATGGGCGGCAGCCTGCGCAATCCGGCCAACTTCTGCGGTACCGTCGGCCTGCGCCCATCGCCGGGACGGGTGCCGACTTATCCCTCGCTCAATCTGTGGGGCACCCTTGGCGTGCTCGGGCCGATTGCGCGCACCGCCGAGGATGCCGGCTGGCTGCTTTCGGTGCAGGCGGGGGACGATCCACGCGTCGCGCTGGGCCGCTGCGGCGACCCGACGCTGTTCCGGCAACCGCTGGATCGCGACTTCAAGGGTGCCCGCATCGCCTGGAGCCCGACGCTGGGCGGCTTGCCAGTCGAGCAGGGCGTGCGCGATGCGCTCGAAAAGTCGCTCAAGCGCTTCGAGGCCATCGGCGCGGTGATCGAGGAGGCTGCGCCGGACTTGTCCATCGCCGACGATGCCTTCCAGGCGCAGCGGGCACTGCATCTGGTCAGCTCGCTCGGCGCCCACTACCGCGACCAACGGCACCTGCTCAAAGACACCGCCGTGTGGAACATCGAACAGGGCCTCAAGCTGACCGGCGAGCAGATCGCGGCGGCGCAAGCGGCGCAGTCGAAGTGCTTCGAGCGCATGCAGCGCTTCCTGACCCGCTACGACTACTTCATCTGTCCGGTCAATCAGGTGCTGCCGTTCGCGGTCACCACCCCGTACCCGATGGCGATCGACGGTGTGCAACTGGGCAACTATCTCGACTGGATGAAGTCGGCGTGTCGCATCACGATGACTTCGCATCCGGCCGCCAGTGCGCCGGTCGCTTTCGCGGCAAACGGTTTGCCGGTCGGCATGCAGATCGTCGGCCATTACGGCGCCGAGCTTGAGGTGCTGCAACTGGTGCATGCGGTGCAGTTGCCGCTGGCGGAGCGCACGCCCTCGATTTGACGCACGCGGCATGCCGGCGTGATATGCCGCCGTCGTCGGAAATCTCCGGTTTATCGCGAAACGCGTCGTAACTGCGCGAATCTGCGTCGAACTCGATATTTTTTCGCGCCTTCGTCCGCATAATGCTCGTTTCGGACAGCGAGGAAGCGTGGCGTGAAGTCGATCGCGGTGACGCCTGAGCAGTATCGGGCGCACTACTGGGCAATGGACGTGGAACAGTGGCGTTTCGCGCTGATGCTGTTTCTCGTGCCGACGGTCCTGTTCGTCTGGTTCGACTACAAGCTAAACGGCGCCACCGCACTGTTCTTCGGTTTCGTTGCCATGCGACTGGCGATGGCAAGCTATTCGTTGTGGCTGATTTTTGCGCTGCGAAGGATGCAGGACCGGCGGATGGCGGAGCAGCTATTGTCGCTGTGGACGCTTTGCGGTATCGCGGCCTTTGCGTTCAACGCACTGGGGCGACCGCCGGAATTCTTCGGTCACTACGTCTTTGAAGTCTTCGCGCTGATGCTGTTCTTCTCGGCGATGCCGATGCAGCCAAAAGCGCAACTTGCGGTGGGCATCGCCTATCTGGCGGTGGCGTTACCGATACTGTTTCTCTACAAGCAGCCGCCCAATGCGGTCTATACCAGCAATACTGCGGCGGTGATGCTGCTGACGGTGGTCAGTGGCTATCTGATCGCGCGGCGCATTCGCGACTATCGCTTTGCCGCGTTGCTCGCGCAGCTCAAGCTCGAACACCAGGCGCGAACCGATGCGCTGACCGGCATCGCGAACCGCCGCGCTTTTCTCGATGCGGCGCAGCAGGAAATGTCGCGGGCCAATCGCAGCGAGTCGCCGTTGACGGTTTTAATGCTCGACATCGACCATTTCAAGCGGATCAACGATCGCTTCGGGCACGACGTCGGCGATAGCCTGCTGGTCGAGTTTGCCCGCCGCATCGAAGCCGGGCTGCGCGGCTACGACGAGTTCGCGCGCCTTGGCGGCGAGGAGTTTGCCGTGATGCTGCCCGACTGCGATCTCGAACAGGCGGTGGCGACCGCAGAACGGCTGCGGCGCGCGATCGGCGGCGAACCGTTCCGGGTGCGCAACAACACGGTGCCGATGACGGTCAGCATCGGCACCAGCGTTGTCCATGCCGCCGAAACCCTGATCGATGGCGCACTCAGTCGTGCCGACAACGCCCTCTATACCGCCAAGGACAACGGCCGCGACCGCGTCGAGGCGGTAGAGTATCGGCGGCCACCGATCCCATTCAAGCCGGCGTCAGCCACCAGCGTGCCACGGAAGAAGGCCGGCGGCTGACGGTGCTCGTTACGGGCCGATCGCGATCAGAAGCGATCGCGGTCGCGATTCACCGTGTTGTCGTTGCTGGCCACGGTGCCGAGCAGCACCGGCTTCAGGGTGTCGTCGATCGGCTTCGGGCCCAGCCAGATTTGCAGCAGAGCATTGAAGAACGACTCGTCGGTAAAGGTGTCGCCGGTTTTCTTGCCGTTGATAAGGATGACCATCCCGGTGCCTGGCAGCAGATCGATGGTGATGCTTTCGCCCTTTTTGAGCGACGGAATGGTGCCGAAGATGGCGCCCAGTTTGAGCAGATTGTCGAAATGCTTCTGCTGTTCAGCCGCCGACAGGTTGGCGCGCATGCCGCCGAGCAGGCCTTTCGAAAAGTCGTTCGAGTTGACTTCGCGAAGCAGCGCCAGATGAACGCGCTTGGCGCCTTTGAGGGCGCCGATCTCGTTGCTGCTGTTGCGTTTTTGCGGCAGGTATAGCGACGCTACGTAGACGCGCACGAAGCCTGCCGCCGCGTAGCGGATGCCGGCACCGTTCAGCACCAGCTCCTGATTGGCGACGCGGACTTTTTCGTCCACCTTCAGGCCCGCTACGTCGAGCGCAAACGCGCCGTGCGACCCAGCCATCAGACCGGCCAGCAGCATCGACGCAAACACGGCACGGCCCGCTTGCCGCGCGGGCATAAACATCCGCATAAATCCTCCGCTTTCGGGTTGCGGCGGCATCGACATCGTGCGCGCCTCAGACAATTGAACCGAGAGTTTAGGCAGTTTCGCGGCCGCCCGCCGCGAATCCGCGCAAGCCCTCAGTTGAGCCCGATGCGATCGAGCGCGCCGTTGCCAACGCGCAACACTTCCGGCGCGGCACCGGTCAGGTCGATCACCGTGGTCGCCTGTTCCGGGCTTTGCCCGGCGTCGATGATCAGCCCGAGGCTGGCCGGCATCCGCTCGGCGATCGCTTCGGGATCGTTCAGCGCCACCTCCTCGTTGGGCGGTATCAGCGTGGCCGAGAGAATCGGCTCGCCCAGTTCGGTCAGCAGTGCCTGCACCACCGGATGGTCCGGCACGCGCAGGCCCAGCGTCGCCCGTTTCGGGTGCAGCAGGCGCTTGGGCACCTCGCGGGTGCCTTCGAGGATGAAGGTGTAGGGGCCGGGGGTGGCCTGCTTGAGCAGGCGGAAGGCGCTGTTGTCGACGCGGGCGTATTTGCCAAGCTCGGAGAGATCGGCGCAGACGAGGGTCAGGTGGTGCTTGTCGTCGACGCCGCGCAGTTGTCGCAGCCGCCGCAAGGCATCGGCATCGCCGAGATGGCAGCCCAGTGCGTAGGAGCTGTCGGTCGGGTAGGCAATCACCGCACCGTCGCGCAGCATCTGCGCGGCCTGGCGGATCAGGCGAGGCTGCGGATTCTCCGGATGGACGTAAAAACGTTGCGTCATAATATGCGTATTCTATCGTTGAATATGTGTGCCGTTGGCAGGACGCATGACGAAGGACGAATGACGCAAGCTTGCGTGCCGTCGTTCGCCGGAACGCCCGGATTCCCGGGGTCGATGTGTAGCGCCGCTGCACTCCGCGCCCCGGATTTCGCCATTCGTCCTTCGTCCTGCGTCTTTCGTCCTTGCGAAGCAAATGAACCTGCAACAAATCAAATTCGTGTGTGCCGTCGTCGAAAGCGGCTTCAGCGTGTCGGACGCGGCGGTGGCCTGCTACACCGCGCAGCCGGTGGTCAGCAAGCACATCAAGACGCTTGAGGACGAACTGGGCCTGAAAATCTTCGAACGCCGCGGCAAGCGCTTCACCGGCCTGACCCAGGCGGGCGAGGAGGCCTATGCCATCGCCAAGCGTCTGAACGGCGATGCGTCGAGCCTGAAGGCGCTGGCCTCGGACATGAGCAATGCCAAGGAAGGCGTGCTGACCATCGCCACCACGCATACCCAGGCGCGCTACGTGCTGCCGCGCGTGGTGACGCAGTTCGGCGCCAAGTATCCGGGCGTCAAGCTCAAGCTCAAGCAGGGCAATCCGAAGCAGTGCGCCGACTGGGTCGCCGGCAGCGAGGCCGATCTCGCCATCGCCACCGAGGCGCTGTCGCTCGATCCGCTGCTGGTGACGCTGCCCTGCTATCGCTGGAACCGCTGCGTCATCGCGCCGCCGAAGCATCCACTGGCCAAGGAAAAAGTGCTCTCCATCGAAGCACTGGCGAAGTATCCGCTGATCACCTACGACACCGCGTTCACCGGCCGCTCGCAGGTGGACCGCGCGTTCGCCAGCGCCGGTTTTACGCCGAATGTGGCGCTGACGGCGCTCGATTCCGACGTGATCAAGACTTACGTGCGGCTGAACGTCGGCGTCGGCATTCTGGCCGAGATGGCCTACGAGCCGAAGGTCGACGCCGACCTCAAGCGGCTCGACGCCTCGCATCTGTTCGCGCCCTCGATCACCCGCGTCGGCCTGCGCCGCAACGCCTTCCTGCGCCGCTTCGCCTATGATTTCATCGTGATGTTTGCGCCGTCGCTGAAACGCACGGAAATCGAAGAGGCCGTTTTTGCCAAAGCCTGATGCGCGTGATGTTGTAGCTGCTCCGGCACCGTCCCCAGTCTCCGATCCCCCGCCCGCTGCCAACGCCGAACTGATTGCCCGCTACGCCGACGGCCGCGAGCGGCTGAAACTCACCTGGCTGCTGGCGGCGCTGTCCATGCTGGGGCCGTTCTCGGTCGACACCTATCTGCCCGCGTTTCCGGCGATGGAGGCGGCGCTGCCGGCGACCGAGGTGCAGATGCAGCTCACGCTGACGGTGTATTTCATCGGCTTTGCCGTGCTCTCGCTGTTCCACGGTGCGATCAGCGATTCGATCGGCCGCAAGCCGGTGATCGTCGGCAGCATCGTCGTTCACGCGCTGGCCTCCATCGGCTGCGCGCTGTCGCAGTCGATCGAGGCGTTGCTCGTGTTTCGTGCGGTGCAGGGCTGCTTCGCCGGCGCCGGCTTCGTGGTCGGGCGCGCCATCGTGCGCGACCTGTTCGCGGGCGCCGAGGCGCAGCGGCAGCTTTCGCGCATCCAGATGCTGTTTTCGGTGGCGCCCATCGTGGCGCCCATCCTCGGCGGCTGGCTGGTGGCGCACCTGGCGTGGCCGGCGATCTTCTGGCTGCTGGCCGGCTTTGGCCTGGTGCTGATGGTCTGGGCGCAGCTCGGACTGGTCGAATCGCATCCGGCCGAACATCGCCTGCTGCTGTCGGTGAAGCCGCTGGCGGCGACGTACTGGCAGATATTTTTCAACTGGGAGTTTCAGTTGTTGGCGGCGATTCCGGGTATCAACTTCGTCGCCTTTTTCACCTACATCGCCGGTGCGCCGGCCTTCCTGATGCGCCACCTCGGGCTGCGCAATACCGATTTTGCGCTGCTGTTCATCCCCGGCATTGCCGGCATCACGCTGGCGGCCTGGTGTTCCGGCCGGCTGGCGGGTAAGGTCAGCCACGAGCGGCAGATGCGCTGGGGCTTTTGCGTGATGGCGGGCGCCGCGCTGGCCAACCTCGCCGTCAGCTTGTGGCTGCCGGCCAGCGTTGTCTGGAACATTGCTCCGATTGCCATCTATGCCTTTGGCATGGCCCTGATCAGCCCCTGCATCACGCTCAAACTGCTCGACGCTTTTGCCCATGCGCGGGGCAGCGTGTCGGCGCTGCAATCGGCGACCCACGTGGCGATGATGGCGATCACCACCGCGCTGATCGTGCCGTTCGCGCAGCAAAGCCTGCAGCGCTTTGCCGCCGTGATGATGGCCTCGGTGCTGGTGGGGGCCGTATTGTGGAAAATCTACCGCGTGACGCACCGTCCGGCGACGACTATCGCTACCTGAACCGATCCCTGCCCATGAAATCTCCCTGTTTTCGTGCTTTTCGTCGTTTTCTCGCCATCGCCATCGCCTTCGCGGTCGGCGGCGCGGCTTTGCTGCCGGCGCCGGCGGCGGCACAGGTCAACAAGGGCTTGCCGGTCATCGAGCTGACGATCGGCAAGGCCAAGCTGAAGGCCGAAGTGGCGGCGGACAACAATTCGCGCACCGTCGGGCTGATGAATCGCTTTTCGCTGCAACCCGATCACGGCATGCTGTTCGTGTTCGCGCAGAGCCAGCCGCTGGCGTTCTGGATGAAGAACACCTACGTGCCGCTGTCGATTGCCTACATCGACGGCCGCGGCGCCATCGTCAACATCATGGACATGAAGCCGCACGACGAATCCACCCATCCTTCGGCCGGCCCGGCGCTATATGCGCTGGAGATGAAGCAGGGCTGGTTCAAGGATCGCGGCATCGTCGCCGGCGACCGCGTCGTCGGGCTCGATCTGGCGGGCAAGGCGAAGCAGTAGGCGCCGCGCCGCGCGCCGCGGTCGAAACCGCCCGCACCGGCAGCGGCTTTTCGCTGTATGCGTTGTTCCGTATGGGCTCAGCGCGTGAATTTCGGGAAGTCGACATTGGCGATTTTTGCGCTCTATGCGCCTATGAACTTCGCATTTCGCCCAGAAGCTGTTATTCGCGATGATCGGTCGGCGCCGCGGTCGCCATGAAAGAATGTCGCCATGCAAACCGAAGTCGTCCTGCCCAAACACGTCCCGATTGCCTACAGCACGCGCGGCGTTGCCATCGAAAACGTCTTTTACGGCTCCGTCGCAGTGGTCGACCGCGACGGCCGGCTGCTCGCCCACGCCGGCGACGTCGACTACCCGATCTTCACCCGCTCCGCGCTGAAACCCTTGCAGGCCCTGCCGCTGGTGGCCAACCCGCGCTTTGCCGAGTACGCCTTGACGGCGGCCGAAATCGCGCTGCTCTGCTCCAGTCACAACGGGGAGCCGATCCACGCCGAGACCGCCGCCCGGCTGCTGGCGAAAGTGGGTCTGACCGACGCCGCGCTGCAATGCGGCAGCCACACGCCGTACTGGTACCAGTGGAACAACGAGCGGCCGGACCCCGACCGCCGCTGGAGCCCGCTGTTCCACAATTGCTCGGGCAAACATTCCGGGATGCTGCTGGAGGCGAAGCTGCTGGCGGCGCCGGCCGAGCACTATCTCGACCGCGACAGCCCGGTGCAGCTCGCCATCCGCGACGCCGTCGCCTATGCGTGTGGAGCAGACGATGCCGCCGCCATGCCCTGGGGCACCGACGGTTGCAGCGCGCCGAACTACGCGGTGCCGCTGGCCGGTCTCGCCCGCGCCTTCGCGTGGCTAACGCGCGACGACGCCGACGCCCGCTACGGCCGCGCACCGAAAACGCTGTTCGACGCCATGGCGCAACACCCGGAAATGGTCTCCGGGGCCGGCCGCAGCGATCTCGCGCTGGCCACCGCCGGGCGCGGCGACTGGGCGACCAAGGTCGGCGCCGATGGCGTGCAGACGCTGGCCAGCCGTTCGCGCGGCATCGGCATCGCCGCCAAGGTCAGCGACGGCAACCTGAAGGCCCTGATGGTGGCCTTTTGCAGCGTGCTGGAGCAACTGGGCATGCTCGACGACGCCGCGCGGACGGTACTTGCCGGCTGGGCGCGGGTGCCGATCAAATCGATCCGCGGCATTGAAGTGGGCGCCATCGAACCCCATGTGCGGTTGACGCGGGCGGCGTAGCTGGCCGGCGGCCGGCAGTGAACTTTGCCCCGCCTGGCCGGTCAGTAGCGTAGACCGGTTGCGCGGGCGCTGACATCGCCGCGGCAGACAGAATAAAAAAAGGGAACTCGCCGATGAGCGACCGGGTGGTCGATCAGGAACTTGTTGAACGTGTACAGGCAGGCGATAAACGTGCCTTCGATTTGCTCGTCCTCAAATACCAGCGCAAGGTGCAGCGGCTGGTGGCGCGCTTTGTGCGCGACCAGGGCGAAATCGACGACGTGGTCCAGGAAGCGTTCATCAAGGCCTATCGGGCGCTGCCGAGCTTCCGTGGCGACGCGGCGTTTTATACGTGGATTTACCGGATCGCCATCAATTGCGCCAAGAATTACCTGGCCAGCCCCGGCCGCCGCATCATCCCGCAAAGCGACCTGTTGTCGGAGGACGACGACGATGCGGAATCTTTTGACCGCAACGATGGTCTACACGATGTTGCCACACCGGACGCCGAATACGCCAGCAAGCAGATTGCGGAAACGGTCAATCGGGCGATGGCAGCGCTGCCCGAGGATTTGCGGACGGCAGTGACGCTGCGGGAAATTGAGGGCTTGAGTTACGAAGAGATCGCAGAGGCGATGGATTGTCCGATCGGAACGGTGCGCAGCCGCATCTTCCGGGCACGGGAGGCAATCGCGACCGAACTGCGGCCGTTGTTGGGAACACGGGAAGACAGGAGATGGTAGGGATGAACGGCAACACTGAAGGCAGATCGGGCGTCGCGGACATGCCGCTGGCGACCCGGGAACAGATTTCGCGCTGGCTCGACGGCGACATCGCGTCGCATGAGATCGAGCTGGCCATGACCACGCTGGCACAGCAGGACGGCCGCTATTGCTGGGCCGAGATGCACTTTGTCGGCGATTGCATCCGCGGCCTGGAAAACACACCGCATGGCTGTGCCGACCGCATTCGCGCGGTGATCGCCACGGAGCCGGCCATCGTGGCCCCGCTCGCCCGCCAGGCACGCGAAGCGCGTGAAGCCGCCGCGCACAAGCAGCGCGGCGTGATGGCGGCGATGACTTCGATGGGCCGCGGTGGCCGCGCCTGGGCGACGGCGGCGGCGGTGGCAGCGGTCGGTTTTGTCGGCACCGTCGTCTACAAGGACATGGCGGGACCGGCCGGGCTGGTCGCAGCCGGGCCCGGCCCGGTGGCGGCGACGCCCGCCGCGGCACGTCCGGCACAGGACATCGCCGCGCTTGAACAGGCACACCGCGAAAGCGCCGATTTCGTCAGCATGTCGCCGATGCGCCAGTACCTGCGTCCGGCGGTCGTCGTTCAGGGTCAATAGAAGGTTCCATCGTTGTGACTGCTGCCGTGACCGTGACGACCCTGACCTCGTTTGCTGCCCGTCTCGAACGGGCGACCCGATCCACCGCCCACCGTCTCGCCCGCGTCCCCGTGCTGGCGGCGGCGCTGGTGGGCGGCTCCGGCGCGACGCTGCCGGGCATCGCCCTGGCGCAAAACGGCGGTTTTCCGCTGCCTTCCTCGCAAGCGGTCAGCTCGGTGCCGAGCGTCGGCCAGATCCTGCAGCAGGCCGCCAACGCCGCGTCCTCGCTCAACTACTCGGGCACCATCACCTATCAGCGCCGTGGCGCCGCCGAGACCTCCCGTATCGTGCACTTGTTTGAAAACGGCGTGGAGATGGAGCGCATTACCACGCTCGATGGTCCGCCCTATGAGGTGATACGGGTCAACGACGAACTGACCTGTTACCTGCCGGAGGCGCGACTGATTCGCATCGAGCCGCGCACCGGGCGGCAGGGCTTTCCGTCACTGCTGCCGCGCCAGATGACCACGCTGGCGCAGCAGTTCACGGTGAAGAAGCTCGAGATCGAGCGCGTTGCCGGCCACGATGCGCAGGTGTGGATGTTCGAGCCCAACGACGAGTTCCGCTTCTGGCACAAGCTCTGGACCGAGTTGAAGACTGGCCTCTGGCTGCGCGGTCGAGTGCTTGACGAGGCGGGCAAGGTGATCGAGGAAATTACCTTCAGCGACATCCGCATCGGCGGTCGCATCGACCGCGAGCAGTTGAAGCCAACGCTCGTCAACAATATTGCAAACTGGCGGGTCGACCGCAAACTGCCGATCAATGCTGTCAAGACCGACACCGGCTGGATCGCCAGACTGCTGCCGACCGGTTTCGTCAAGATCGGTGAAACCTTCATGCGGGCGCTGCCGGGGCGCACCGAGCCGGTCTCGCAACTGGTGTATTCCGACGGTTTGACCTCGGTGTCCGTCTACGCAGCACCACTGGCAGCCGGCGAGACCCCGGCGGTCGGCCCCAGCGTGCAGGGCTCGCACCAGGTATTTACGCGGCAGGTGAACGATCAACTGATTACTGCCTTCGGCGATGCCCGCCCGGCGGCAGTGAAGGCGATCGCGAATTCGCTGGCGCGCAAGTAGATCTAGATCTGTCCGTCCGTGCGATCGTGGTTCCCGACATGCCGTCTGAAAACCCCGAAGCACGCCATTTCCGTTCAATGTCCGCGTTGCGTTCACGTCAAGTTTTCAGGAGAAAAACCGTGAAGAAATCAATCATTGCTTCCCTCTTGGCCGTCGCCGCGCTTGGCGTCACGGTGGCCGCCTTCACCTCGCCGCACGGCGCCGCAGTCGCGCAGTCGCAGATTGCCGCGCAGAGCGCGGCGGTCGCCCAGGCGCCGCAGGGCTTGCCCGACTTCGTTTCGCTGTACGAGCGAAACAGCCCGTCAGTGGTGTCGATCAGCGTCAGCAGCACGCCCGGTCGCAACCGTGCCCGCGGCAACGACGACAACGCGACGCCCGACCGCGAGGACATGGAGGAATTCTTCCGCCGCTACTTCGGTCAGGGTCAGGGCCGCGGCGCGCCCCGCAATTTCCGCCGGCAAGGCGGCGGCTCCGGCTTCATCATTTCGTCCGACGGCATGATCGTCACCAATAGCCACGTGGTCGAAGACGCCGACGAGGTGCTGGTGAAACTGACCGACAAGCGCGAGTTCAAAGCCAAAGTGCTCGGCTCCGACAAGCGCTCCGACGTGGCCGTCATCAAGATCGATGCCACCGGTCTGCCAGCCGTCAAGATCGGCAATCCCGCCAATCTGAAAATCGGCGAATGGGTTGCCGCCATCGGGCAGCCGCTCGGGTTCGAGAGCACGCTCACCACGGGCGTTGTGAGCGCCAAGGGCCGTGCCAGCCGCGGCAACGACGCGACGGGCGACCTCGTGCCCTTCATTCAGCACGACGCCGCCGTCAATCCCGGCAATTCGGGTGGGCCGCTGTTCAATACGCGCGGCGAAGTGGTCGCCATCAATTCGATGATCGCGACCGTCAGCGGCGGCTTCCAGGGCATTTCGTTTGCCATTCCGATCGATCTGGCGATGGATGTCGTGGGCCAGTTGCGTGCCGGCGGCTCGGTGAAACGCGGCATGCTGGGCGTCAATATCGGCCCGGTGACTCGCGATCTGGCCGACGCGTTCGGGCTGGCGAAGCCACAGGGCGCCCTCGTCGCCGGCGTCACCAAAGGTAGCGCTGCCGAGAAGGCGGGCATCAAGGAAGGCGATGTGGTGCTCAGGTTCAATGACCGTGCCGTCGAGGACTCGCGCGATCTGCCGCGCTACGTGACCTCCGCCCGTCCCGGCACGCCTTCGAGGGTGCAAGTATGGCGCGACGGCAAGACCATGGAGCTGAACGTCACGCTCGACGAGTACAAGGACACCACCCAGGTTGCCTCCGTGCAGCCCGGCGCTTCGGGCAAGAAGGAAGCGGCCAAGTCCGATGCCACCAGCGACGAGCGCCTTGGCCTGATGCTGCGCCCGCTGACCGAAAAGGAACGCGAAAGCGCCAAGCTGGCGCACGGCGGCGCGGTGGTTGCCGAACTGTCGGACAAATCGACCGCCGAGGCGCTCAACAAGGGCGACATCATCGTCGGCGTTACCCGCAAGGGCAAATCGACGGCGGTCACCGGACCGGGGCAACTGGCCGAGCTGATCAAGTCCGCCGAGAAAGGCTCGACACTGGCGTTCCGGGTCAAACGGCCCAGCGACCGCGCCGGCAGCGAATACAACGAATTCTTCGCGCCGGAAAAGCTGCCCGAGTGATGCCTGCCGACAGCGCCAGCGGGAAAGCGGCAAGACGCTAAAATCAACGGCTAGCCACGAAAAGGCCAACGGGATCGACCAGCGAGTCGGCGCCCGGTGGCCTTTTCCATTTTTCTCGCATGCAGAACATACGCAACTTTTCGATCATCGCGCACATCGACCACGGCAAATCGACCTTGGCCGATCGCTTCATCCAGCGCTGCGGCGGCCTCTCCGATCGCGAGATGACCGAACAGGTGCTCGACTCGATGGACCTCGAAAAAGAGCGTGGCATCACGATCAAGGCGCAGACGGCGGCACTGAGCTACAAGGCCCGCGATGGCGAGGTTTACAACCTGAACCTGATCGACACGCCGGGGCATGTCGACTTTTCCTACGAAGTGTCGCGCTCGCTCTCCGCCTGCGAAGGCGCGCTGCTGGTGGTCGATGCCTCGCAGGGCGTCGAGGCGCAGACGGTGGCCAATTGCTACACGGCGATCGAGCTTGGCGTGGAAGTGGTGCCGGTGCTCAACAAGATCGATCTTCCGAGCGCCGACCCGGACCGGGTGAAGGAAGAGATCGAAGACGTCGTCGGCGTCGATGCCACCGACGCCGTGTCCTGCTCGGCGAAGACCGGGCAGGGCATCGACGACATTCTGGAAGCGGTTGTCGCGAAGATTCCTGCCCCTAAGGGAGACCCGGCCGCACCGCTCAAGGCGCTGATCATCGATAGCTGGTTCGACAACTACGTCGGCGTGGTGATGCTGGTGCGGGTGTTCGATGGCACCTTGCGGCCGAAAGAAAAGATCAGTTTCATGGCCACCGGTCGCTCGCATCTGTGCGAGCAAGTGGGTGTTTTCGCACCGCGCTCAACGCCGCGGGAATCGTTGTCAGCCGGACAGGTCGGCTTCATCATTGCCGGCATCAAGGAACTCGATTCTGCAAAAGTGGGCGACACCATCACCCACACGCAGAAACCTGCCGATGCGCCGCTGCCCGGCTTCAAGGAAGTGAAGCCGCAGGTGTTTGCCGGGCTCTATCCGGTCGAAGCCAATCAGTACGAGGCGCTGCGCGAGGCGCTGGAGAAGTTGAAGCTCAACGATGCGTCGCTGCACTTCGAGCCCGAGGTGTCGCAGGCGCTGGGTTTTGGCTTCCGTTGCGGCTTTCTTGGCCTCTTGCACATGGATGTGATCCAGGAGCGGCTCGAACGCGAGTACGACATGGATCTCGTCACCACGGCGCCAACTGTCGTGTATCAGGTCGTGCAGCGCGACGGCACCGTCACCAATGTCGAAAATCCGGCCAAGCTGCCGGACTTGTCGCGCGTCGAGGAAATCCGCGAGCCGATCATCACCGCCACCATCCTGATGCCGCAGGACTATGTTGGCCCGGTGATGACGCTGTGCAACGAGAAACGCGGCACGCAGGTCAACATGCAGTACATGGGCCGTCAGGTGATGCTCACCTACGATCTGCCGATGGCTGAAGTGGTGATGGATTTCTTCGACAAGCTGAAGAGCGTGTCGCGCGGCTATGCCTCGCTCGACTACGAATTCAAGGAGTTCCGCGCCGCCGACGTGGTGAAGCTGGACATCCTGATCAATGGCGAAAAGGTGGATGCGCTCTCGGTGATGGTGCATCGCGCGCAGTCCGCCTATCGCGGCCGCCAGGTCGCGGCCAAGATGCGCGAATTGATTCCCCGCCAGATGTACGACGTGGCGGTGCAGGCCGCGATCGGCGCACAGATCATTGCCCGCGAGAACGTAAAAGCCATGCGCAAGGACGTGCTCGCCAAGTGCTACGGCGGCGACATCACGCGCAAGAAGAAACTGCTCGAAAAGCAGAAAGAAGGCAAGAAGCGCATGAAAGCCGTCGGCTCCGTCGAAATTCCGCAGGAAGCCTTTCTGGCGATCCTGCAGACGGGTGACAAGTGATGGGCGAGCGCACGATACCGTTCACGCCGCCGACGGACGATTCGTCGCAATGTGTCCCGTCGAGCGCCCAACGTCGCAAAATGGTTCGCACACACCGCGCCAGCCACTTGGCGCCGGACATTTTGAACTGAATATTTTGGCCAAACGCCACCACCGTTTTTCGCACCGACCGACATGAAGTATCTTCCGTCACTCGTTCTCGCCATACTCGTCGTCACCGCCCTGCGCGGCGTCTTCAGCGGCGCACCGGTCAACTTTCCGCTGTTGTTGCTGCTCGCTGTAGTGGTATGCGGCGTCGCCTGGGCGGTCGACAAGTTCTACTTGGCCAAGCGTCGCACTGCGGGCGAACCATTGCACTGGGGCATCGAAGTACCGGCATCGATCTTTACCGTGCTGCTGGTGGTTTTCCTGCTTCGTTCGTTCCTTGCGGAACCCTTCCGCATCCCATCCAGTTCGATGCGACCGGGGCTGGTGACTGGAGATTTCATCCTGGTCAACAAGTTCGCTTACGGCATTCGACTGCCTGTGCTCGACAGCAAGGTGATCGACACCGGCAGTCCGGCGCGCGGCGACGTCGCCGTGTTCAAGGCGCCGCACGAGCCGGACAAGGATTACATCAAGCGCATCATCGGTCTGCCCGGCGATACCATCGTCTACAAGGACAAGAAGCTGACGCTGAACGGCGCACCGGTGCCGCAAACCGAAGACGGCACCTACAGCTACGTCGAGTTCGGGCAATTCCTGACCGCTCTCAAGTTCAAGGAAAAGTTGGGTGACCACGAATACCTGATCGCCCAGTTTCCCCAATTTCCGTCGTTCATTCCGAGTCAGAAGTATCCCGGCACGCCGGTGCCTACTTGCACGGACGACGGCAATGCGGTGACGTGCAAGGTGCCGCCGGGGCACTATCTGGCGATGGGCGACAACCGGGACAACAGCCTCGATGGCCGTTATTGGGGTTTTGTGCCCGACAGTCACCTGCGCGGCAAGGCATTCTTCATCTGGTTCAATTGGGACGATATTTCGTCGTTCGCTTTCAAGCGCGTGTTTCGCGGCATACAATAATTCGCGATTGAATTACCGTTGAAGGCGCCCGTGAAATTCCAGCACCAGCGTGGTCTCAGTCTGATCGGTTTTATTTTCCTGGCGGCGATTGTCGCGTTCGTGATGTTCACGGCGTTTCGTTGCGTTCCGGCCTGGACCGAATACCTGTCGCTGAAAAAGGTGTTGCAACAAGTCGCCAACGAGTTCGGTGTCGAGGCGCAGCCGCCGGCGATCCGGGCGTCGTTCGATCGTCGCGCGACGATCGACGATTTGCCGGTGCAGGGCAGGGATCTCGACATCCGCAAGGACAACGGTCGCATTGCGCTATCCGTGGCGTACCAGCGCAAGGTGCCGGTCGCCGGCAACATGAGCCTGCTGTTCGATTTCGACGCATCGGCGACGGGTAACCGGTAGTTGAGCCTCGAAGCTTCCCTCGGCTATACCTTTCGCGAGCCACGCCTGCTGCGCGAGGCGTTGACGCATCGCAGTTTCGGCACACCGCACAATGAGCGGCTGGAGTTCATCGGCGACAGCGTTTTGAATTGCACCATCGCGCTCGCGCTGTTCGAAAAATTTCAGGAACTGCCCGAGGGCCAGCTCTCGCGCATGCGCGCGAACCTGGTCAGCCAGCCGGCCTTGCATTCGCTGGCGCAGCGGCTGGACATCTCGCAGCACATCCGGATCGGCGAGGGCGAGGAGAAAAGCGGCGGTCGCGAACGGCCGTCGATGCTCGCCGACGCGCTCGAAGCCGTTTTCGGTGCCATTCTGCTCGATTCCGGATTCGATGCAGCACAGGCAACGATCAATCGTCTCTACGTTGCACGCATTGCCCAGGTCAATCCGCGCGAAGGCGGCAAGGACGCCAAGACGCGTCTTCAGGAATTCATGCAGTCCAAGCATTTGCCGCTGCCGACGTATACCGTCGAGCGCGTCGACGGCGAGGCGCATGCGCAGGTGTTCACCGTTCGTTGCAGCGTGCCGCAGGTCGACCAGGAGGCCGTTGGACGCGGCTCATCCCGCCGCGCCGCCGAGCAACAGGCCGCCAACGCCGTGCTGAACAAACTGGGCGTGTAGCGGGATATCGGCATGACGAGCGACGCTTCACCTGCCAAGTTGCTGCGCTGCGGCCAGATTGCCGTGGTTGGCAGGCCGAATGTCGGCAAATCGACGCTGCTGAACCGGCTGGTCGGCGAAAAGCTGTCCATTACTTCGCGCAAGGCACAGACCACGCGCCTGCCGCTGCGCGGCATTCTGACCACCGAGAGCGCGCAGTTTGTCTTCGTCGATACGCCGGGCTTCCAGACCAAGCATGGCGGCGAGATGAACAAGCGCCTCAACGGCAGCGTTCGCCGCACGCTGGAAGAGGTCGATGTGGTGCTCTGGGTGTGGGATGCCACGCGGCTGTCGGCGGCTGATCGTGCCGTGCTCGACCTGATTCCGGCGAAAACTCCGGTCATTGCAGTGCCGAACAAGGTGGATCTGATCCGCGATCGCGCGGCGCTGGCGACGGCGGTGGCCGAACTTTCCGCCGTGCGGCCGTTTGCCGCGGTGGTCCCGGTCGCCGCCAGCAAGGGAACGCAGACCGACGCGCTGCTCGCCGAGATCGAGAAGCTACTACCCGAAGTCGGCGAGGGCGAGCTGATGTTCGACGCCGACGACTTGACCGACAAGCCCGAGCGCTTTCTGGCCGCCGAGATCATCCGCGAGAAGATCTTCCGCCTGACCGGCGACGAGTTGCCGTATCGCGCCGCCGTGATGATCGACAAATTCGAGCACGAGGGCAATCTTCGCCGCATTTTTGCCGCCATTCTGGTCGACAAGGCGTCGCAGCGACCGATCCTGATCGGCGCCGGCGGCGAGGTGCTCAAGCGCATCGGCACCGAGGCGCGGCTCGACATGCAAAAACTCTTCGGCGGTCCGGTGTATCTGGAGCTGTTCGTCAAGATCAAGAGCGGCTGGTCGGAGAACGCGGCCGTGCTACGCGACCTGGGCATTACTTAGCGGCGTTGCCGCAAGATGAATGACCAATGACGAATGACGAACGATGATCGGCGGACGACCAACCCGTGTAGGAGCGGGCTTGCCCGCGATGCTGTTGTGCCGGGACATTCGCGGGCAAGCCCGCTCCCACGCACTCGACACCCTTTCGTCATTCGTCTTTCGTCTCCCGTCCCATCAAGCGCGAGACGCTTGATATGGCCGTTCAGGCAAAAAAATCCGCCCCGCAGCGCGCCTTCGTGCTGCATAGCTACGCCTACAAGGAATCGAGCCTGATCGTTGACCTCTTTACGCTGGACAACGGCCGCATGGCGGCGATGGCGAAGGGCGCCAAGCGGCCGGCATCCAATTTGCGTGGCGCATTGCTGTCGCTGCAACCGGTCGAGGTGGTCTTCAGCGGCCGCGGCGAGGTGAAGACCTTGACCCAGGCGCAATGGCTGCCCGGCCAGCCGTGGTTGACCGGGCAGGCGCTGATGTGCGGCATGTATCTCAACGAACTGTTGATCAAGCTGCTGCCGCGCGAAGACCCGCATCCGCAACTGTTCGAATCCTACGCGGCGACCTTGCTGACGCTGGCGGCCAGCGACGAACACAGCGCCATCCTGCGCGAGTTCGAGGTGTGCCTGCTGACCGAAATGGGCTACGGACTCGAGCTCGACCGCGATGTGCGCAGTGGACAGCCGCTGAAACCGGAAGTGCTCTACCGCTATGACCCGCTGTCCGGCCCGAGCGAGCAGGGCATCGGTGCCCTGGTCAGCGGTGGTGCACTGCTGGCGCTTGGGCGCGGTCGCTTCGACAGCAACGCGGTCGCCGCCGAGGCGCGCGATTTCGTGCGCAACATCATCAATTTCCACCTCGAACGGCGAACCGTGCGCTCGTCCGGCGTGATGCACGACCTGCACCAGTTGAGCGAGCGGCTCGATGCCAAGCCGGCGCGCAAGGCAGGCGCCTCGCGCAGGGCGGCCGCGGCGTCGGCAGTGGCGGCGCCGGCACCAGCGTTGGCGGCCACATGATTCTCGGCATCGGCACCGACATCGTGTCGATCGCGCGCATTCGCGAGGCGCTCGATCGCCACGGCGCGCAGTTCGCGCAACGCATCCTGAGCGATGCCGAATTGCTGGCCCTCAATGACGTGAAAGACCCGGTGCCGTGGCTGGCCAAACGCTGGGCGGCGAAGGAAGCCTTCGGCAAGGCGGCCGGCAGCGGTGTCCGCGCGCCGCTGTCGCTGGCCGCCATCGGCGTCGACCACGATGCCGCCGGACGCCCGCTGTTCGAGCTGTCCGCCGCCGTCGTGCAGGCGCTGCAGGCGCGCGGCGTCGAGCGCATCCATCTCACGCTGTCCGACGAACGCGACTACGCGGTTGCCTTCGTTGTCTTCGAGGGCAGTTCGCCGTCCGCTTCGTCCATCTGATCATGTCACGAAAATCCGCCGCCAATCCCGCCGCCGCCACCACGCCAAAATTGCCGCTCGGCCCGATCATGACCTCGATCGAGGGAACCAGGCTGACCGCCGAAGACCGCGAAGTGCTGCGCCATCCGCTGGTTGGCGGCGTCATTTACTTCGCACGCAATTTCGTCGACAAGGCACAACTGGCGGCGCTGTCGGCGGACATCAAGGCGCTGCGCGACCCGGCACTGGTGATCGCGGTGGATCACGAGGGCGGGCGCGTGCAGCGCTTTCGCGATGGCTTCACCGAAATCCCGCCGATGCGTGCGCTGGGCGACCTGTGGACGACGCATGCGCCGTCCGCGCGGGCGCGTGCGTTCGAGATCGGCTTCACCATTGGTCACGAGCTCGGCGAGGTCGGCATCGACTTCAGCTTCGCGCCGGTGCTCGATCTCGATTACGGCGAATCCAGCGTGATCGGCCATCGCGCATTCCATCGCGATCCGATCGCCGTCGCCGCGCTGGCCACCGCCCTGATGCAGGGCCTGCGCGCCGAGGGCATGGCGGCGGTCGGCAAACACTTCCCCGGGCACGGCTTCGTCAAGGGCGACACGCACTGGGAGCGCCCGATCGACGAGCGCAGTTATGCCGACGTGGAGCAGGCCGATTTGATCCCGTTCCGCGAACTGGTGGCGGCCGGGCTCGACGGCGTCATGGCGGCGCATCTGGTGTTTCCGAACATCGATCCCGCGCTGGCCGGCTTTTCGCCGTTCTGGCTGCAAAGCGTACTGCGCAACAAGCTGCATTTCCGCGGCGTGATCTTTACCGACGACCTCGGTATGGTCGCCGCGCACGCCGTTGGCGATCTGACGGCGCGCGCCGAAGCGGCCGTGCAGGGCGGCGCCGACATCGTGCTGCCGTGCAACGATCGGCCCGGTCTGATCGAGCTGCTCGATCGCTGGCAGCCGGCGCCGGAGTCGAGCCTCGCGCGCAAGTGGGAACGCATGCGAAAGAAGGCGCCGGGACGACGGCTGTAGGCGTTCACCGTATGCTCGACGGCCCATAAAATCCGGCCACGATGACGGACTGCAAACTCGAATTCGGCGATTCAGCTTTTTCGTGGAATGGCGTAGGCGCTGGGCAGAGCACCTGTTTTTTCCCGAAGTCGACTTTGTGCCATTTTTCGCTTCTTGCCCAGTTTGGATGCGGTTTCGGTGCAAAAGCTGATAGCGTAACTACCGGGTGCCGATTCTCCACGCCATGACTGCCGCAGCGGACAACACGCCCAGCATCGACGACACACTCAAGTCGCTGCCGCAGCGCCCCGGCGTTTACCGCATGATCGGCGTCGCCGCGAACGGTGAGGAGGCGGTGCTCTACGTCGGCAAGGCGAAGAATCTCAAGAGCCGCGTGTCGAGCTACTTTGTCAAGAGCGGACACAGCGCGCGCATCCAGATGATGATCGCGCAGATCCAGCGCATCGAGACGACCGTCACGCGCAGCGAGGCCGAGGCGCTGCTGCTTGAGAACAATCTCATCAAGACGCTGGAGCCGAAGTACAACGTCGTCTTCCGCGACGACAAGAGTTACCCCTATCTCTGCATTAGCGGCGACGCCTATCCGCAACTGCGTTTCTTCCGCGGCAAGCCGGACAAGAAGCATCAATACTTCGGCCCGTTCCCCAGCGCGTGGGCCGTGCGCGAGGGCATCAACACGCTGCAAAAAGTGTTTCAACTGCGCACCTGCGAGAACACCGTGTTCGCGCATCGCTCGCGCCCCTGCATGCTGGCGCAAATCGGCCGCTGCACGGCGCCCTGCGTCGGCCAGATCAGCGAGAGCGACTATCAGACCGATGCCAGAAGCGCCGCCATGTTCCTGCGCGGCCAGCAGGATGAAGTCACGCACGACTTGCAAACGCAGATGGCGAACGCCGCCGCCTCGCTCGAATTTGAAAAGGCCGCCCGCATCCGCGACAAGATCGCGCGGCTGAACCGGCTGGTCAGCAAGCAGTTCGTGTCGAGCGCGGCCGATCGCGATGTCGACGTCATCGCGCTGGTGCAGGCGAGCGGCATGATCGCGGTGAATATCGTCGTCATCCGTGGCGGCCAGCATGTGGGCGACCGCACGCACTTCCCGGTGCGCATCGCCAGCTCGGAGCCGATGACCGACGAGGAGCTGATCGAGGTGCTGGAAAGCTTCATCGCGCAGCACTACATCGGCCGCGAAGTGCCGCGCAGCATCGTCTCCACGCTTGAATTCGATGTGGCTGCGCTGGCCGAGGCGCTGTCGACGCAGGCCAACAGCAAGGTGGATGTGCTGTGCAACCCGATCGGCGAAAAGCGCGTGTGGCTGCAAATGGCCGAGGAGAACGCGCGCCTTGCCATCGCCGCGCGCCTGCGCCAGAGCGACACCGGCAACGAGCGGCTGCAGGCGTTAATCGTCGCCCTCGGCCTGCCCGAAGGCACGCAGCGGTTGGAATGCTTCGACATCTCGCACACGATGGGCGAGGCCACGGTCGCCAGCTGCGTGGTGTTCGACAACAGCGCGATGCAGAGCGGCCAGTACCGCCGCTTCAACATCCAGACGGTGAGCGACGGCGACGACTACGGCGCGATGAAAGAGGCACTGTCACGTCGTGCCGCGCGCATCGCCAAAGAAGAAGTGCCGCATCCCGACGTGTGGGTGATCGACGGCGGCAAGGGGCAGGTGGGTGTCGCCGCGCAGGTGCTCGCCGAGGCGGGCCTGCACGACATCGTGCTGTTCGGCTCCGCCAAGGGCGAGGAGCGCAAGAAGGGCATGGAGCAGATCGTGTTCCCGCAGCGCGATGACAGCATCCGCCTGCCCGCCGATCACCCCGGCCTGCACCTCATCCAGCAGATGCAGGACGAAGCGCACCGCTTCGCCATTCAGGGCCATCGTGCCCGCCGCGCCAAGGCCCGCGAAGGCAGCGCCCTCGACGACATCGAAGGCATCGGCCCGCGCAAACGCACCGCACTGCTAAAGCAGTTCGGCAGCGTACGCGGCATCGCCGCCGCCAGCATCGAAGACATCAAACGCGTGCCGGGGATTTCGGATGAACTGGCTGAGCGGATTTATGGGGTGTTGCATTGAGTTTGCGCGGTTCAATGCTTGTCAGCGCTATTTTATGTAGCTACAATAAATATGTTGATTGAGTTTGATCCCGCCAAAGATGCAACCAACCTCGCGAAGCATGAAGTCTCGCTGGCGCTCGCCGCGCGGCTGGATTGGGATAACGCCCTGGTGTGGATGGATGAACGATTCGACTACGACGAACTGCGCATGATTGCGCTCGCGCCTGAGACAAACACACTCTATTACGTTTCATTTGTCGATCGTGGCGACGCGCGCCGAATCATCAGCCTGCGCAAAGCCACTCGTCGGGAGGTTGCCTACTATGTCGAAAACATCTAGCGCCCGCAAACGCCCTGCGGTTCACATGCCCACGGAGGCAGAGGACGCCGCGATCACCGCTGCGGCCGCAAGTGATCCCGATGCGCAACCACTCACCGATGCGCAGCTTGCAAACATGATGCCGATGCGCACGCTTCGCGGTCGCCCCAAATCCGCCAAGCCGAAGGTATTGCTCTCGGTCCGCTACAGCCCGGAAGTCGTCGAATATTTCAAGTCGCTTGGTGACGGCTGGCAGTCGCAGATGGATCGCGTGTTGCGTGAACATGTGGCGCGGCGAGGGCGCTGAGTGTGGCACGTTTGCCTAGGGCCTCCTGTGCGAGATTGGTCGGTATCAATTTGGGTGCGTTGAAAACGCACCCTACGACATGAATTCTCATTCACGGAATTTCTCATGCCGGCACAAATGATCCTCGTTACCGGTCCCTACCGCTCCGGCATCAACGACGACCCGGTGAAGATCGCGGCGAACGTGGCGGAGTTGACGGACGTATCGCTCGCGCTGTTCCGTGCCGGGGGCATTTGCCGGTGATAGGTGAGTGGTTTGCGTTGCCGCTGATTGAACATGCCGGTGGCAAGCAGATTGGCGACGCTGTATTCGACAAGATCTTTCATCCGATTTCGCGACGCCTGGTGGCGAAGGGTGATGCCGTGTTGCGCATCGGTGGCGCGTCGGCCGGTGCGGACGAAATGGTGGCGCTGGGCGATCACACGGCAAGGCGATCTACTTGTCGATGGAAGAAATTCCGGCGGCAGACGCCGGTTGAGGCGTCGTCCTACAGCGGCGATGTTGCGCTGCAAATAGAATCGGTAGCACCTCAAGCCTTTGCTGCGATTGCAGCGACCTCGCCTTGTTCAAGCCTTTCACTTCCGCGCCTGCCGTAAGTGCGGTGATGCTGACCTTCGCGGCAGCGTCCTTTACCGCGCAGGCACAAACGGTGCCAACGCCGCCCCCATACGCACCTACGGCGGTTCCCGTCGCCGCGCCTTCGGCAACCGCCGACCCCGTGACCACCGCCATTCGCTGCGCCGATGAAGGTGGACCACTGGGCGCCGTGCGCAAATATCAAGGCACTTACAGTTTCACGCTGGACAACGATCTATTCGCCAATCGCGATCAGGACTATTCCAACGGTTTCAAATTCGCCTGGTCGTCGCCCAACGTGCGCAGCTTTGCGAGCGATGACTGCCTGCCAGGCTGGCTGCAACAGGCGGGCAAATTGTTCACGCAGGTGTATTCGCCGGTGGTGGAGCAGGGCAATGTGACGATGACGCTGGGGCAGGCGATGTACACGCCGCGCGATCGCAAGGCAACGGATCTGATCGTCAATGACCGTCCGTATGCGGGGTGGTCGTATATCGGCTTTGGCTACAACACGCGCTCGTCGTATCGGCTGGACTCGTACGAAATCAACCTCGGCGTTGTCGGCCCGTGGTCGCATGCGAAGGAGGCGCAGGATTTCGTGCACCGCGTGCGGCATCTCGAACTCTTTAACGGATGGAAGAATCAGCTCGGCAACGAATTCGGCGCGCAGCTGGTGTTCGAGCGCAAGTTCCGCAGGGAGTGGCTACAGCACGCCGACAGCCGGTACGGGCTTGGCTTTGACGCGATTCCCCATTTCGGGTTTTCCGTCGGCAACGTCGCCACCTATGCCAATGCCGGCATCGAGGTGCGCGCGGGATGGGGGCTGCCGGACGATTTCGGCACCTCACCGATTCGACCGGCCGGTGACAACTCGGCGCCCCGCGTTCGCGACGGTGTTTCGCAGTTCACCCGGCAGTACGGCGCACATCTGTTTGCCTCGGTCGATGGACGGGGCGTGGCGCGCAACATCTTTCTGGATGGCAACACCATCCGCGACTCGCATTCCGTCAGTAAGAAGCGTTGGGTGGGTGACGCCGCGGTGGGCGTTGCCGCCAATTTCGGCGTTTACAAGATCGCCTTCGTCCGCGTGTTCCGCAGCCAGGAATTTATCGGCCAGCAGTCGGCGCCGCGCTACGGGTCGATCACCATTTCCGGGCCGCTTTAGCGACCTTCGTTTGGTAACCTTCAGCACGGCCGACTTGGACGTCGATCAATTGCATCTGCTGCGTGCCGAGTTGCATCGCTACCGCGCTACGACGTCGTATGCGATGACGCGACAGCACGCCGATGCTGCGCTGGCGCTGCTCGATCGACATCCGGTGCCGTGGCGACGTAACGTGGCGGACGGGCATCTGACTGCCTCGGCCTGGGTGCTGGACCGCTCGTGTCGCTACGCGGCAATGATCCACCATCGCAAGCTGGATCGCTGGCTGCAGCCGGGCGGTCACATCGACGACGATGACCTTTCCTGGTACGCAGCGGCCCGACGGGAACTGATGGAAGAGACGGGACTCGACCGTTTTGTCGCGCGCAGCGATGCGGAGCGTCTTTTCGATGTCGATGTGCACGCAATCCCGGCCCGGGCGGATGAACCGGCGCACCTTCACTACGATTTGCGCTATCTGTTCGTCGCCGACGTCGATGCCGTCGCCGATTCAACGCTGGCGCTGAATGTCGATGAGGCGAACGATTGCCGCTGGTTTGCGCTGTCGGAGATGGCGGCCGACACTTCGCTCGGCCCGGAGACCCATCGCATGATTGAATTGAGCCTGCGGCGCTTCGCCAACTCATCGCCAGGGTGACACCATGACCTCCGTTCTTTTTCGCTCCATTGTGCTGTTCTGCGGCTTGGCCGCTACCGTTGCGGCACATGCCCAGGCTTGGCCCAGCAAACCCATCCGATTTGTGGTGCCGTTCACCGCCGGTGGCGCCAACGATCTCATGGCCCGCGCCGCGGCGGAGGGGGCATCCAAGGTGCTGGGGCAGCCGGTGGTGATCGACAATAAGCCCGGCGCCGGCGGCTCGCTTGGCGCCGAGCTGGTCGCCAAGAGTGCGCCGGACGGCTATACCTTCCTGATCAGTGCGGCTGGCGTGATTTCCAACCACATGATCAAGAAATCGATGCCGTTCAAGGAGTCGGACTTGGTGCCGGTGGCGATGATCGCGCTGTCGCCGTCGATCATCGTGGCGCCACCGAATGCGGGCTACAGCAATCTCAAGGAGTTCGTCGAGGCGTCGAAGAAGAGCGCCGACGGATTCAACTTCGCGACCGCCGGCACTGGCAGTACGCCGCATTTCGTTGCCGAAATCCTGAAAAGCAAGTACGGCGCCAAGCTGCAGGTCGTCCCCTACAAGAGCGGTAACGAGAGTGCCACCGCAATCATGGCCGGCCAGGTGCAGGCCACCAGCGAGGCCAGCATCGTGTCATTGCCCAAGGTGACCGGCGGCAAGATGAAGGCGCTGGCCAACACCTGGACGACGCGTATTTCGTCATACAACCAGTTGTCGACCGCGGCAGAGCAGGGGTTCCCCGAGGTCAAGATCGCGCATTGGGCGGGCGTGCATGCACCGGTTGGCGTCTCGCCGGAGATCATGGACAAGGTGGCGGCCGCTGTCGATGCCGCGATGAAGACGCCCGAGATTGCGAATCGTCTGAAAGCGTCTGGCATCGAGCCGGTCGGCGGCACCCGCGCCTCGTTCAACCAATTCGTCGCCGAAGAAAAGGCGCGGCTGGCGGCCGTGGTAAAGGTTTCCGGCATGAAAGAGGACTGATCGCCGTGGCCAATGACATCAAGCGAGTCGTCGTCTATTGCGGTGCCAACGTCGGTTTCAACCCGGCGTACAAGGAGGCCGCCGTTGCCGTCGGCCGCACGCTGGCGCAGGAGGGTATCGGCCTCGTCTATGGCGGCGGCGGCGTCGGCTTGATGGGCGCTGTGGCCGACGCCGCGCTGGCGGCGGGCGGCGAGGTGATCGGCGTGATCCCGGAGGCGCTGAAGGCGCTGGAGGTAGAGCACAAAAATCTCACCGCGATGCATGTGGTGCCGGACATGCATAGCCGCAAGGCCATGATGCTGGGGCTGGCCGACGCCGTGATCGCCATGCCTGGCGGCTTTGGCACGCTGGATGAACTGTTCGAAGCGCTGACCTGGAGCCAGCTCGACTATCACCGCAAGCTCTGCGGCCTGCTCAACGTCGCCGGCTACTACGATCACCTGATCGCCTGGGTCAAGCATTCGGTAGACGTCGGGCTGGTCAAGGCGGTCAATCACGAATTGCTGGTGCACGGCGGGACCGTTGAGGAGGTGCTGCACGGTCTGCGCAACCGCGAGTTTCCGCTGGCGCAGAAATGGATGGGGCGGTAACCCCCGCCAGCAACGGCTGCTGCCCGCGCCAACAGGTTGTCAGCTCAATCGAAGGTCTGCGTGCCAAAATGTGCGCATGCCCGTCAATATCCCAACCACGCTGACCTGGATACGCATCGCGCTGATTCCCGCGTTCGTTGGGGTCTATTACCTGCCGCATGACTGGCTGACGCCAACGCAGCAGAACTGGACCGGGGCGTGGATATTCACCATCGCTGCCATCACCGACTGGGCCGACGGTTTTGCTGCGCGCCGGCTCGGGCAATCCAGCGCCTTCGGCGCATTCCTCGACCCGGTGGCGGACAAATTGATGGTTGCGGCCGCGTTGCTGCTGCTGGTGCAGATGAAGCGCGCCGACGCGGTGCTGGCATTCATCATCGTCGGGCGCGAAATTGCGATTTCGGCCTTGCGCGAATGGATGGCCAAGATCGGCCAGTCAAAAAGCGTGGCTGTCAACACGGTTGGCAAACTGAAGACGACGGCGCAGCTCACGGCGCTGATTGCCCTGTTGCTGTACGAGCCGTTTTTCCCCGGCATCCCCACGCCGCTGCTCGGCACGATTGCGCTTTGGGTCGCAGCGGGGCTGACGCTGTGGTCGATGTTCTATTACCTCAAACTGGCCTGGCCTCACCTGAGCAAGCCGCAGCCGCTGATCGAAGATCGCGACGACGTGCGCTAGCGCGAACGCTGCCTGCTCGGTTGCAGACCGCGACGATTTGTGGCTATAATTCAAAGCTTCGATTCCCCGATAGCTCAGTCGGTAGAGCGCCGGACTGTTAATCCGTAGGTCCCTGGTTCGAGCCCAGGTCGGGGAGCCAAACACAAGGCCAGTAGCATGCAAAAGCGTCCTACTGGCCTTTTCTTTTCAAGCACTTACGAGCGAACCGCGTCCGATAGCATGCGACGAGGTGCGTTGCAAGCCGGGGTATTTCGGGGGTAAATTGGGGGTATGTGACATGCCCTTACGCTGAAAGTACCCCACTCCATGCTTACAGACACAGCCTGTAGAAAATTTAAGCCCGAAGACAAGCCCTACAAAAAGGGGGACAGTCACGGGCTTTTTTTGCTTGTGCAGCCCAACGGTGCCAAGTATTGGCGGCTCAAGTACCGCTACTTGAAGAAAGAAAAACTGCTGGCGCTGGGCGTGTACCCGGAGGTATCGCTGGCAGAAGCCCGCGAGAAGCAAGCAACGGCGCGTAAGCAGGTCGCCAACGGCGAAGACCCGGCGATAGCAAAAATCAAAAGCAAACGCGCTGCCATCCTTGCACAAGCCAATAACTTTGAAGCCATCGCCCGCGAGTGGTACGAAGCGAACAAAGACGGCTGGATACCCCGCTACGCCACCAAGACCATGCAGCTACTGGAGCGGGACATTTTTCCGCACCTTGGTAAGCTGCCCATCGCCGACGTAACTACGCCCGATGTGCTGTTTGCAGTAAGAAAAGTAGAGGAGCGCGGCGCGTTGGACGTAGCAGGCAGGGTGAAACAGCGCTGCGCATCCGTGTTCGCCTACGCCATCGCTACGGGACGTGCCAAGCACAACCCAGCCAGCGAGTTACGCGGCATCATCAAGACCCGCGAAGTACAGCACCGTAAGCATTTACCAGCGGAAGAAATCCCCGCTTTCCTGCAAAAACTGGATGACAACGAGGCCGATAGCGTCGTTACGCTAACGGCGCTGCGCATCACCTTGCTAACCTTTGTGCGCACGGGCGAACTTCGCTTTGCCAAGTGGCAAGAAATCAACTTCGATACCGCCGAATGGCGTATTCCTTCCGAGCATCGCAAGAAGCAAGCTCCGATGCACATAGTACCGTTGTCGCGGCAAGTGTTGGCACTGTTCAAGCAATTGCAGATGGTCACAGGTCAGCGAGAGCATATCTTTCCCAATGCAGCGAACCCCACCAAGTGCATGAGCGAAAACGCCATGCTGTATTCCATGTACCGCATGGGGTACAACGGCAAAGCGTCGCCGCATGGTTTCCGTGGCACTGCCAGCACGCTACTAAACGAAATGGGCTATCGCCCCGATGTTATCGAGCGCCAGCTATCGCATAAAGACCGTAACGACGTGAGACGTGCCTACAACCATGCGCAATACATGGACGAGCGCAAAGCAATGATGCAGGATTGGGCGGATTATCTTGATGCTGTGCGCGTGGATGGAAATGTCGCACTTGCGAGCTTTAGAAAGTCAGCGCAGCTAGTAAAAAGTGCGGAATAAACAAGCTACTAATTGCCGTGCTTTTGAGCTAGTAGCATCAGGCTGTAACCCGCACGGGCATTGACTTTCAGGCGCATTAACGTCTATACTTTTAACTGTTGTTAAAGCACTTTCTAACCCTCGCGGAGCCGCCCTCAATAGACCCAACCAAAAGCATCAGCACCCACTCTTTTTGACCAAGTTAATTTGAGAAGTGCTTTCAAAACTTAATGCCGCTTTGCGGCATTTTTGCTTTCTGGCGCACGGTTCTTGGGCAGTTCCTATCTCGCACACGCTTTGCAGCGTGCTAACCCAAGGAAATACCATCATGCTTAACGTCGCAGCAGGTCAAACTACACCCAATTTTTCCGCGCATGTCATGGAAGAGCGCTTCCTTACGCTTCCCGAGGTGCTGGCACGTACTGGACTGTGCAAAAGCACGATTTACCAGCAAATCCGCAACGGGGAATTTCCATCACATATTCCACTTGGTGCGCGTCGCGTTGGTTGGCTGTCGAGTGAGATTAATCGTTGGATAGCAGACCGCATTGCAGCGGCACGCCCATCAAAATAGGGGGTTACTTTGGTAGCTTAGATGGAGAGAATCACCAGAACACTAAACACTTAACACTAACCCCTCTACACCCCCTAAATACCCCCCTCTTTTCACTTTTTAGCCCCTCGATAGTATCCAGTAGGTAGCCCCTCGATAGTATCCAGTAGGTAGCCCCTCAGTTAGTAGCTATCTAGCCTAGGTAGCTCTGCTAGCTAGCCTAGCCCCTATCCCAGATAGTATCCCCCTTCCCTCTAATTTTCAAAAATTAAATGAGAGGGCTAAACTAGATTCTTAATATAGAAGGGATACTAAAGAAACCCAGTACCTTACGGCGCTGGCACCGCTACGCGGAACTAGACTAGCTAGCAAAGGGCAAGGGGATAGCAGAGATACTAAAGGGCACTGCAAAAGTGTAAAACAGGGGCAGAATTAGGGGGTAAAGGGGGTAAGTGTTTAGTGTTAGGTGTTGCAGTGATTCCCGGCAGGGGGTTGACTTTCTAGCACAGAAAATCAGACAAATTTTCCGAATTGCAAATTCAAGTCCCCCTAGAATGCGCTGCCCAGCATGGGAGCATTAGCGAATAAACTTATTCTGCTTGAGAAATTCGGTGATGTCTGCCAGTGCTTTTTTCTTTGCCTCAGCGTTGCTACCAACATGCGCCCCACGCTTCATACAGGCACGTTGTAGATACTCTTTCACATAGGCTGATTGGTTTCGCCACTTTTGCCCGGTTGCGGGGTCTGTCACGCTGCCATCATCTTCAAAGTACGTCACGCAATCACGGGCGTTTTGCACATTGGGGAGCCACTGCACACGCAAGCTATCCGGCCCATCAAAATCATGGTGCGCATTCGGGTAGGTAATCGCTTCAATGTTGCCCCCGTGCTGCTTGATACTTGCTGCGTACTCTTGGCACTTGCGCGGGTTGGTGTAGTCGTCCTTCTCACCCAATAGCATCAGCACTGGTCTGCCAGTGGTGTCAGGGTTGCGCTGCTGCGCAGTGCAGCCGGGGTAAATCGGGATATGCAGGGTGTAGCGCATCGAATTTGGCAACTTGCGGTTTTTGAATGGTTCATCAAACGCCAGAGATAAAGCCACGTTGCCACCTTTAGAGCCGCCCTGTATGCCGATGCGCTGCGGGTCTATGCGCTTGACCGATAGCAACCACTTCAATGCGCCAATAGCATCGGCGTTCATCTCGGAGCCAGTTACCAGCGTTTGGTCTTCACTGGTTTTCTTCACTCCCCGCACCTCAAACGAAGCCAATACAAAAGTTGCAATGCCGAGCTTGTTGTATTCGTCAACGTATCGAGCTTCGCGCCCTCCCAAGCCACCACTACCATGCACCAGCACCATCGCCGGAACGGGGGCGGTAGCCGCTGCCTTTGGCATCGACAAATAGCCCCACACGGCGCGGCGCTGGGTGCTGTTGATGATGCTTTCATATTCGACCTTCTCGCCGTATTGGTTCGCCGAATGTGGCGGCGTGGTGCTACACGCAATCAGCGCGAATGCAGCAAGCAACAAGAGCGCAAAACACGATAGCAAATTGAATGACTTGCCCATAAGCTGAAAATTTTAGAGATTGGTGCGGTTTGCCTTATAGGGTGGGCTACCATCGGCAAAAGAAAAAAGGACTTACCCCTCCCCATTTGTGCCTACCTTGCCCTTAAAACCCGCTGCTATCCATCGAATGGCGGGGCGGATAGCTGCAAGCAACCATGCAGCGCAAATAGGCGCTATGGCGTACTTGGCAAAGCCAAGAAAGGCAATGCGCAAGTCTGTTGGATACCGTGTTTTTCCATCGTCGGCATAGTCAACGGTGAAGGCATCCCAAGGCAATTCGTACCATGCCCGGTATAGGCCGTATTCGCTAGCGCCTTGGGTCAATGTGAATAGCGCACTTACGGTAGCCGCACCTAACCACAGCACCGACAAAACCACGCCAACACGCTGAAAGCCGCTCAGCTTCATTGCTTAAACCTACCGTCTGCCATCTTCATTTGCATGCAAGCCCGCATGTTGGCATCCCATGCAGCTTTGTCGTGTGTCTGCTTTATCTCAGGGCGGCAAGTGCTATGCACGCGGTATTGCTGCGAGTTGCCATTCTGGGTAGCCGTGCCATCGCAGAAGTAGTTTCCGGTGGCGGTTTTGATGACGGGCGTTTTGCGGTTGGCCTCTTGTTCGCAGGACAACACGCCTAGCGAAAACTTGGCATTGCAGGCGGTCGGGTTCGCTGCATCTTTGCAGTGGTCACGGCTGGTGGCGCAGCCGAAGAGGGTTGCAATCGTGCAACAAAGGAGAAATAATTTCACGCGGTGGATTCACTGTTTTGGTTCTTAGTCAACGTGCTATAGTGACCGAGGACGTACGGATAAAGCCAGCGCAAAACGGGGTATCTTTAGGGGTATCTTTTAAATCGCCACACCTTAAAAACCATTTAAATCAACGGCTTGCGACTATGGTTCGAGCCCAGGTCGGGCCAACAAAATCAAGGCTTGCAGCGATGCAGGCCTTTTTTGTTTGGTGCGAAATAGACCAAGTTTTTTGGTTTATCACGCGATAACCGTTCTCAGGTTTGACCGCACGGTCGGCGGCTGTAGCCGCTGCCCGTTGGTCGGGTCAATGACGCGACGCTGCCGGGCATCACCTTTGTCTGAAACAGCGACGCACAGAGCTCGCGCAGCCAGCGGTTGCCGGCGTCGTGGTGATAGCGCGTGTGCCAGTATTGTTTGACGGTAAAACCGTCGATTGCCACGGGGCAGGGCAGTACACGCAGATCGGCGGCTTGCGCGAGGGTGCTGCCAATGTGGCGGGGCAACGTGGCAACGAGGTCGCTGCTGGCGAGAATGGCGGTCAAGCCGAGAAACCCGGGCAACTCAAGCGCAACGTTGCGCGTCAACGACTGCCGGGCGAACGCGCGTTCGATGAGCTGCTGGCCGGTGCCGGAAACGATGCTGATGTGTGATTCGTGCGCATATTGCTTGAGTGTGAAGGCACGCGTCGTTAGCGTCAAACGAGGGTGCCGGGCGTTGACCAGACACACCCAGTCCTGCGCGAACAGGGCCTGTTGATAGAAGCCTGCCTCCAGCCCGGGAATGAGCCCCAGCGCAAGGTCGCCGCTACCGGATTGCAGCGCACTGGCGACTGACGCATCAATGGTCGCTGCCTCCAGTCGCACGCCGGGCGCGAGTGCGCGCACCTGCGCGAAGAGTTGCGGCAGCAGCGTGACGTGGCTGGCGTCAGTCATGAAGATGCGAAACTCGCGCACCGCCGTGGCTGGGTCGAAGGTGCTGGGTGTCGTCAATTGCCGCAACGTGTCGAGCGCGCTACGCACCGATCCCATGAGTGCATCCATGCGCGGCGTCGGCAACATGCCCTGCGGTGTGCGCACGAAGAGCGGGTCAGCCAACCGTTTGCGCAGTTGTCCGAGCCAGATGCTCACCGTCGGCTGGCTCTGGCCCAACCGCTCGGCAGCGCGCGTAACGCTCTGCGTGGCGTAAAGCGCCTCAATCAACTGTAGCCAGTGCGATTGCAGCAGCGGTGCAGTGGACGCCGTAGGCGCTGCCGTCGCGACGGCCCGACCATGCCGGTAGCTTCTGCTGGGACGATTGCTAGGCTGCGTGGCCATTGGCTAATTATTGTGTTTTGCAATGATGCAAATTGTATTTGTTGGATTTTCAAATGACCACGGCTTACCTACGATTCGCCCATAACAACGACCCATACATGAGAGCAGCGGTTGAAGATTGCAGTTTTGGGCGCCGGCGCACTGGGCTGCGCGCTGGGTGGCGTGCTGACGGAGGCAGGGCACATGGTTTGGTTGATCAATCGTGGGCGTGAGCACGTTGAGGCGATGCGCGCCCGTGGCCTGGTCATGCGCGAGCAGCGTGGTGGCGCCGGTATGGTCGAGCGCACGGTGACTGTGCGCGCCACCACCGATTGCCGCGACATTGCTGCGGCCGGCGGACCAGTGGATTTGCTAATCGTGCTGGTCAAATCGTTTCACACCGAATCCGCCATCGCCAGCGCGTTGCCCATCGTGGGGCCACGAACGACCGTGCTGTCGCTGCAAAACGGACTCGGTCACGAAGACGTGCTGGCCGCCGCGGTTGGGCGGCAGCGTGTGGTCGCCGGAAAGACCTATGCCGGAGGTGTGCTGCTTGGGCCGGGCCGCATCGTCGTCGGCACTCGGAGCAAAGAAACCATCATCGGCGAACTGGATGGCTCAGAGAGCGAACGGGTTCGCGATATTGCGGCAGCGTTCAACGCGGCGGGCTTGTTGACGACGGTCAGCACGAACGTTCTGGGTGCTTTGTGGGACAAACTGCTGGTGAACGTCGCGACCGGTGCGCTCTCTGCCACTACGCGGCTGCCTTACGGCGAACTCTACGCGGTGCCGGAAATTGCGTCGACCGCTATCGCCGCCGTGGCCGAGGCGATGGCCGTGGCGCGAGCGCACGAGGTGCGACTCAGCGTCTCCGATCCGCGCGAGCCGTGGCTGAAAGCGGCCACTGGCTTGCCGTTCGAATTCAAGGCATCGATGTTGCAAAGCATCGAAAAGGGCTCGGTTACGGAAGTCGACTACGTCAACGGTGCCGTTGTGCGCTGGGGCGAGCGCCGCGGCGTGCCGACCCCTGTCAATCAAACACTGGTGGCCTGTGTCAAAGGGATCGAGCGATCGCTCGCGCGTGTCGCGGAAACGCGTTCATCGCCAAGTAACGCTGAGAGGGTCGCGGCATGAACATGCTGGTTCGTTCTTACGTTGAGCATGTGGCCGTTCGCGTGGCTGACATCCATTGGCATATCCGGTTTTTCCGCGACGTGCTCGGCATGACGGCCCGTGAAATCGATGGCCCGGCCGACGCACCCCGCCAGTACTGGACCGTGGGTGGCGTGCAGCTCATGGCCGCACCCGGCTTTACGGCGGCCCCGAGCAACGACGCCGGCTGGCTGGCGCACCTCGGCATCATGGTTGACGATCTTGAGGCCGCGCTTCTCGCCGCGCAGTCGTGGAGCGTCAAGACGCTGCCGCAGGGGCGCAACTGGTTGCAACTGCCCGATGGTCTGGCGGTGGAGCTGATTCAGGCGAAACCGGGCTCGGTCGAGCAGGCGCTCTCAGTTCAACCGCGTGCGTAGGCGGCGGCGGACAAATCGGGGCTTCTGAAGCAAGAAAGAGTCACATGAAAAAAATCCTGATGCTGCACGGCATCAATCACAACATGTTCGGTAAGCGCGACCCCGTGCAGTACGGCACGATCACGCTGACCGAGATCGATGCGGCCATGCAGTCGCTCGGACGCGAGTTGGGCACCGAGGTGGCGAATTTTCAGACCAATTCGGAAAGCGCGATGTGCGAGCGCATCCACCAGGCGTTCTTCGACGGGGTTGACGCGGTGGTGATCAACGCGGGTGCCTGGACGCACTACAGCTACGGTATCCGTGATGCGCTGGCCATTCTCACGGTACCTGTCGTCGAAATTCACATGTCAAACATCCACGCGCGTGAGGCGTTTCGTCATCACTCGGTGTTTGCGGAGATCGTCAAAGGACAGATTTGCGGATTCGGACTCGACAGTTATCTGCTGGGTCTGCGTGCTGCCGTCTCTGCGGCTGAGCAAGGAGCTGCGAAATGAGCGTGGAGCGCTATTGGGACGATGCGCGCGTGGGCGACGTGTGCGTCAGCCCAAGTGTGACGGTGACCGAAGCGTTGATCAATGCCTATGCCGATCTCACAGGCGACCACACCCCGGTTCACGTTGACGAAGCCTATGCCAAGACCACGGAATTCGGCACGCGTGTCGCGCACGGCCTGCTCGGGCTATCGCTCGCTGATGGCTTGAAGACGCGATCCGACTACCGTTTTTTGCCCGGCATGTCGCTGGGCTGGAGCTGGGATTTTGCAGGCCCGATCAAGATCAACGATACGCTGCATGTGCGATTCAGCGTGGGCAGCATGCGTCCGTCAAAAAGCAAGCCCGGCTGGGGCATCGTTGTGTTGCCGTCGGAACTGATCAATCAGCATGGCGTGGTCGTGCAGAAGGGCGAGCACCGGTTGATGGTGCTGCGCCGTCCCGGCGCTGTTTCAGTGGGAGCAGCACAATGATTGGGGCGACGATGCAGGCGTTGCCGCTCGCCGGTATCCGGGTGGTGGACTACACACACTTTCTCGCCGGACCGTATCTGTCGCGCTGTCTTGCGGCGTTGGGGGCGGACGTGATCAAGGTGGAGCGACCCAAAGAGGGCGATGCCGGACGAGCGCACCCGTGGTTTATCGGCCGTCACAGCGGGTACTTCCTGCAGCAGAACATGGGGAAGCAGGGGCTATGTGTGAACCTCAAGGACCCACGGGGTTTGGCGCTGATGCACAAGCTGACCGATGGCGCCGACGTCTTCGTTGAGAACTATCGGCCCGGTGCGCTCGACAAACTTGGCCTCGGATACGTTGCACTGGCAGAGCGCAACCCAGGCTTGGTTTATTGCTCAGTATCGGCTTACGGTCATACGGGGCCGGATTCGCATCGCGCCGGCTTCGGTTTGATTGCAGAGGCCAAGAGCGGCATCATGCAGATGGTCGGTTCGCCCGGTGAGGCGCCGCCGCTCCTGCGCATTGCACTGGGCGACATGTACACCGGCATTCACGGCGTCGCCGCTGTTTGCGCGGCACTGCTGGGACGTGTAAAGAGTGGTCGCGGGCAGCACATCGACATGGCACTCTATGACTGCCTGGTGTCGATGCATGAATACGCCGTACAGTGTTACATGCTGTCGGGAGGTAAGGAGGTGCCAGTACAGACCGGGCACGACCTGCCGCAATCGACACTGTATGGCGTGTTTGCGGCGGCGGACGGGAATTTGGTCATCGCCGCTCAGGTGGACGACGCGTGGAAGCGCTTCGCGCGACTGATCGGCGGTGAAGCGCTGGCCGGCGATACGCGCTTGCATAGCGCACCGGGGCGCAATGCCCATCGTGGCGAGATTCTGCCGCTAGCGCGGGCATGGGTCGCGGCGCAACCTTCGGTGGCGGCCTGCCTTGCGGCGCTGGATGCCATCGATGTGCCCTGTGCAAGAGTACAACGCATCGACGAGGTGCTCGCCGATCCGCAAATCATCGCGCGCGGTATGGTGATCGAGCAGGATCATCCCCTGCTCGGAAAAATTCGCATGCCCAATCTGCCGTTTCATTTCTCGGGCTGCGACACCACGGTGGCGCGCGTGGCACCGGAACTGGGGGAGCACAACCGTGACATTGCGTCCGAACTCGGGTACAGCACCGCTGACATCGACGCGATGGAGCGCGATGCTGTGCTCTACTCCGCATCGTCGTGAACCTCCTGATACCAACCAACGGATCGGAACGGAACCCTCATGACAGATCGATACGCCGTGGTCGGCAACCCGATTGATTTCAGCAAATCGCCTACCATTCACATGACGTTTGCAGCGAGCTGTGGGCAGGACATCGACTACACAAAAATGCTTGCGCCGATTGGCAAATTTGCGCCTGCGGTCGATGCGTTTCGGCAGTCTGGCGGGCGCGGTGTGAACGTAACGGCACCGTTCAAGCTGGATGCGTTTGGCTATGCGACCGAGCGTTCTAAGCGGGCGGAAATCGCGGGCGCCGCCAACGCGCTGAAGTTCGACGGTGTTCGCATCGTCGCGGAAAATTTTGACGGCGTGGGGCTGGTGCGCGACGTCAGCCATAACCTTTTGCTGCCGTTGCATGGCAAGCGTGTCTTGCTGCTCGGCGCCGGGGGGGCTGCGCGAGGTGCCTTGGTGCCCTTTCTTGAACAACGGCCGGTGCAACTGGTAATCGCGAACCGCACACCGCAAAAAGCGGCTGATCTGGCAGCAATCGGCCGCGCCACGGTCGCGGGTAGCGCTGTGCTTGCCTGCGACTTTGAGGCGCTGCGCGATCAGGGCTTCGATCTGGTATTCAACGCCACATCGGCTAGTCTGCGCGGTGAGTTGCCCGCGATACCGGCGACCGTGTTCCGCGGGGCGGCGCTTGCCTATGAATTGGCCTATGGCAAGGGGCTGACGCCGTTTCTGCGTCTGGCGCAGGACGCTGGTGTGACTACCCTCGCCGATGGTGTCGGCATGCTGGTGGAGCAGGCGGCGGAAGCCTTTGCATGGTGGCGCGGCGTCCGGCCAGCGACGGCCGAGGCGATTCGCGCGTTGACAGTTCCGCTTCGCTAGGGCGCAGGAACATGACGCAGCAAACAGCTCTATACTCGCAAAATGGACGAATTAGTACATTCTGCGCCGCCCAATGTGCTGCCGACGGGTGCACGCGCGATCGGAGTCGCCGAAGCGAGGCCTCGTGCCGCCGCTGCCGCCCGCACGACCGCGCCGGTATCTGCATCGCGTGCACGCACACGCACCAACGACCCCGAGCGCACCAAGGCAGAAATTCTCGCTGTAGCGAAAGCCGAGTTTGCCGAGAAGGGACTCGACGGCGCGCGGATCGACGAGATTGCAGCCGCGACCCGCACCAGCAAGCGGATGATCTACTACTACTTCGGCAGCAAGGAGGGGCTTTACGTCGAGGTGCTCGAAGCCGCGTATCGCGAGACGCGGGATGCCGAGGCCGAACTGCGTCTGGACGATCTGCCGCCCGAGGACGCGCTGCGCAAGCTGGTGGGACGCGCGTTCGACCGCTGCATGCAAAACCAGTGGTATGTCCGTCTGGTGGCCAACGAGAACATCCAGCGCGGCAAGTACATTGCGGAGAGCAAAGCCATCCAGCAACTCAACGTGTCGGTGATCGACACCATCCGGCGCCTTTACGAACGGGGCGTCGAGCAGGGTGTATTCCGTTCCGGTATCGACGCGATCGATCTGCATGCGTCGATTTCGGCGTTGACCTTCTTCAACGTGTCGAATCAGCACACGTTCGGCTGCATTTTCCGGATCGACTGGCAAAACGTGCAAACCATTACGGCGCGGCGCGACAGCATTATCGAAATGATCGTCCGCTTTGTCCGCAAATAGGGGGACACTCGCAATCCGTGGCTGACACTTCGCTGTCATCCTGGGGCTTTGCGGCAGCGACGACTGCTGCTATATTTCAAAATTAACCATTTGGTACATTGTGTCGCGATGCAAGGGTGGAGGCCCGGGCAGACGAGTTGCGGCACAACAGCGACAAGGAGGAACGATGCTGGAACGAGTCATCGACGGCTACTGCAAGGCCATCGGCTATCTCATCGCGGCGATGCTTGCGGTCATGGTGGTGCTGGTGTTCGGTAATGTCGTGCTGCGCTACGTCTTCAATTCCGGGATTACGGTCTCGGAGGAGTTGTCGCGCTGGTTGTTCGTGTGGGTCACGTTTCTGGGGGCGATAGTCGCCGTGCGCGACGGCGCTCATCTCGGCACCGACATGCTCGTCTCGCGGCTCGGAGTGACCGGGCGCAAGGTATGCCTCATCGCAGGCCACGCCCTGATGTTGTTCTGCTGCTGGCTGCTGTTCAAAGGGTCGCTCGACCAGGTCATCGTCAACTGGACGTCGGAAAGCGCCGTGATGGAAATCTCCATGGCCGTCTTCTATGCCTGTGGCGTGGTTTCGGCGGTGTCGATTGCCGTTATTCTGGTCAATCATCTTTGGCGATTGTTGCGCGGCACGCTGCGCGAAGATGAACTGATCGGCATCCGCGAATCCGAGGAAGAGCCTCTCGATTTGCCGCCACCGGTCAAGTGAGCAGGCGGGGACTCGGATCATGACGATTGTTGTTTTTCTTGGTTCATTGCTTGGTGCCATGCTGCTTGGCATTCCGATCGCGTTCGCCCTGCTTGTCTGTGGCGTGGCGCTGATGTGGCACCTGGGCACATTCGACGCGCAGATACTGGCGCAAAACATCATCGAGGGGGCCAACAGTTTCCCGTTGCTGGCGGTGCCCTTCTTCATGCTTGCCGGCGAGGTGATGAACACCGGTGGCCTCTCACGTCGCATCGTGAACTTTGCGATGGCACTGGTCGGCCACGTGCGCGGGGGCTTGGGTTATGTCACTATCGTGGCAGCGTGCATCCTGTCCGCGTTGTCCGGTTCTGCCGTGGCCGATGCTGCGGCTCTGACGGCCCTGTTGTTACCCATGATGGTGGCGGCGGGACATGACAAGGCGCGGAGCGGCGGTCTGATCGCGGCGTGCGGAGTCATCGGTCCGATCATTCCACCGTCGATCGGGTTCGTGATTTTCGGCGTCGCTGCCAACGTGTCGATCTCGAAGCTCTTTCTCGCCGGCATCTTCCCCGGGATCTGGCTTGCTGTCGGTCTGTGGTTGACCTGGTGGTGGCTGATCAGAAAGGAAAAACTCGAACCGCCACCGAAGCGCTCCGCCGGTGAAGTGTGGCATGCATTCAAGGACGCCGCATGGGCGCTTCTGCTGCCGTTTGTCATCGTCTTTGGCCTGCGTTTCGGCATCTTCACGCCGACCGAGGCCGCCGTGGTGGTGGCCGTACTATCGCTGTTCGTCGCCTGCTTTGTCTATCGCGAGTTGAAGCTGAGGCAACTCATCGAAGTGTTCGTGACGTCGGCGCGAACCACGGCCGTGGTGATGTTCCTCGTCGCCGCAGCAATGGTGTCGTCGTGGCTGATCACCGTTGCGCAATTGCCAAACCAGGTGGTCGACCTGCTGAGCCCGTTGCTGGGGAACCCGACCCTGTTGCTGATTGCCGTCATGGTGTTGACGATGGCCGTGGGCACCGCCATGGACATGACGCCCACCATCCTGATTTTGACGCCGGTGCTGATGCCGTTGATCAAGCAGGCCGGCATCGATCCGGTGTACTTCGGTGTCCTGTTCATCATCAATAACTCGATTGGTCTGGTGACGCCGCCGGTCGGCACTGTTCTCAACGCAGTGGCAGGCGTCGGCCGAATGCGAATGGACGACGTGACGCGCGGTGTGATGCCTTTCATGGTCGTGCAGTTCGTCGTGATGTTCCTGATGGTGCTCTTCCCTCAACTTGTCATGGTTCCCGCGCGCTGGTTTTACTGAAATGCAGGCGTCGCGTCGTCAAGTCGCCAACTATTTGTTACCCAAACTTACTGGAGGAAATCAATGAAACAATTTCTGCTGAAAGCTGTCGCCATTGGCGCGGCCGCGATCGCAATCACCGCCGCTTCGGCGCAAGACATCAAGGAGCGCACCTTCAAATTTCATCTGGCCGGACCGGAAGGCAATCACCCGGCCTCGCCGGGGATGAAGAAGTTCGCGGAACTGGTCAGCCAGCGTTCCGGTGGCAAGATGAAGGTCAATCTGTTCTTCAACAGCGCCCTCGGGACCGACCAGGCCGTCGTATCGTCGCTGAAAGGCGGCACGGTGGAGCTGGCGGTAATGAATACCGGAATTCTGGCCAGCGAAGCCAAGGAACTGGCGATTTTCGATTTCCCGTTCTTGTTCGCCAATGAGAAGGAGTCGGACGCCATCGTCGACGGCCCGATCGGCAAGAAGATGCACGCGCTGCTGGAGCCGAAAGGCATCGTCGGCCTCGCGTACTGGGAACTGGGCTATCGCCAGATCACCAACAGCAAGCGCGCCCTGAACAAGGTCGAGGACATCGAAGGTCTCAAGCTGCGGGTCATACCCAACCCGATCAACGTTGCCTGGGTGAAGGCGTTGGGCGCCAATCCGACACCGATGCCCTTTGCCGAAGTCTACGGTGGCCTTGAGCAGAAGGCGATCGACGGCCAGGAGAACCCGATCGGCGTGATCGCCGCCAACAAGTTCTGGGAAGTGCAGAAATTCGTGGCAATCACCAACCATCAGTACAACCCGCAATCGGTGCTGTTCAGCAAGAAGGTATGGGACAGTTTGTCCGCAGCGGAGAAGAAGATTCTCGACGACGCGGCGCATGAAGCCGCGCTGGTGCAGCGCAAGGAATCGCGCGCTCAGGTTGCCGGAAATCTCGATCTGCTGAAGAAAAATGGCATGACGGTCACCTCGTTTGGTCCTGCCGAGGTCACCAAGCTGCGCGAAAAAATGAAGCCGGTGATCGCGCAGTTCACTTCGAGCGTCGGCGAACCGCTGGTCAACGAAGTCAACGCCGAGCTGGCCAAACTCCGCAAATAACTTCGTGACGCCAGCAGCGTGTTGCGGCGGACCCTGAACCCGGCTGCCTGCAGCCGGGTGCCACGCCGCGCGCTGCACTCACTTTGACACTTCGCAAGCAATGACGACCAAAACCAAAATCGCCGTGGCTGGTGCCGGATATATCGGCCAGGCCCATATGGGCGTTGCGCAGTCCAGTTCGACGGTAGCCCTGAGTGCTATCGTCGATCCGTCGCCTGCCGCGGCCGAGATTGCGGCGCGCGCCGGCGTTCCGCTCTACTCCTCGCTGGAGGAACTCCTCGCACGCGATCGCCCGGACGGTGTGGTGCTCGCCACGCCAAATCAATTGCATGTGCCGCATGCCAGCCTGTGCATCGATGCGGGGCTGCCCTGCTTGCTGGAAAAGCCGATTGCGCCAACCGTCGCCGAGGCAGAAGCGCTGGTGCGCAAGGTCGCCGACGCCAAGGCGCGGATCCTCGTCGGCCACCATCGTGCGCACAGCCCGATCATGGCCAAGGCGCGCGACGTTGTCGCCTCCGGTCAACTAGGTCGCATCGTCGGCGTGATGGGCAGCGCCACCTTCCTGAAGCCCGATCATTACTTTGTCGATGCACCGTGGCGGCGTGAACTGGGGGCCGGTCCGATCCTGCTCAACATGATCCACGAGGTGCACAATCTGCGCATGCTCTGCGGCGACATCGTGGCGGTGCAGGCGTTCACGTCGCATGCAGTGCGCGGTTTCCCGGTCGAAGACACCGTTGCCATCGGTCTCCGGTTCGCCAGCGGCGCGCTGGGCACCTTTCTGCTCTCCGATACCGCCGCCTCGGCGCGTAGCTGGGAACAGACGTCGCAGGAGAACAAGGCGTACCCAAGCTACGACGACGAGGATTGTTACATCATCAGCGGCACCAATGGCACACTGTCGGTACCGACTATGCGATTGAAGACCTATCCGCGACCGCAGGATCGCTCGTGGTGGAAACCGTTCGAGGTTGGCGTGGTCGGCATGGTTCGCGACGACCCGATAAAGCACCAGATGGAACATTTCGGTGCCGTCGTTCGCGGCGAAGCCGAGCCGATCGTCAGCGCGCGCGACGGCCTCGAAAACCTGCGCATCACGGAAGCCATCGTCACCGCCGCCGAGCGCGGCGCCGTCGTGCGCACGGGCTAGCAGTGGGCGCCGGCGGCGCCGCTGCTTTCCACTTCGTCAGTTTCACAACACATGATTACCGGCAACACAGAACTCATCGCCCACATCGGCTACCCGACGCACAGCTTCAAGGCGCCGATGATTTACAACCCCTACTTCGACAGTATTGGCGCCAACGCCTGTGTGGTGCCGATGGGGTGCAAGCCTGAAGACTTTCCGGCGTTGCTGCGCGCCGTGTTTTCGTTGACCAACATTCGCGGTGCGCTCATCACCATGCCGCACAAGGTCGCGGTGGTGGAGCTCGTTGATCGCGTCACGCCGACCGTCGCCGTGGCCGGTTCCTGCAACGCTGTCCGGCGTGGCGCCGACGGCAAACTGGAAGGCGACATGTTCGACGGCGAAGGCTTCGTGCGTGGCGTCAGACGCAAGGGCATCGCCGTCGCAGGCGCGAGCGTTCTGGTCGTTGGCAGCGGTGGCGTTGGCTCGGCGATCGCCGCATCGTTTGCCGCCGCCGGTGTTGCCCGTATCGCGCTGTACGACGTCAATGCGACGTCGATGGACGCTTTGGCGGCCCGGCTGCGACAGCACTACCCGGCGCTTGACGTACAGACCGGCAGCAACGATCCTGCCGGCTTCGACGTGGTGCTCAACGCCACGCCGATGGGCATGAACCCCGGCGACCCGCTGCCGATGGATGTGTCGCGCATTGCCGCGAGCACCTTTGTCGGGGAGGTGGTCATGCGCGCCGAGACGACGGCGTTTCTCGCCGCGGCGCAAGCACGGGGCTGCCGCGTCCAGATCGGCACCGACATGCTGTTCGAACAAATCCCGGCCTACCTCGAATATTTCGGCTTTCCGACGACGACGGCGGACACCTTGCGCAGCCTCGCACAAATCAGTTACGCGTGAAAGACGCCGTCGCAACATTCGCTGTCGCCGCGCGTAGTCGCTGATGCTCGCCATCCTCGCCGTCACGGCGCCGATCTTCGTGCTGATGGCGATTGGGTATCTTGCGGTGCGCTCGGGGTTGTTGTCGAAGACTGACAATCAGGCGCTGGGCCGCTTCGTCCTGTATTTCTGCATTCCGGCGCTATTGTTTCGTGCATTTGCCCAGCGCCGTCTGGGCGAGGTGTTCGACGCCGGATACCTGATCGCTTACGGCATCGGCTCGCTGGTGGCGCTGCTGACTGTACTGCTGCTGGCCCGCTGGTGGCGCCACAACCCGAAGTCCATGTCAGGCATGCAGGCGTTGGGGGCGAGTTCGTCGAACAGCGCATTCATTGGCTATCCGATCGCCGTGCAGGTGTTTGGCCCCACGGCCAGCGTGGCGCTGGCGCTTTGTACGCTAATCGAGAATCTGATCACCATCCCATGCACACTCGCGTATGCGGAAGGTGGCTCGGGGCCGACAGCGCCGCGCTCGCAGCATGCGCTCGCGCAATCGCTTCGTGGCCTTGCCCGCAATCCAATGATCTATGGCATCGGCGCCGGCATCGTGTTTTCGGCGTTGAATATTCCGCTGCCGTCATTTGCATCGTCAACGTTGGCACTACTGGCGTCGGCGTCGAGTCCCGTCGCGTTGTTCGTGATCGGAGGTTCGCTGGTCGGGCTGCGGCTTGATGGGCAGCGCACTGACATTGCCATGGTGGCGCTCGGCAAGTTGCTGTTGCACCCCCTTGCGGTGGCCGGCGCGCTGTGGGCGTGGCCGGTTGCCGACCCGTCGTTGGCCAAAGCGGCCGTGCTTTATGCCGCCGTCCCGATGCTGAGTATCTATGCGGTGCTAGCGCAGCGTCACGGCCAGCAGGGGTTTTGCGCGGCGACCCTGCTGGTGACGACGGTTGCGTCGTTCGTCACCATCAGCGGCTGGCTTTGGTGGCTCGACGCGGCGCCGCTGCGTCCTTGACGGAACAACCGTTCGCCGGACTGTGACTTTCATCTTGCGCCCCACGCACGTGAGGCGCGCCGGTGCGTTGCCCGTTCCCGTGAATTTCCGGGCTAGTGATTACCGGCCTCCGGTTCGCCCTCCAAACGCTTGATGCCAAGTGCTTTCAGAACGTATTTCTCGTAAACCGGTTCGGACGAACCGTTCTTCATCTTGTACATGAAGTATTTCTCGAACGCGACCTTGGCCAGGTGAACCCACTTGCCCTTCTTGAACCAGTTGACGTTGCGCGGCGGAATCTGCGGCAACGCCACAAAGGCGGCACCGGTGTCGCCCATGTCAGCCAGGCAGATCGCATTCCAGGTACCTTTGGCATCGGCTGCCTTGCCGTTGAGTTCCGCCGCGATGTTGTGCACGACGGCGGTGACCATCGTTTCGATCATGTAGCCGGTTTTCGGCGCGCCCGTCGGCACCGGTGTCGCTTCGACCGGCGGTATTGCCACGCAGACACCTGCCGAAAAGATGTTGCGGTATTTCTTGCTGCGCTGGTGTTCGTCGATCAGCACAAAACCGCGGGGATTGCACAAGCCTTCTACTGCGGCGACAGCATCCACACCCTTGAATGCGGGCAGCATCATGCTGAACTTGAACGGCAGTTCATGTTCCTTCCTGATCTGGCCGCCGTCGTCCAGTTCGCTGACAAACATCTTTCCCGCTTCGACCCTGGTGACACGGGCATTGGTGATCCATTTGACGTCGTTGTTGCGGAATTCGCTCTCAAGCATCGATTTGGAATCGCCCACGCCGCCAAGTCCCATATGCCCGATGTACGGCTCGGCGGTAACGAACGTCAATGGCACCTTGTTGCGCAGTTTGCGACGTTGCAGATCCTTGTTGAAAATGAACGCGAACTCGTATGCCGGCCCGAAACAGGACGCGCCGGGCATGGCGCCGATGATGGCCGGGCCGGGATCGGCGGTGAACTTCTGATAGTCCGCCCAAGTCTGCTCGGCGTGATCGATGGTGCAGATCGAACGCGTGTGGCCTTCCGGACCGGCGCCCGGTACCTCATCGAAGGAGAGTTTCGGCCCCGTCGTGATGACCAGATAGTCGTATTGCAACGCCGTGCCGTCGGCCAGTTCCAGTGCGTTGCCTTCGGCATCGATGCGCTGCACGCGCTGGGCGACGAAATCGATTCCCTTTTTTTCCAGGTAGGGACGGATCGGGAAGGTGATCGCATCGCGCTGCCGCCAGCCGACGGCAGCCCAAGGGTTCGAAGGAACGAACTGGAAATAGTCGACGGTGTTGACGACCGTAATGCGGTGACTGCGGTCGAGCGCGGCGCGCAGCTCGTAGGCGGCGGGCATGCCGCCGGTGCCAGCACCGAGAATAACGATATGAGCCATGTGTGTCCTCCTTGTGATTGATGTTGCTGCCGGTCTCGGGCTACCAATGACCTTAGACCGTACCGAACGAGTGCGCGACGTCTCCCTATGCGCTCACGCCTGCCGCGGCAGCGCAGCGTTGATCCACTGGTTAATATCGGCCGCGCGCATCGCACCAGCCTGCCGCGCGATTTCACGGCCACCGTGAAACAGGACGACGGTCGGAATGCTGCGGATACCGTGCTCCGATGCCGTCTGCGGCTCGGCCTCGGTATCCACTTTTGCGAAGCGGACAGCGGGCGATTGCCTGGCAGCCGCTTCGAATTGCGGCGCCATCATGCGGCAGGGGCCGCACCAGTTCGCCCAGAAGTCGACAACGATCGGCTGTTCGGTGTGCCGGACGTACGAAGCGAAGGTCAGATCGGTGAGTGCGAATGGCGTCGGCGCGGCAAGCGGCGCTTTGCAAACGCCGCACACCGGGTTGTCGCCCAGGCGGTCGTCGGGCACGCGGTTCACCGCGGCGCATTTGGGGCAAGCGAGGTGCATTGGGTAGCTCCTTGCGTTATCGCTCAACAGCCGGGTTTCACGCCCAGCTTGCGCAGGATGCTTTCCATCAGGCACCAGCGCGTGAATGCGCTTTGCAGCAGATTGGCGCCGACGAAAGCGGTGAACGCCAGCCACCATTGACTGACGAAGAGCGGGCTGCCGGGAATGCCCATTGCAAGCGAAAGCAGGACAAAGGTGCCGGCGATGAGTCGAACGACTTGCCACGAGGTCATGACATAACTCCTTATGCAGTTTGCGCGGATGATGCGGGGGGCGGTGTCGTATCGCCGGTGATCGCCGACAGGCGATTGCGGTACGCCACGTAGTAAAGGATCGGAATCACCACCAGCGTGAGCAGGGTGGACACGAAGATGCCGAAGATCAGCGAGATGGCAAGGCCGTTGAATATCGGGTCGTCGAGGATGAAGAAGGCGCCGAGCATGGCGGCGACGCCGGTCAGCATGATCGGCTGCGCGCGGGTGATCGCCGCATGCACGATGGCATCGGCAAAGGCCGTGCCCGAGCGAACCTGCAGGTTGATGAAATCCACCAGCAGGATCGAATTGCGCACGATGATGCCGGCCAGTGCGATCATGCCGATCATGCTGGTGGCCGTGTACTGCGAGCCGAGCAATGCGTGGCCGGGCATCACGCCGATGATGGTGAGCGGGATCGGCGCCATGATGATCAACGGCGTCAGGTAAGAGCCGAACTGCGCGACGACCAGCAGGTAAATCAGGATCAACCCGACCGCGTAGGCCGCGCCCATGTCGCGGAACGTTTCGTAGGTGATCTGCCACTCGCCATCCCACTTGAGGGCATAGTCGCGGTATGCCTCGGCGGGCGGCTTGATCCAGTATTCCAGCAGCGGCCCACCGTTGGGCGCGGTCAGTCGGGCGATGTCGCCGCGCATGGCGAACATGCCGTAGAGCGGCGAATCGAGTTTGCCGGCCATGTCGCCGACGACGTAGTTCACCGGCAGCAAATCCTTGTGATGTACCGGTTGCTCGCGCACGGTGTCGCTGACCGTGACCAGTTCGCGGATGGCGACCAGTTTGCCCTCGGCACTGCGCACGGCAAGCTGCAGCAGCGCAGCGAGGTCGCCATGCAGATCGGCCGGTAATTGCAGCGTGGCCGCGGCCGGGTACTTGCTGGCGTCGTGCAGGTAGACCGTGGCTTCGCTTGCGAGACCCGCGCGCAGCGTGGTCACGATGGCCTGCTGCGGTACGCCGAGCATGGCAGCCTTGCGGCGGTCCACGATCAGCAGTTTCTTCGGTGCGCTGGCGATGCTGCTGTCGTCGACGTCGACGACGCCCGGTGTCTTTTCGAACACGGCGCGCACGGCCTTCGCCACCGTGCGCCGGCCGTCGGCGTCGGGGCCGTAGATTTCGGCGACGATGGGCGAAAGCACCGGCGGACCGGGCGGCACCTCAACCACCTTTACGTTGGCACCGAAGCGCGCCGCGATCTTTTGCAGTTCGGGCCGCACGCGGGTTGCGATGGCGTGGCTCTTGTCGCTGCGTGCGTGCTTGTCGACCAGATTGACCTGAATGTCGCCCACTTCGCCGCCGGCGCGCAGGTAATACTGGCGCACCAGTCCGTTGAAATTGATCGGCGCCGAAGTGCCGGCATAGGCCTGATAGTCGGTGACTTCGGGCACCGTGCGCAGCCAGGCGCCGAGCTCGTGCAGCACGGCGGCCGTCTGCTCGACCGGGGTGCCGGCGGGCATGTCGACGACCACCTGAAACTCGCTCTTGTTGTCGAACGGCAGCATCTTCAATTGCACCAGTCCTGCAATCGGCAACAGCACCGAGACGCCGATCAGCGCAGCTACGCCGAGGCCGAGCAGTTTGCGATTGCGGCCACCGCGTCGGGCGTCGAGCAAGGGGCGGAACAGGCGCTCGAACAGTGGCGCCAGCCTGCCGCTCAAACCGTGGCCGGCGGCATGGCTGCCGGCGGCCTTGAGCCACAGGCGCGCGAGCCACGGCGTTACCACGAAGGCGATGGCCAGCGACAGCAGCATGCCCATGCTCGCGTTGATCGGGATCGGGCTCATGTAGGGGCCCATGAGGCCGGACACGAAGGCCATCGGCAGCAGTGCTGCGATCACCGTCAGCGTGGCGAGAATCGTCGGGCCGCCGACCTCGTCCACCGCGCCGGGAATGATTTGCAGCAGCGTTTGCCCGGGATGCAGTTGCTGATGGCGATGAATGTTCTCGACCACGACAATGGCGTCGTCGACCAGGATGCCGATCGAGAAGATCAGTGCGAACAGCGACACGCGGTTCAGCGTGAAGCCCCACGCCCATGACGCAAAGAGCGTCGCGGTCAGGGTCAGGATCACGGCGGCGCCGACAATCGCCGCCTCGCGCCGGCCGAGGGCGAAGAACACCAGCGCCACCACCGACACGGTCGCGAACAGCAGCTTCTGGATCAGCTTCTGTGCCTTGTCGTTGGCGGTGGCGCCATAGTTGCGTGTCTCCGCGACTTCGACGTCGGCCGGGATCACCGTGTTGCGCAGGCTGTTGACGCGCGTCATCACCGCGTTGGCAACGTCGATGGCGTTCTCGCCCGGCTTCTTGGTGACGCTCACGGTGACGGCCGGGTACTCGGCGCCGGGTTTGCCGTCCTTGTCCGCGGTGCCGTACCAGACGTAGCGGCTGGGCGGCAGCGGGCCGTCGCGGACCGTCGCCACGTCGCGCAGGAACACCGGCTTGCCGGCACGCGCCGTGACGACCAGCTCGCCGACCTCGCTCGCCTGGCGCAGGAATGGGCCGGATTCGATGGCGACCGCCTTGTTGCCGCCGAGCAGGTCGCCCACCGGTAGGCCCAAGTTGGCCGATTGCAGCGTGTTGCGCAGATCGCTAACGGTGACGCCGACGGCGGCCATGCGGGTCGGATCGAGTTCGACGACGATGGCGCGCCCGGGACCGCCGACAGTGACCACTTCGCGGGTGCCGTTGACGCGCTTGAGATCGGCCTCGATGCTGTGCGCGACGCGTTCGAGATCGAAGGCACCGGTGGCTGCGGTCTTACCGAACAGCGTCAGCGTGACGATCGGCACATCGTCGATGCCCTTCGGCTTGATGATCGGATCCTGCACGCCGAGGCCTTTCGGCAGCCAGTCGGCGTTCGAGTTCACCGTGTCGTAGAGGCGAACCAGCGCTTCGGTGCGGCCAACGCCGACCTTGAATTGCACCGTGATGACGGCGACACCGGGCCGCGACAGCGACATCACGTGCTCGACGCCGGAAATCTGCGCCAGCACCTGCTCGGCCGGGCCGGCCACCATTTGCTCCACATCGCGCACGGCCGCGCCGGGGAAGGGAATCAGCACGTTGGCCATGGTCACGTTGATCTGCGGCTCTTCCTCGCGCGGCGTGACGAGCACCGCGAAGGCGCCAAGCAGCAACGCGAGCAGCGCCAGCAGCGGCGTGATCTGCGCGCTCTGGAAGAACGCGGCAATGCGGCCCGACACGCCCATCGGGGCGGTGTTTTCGCTGTGATGCGGGAGGCGTTGCGACATGCGACGGGCCCGGCTCAGCGAACGCGCGCCGCGAGTTGCGGATCGGTGACCACGCGCTCGCCGTCGCTCAGACCGGTGAGCACTTCCACCCGGTCGCCCTCGCTGCGGCCAAGGCGCACTTGCCGCAACAGCGGCTGGTTGTCGCCGGCCAGCACATAGAGACCGGTCAGTTCGCTGCGGCGGACGATCGCGCTGGCCGGAACCAGCAGGCGGGCAGTCGCCGGCGCACCTTTGCCGGCAAGCCAGACGCGAGCGAACATCCCCGGCGTGACGCCGGCAACATCGGCCGGCAAGTCGAGGCGCAACTGCGCGGTATGGGTGCTGGCGTCGACCGTGGGCAGTACCTGGACACGGCCAGTCTGCGGCCATTGCGCGGCGGCGGGCAGCCCCGGCAGCTCGGCTCGGGCGACGGGTGCGGCATTGGCGGGCAGCGCGCCGAGCGCGGATTGCGGCACCGCGGCGGTGACACGCAGCGCGCCGGGGTCGTAGATCGTTGCCAGGGCGCGACCGGGCATCGCCATGTCGCCGAGCATGACCGGCACCTCCGACACCACGCCGGCATAGGGCGCGCGGACGACGTGGAAGCCGGTTTGCGTGCGCGCGGCGCCGGCCTGCGCCAACTGCGCATTGACCTGCGCCTCGGTGGCCTTGAACTGGGCCTCCGCGCGCTCCAGCGCGGCCGGGCTGATGTAGTTCTTCTGGAACAACTGCTGCTGGCGGGCGAGGTCGGCGCGGGCGACGTCCAGCGCAGCGCGGGCCGCCTGCACCTGCGCTTCGCTCGCGACCGCGGCCTGATCGGCGGCGCGGGCGTCGATGCGCAGCAACACCTGGCCGGCCTTGACGCGGTCGCCGGCCTTGACGTCCAGTTGCACGATGGCGCCTGCCACTTGCGCGGCGATCACCGTCTGGCGTACCGCTTCGACGACGCCGTCGTAGGCATTTTGCTCACTGCCGGCCGCATTGCGCGCCACCACGGTCGGCAGTGGCGGCGTGGTGGCGGCAGCGCTGGGTTGCGCCAGCGACGACGTGGTCGACGCCATCAGGGTGCCGAAGCCGGCGAGCACCAGCGCGGCGACTGTGAGTGCCAGCGGGCGCCGACGCAATGAACGAAATGACGGAGGCAAGTGCATGACGGGGTGATTTCCGTGTGCTTTGAATGTTCTGATGTATTATTTGCGCAAGTAATTAAATAGTCAAGTGCGTAATTGAGAAATTGAATAACCATTTGTCGATCCGCAACTTCTGAGGCAACATCGTGACTTTCAATGCAGCCCTGTGCCCGGCAATGGACGGACTCCCTCCCGAAGCGCTCATTCAGGTGGCGGCCTACTTTCAGGCGCTGTCGGAACCGACGCGCCTGCAAATCCTGAATCTGCTGCGCGAGAAGGAGCGCAATGTCGGGGAGCTGGCCGAGCTGTGCGGTTACACGTCGGCCAACATTTCGCGGCACCTGAGCCTGTTGACGCAGCATGGACTGGTGTCGCGCGAGAGCCGCGGCAACAGCGCGTATTACCGTATTGCCGATCCGTCGATCTATGCGCTCTGCGATCTGGTCTGCGGCAACATCGCGCGGCAGCTCGATCGGGCCGCCGAGGGGCGGGCGCTGTTCGCCGCGCCGACGGCGGGCGGCAAGCGCGTCGGCCAGCACTAGCCGGCGGTACGTTGGCTACGTTCAGCGCCCGCTTTTTTGCCCTTGTTGCCTTTGGAATGCCGTTACTAAACCGCATGTAAGCCGTTTGCGACAATTGCCGGCATGGGCAATCTGTATCTGGTGCGGCACGGGCAGGCGTCGTTCGGCGCCGCCGACTATGACAACCTGAGCGAGCTGGGCCAGCGCCAGAGCGTGCGCCTCGGCGAGCATTTCCGCGAACGCGGGCAGCGCTTCGACGCCATCCTGACCGGCACCCTCCGGCGTCATCGGCAGACGCTGGCCGGCATCGCCGACGGCATGCAGCTCGCAGCGGCGGAGACGCGGGAGCTAGCCGGGCTTAACGAGTTCGACGGCGAAGCGATCATCCGCGCCGTTCATCCGGGGCCGCTGGCGCGGCCGACCACACCCGATGCCGTCCGCGCGCACTTCCGCCTGTTGCGCGAGGGCATTGCGGCGTGGATGCAGGGGCGCACCGCACCGGAGGGGATGATCGACTATGCGGCGTTCCGCGCCGGCGTGCAGGCGGCGCTCGACCATGTCCGCGCCGAGCACACCGACGGCGATGTGCTGATCGTGTCGAGCGGCGGGCCGATTTCGACGGCGGTCGGGCTGGTGCTGGGCACCACGCCGGAGACCACCATCGATCTCAACATGCGCATCCGCAACAGCGCTGTGACCGAGTTCGCCGTGTCGCCGAAGAAGCACGCGCTGGTCAGCTTCAACACCATTCCCCACCTCGTCGCGCCGGCGCACGAGGCGTGGGTGACCTACGCCTGAGTCGGCACTCCGATCATGGCCGTCCCCGGCTGCTTGCAGCCGGGGAAACACTCACCCCAGCAGCAGCGCCGCAATGCCGAGCAAAGCGGGCAAAGCCTGGATGTAGAGAATCTTTTTGCTGGCCGTGGCGGCACCATAGAGACCGGCGACCAGCACGCAGGCGAGGAAGAACAGTTTGATCTCGTAGCCCGCGGCGTCGCCCTTGAGCAAACCCCAGATCAGCCCGGCGGCGAGAAAGCCGTTGTACAGGCCCTGGTTGGCGGCCAGCGCCTTCGACTGCTGCGCAAAGTCGGCCGTGATGGCGAACGCCTTCTGCCCCTTCGGCGTCGTCCACAGGAACATTTCCAGGTAGACGATGTAGACATGGATCAGCGCGACCAGCGCGACGATGACGTTGGCGACGGTTTTCATGGCAGTTTGTTTCCTGTTTTCGTTCGATACCGGCGCCGCAGCGACGCGTCGGGCGTGAAGGGCGCAACGCTATCGCGGAAGCTGCGCCGGGGCAAGTAGCGATCGTCGCCGGGCGCGGGGCGGGTATGCTTCAGGGGGATGGCAAATGCCATCAGCTTTTCGTTGCAATGACGGTGGCTTGCGGGCACGAGGCCATATTTGGCTAAAGTCGACAAATGGCGATTTATAGCTTCTGCCCCGATGCAATGGTCGTTTCAATATAAAGCTGCTGATCGTTCCTGTCCTCCGTCCGGCGCTGCGGCGCCTCTTTTCTGCGCTTCGAAAACGACCCATGCAAACCGTCCAGGTCTCGCTTGCCGACCGCCCCTATCCAATCCACATCGGCCCGCATTTGCTGGGCGATGCTCCAGCGCTGCGCCCCTTCGTCGGCGGCAGCACGGTGGCCGTTGTCACCAACGAAACGCTGGCGCCGCTATTCCTGAAGCGGGTCAGCGATGCGGCACGGGCGCTGGGCAAGCAGGTGGTGGAAATCATTCTGCCCGACGGCGAGGCCTACAAAACGGCGGCTTCGCTCGACACCATCTATTCGGTCATGCTGGCGGCGAAGTGCGACCGTAAGACCACCATCCTCGCGCTGGGCGGCGGCGTCATCGGCGACCTTGCCGGCTACGCGGCGGCCACCTATCAGCGCGGCATCCCGTTCGTGCAGTTGCCCACCACGCTGCTGGCGCAGGTGGATTCGTCGGTTGGCGGCAAGACCGCGATCAATCACCCGCTCGGCAAGAACATGATCGGCGCCTTCTATCAGCCGCAGGCGGTGCTGTCCGACACCGCGGCGCTAAAAAGCCTGCCGCCGCGCGAATACGCCTCGGGTCTGGCCGAAATCGTCAAGCACGCGCTGATCTTCGATGCGCCGCATCTGGCCGAGCTGGAGCGCGACGTTGCCCGCCTCAACGGCCGCGACGACGACACCCTGGCGCGGGTGATCGCGCATTCCTGCCGCATCAAGGCCGATGTGGTGCAGCGCGACGAGCGCGAAACGCTGGGCATCCGCGCGTTGCTCAACCTTGGCCACACCTTCGGCCACGCCATCGAAACCGAGATGGGCTACGGCGCCTGGATGCACGGCGAGGCGGTGGCTACCGGCTGCGTGCTGGCGGCGGAACTGTCGCAGGAGCTCGGACATCTGTCGCCAGCCGACGTCGCCCGCGTCAAGGCATTGTTCGCGGCCGTCAATCTGCCGATCGCGCTGCCGGACTGTGACCCGCATCGGCTGCTCGGGCACATGCAGCGCGACAAAAAGAACGAAGGTGGCACCGTGACGCTGGTGCTGCTGCGGCAGCTCGGCGAGGCTTACCTCGAACGCGGCGTGCCCGAACAGCGCCTGCTGGAATTTCTGCAAACCCGGCGCCCGGTTGCCGACGGCTGAGGCCGCACCGGCAACGACGGCCGCACCGACCTCAGAGCCGGCTGCGCAATTGCTCGGCGGCGGCCTTGAGCGGTGGCACGCAGCGCCGCACCGACGCCGCCGGCGTCATCGACGAAATTGCCATTGAAGTGCTGATCGCGCCCACCGCGCTGCCGGTGCTGTCGAGCAATGGCACCGCAACCCCGCGCAGGCCAAGCTCGTACTGCCCTTCGGTCACGCAAAAGCCCTGCTTGCGAACCTTGGTGAGTTCGCGGCGCAGAGTGTCCTTGTCGGTCACGGTGAACGGCGTGTAGGCGCCGAGCGGCGTGCGCGTCAGCCAGCGCTCCAGATCGTCGGTCGGCAGATAGCTCAGCAACAGCCGGCCCGCCGCCGAGGTATGCGCAGGCAGCCGGGTGCCCGGCTCGATCAGCGTCGAAAGCAGCTTGGGCGCGCTGACGCGACCGATGTAGACAGCGTCGGCATCTTCCAGCACCGCCAGATTGGTCGACTCGCCAATCGTGTTGGTCAGCGTTTGCAGCACCGGCATCACCGTGCGCGGCAACCGCGCCGAGGCGAGGTAGGAGTGGCCGAGGCGCATCACTTTCGGTGTCAGCCAGAAGGCCTTGCCGTCGCTGGCCATGTAGCCGAGCGCGCAGAGCGTCATCAGATAACGGCGCGCCGCCGCGCGGCTCAGATCGAGGCGCTGCGCCAGCTCGCTCTGGGTCAATTTGGGCGTGGCGTCGTCGAACGCGCAGATGACCTCCAGCCCCTTGCGCAGGCCATCGATCATGTCGGCGCGCGCTACCTCGGGGCCGGCCGCCAGCGGGGCTGCGGTGTGTTCGCGTGCTTCGGGGACAGGGGTTGGCTTGTTCACGATACTGATACGGTGTTGTTGCGGTCGATCGTCATGGTCGCTTGCGGTGTCGTTGTCGCGTGCTGCGCTGGGTCGGGCGCTTGCGGCAATTGCGTTGCCGGTGCGTCGCGCCGCAACCCCGGGGATGAAACCCGGGCTTGACTCAAATCAAGTATTGTGTTCTATTATCGCACAGTTGTTCGATAATCGCACAAAACAAGCAGTAACAGTAAACGAAACCGCGCCGGCGAAAACGGGTGGACGCGGTTACAAGCGGGCGAACGGGCCATGAACGGGCGCCGCGCGTGTCGCGAAGTTCGGCAGTCGCGCGTATCGCGACGTTCAGGGTAGAGCAGCAATCAACAGGATGTTCACGCAATGACTGAAGCTGTCAGCAAGCCACGATCGGGTGCAAGCTCGCCGGCGAATCCGCTCGGCATCGCCGGCATCGAGTACGTCGAATACGCGACGCACGAGCCGCAGGCATTCGGCGCCGCGCTCGAACGCCTGGGTTTCGTCGCCGTGGCCCGCCATCGCAGCCGCGAAATCGTGCTCTACCGCGCCGGCGGCATGAACGTCATCGTCAACGCCGACCCTGCCGTCGCCGGTGTTGCCGGCGCTGACGACGAACCGTTGACGCCGCGGCTCAAGGCCTTTGCGCTGCGCGTGCGCGACGCCGCAGCCGCCTACGAACATTGCGTCGACAAGGGCGCCTGGCCGATCGTGCCGCGGGTGGGAGCGATGGAGCTCAACATCCCCGGCATCTCGGGCGTGGGCGACAGCATCATCTACTTCGTCGACCGCTATCAGGAATTTTCGATTTACGACGTCGACTTCAAGAAACTGCCGTCGGCCGCCGAAGCGCATCCGGCCATCGCCGGCATGCATTTCTTCGGTATCGTGCAGTCGATCGAGGAGGGACGCACCCGCGAATGGGTGGATTTCTACCGCGAACTGTTCGGCTTCCTGGTGCTGCCGCAGGGGCAGTATTTCGGCGTGCTGCCGAAGGGCACGCTGCTGGAGAGTCCCTGCCAGTGTTTTTATCTGCAACTGGTGGAGCCGCCGGAGCAGGCCGCCGTGCTGGCTTGGCAGGAAAAGCTCACCCGCGTCGGCTTTGGCGCGCCCGACATCGCCGCGCTGGTGGCGCAGTTGCGCACGCGCGGCGTCAATTTCGTCGAAAGCGACTCGGTGCACACCAGCGATCGCGGTGCCGTCACCTATCTCGGCGGCACCTCGTTCGAATTCGTCAAGAGCCATCTGCCGGCGACGGAGTAGCCCGTGAACCTCGGCGACTTTTCGATGGACACCATCACCCTGCCGGGCTCGCTGGAAAGCAAGCTCGACGCCGCGCGCGCTGCCGGTTTCAGCCAGATCACGCTGTGGGCAAAGGAGCTTGCCGGCCATCCCGACGGCTACGAGGCGGCGCTCCACGAAGTCCGGCTGTCGGGCCTGCGCGTCAACGGCATCCAGGTGATGCGCGACTACGAAGGGCTGTCCGGCCCGCTGCATCGCTACAAGGTCGAAACCGTCAAGACCATGCTCAAGCTCTGCGAGGCGGTGGGCGCCGAGCGGCTGCTGATCTGCTCGTCCACCTCCGCCCACGCCAGCGGCGACATCGAGCACATCGCCACCGATCTGCGCAAGGTGGCGATGCTCGCCACCCCGCTCGGCATTCGCGTCGGCTACGAGGCGCTATCGTGGGGCCGCCATGTCAGCGATTTCGAACTGTCGTGGGAAATCGTGCAGCGCGTCGACCGCGCCAATCTGGGCGTCTGCATCGACTCCTTTCACGTGCTCGCCAACTGCAGCCTCAACGGCACCGGCTTCGACGCGCTGGCCAGCATTCCCGGCGAAAGCATCGCCTTCGTGCAACTGTCGGACTTTATGTGGAAAGCCGTGCACACGCCCGAGGAGCGGATCGAGACGGCGCGTCATCTGCGCGTGTTCCCCGGTGAAGGCGTGCACAGCGCCGAGCTGGCCCGCATGATCCGCATGATCGACCGCGCCGGCTACCGTGGCGACTGGAGTTTCGAAGTATTCAACGACGACTATCTGCAAATGCCGGTGGACATCGTGGCGCAGCGCGCCCGCGATGCGGCCATGTGGGTGGCGGCGCAAAGCGAACGACGCAGCCTGCCGCGCACCTTCGTGCGCGCGGGACACTGACAATCCAAAGGAGGAGTGAATGACCGATTTTCTGCAGCTCTTGCTGAGCGGCGTGGCCACGGGGGCGATCTATGCGATGGCCGCCCTGGGTTTTACGCTGCTGTGGCAGGCCGCCGGCACCATCAATTTCGCGCAGGGCGAATTCGTCATGTTGCCGGCATTTGCCATGCTGATCGGCATGTCGGTCGGCTTGCCATTGTGGGCGTCGTTCCTGGTGGCCGTCGCGCTGTCGGTGCTGGTGCTCGGCGCGGCGTTCAAGCGCTGGATCGTGGACCCGATGCGCGGCAGCGGTGTGGTAGCCGTGGTGGTGGCAACGCTGGGTCTCTCGATCGGCCTCAAATCGTTCGTGAAAGCGGCCTACAGCGCCGAGCCGCATCCGTTTCCAAGCATCTTCGGCGACGAAGTGTTCAAGCTGGCCGGCGTCACCGTGTCCTATGCCGACGTCGGCGCGCTGTTGCTGGCCGGCCTGATGGTGTTCGGCCTGCAAACCTTTCTCAACCGCACAATCACCGGTCGCGCGATGCAGGCCGTCGCGCAGAACACCTTTTCGGCGGAAGCGCTCGGCATCAACGTCAAGCGAATGATCTTCTATACGTTCGCGATCAACGCGATCCTCGTCTGCGTCACCGCGCTGCTGATCACGCCGACCTATCTCGCCAAATTCGACATGGGCGACAACATCGGGCTCAAGGCCTTCTTCGCCGCCATCATCGGCGGCTTCAACAACTCGCGCGGCGCCTTGTTGGGCGGCGTGCTGGTGGGGGTGCTGGAGAACCTGGCCGGCGCCTACATCACCCCGGCCTACAAGGACGGCGTGGCGCTCTTGCTGTTTCTGGCGGTGATTCTGGTCAAACCGGATGGTCTGCTGGGCACCCCGCAGGAAAGGAAGGTCTGACCATGTCGAAGAAGCATCTTGCCCTGCTGCTGGTCGCCGTCGCTGCGTTGCTGATTGCGCCGACGCTGCTCAAGACCTACGGGCTCTATCTGTTGACGCTGTGGCTCGTTTACGTCATCGCCGCGATGGGGCTCAACCTGACGGTCGGCTACGCCGGACTGAAATCGCTGTGTCACGCCGGATTCATGGGCGTCGGCGCCTATACCGTGGCGATCATGATGAAAGCCGGCTTCTCGTTCTGGCTGGCGAGTCCGGTGGCGATCATGCTCTGCTTCGTGCTCGGACTCCTGATCGGCTTCCCGGCGTTGCGCGTGCAGTTGCACTATCTGGGTTTCGCGACGCTCGGCTTCAATCTGCTGCTGGTGCTGTTCTTCCGCAACGAGGAATGGCTGACCGGTGGCACCTTCGGCATCCAGAACATCAAGCGCCCGGAACTGTTTGGTCTGTCCTTCGAGGGCAACATCGCATTCTATTTCCTGGTGCTGGCGATCACGCTGGTCACCGGCGCTGTACTGGCCGCGCTGTTGCGCTCGCCGTGGGGACGGGCGTTCGCCGCACTGCGCGATAACCCGATCCGCGCCGAGAGCACCGGCATCAACATCACCGCCTACACGCTGATGTCGTTCGCAATCGGCGCCGCCTATGCCGGTATCGCCGGTGCGCTGTTTGCGCCGCTGGTCAATTTCATCGAGCCGGCGCCATTCGGCATCGCCTATTCGCTGCTGTTCCTGATGATGGTCGTGGTCGGCGGTTCCGGGCGCTTCTACGGACCGGTGCTCGGTGCCGCGATTGCGCTCCTGCTGCCCGAGTATCTGCGCTTCCTGAAGGACTGGTATCTCGCCGTGTTCGGTTTCGCAGCGGTGATCATGATGATCTGGTTGCCGGGTGGTCTGCTGTCGATTCGCGAGGAGTGGCTGCTGCGCAAGGCCCGACGCGAAGCGAAACAGAAAGAGCTCCGGGAGCAGGCGGCGCGCGCTACCGCGAACAACGCGCCGGGCAACGCTGTGGAGGCCGCATGAGCATTCTTTCGGTTCACGACATCAAAAAGAGCTACGGTGCGATCCAGGCCGTCGCCGGCGTCAGCTTCAACGTCGAGCCCGGCGAAATTCTCGGTGTCATCGGCCCCAACGGCAGCGGCAAGACGACGCTGTTCAACTCGATCCTCGGCCAGATCAAGCCCGACAGCGGCCGCGTCGAATTCGAAGGCGTCGACATCTCCGGCAATTCGCCGCTGGAAATGTCGCGGCTCGGCATCGGTCGTACCTTCCAGAATCTGCAGGTGTTCGGCAAGCTGTCGCTGCGCGACAACCTGATCGCGGCGGCGCAGGAGTTTCACGGCACCTTCTGGGGCCGCATGCTGGCGCCGCCGGACAACGGTCTGCGCGAACGCGCCGACGAGATGATCGAGATGTTCCGCCTCAAGCATGTTGCCGACCTGCCGGCGGGCAGCCTGTCGTATGGCCAGCAGAAATTGGTCGACATCGCCATGGCGTTCATGCCGGCGCCGCGCCTGGTGCTGCTCGACGAGCCGTGCGCGGGCGTCAACCCCTCGCTGGTCGACGGACTGCGTGAGCTGCTGGTGGCATTGAACAAAAAGCAGGGCGGCAGCTTCGTCGTCATCGAACACAACATGGACTTCGTGATGAAACTTTGCCACCGCATTGTCTGCATGGTGGAAGGCAAGGTGCTGGCCGTCGGCAAGCCCGAAGACATCCAGAACAACCGCGACGTGCTGGAGGCTTACCTTGGCAACTAACCATGCTTCCGGCACGCCGCGCAGCGAGTCGCTGATCCAGTTCGACGCGGTGGTCGCCGGTTACACACATCTCACCATCTTGAACGAACTCACGCTCGACGCCCGCAAAGGCGAAATTACGCTGCTGATCGGGCCGAACGGTGCCGGCAAGTCGACCGTGTTGAAAACGCTGTTCGGCATGCTGACGCCGCGCTCCGGCGAAATCCGCTTTGGCGGCAAGGTGATCAACGGCCGCCCGCCGCGGCAACTGCTGGGCGAGGGGATGGCCTTCGTGCCGCAGGGCCGCAATCTGTTCGGCTCGTTGAGCGTGCTGCACAATCTCGAACTGGGTGGCCTGCAATTGCCGAAGAAACTGCTGCGCGAGCGCATCGACGAAGTGATGGAGTTGTTCCCCCGCCTCAAGCAGCGCATCGATTCGCGGGCGGCCTCGCTGTCCGGCGGCGAACAGAAGCAGCTCGAAATCGGCCGCGCGCTGCTGGTGAAGCCGGAGGTGATCCTGATCGACGAGCCGTCGATCGGTCTGGCACCGATCATCGTGCAGGACGTCATGCATCTGTTGCGCCGGCTCGCCGACTCGGGCAAGAGCGTACTGATGGTGGAGCAGAATGTGCGCACCGCACTGAAGTTCTCCGATCGCGCGCTGGCGCTCGAAATGGGGCGCCTGGCGGTGGACCGGCCGGCATCGGAGCTGCTCAACGATCCCAACCTGAACCGGCTCTTTCTCGGCGGCCACGCCAAATCGTAAGGGGCAGGGAATTCCCTGTCGCCACCGCGTATTTCGTTACGTTAAACATCGTCGCAAGACATCATCGTGTAGACACTTTCAACTGGAGGAAACATGAATACGAAACTTGCCCAGGCAATGGGCCTCACCGCCGCGCTGCTCGCCGCGTCCGCCTATGCCCAGAACATCAAAGTGGCACAGGTGGTCGAGTTGTCCGGCGTCGGCACCGCTGCCGGCACCATGTATCGCAACGGCGCCAAGCTCGCCATCAATGAAATCAACGCCGCCGGCGGCGTGATGGGCAAGAAGATCGAAGCGATCGAAATGGACACCCAATCGCAGCCCGCAATCGCCAAAGCGATGACGGTCAAGGCGATCGACGAGAAAGTCACAGCCATCTTCGGACCGGTGTTCTCGGGCTCCATTCTGGTCAGCCAGACCGAAAGCCAGAAGGCTGCCATTCCGAACTTCACCGGTGGCGAAGCGGCAAACGTGACGGCTCAGGGCAACCCCTACATCTTCCGCTCCTCGTTCAACCAGGTCATGGCGATCCCGAAGGTTGCGGCTTACATGTCCAACGGCCTGAAGGCAAAATCGGTCGCCGTGGTGTTCGTCAACAACGACTTCGGCAAGGGTGGCCGCGACGCCATCATCAAGGAACTGGGCGCCCGCAACGTCAAGGTGGCGGCGGACATCTCCACCGATCCGGGCCAGGTCGACATGTCCTCCGCCGTGCTGCGCGCGAAGCAGGCCAATGCCGACGCGCTGTTTGCCTACCTTAACGAAGAGGAATCGGCACGCCTGCTGAAAGAGCTGCGCAAGCAGGGCTACGACAAGCCGATGGTTGGCGAAACCACGCTAATGGGCGCCAAGGTCATCGAACTGGCGGGCTCGGCGGCCAACGGTGTGCGCGGCCACGTCGGACTGACCGCCGATGCGCCGATGTTCAAGGACTTCGCTGCCAAGTTCGAGAAGGAATACAAGACCAAGGCCGATCACAACGGCATCAAAGGCTACTTCTCTGCGTACATGCTGAAAGCGGCGATCGAAAAAGCCAAGAGCACTGACGGCAAGGCCATTGCCGCCGCGATGAAAAACGCCTGCTTCAAGGTCAAGGACAGTCCCGGCATCCTGATGGACGTCTGCTTCGACGACAAGGGCGACATCGACCGCGAAAGCTTCCTGGTCGAAGTGAAAGACGGCAAGCAGGTGGTGACGCAAACGCTGCCGATGCTGAACAAGCATTAATCTCGCGGCATTTGCCGCCACCGGCAAGGCCCGCTTCGGCGGGCTTTTTCTTTTGCCTGGAGGCGTTGATTGCGGCGGGACGGTACTTTCGAGCGGGCAATCGAAACGCGACTTTTACAATCGCTGCCATGATGGACAAGACGCAAGCGAGCGTGGCGGATGCGGTCGCCGACGTGCACGACGGTGCCACGGTGATGATCGGTGGCTTTGGCGGCGCCGGCATGCCGGTCGCGCTGGTCGAGGGCCTGATTGCGCAGGGCGCGCGCGATCTGACCATCGTCGCCAACAACGCAGGCAACGGCGACACCGGCATCGCCGCGCTGCTCAAGGCGGGCCGCGTGCGCAAGGTGATCTGTTCCTTTCCACGGCAGGCCGATTCGTACGTCTTCGACGCGCTGTACCGCGCCGGCCAGGTCGAGCTGGAGCTGGTGCCGCAAGGCAATCTGGCCGAGCGCATCCGTGCCGCCGGCGCCGGGATCGGCGGCTTCTTCACCCGCGTCGGTTACGGCACGCCGCTGGCGGCCGGCAAGGAAGTGCGCGAGATCGATGGCGCGATGCACGTCTACGAGACGCCGATCCACGCCGATTTTGCGCTGATCAAGGCCGAGCTCGGCGACCGCTGGGGCAATCTCACCTACCGCAAGTCGGCGCGCAACTTCGGGCCGCTGATGGCGATGGCGGCGACGGTGGCGATCGCCTCGGTACACGAGGTGGTGCCGCTCGGCGACATTCATCCCGAGCACGTGGTGACGCCGGGCATCTTCGTGCAGCGCATCGTCGAGGTGCCGCGGGTGGAGAGCGCGCCATGAGCTATCAAAGCCTCAGCCGCGACCAGCTCGCCGCGCGCATCGCCCGCGACATGCCGGATGGTGCCTACGTCAATCTCGGCATCGGCATGCCGACGCTGGTGGCCAATCATCTGCCGCCGGACCGGGAAATCATCCTGCAAAGCGAGAACGGGCTGCTCGGCATGGGGCCGGCACCGGCGCCCAACGAGGCGGACTTCGACCTGATCAACGCCGGCAAGCAGCCGGTGACGCTGCTGCGCGGCGGATCGTACTTCCACAGCGCCGATTCGTTCGCCATGATGCGCGCCGGACATCTCGACATCTCGGTGCTGGGCGCCTTTCAGGTGGCGGCCAACGGCGATCTCGCCAACTGGCACACCGGCCGGGCGGACGACATTCCCGCCGTCGGCGGCGCGATGGACCTGGCCGTCGGCGCCAAGCAGACCTGGGTGATGATGGAGCATTTCACCCGCGACGGCCATTGCAAACTGGTCGAGCGCTGCAGCTATCCGCTCACCGGTCTCGCCTGCGTGACCCGCGTCTACACCGATCTCGCCGTCATTGACATCGCCGTCGGCGGCTTTGCGTTGGTTGAAACCGTCGCCGGCCTGTCGCGCAGCGAGCTGGAAGCGCGCTCCGGCATCTCCTTTGTCGTCTGATCCCTGCCTTTCGAACTTACCAACGAGCACACCATGAGCCAAGCCTACATCGTCGACGCCCTGCGAACCCCCATCGGCCGCTACGGCGGCGCGCTGTCCTCGGTGCGTACCGACGATCTCGGCGCGGTGCCGATCCGCGCGCTGATGGCGAGGCATGCGAGCCTCGACTGGGCCGCTATCGACGACGTGCTCTATGGCTGCGCCAATCAGGCCGGCGAGGACAACCGCAACGTGGCGCGCATGGCGGCGCTGCTCGCCGGTTTGCCGCAGACGGTGCCGGGGGCGACGATCAATCGCCTGTGCGGCTCCGGCCTCGATGCACTGGGCACGGCGGCGCGCGCCATCAAGGCGGGCGAGGCGCAGTTGATGATCGCCGGTGGCGTCGAAAGCATGAGCCGCGCGCCGTTCGTGATGCCGAAGGCGGAATCGGCGTTCTCCCGCAGCAACGCGGTCTACGACACCACCATCGGCTGGCGCTTCGTCAACAAACTGATGAAGGAGCAGTACGGCGTCGATTCGATGCCGGAGACGGCGGAAAACGTCGCCAGCGAATACCGGATCGAACGCGAGGCGCAGGACCGCATGGCGCTGGCGTCGCAACTGAAGGCCGTAGCCGCGCAGAAAAGCGGCTTCTTCGACGGTGAAATCACGCCGGTGACGATTGCGCAAAAGAAGGGTGATGCCATCGTCGTCGGCAGGGACGAGCATCCACGGGATACTTCGCTCGAAGCGCTGGCCAAATTGAAGGGCGTGGTGCGCCCCGATGGCACGGTGACGGCCGGCAACGCCAGTGGCGTCAACGACGGTTCCTGTGCCATTTTGGTGGCGTCGGAAGCCGCGCTGAAAACGCACAATCTGGCGCCGCGGGCGCGCATCGTCGGCATGGCGACGGCCGGCGTGCCGCCGCGCATCATGGGCATCGGCCCGGCGCCGGCGACGAAGAAAGTGCTGGCGCAAACCGGCCTCGACATCGGGCAGATGGACGTGATCGAGCTTAACGAGGCTTTTGCGGCGCAGGGCATTGCGGTGCTGCGCGAACTGGGCGTGGCCGACGACGACGCCCGCGTCAACCCCAACGGCGGCGCCATCGCGCTCGGGCATCCGCTCGGCGCGTCCGGCGCGCGGCTGGCGACCACGGCCGTCAACCAGTTGCACCGCAGCGGCGGCCGCTACGCGCTGTGTACCATGTGCATCGGTGTCGGGCAAGGCATTGCCGTCATCCTCGAGCGGGTGTGATGCGTTGCCGCCAGACTGCGCAGCGGCGCGACGTCGTCGGCCCTGCCGCTTTCAAGCTTGTTTCAGGAGGAATCAAATGAATCGTTTTGCTCACCGCTGTGTCGCAACCGCGCTGGCGGTCGCGCTGGGTGCCGCTGGCGCCGCCGTTCACGCGCAGGATGCGGCCAGCTATCCCAACAAGCCGGTCAAGATCATCGTGCCGTTCGCGCCGGGCGGTGGTTCGGACTTCATGGGCCGGCTGCTGGCCAAGCAGTTGAGCGAAAAGTTCGGGCAGCCGTTCATCGTCGACAACAAGCCCGGCGCCGGCGGCAATCTCGGCGCCGAAATCGCGGTGAAATCGCCGCCCGACGGCTACACCCTGATGCTCACCGCGGCCAGCTACACGGTCAATCCGTTCGTCTACAAAGTGCCGTTCGATTCGCTGAAGGACATCACGCCGATCGCGCAACTGGCGCGCGGGCCGTTCATCATCGCGGTCAATCCGAAACTGCCGGCGAATTCGCTGAAGGAACTGGTCGATCTCGCCAAAAAGCAGCCCGGCAAACTCTCCTATGCCTCGGCGGGCAGCGGCAGCATCACCCACGTCGCCAGCGAGTTCTTCATGGATCAGGCCGGCATCGATGTCGTGCACATTCCGTACAAGGGCACCTCGCCGGCGCTGACCGACACCATTGCCGGCAACACGCAGATCGTGTTCGGCACCGTCGCCTCCACCATCCCGCACGTCAAGGGCGGCAAGCTGCGCGCGCTGGCGGTCAGCACGCCGAAGCGCCTGCCCGCGCTGCCGGACGTGCCGACGGCGATGGAGCTGGGTTTCAAGGACTATCAGGTGGTCAACTGGCACGGCCTGATCGGCCCCAAGGGCATGCCCGCCGACATCGTCGCCAAGCTCAACAAGGCGGTCAACGAGACGATGGGCGCGAAGTCGATGGAGTCCAATCTCGAAAGCGACGGGCTCACCGCCTCGCCGGGCAGCGCGGCGGACTTCGGCGCCCAGTTGGCGTCGGAAAGCGCACGCTGGGGCGCGATCGTGAAGAAGCGCAACATCAAGGCGGAATAGCGATCAGCTTGCCAGTGAAAACGGCGTCGGCATTGGGCACAGCGCTTGTTTTAGGCAAAAGTCGACTTATGGCTCAAACTGCGGCTGAGCCCAATTGCAATGGGCGTTTCAGCGAAAAGTTGAATCGGTAGCGGCTGCGCTCGGCGCCGCTACGCAGACAGCCGCGCCAAGACCGCTTCGCGGGTCGGTGCGCCGATGCGGCCGCCGAAGACTTCGCACTTGAGGCTGGCGGCGACGCAGGCAAAGCGCGCCGCAGCCGCCGGTCCTTGTCCTTCGGCCAGCGCCAGCGCATAGGCGCCGTGGAACACGTCGCCGGCACCCAGGGTGTCGATGGCGTCGACCTTGACGCCAGCCGCGTGCCCGACCTTGCCGTCCTGCAGCCAGTAAAAACCTTCCGCGCCGCGCGTGACGCCGACGAACGCATGCGGCAGCGCGGTCTGCGCACGCACCAGTTGGCTGCCGGCGTCGCCGATGCCGACGTGGGCATCGAGCCCGGTTTCGCTGTAGAGCACGTGCGTCGCGCGCCCGGCCAGATCTTTGAGCACGCCCGGTGCGCCGATCTCGGCGTCGAGGATCGCCGGAATGCCCGCCGACCGCGCCGCGTCGAGCACCGCGGCGGCGCCTTCGGGCCAGCGCACTTCGGTCAGCACGGCGGAAAATTCGCCATCCCGGATGCGCGCCAGCGGCAGCCACGCGGCATCGCCGGGCATCTGCGGATCGTGGCGCGGAATCACGATGCGCTCGCCGTCGGCGTCGACCACCACGGTGCAAAACGAGCCCTTGACGCCCGCCACGAAGCGCACGCCGGAACAGTCGAGGCCGGCCCCGGTCAGCGAATCGATCGCGGCGTGGCCGTTGGCGTCCTCTCCCGCGCGTGCCCAGAACGCGGCGCGGCCGCCCAGCCGGACGACCGCGCAGGCGGCGGTGGCGCTCATGCCGTCGCCGATCTGGATGGCAACGTCGGGGATGATTTTGGCCGAGCCGCGCGGCAGGTGGGCCACGCGAAAAATGGTGGTCCAGGCGCAGGCGCCGACACAGAGGATGGGTTTGGCGGCGATTGGGGGCGTAGCTGCGGTCACGATTTCCTGCATTGCATCGCATCGGCCCGGCCGGTCGGCCGGGCTATGCAGACGATGTTACGCCGTGCGGCTGTCGCGTGGCGACCGCTCAGCGCTGCGCCGCGCGCAGTGTCGCGCCGCGATGCGCCGGCGCCAGGCCGGTGGCAAACACGGCGCTGCCCGCCACCAGCAGCGCGGAAATCCCGAGCGGGGCGACCGCCGCGCCGAACGCGACCGGCACCACCACCGACACGCTGTTGCTGAGCACCGAGCGCAGCCCGACCGCCTCGCCGCCGCGTCCGGCCGGCGACGCCGCGTGCAGCAGCGACAGCAGATTCGGCTGGCTCATGCCGACCGCGGCACCGAAGATCAGCCCCAGCGTCATCAACAGCGGCGCCACCACGGCCCAGGGCAGCGCAATGAACACCACCACCACCACGGCCAGCGCCACGCGCAGAATCTGCCACTCGTTGGCACGGCGCGACAGCCAGGGCATCGCCGCCCGCGCCAGGAAGGTGCCCAGCGCGAACAGCGAGAACACGGTGCCGATGACCGACGCCGAATAACCCAGCCGCACGCCCAGCACCGGCAACATCACGATGAACAAGTCCCACGACGACGCCGTGATCATGTTCACCCAGTAGATGCGCCGCATCTCCGGGATCGCGAGCAGATCGAGCACGCGTGGCTTCTGCTGCACTTCGCGCACCTCGTCCTCCTCGTTGCTCGCGATCTCGGCCTCGGGGTCGGCGTGCGGGCCGGGCAGGCCTTGGGTGCGGGTGTAAACCAGCCAGGCGGCGACGCAGGCGAACAGCGCCAGCGCGGCGAACGCGGCGCGAAAGCTCAGCGCATCGATCAGGATGCCGGCAATGAACGGCCCCAGCGTGCTCGATGCCGAATGCCCGAGCGCGAACCAGCCGAAGTTGGCCAGCCGCTCCGAGGGCGACGCGTTGTCGACCAGATGGCCCACCGTATGCTGCGCCGCCACCGACAGCACGTTGAAGCCGAAGCCGATCAGCACCGCCATCACCAGCAACGTCGGCAGCCCCAGATAAAGCACCGGCAGCCAGGCGCCGACCAGCACCAGCGAGATGCCCAGCCGCATCACGCGCGACGCGCCCACGCGGTCGACCCAACGCCCGATGGCGAGCGAGGTCAGCACCGGAATCGCCGAGAACAGCGCCATGAACACGCCAACCAGGTATTCCGGGTGGCCAGTCTTCAGCACATAGAGCGAGCCGGAAACGCGCCCGCCCGACAGCGCCATATGGCCGGTCAGGTTGATCAGGATGAGCGGGAGCAGGAACGGCGGGAAGCGCGACGTGAGTGATGCAAACACGGTGACATTGTAGGCGCGTGACCTGTCGCAATTGGCAGCAGGTCTCTGTAGGAGCGGCGTGCCGCGGCTCGCCGCTGCCATGCCGGGACCGGGCGCGGGCAGCCCCTCCGACAAAACTGGGTGCGAACGCCCTATTAGCCCAGGCCCCCACCGCGCTCTCGATCCTCAACACCACCTTCGGCTATCCGGCGTTTCGCGGGCCGCAGGCCGCCATCATCGACCACGTAGCGGGTGCTGGCGATGCGCTGGTGCTGATGCCCACCGGGGGCGGCAAGTCGCTCTGCTACCAGATTCCGGCGCTGCTGCGCGAGGGCGTGGCCATCGTCGTCTCGCCGCTGATTGCACTGATGCAGGATCAGGTCGATGCGCTGCGCGAGCTGGGCATCGCGGCATCGTTTCTCAATTCCACGCTGACCGGTGAGGATGCCTACGCCGTCGAGCGGCAGCTGCTGGCCGGCGAGATCAAGCTGCTCTACGTGGCGCCGGAACGGCTGATCACCGCGCGCTTTCTCGATCTGCTCGACCGCCTGCGTGACGGCGGCCGGCTCGCGCTGTTCGCCATCGACGAGGCGCACTGCGTGTCGCAGTGGGGGCACGACTTCCGCTCCGACTATCTTGAACTCGCCGTGCTCGCCGCTCGCTATCCCGGCGTGCCGCGCATCGCGCTCACGGCCACCGCCGACGCACTGACGCGCAGCGAAATCCGCGCCCGGCTCAAGCTCGACCAAGCGCGCGAGTTCGTGTCCAGCTTCGACCGGCCGAACATCCGCTACAGCATCGTCGAGCGCAGCGACGAGCGCGACCAGGCGCTCGCCTTCCTGCGCGAGCACACGGACGAGGCCGGCATCGTCTATTGCCTGTCGCGGCGCAAGGTGGAGATGATCGCCGGCTGGCTCAACGAGCGCGGCATCGCGGCCTTGCCCTATCACGCCGGCATGGACAGCGATACGCGGCGCGCGAACCAGTCGCGCTTCCTGCGCGAGGAGGGGCTGGTGATGGTGGCCACCATCGCCTTCGGCATGGGCATCGACAAGCCGGACGTGCGTTTCGTCGTGCATCTCGATCTGCCCAAGAGCGTCGAGAGTTATTACCAGGAGACCGGCCGCGCCGGTCGCGACGGCGACGATGCCGAGGCGCTGATGATCTACGGTCTGCAGGATGTCGTGCAGCAGCGCCGCTTCATCGAGGAGAGCGAGGCGAACGACGACTTCAAGCGCGCCGCGCGGGCGAAGCTCGATGCGCTGCTCGGCCTGTGCGAAACCACGGCCTGCCGGCGCGGCCGGCTGCTGGCGTACTTTGGCGAAACGCAGCCCGAAGGCTATGCCTGCGGCAACTGCGACACCTGCCTCAATCCGCCGCGCACCTGGGACGCAACCGAAGCGGTGCGCATGGCGCTGTCGGCAATCTATCGCACCGGACAGCGCTTTGGCGCCAACTACCTGATCGACGTGCTGCGCGGCAACGCGACCACCCAGGTGCAGACGCGCGGGCACGACGACTCGCCCGTGTTCGGCATCGGCAAGGCATTCGATGAAAATGCCTGGCGCAACATCTTTCGCCAGATCGTCACCCACGGTTGGGCCGAGATCGATGTCACCGCCTACGGTGCGCTGCATCTGACGCAGGCCGCGCGACCGGTGTTGCGCGGCGAAGTGCCGGCGCTGCTGCGCGAGCAGTTGGCGATCAAGGCGTCAAAATCGGGCAAGGGCACGCGCGGCAGGGTCAAAGCGAAAACCGCCGACGGCACCGAACTCGGCGAAGCGGACGAAGCGCTTTACGAAAAGCTCAAAGCCTGGCGCCTGGAAACTGCGCGTACCGAAAACGTACCCGCCTTCGTCATCCTGCACGACAGCGTGCTGCGCGAAATAGCGCGCTCACGGCCACAGGACAAGGCGGCACTGGCGGCGATCAGCGGGATTGGGGAGAGGAAGCTGGAGCGGTTTGGCGACGGCATCGTCGAGCGTGTCGCCGCCGGGTAGGATGAAGCGCGGGCAAGCACCCACCGAAAAGTGGCGCGCTATTTCGCCGTCGGCATCACAAACTCGGCGCCCTTGCCGATCGACTCCGGCCAGCGCTGCATCACGCTCTTTTGTTTGGTGTAGAAACGCACGCCTTCTTCGCCGTAGGCGTGCATGTCGCCGAACAGGCTGCGCTTCCAGCCGCCGAAGCCATGCCAGGCCATCGGCACCGGGATCGGCACATTGACGCCGACCATGCCCACCTCGATACGGCGCGCGAACTCGCGTGCCACATTGCCGTCGCGCGTGAAGCAACTGACGCCGTTGCCGAACTCATGTTTGTTGACCAGATCGACGGCGGCGGCGAAATCCGGCACCCGCACGCAACACAGCACCGGCCCGAAAATCTCCTCCCGGTAGATGCGCATCTCGGGCGTGACGTGGTCGAACAGCGTGCCGCCGAGCCAGAAGCCGCGTTCGTGCCCGGCTACCTTGTGGCCGCGACCATCCACCAGCAGTCTGGCGCCCGATTTGACTCCGTCTTCGATGTAGCCGGCGATGCGCGCGAGCGCCGCGGCGGTGACGATCGGCCCCATTTCGGCGTCGAGTTCCATGCCGTTTTTGATCTTGAGCGACTTTGTGCGCTCGACGAGTTTCGGCATGATCTTGTCGGCCGCGTCGCCGACCAGCATCGCCACCGAGATCGCCATGCAGCGCTCGCCGGCCGAGCCATAGGCCGAGCCGACCAGCGCGTCGACCGCCTGCTCGATGTCGGCGTCCGGCATCACGATCATGTGGTTCTTGGCGCCGCCGAGTGCCTGCACGCGTTTGCCGTTGCGCGCCCCGGTTTCGTAGATGTAGTTGGCAATCGGCGTCGAGCCAACGAACGAAATTGCGCGCACATCCGGATGCGCGAGCAGCGCGTCGACCGCTACCTTGTCGCCCTGCACCACGTTGAAGATGCCGTCCGGCAGGCCGGCCTGCTTCCACAGGTCAGCGATCAGCAGCGAAGGTGATGGATCGGTCGGCGAAGGCTTCAGGATGAAGGCGTTGCCGCAGGCGATGGCGACCGGGAACATCCACGCCGGCACCATGCAGGGGAAGTTGAACGGCGTGATGCCGGCGACGACGCCGAGCGGCTGCCGCATCGTCCAGTTGTCGATGCCGGTCGAGACCTGATCGGTGTAATCGCCCTTGAGCAACTGCGGGATACCGCAAGCAAACTCGACCACGTCGATCGCCCGCGACACTTCGCCCTCGGCATCGGTGAATACCTTGCCGTGTTCGGCCGTGATCGCCGCCGCCAGCGACGCCTTGTGCTGGTTCATCAGTTCCAGAAACTTGAAGATCACGCGGGCGCGACGGATCGGCGGCGTGTCGGCCCAGGCGGGAAACGCCGCGTTGGCGGCCCGCACCGCGGCATCGACCTCGTCTTCGTCCGCCAGCGCAACCGTGCGGCTCAACGCGCCGGTGGCCGGGTTGTAGACGTCGCCGTGCCGACCGGACGTGCCGGCGCGGGTGGCGCCGCCGATGTAGTGGCCGACTTCGGCGTTGGCGAGATTGATTTCAACGTTGCCCATGGTGACTGTCCTGCGCGCTGATGCGGTGTAGCGGTTGTTGCGGTGTTGCGGCGCATTTTCCCGCTTTGTGCCGTCGTCCACGTTCGCTATGCTCAAAAGTGCGGGAGGTGTAGAGTGTGCTGATGCTGACGTCGGTCGCTGCCGGCTCGATCATCACGCGGGTTGATGGGCGTCATTGCCGGCACGCCGCTTGCTGATCGGGCAAAACGACAGCCACAGCACCTAAAATTCGGAAATAAATTCCACGATACGAAAAAGGCGGAGATCATGGCCGATACAACGAAAGCGCTGACCCTGAAGGAAGCGGCGCTCGAGTACCACCGGAGCCCGAAGCCGGGCAAGCTCGAAATCAGCGCCACCAAGACGCTGACCAACCAGCGCGATCTGGCGCTGGCGTATTCGCCCGGTGTCGCCTTCGCCTGCGAGGAGATCGTCCGCGACCCGGCCGAGTCGTTCCAGATGACCTCGCGCGGCAATCTGGTCGGCGTGGTCACCAACGGCACCGCTGTGCTCGGCCTCGGCAACATCGGCCCGCTCGCCGCCAAGCCGGTCATGGAAGGCAAGGCCGTCCTGTTCAAGAAGTTCGCCGGCATCGACTGCTTCGACATCGAGATGAACGAGTCCGATCCGGACAAACTGGTCGAACACATCGCCGCGCTGGAGCCCACCTTCGGCGGCATCAATCTGGAAGACATCAAGGCGCCGGAGTGCTTCTACGTCGAGAAGAAGCTGCGCGAGCGGATGAAGATTCCGGTTTTCCACGACGACCAGCACGGCACCGCGATCATCGTCGGCGCCGCGCTGACCAACGGCCTGCGCGTGATTGGCAAGCAGCCGGAGCAGGTCAAGCTGGTGTGCTCGGGCGCCGGCGCGGCGGCGCTGGCCTGCCTCGACATGCTGGTGGCGGTGGGCGTGAAGCGCGAAAACATCTGGGTGTCCGACATCGCGGGCGTGGTCTACGAAGGCCGCACCGAGCTGATGGACGACAACAAGGCCCGCTACGCGCAACGGACCGATCTGCGCACGGTCGATCAGTTGCTCGAGGGTGCCGACGTGTTTCTCGGCCTGTCGGCCGCGAAGGTGCTCAAGCCCGAGTGGCTGGCGAAGATGGCCAAGAGCCCGCTGATCATGGCATTGGCGAACCCGGAGCCGGAGATCATGCCGGATCTGGCCAAGGCCGCACGGCCGGACGCCATCATCGCGACCGGGCGCAGCGATTACCCGAACCAGGTCAACAACGTGCTCTGCTTCCCGTTCATCTTCCGCGGCGCGCTCGACGTCGGCGCTACCACGGTGAACGAGGCGATGAAGCTCGCCGCCGTGCGCGCGATTGCCGATCTCGCGATGGCCGAGCAGAACGATCAGGTCGCCGCCGCTTACGGCACCGTCGGCACCCTGTCGTTCGGGCCGGAGTACCTGATTCCGAAACCCTTCGACCCGCGTCTGATCGTGCGCATCGCGCCGGCGGTCGCCAAGGCGGCGATGGACTCCGGCGTGGCGACGCGCCCGATCAAGGACTTCGACGCCTACCGGCAGCAGCTTGCGCAGTTCGTCTATCACTCCGGTGCGGTGATGAAGCCGATCTTCGATGCGGCACGCAAGTTGCCGCGTCGCGTGGTGTTTGCCGAAGGCGAGGAAGAGCGCGTGATGCGCGCCATTCAGGTCATCATCGACGAGAGCATCTGCAAACCGGTGGTAATTGCGCGGCCGGCGGTGTTCGAGAAGCGGCTGGAGCGCTTCGGATTGCGCATGAAGCCCGGCGTCGACATCGAACTGATCAACCCCGAGAACGATCCGCGCTTCCGCGATTACTGGCAGGAGTATCTGCGCATCGCCCAGCGCAAGGGCGTCAACCAGCAACTGGCGAAGATCGAAATGCGGCGCCGGCTGACGCTGATCGGCGCGATGATGGTGCGCAAGGGCGACGCCGACGCGATGGTCTGCGGCACCTACGGCACCCACGACATGCATCTGCGCTACATCGACCAGGTGCTCGGCCTGCGCAAGGGCGCGCACGAGTATGCGGCGATGAATGGCCTGATGTTGCCGGGGCGGTTGTTGTTCCTGGTCGACACCCACGTCAACTACGACCCGACGGCCGAGCAGATCGCCGAAATCACGGTGATGGCGGCGGAGGAGTTGCAGCGCTTCGGCATCGAACCGAAAGTCGCGCTGCTGTCGCATTCCAACTTCGGCACCTCGAACGCGCCATCGGCGGTGAAGATGCGCGAAGCGCTGGAGCTGATCCGCAAGCGCGCGCCCAAGCTCGAAGTCGATGGCGAAATGCACGGCGACTCGGCGCTCGACGAAGAAATGCGCACCGGTCTGTTCGATTCACAGCTCAGCGGCTCGGCGAATCTGCTGGTGTTCCCGAACATCGACGCTGCCAATATTGCCTACAACCTGCTGAAGACTGCGGCCGGCAACAACGTGGCGATTGGCCCGATCCTGCTGGGTTGTGCGCGACCGGTGCACATCCTGACCCCCAGCGCCACCGTGCGCCGCATCGTCAACATGGCCGCACTGGCCGTGGTCGACGCCAACAACGCGCGGTAGTCACCCGCCTTTGCGGTCACCGGCGGAGGACGCCCATGCACGACATCGAAACCCCGTCGCCGTGGATGGTGCGCCACGCGGTCTACGTCAAACCGCGCAGCGAATTGCTCGACGTGGCCTGTGGCCGTGGCCGCCACGCGCGCTTCTTCGCGGCGCGCAACGTGGCAGTGACGGCAGTGGATCGCGACGCATCCCTGCTGCAGCCGCTGAAAACGGTGCAGAACGTGCGCACCGAGCAGCGCGATCTGGAGAACGACCCCTGGCCCTACGCCGAGCACTCGTTCGACGTGGTGCTGGTCTGCAACTATCTGTGGCGACCGGCGGCGCGCGAACTGCTGGCGACCGTGAAGCCGGGCGGTTTGCTGCTCTACGAAACCTTCATGGCCGGCAACGAACTGTACGGCAAGCCGTCGCGACCGGAGTTTCTGCTGCGTCCGAACGAACTGGCGCAATGGGTTTACGGCGACTTCCGGGTGATTGCGTTCGACCAGATGCCGGAGCGCGGGCCGGACGGCAAACCGTCCGCCATGAAGCAGCGCATTGCCGCGATTCGCAATCTGCCCGAGGTTGAAGGAGAAACCCCGGCGGCGGGCAGCGAATCGGCTACAGCGCCGTAATTTCGCCGCGTTCGCGGTCGACGCCGACCTTGCCGGCGCGCACGGCCTCGCCGAGCAGCCAGTCGGCGTAAGCCTCGTCGCTCATGCGCAGGAATTGCGCGTTGTAGTCGCGATGGACGCCGATGCGCGCCACGTAGGCCGGCAAGTCTGCCAGCGGCATGCTGCCGCGCCACATCATCGCGTAGATGAACATGCCTTTCACCACGCTGCGCACGATCTTCATGTCGTCGGCGGCGAAGGCCTCCAGCTTGTCGCTGGCACGCTTCAGCGCGCCACGAAAATCGGCAAACACCCGCCCGTGGCCGGGAATCACCAGCGCGACGTCGAGTTCGGCGAGCCGCCGGAAGGTGGCGCGCTGCGCGGCCAGCGGCTTCGGGTCCACGGCCTGCGGCGGCACGAAACCCGAGCTGTGCTCCCACAGCGCGTCGGCCGAGATCAGTATCTTCAGGCGCGGCGAATACAGCACCAGCGAGCCCATGTCGTGCCCCGGCGTGGCGATGGCATGCCACGCCTCGCCGCCCAGCGTGAGCTGCTGGCCCGGCTCGATCACCTCATCCCAGGCGAAGCGCTCGGCCTGCTGATCGGCGTAGGACAGCATCTGCTCCGGCGCGTCCCAGTTGACCAGCGCCTGCTGCTCCTCCGCCGGCACGGCAATGCTGCAACCGCGGTGGACGCGCTGCAGCGCGACGTTGCCGCCGATGTGATCGCTGTGGATGTGGGTGTTGACGATGCGCTCGAGCGCGGCGCCACCCCAGCCATCGAGCGTGCGCTCGACGTGCCCGATGGTGACGTCGTTGAACTTGCCGTAGCCGGTGTCGACCAGCGTCGCCGCATCGCCGTCGCGGAACATGATGTGGTTGGCCGAGAGCCAGTCGCGCTCGATGAAGGCGATGGTTTCCGGCAGCACGGCCGTCATTCGCTGGCACCCAGCAGGTTGGCGGCGAAGCCGTTCAGATCCAGCTCGGCCAGCAGTTGTTCGACGTGGGTGCGGTCGCGGGTTTCCAGTGTCAGTTCGACCTCGGTGGATTTGACGCTGAACACGCCGAACAGTCGCTGATGCTCGACGTCGACCACGTTGGCACCGGCATCGCCGACCACCTTGGTCAGCTTGGCCAGCGCGCCGGCGACATCCGGCAGCCGCACGCGGATGCGGATCAGGCGACCCTCGCGCACGAGGTTGCGCATCAGGATGCTGGCGAGGATGCGCGAATCGATATTGCCGCCGCAGAGCACGATGCCGACTTTCTTCCCGACGAAGTGATGGCCATGTTGCAGCAGCGCGGCAACGCCGGTCGCACCGGCGCCTTCGGTCACGGTTTTCTCGATCTCGATCAGCAGCGCGATGGCTTCCTCGATGGTCGACTCGTCGACCAGCAGCACGTCCTTCACCAGCGCCCGCGCGATCGTCAGCGGTATCTCGCCGATGTCGCGCACCGCCAGGCCCTCGGCGATCGTTTCGCTGCCCACTCGCACCGGTTCGTCGCGCAGCCGCTGCGCCATCGCCGGGAAGGTGGTCGACTCGACACCGATCACCTCGATGTCGGGGCGCACGCCGCGCGCCGCCACGGCGCAGCCGGCAAGCAAACCGCCGCCGCCGACCGGAATCACCAGCGTGTCGAGGTGCGGCGCGGCTCCCAGCATTTCCAGCGCCAGCGTGCCTTGGCCGGCGATGATGTAGGGGTCGTCGAAGGGATGCACGAACACGAACTTGTGCTTCGCCGCCAGATCGCGCGCGTGCTGCGAGGCCTCGGCCAGGGTGCTGCCATACAGCACCACCTTGGCGCCGTGGCCCTCGGTGTTGCGCACTTTCACGAACGGCGTGTAAGCCGGCATCACGATGGTCGCGGGGATGCCCAGCCGTCCGGCGTGATAGGCCACGCCCTGCGCATGATTGCCGGCGCTCATCGCAATCACGCCGCGTGCCTTTTCCGCGGCGGTGAGCGACAGCAACTTGTTCAGCGCGCCGCGCTCCTTGAAGCTCGCGGTGAACTGCAGGTTCTCGAACTTGAGCCACACCTCGCAATTGAAAATGCGGGACAGCGTCCGCGAGTGCAGGCAGGGCGTATGCGCAACGGCCCCCGCGATTTTGTCGCGGGCGGCCTGCACGTCGGCGAGCGTGACGGGTAGGTCGGCAGGATTTCTCATGCGCTGGATTGTATGGGGCGAATGTGCTGGTCAAGGCCCGCTTATGCCGATAGCATGACGGCATGAAATGGTTAAAGCGCGTTGCGTTCGGGTTGCTGGCGTTGATCCTGCTGCCGCTGCTGGCGGTCATCCTCGTGCAGGCGTACTACGCCGCCACGCCCGTTGCTCGTTCACCGTTGGCCGAAACGCTCGAGGCCAAGGCTGCCGCGCTGCCTGCGTTCACCGAGAACGGCTATCGTGCCTACGGCCTGCGCGCGCCGGAGTCCATCGATCCCGTGGTCTATGGCAAGTGCCTGATTTCCGCGAACAACCAAGCGTGGCAGGAACGCAGGGCGGCGTTGCCGTCGAAGCTGGACAAGGCGGCGTTCGATGCCTGGTCGCGGGACTGGGCTGCGCGGGAAGAGCAGCTCCACAACGCTTGCCGCAATGGATTGTCGCAGCTACCGATGCCGGCCGTGGCGTCCACGTTACACATCTCGCCAACGATGGCGAATGGCGACTGGCAAGCGCTGCGGGACGCGGTGCCCGATTCGACGCTGCGCAACCGGGTCGACGCTGCGTGGTCCGGCGGGCCGCGCCGTGTCGGCTTGGCGGTGGAGTCGCTGATGGTGCCATACGAGGCGCTGCTCAAGGTGCTGCGCTGGGAAGTCGCCGACGGCCGCCAGCGCTGGGAGCAGGGCGACCGCGAAGGCGCAATCGCGATCTGGGCAAAGCTTCTTGACGCGACGACTGAGCGCGCCGGCGACGGCCTGGTCGATGCCATGATTTCGGTCGCGGCGCAGTCGCAAATTCTGCTTGCCGTGCAATCGAGTGTGGCCGCGTCGGCATCGTTGTCGCCCGCTGCGCAGCGGCAGTTGATCGCGGCGCTCGCTCCGCTGGAGCGCATGCCGGATCGCATCGGCATGGTCATGGATACCGAGTGGGCGTTTGTGCCCAGCATATGGCAAGGTGTTCGCGAGCAGCCTTGCGCGTCGCTGGCGTTTGGTATGGAGTCGTCCGCCGTTGAAAAGGCGTTGTGCCGGATGACGGCGTGGACCTACGATCACAATGACACCGTTAATCTGCTGGCCACTGCGAATCGCTGGGCGCAGCAGTCGGTACTGCGAGCCGCGCGCGCCGATCCATCGCCAGCGGAGGCAACGCTGACCGGTCCGTTCGACTGCTCAACGATGGCGTGGGCGCCGGCCGTTTGCCTGCTGTTTGAACGCAATCCGATCGGCCGCATGCTGGCAGCGCTTGTTGCGCCGATGTACAGCACCTACGGCACTCGCGTCGCCGATCTGCGCAATCTCGCCGCCGCCACGCGGCTGACCGTTGCGGCGCGAGCGAACAACGTGGCGAAAGCCGGCCTCGCGGCATTCGTCGCCGCTGCGCCCGCCGATCAGCGCAACGTGTTCAGCGGTCAAGCGTTCGCGTTCGACGCAGCGAGCGGCCGCCTGCAGGTGCCGTTGCGCACGCCGAGCACGGTGCTCGGCAAGGAGCGCTACGAACTGCCGCTGTGAGCCCGCTGCTACGACGCGTCGGCGCGGCCATTTGCGGCCGCCGCGGCGGCGCGATGACGTGACCCAAGTCAAGGACGGGCGCGACCGGTCATGCAACACTGCGCCGCATCGTTCTGACGCCCTGGAGCACCGCCATGACCCATGAAAGCCTGCGCATCATTCGCGAGGAGCATTCCGCGCTGGCGGCGATGTTGCGTTCGCTGGTGCTGATGGTGCAGCGCGGACCGAAGCGCGACACCGAGGCGTTTTTCTCGGTGCTGCGGGCTATGTTGTTCTACATCGACGAGTTCCCGGAGCGGCTGCATCACACCAAGGAAACCGATCTGCTGTTCCCGAAGATTCGCGAGGTGTCGAGCGAAGTTCGCGATGCCATCGAACGGCTCGACCGCGACCATGCCCGCGGCGAAAGCGCCATTCGCGAGCTGCAACATCTGCTCACCGCCTGGGAGATGATGGGCGAGACGCGGCGCGGCGCGTTCGAGGGCGCCTGCGAGCGCTACACCCGGTTCTACATGGAGCACATGCGGCTGGAAGAAAACGTGGTGCTGCCGGCGGCCGAACGCGATTTGGCCGAGGCCGACTGGGACGAGCTCGACCGCGCATTTGCCGAAAACCGCGACCCGCTGACCGGCAAGTACCCGCCGGACCCGGCATACGAGCGCCTGTTCGCGCAAATCCTGCTCAAGGCGCCGGCGCCGATCGGGGTTGGCGAGGACGTCTGATCCGCTCGCCGGCGGTATTGGCTTTTTCGTGAAAGCCTTATTCAATAAGGGCGCAGGGCTTGTTTTCGCCAAAAGTCGATATAGGCGATATTTGGCCTGTTAGCCCATAGCGGATAACGCTTTCGCCAGAAAGCTGTTGCTCCCAACGGACAACGAAGACCGCCGCGCTCAGCGCTTCGCTGGCGCCCGCAGCAGGCTGAGCGCGAGTCCGCCGAGCACCAGCACCGCCAGAATCAGCACGCCCCACAGCACCGTCGTGCGGTTGATCCAGTCCGTCATGGCCGGGCCTTTGCCATCCGCCGCGCCGGGGGCGGATTGCCCGGAGGCTGCCGCGATAGCCGGCGCCGCTGTCGACAACACCGGCAGCGCGTATTCGTCGCCGACCCTGTAGCCCGGCATGACGGTCGCCACCGGCAGCGCGGCGCTGGCCAGCCCGGCCTTGCCGCTGGCGACGGTGAACGGGCCCGGCCCGGTGGCGACGAACAGCGCGTGCAGCGGCGGATATTCCAGCGCCAGCGTCAGCGGCACGCCGCTCAGCCGGTAACCCGGCTGCGCCTCCACCCGCACTTCGCGTTCGAGCTGATACGCAAGCGGCTGCGCCGGATTGACGTTGGCGACGCCGTCGGCGCCGGTCAGCCGATACACCACGCTGGCGGCGACCACCCGCCAGGGCTCGCCGGCCCGCGCCCGCGTGCTCACCCGCACCGGCATCAGCGCGTTGTCGGCGCTGGTCGACAGGCGCAGAGCCTGCGCCCGATACGCCGACGGCAGCGTCCATTGCGCGGCCTCGTCGCTGCTCGACGCCGGGGCGCCGAGATCGACCACCACCGGCGGCACCACAGCAACATCGCCGATAGCGACGGTGCGCAACGCCGTCACCGGCAGCGGCGCGCTGCCGGCGCCCGACCAGGTCAGCCGCAGGTACTGGTCTTTCAGGCGGGTGCCCGAGGGCAGATTGATGCGCCGGTTGCTCGGCCCCGGGCCGACGCTGGCGTCGACAGCGGGAAATTCGAAGACTGGCGCATCGCCGGCGAGCACGCGCCACGATTTCAGATCGCTGCTGGCCGCCAGCGTGACCTTGACGATGGTGGCGGCGGGCAGCGCGCCCTCCAGCTCCACGGCGCGCAGTTCGCTGTCGTTGCCGCGCGTATCGAACAGCCAGCCGCGAATTTCCGGCGCCGCTGTTGTTGCGCTTGTACGGCCGGACGCATCGTTTGCCGAATACTCGATAACGCGACGCTGCGGACCTTCGATGATGCGCAGCGTCGGCGCATTGCCGCCGGCGCCGGCCGATTCGCTGTGAATCGGCAACGCCGCGATGCGTTGGCCGGCGGCATCCGGGCGCGTCACCGGCTGCGCGGCGGCATTGATCAGCGCGTGGGGCAGCAACTGCCCGTTGCCATTGAAGATGCGCAGGTCACCGCCGTCGGCTGTTCGTAGCGCGGCGAAGGTCGCGGCCGGCAACGCGACGCGGGCGATTGGCGTGCCGGCGGGCACGCTCACCGTTGCCTGCGCGGCGAAGTCCTGCGGCGACTGCGCCTTCGCCACCGGTGTAGCGGCAACGATCAGCGCGAGCGCGGTGAAGCAGGCGTGCCGAATGGACAAAACGGGCGGTTTGCGATCAGACATGGCTGGCCTCCGTCGGCTCGCGACGCGTCGAATTTGCTGCCGGCGCAGCCGGCGGCAGCGGCGCGAAATAACCCACTGCCACCATCAGCAAGCCGACCCCGATGAAGGCGACGATGCGCTCGCCGCCGCCCGAGTTGGCCAGGTCCACCAGCAGCAGCTTGACCACCGTCAGGCCCAGCAGTGCGGCGCCGGCCTGCCAGATCGTCCGCTGCCGCCGCCGGTGCGCAACCAGCATCGCGGTTACGCCAAGCAGCGTCCACAGCATGGAGTAACCGGCCTGCACGAAGAACGAATCGGCCAGCGCATGGGCGTTCCACGCGATGCCGCGGAAGTGATGGGCGAAACGCAGCCACACGGTGTTCAGCGCGACGAAGGCGGCGAACGCCAGCACACCCACCGGCAGCGCCGTGCGCAGCCACGAGCGCCCGGCCAGCAGCGACGAGTCGCGCGCCCGCCGCAGCCACAGCGCAACGCCGGCAAGCGCCAGCGCGACGATCAGGTCCACCGGGTTGAGCAGCGGGAGGTAGGGCAACGGCGCCGCGTTGCCCGGCGCCGTGCAGGCCACGACCAGGGCGCCGGCCAGCGCCAGCAGCGCGACACCGCCGCCGGCCTGCAACGCGTATTGCCGCTGAAAGCGATCCAGCGGCCAGCCGGCTGGCGCCGCAGCCCATGCCGGCGACGATGCCAGCCCGAGCAGCAGCACGGTACAGGCGGCGAGCAGGATGCCGGCGGCCCAGTCGGTGCCGCGCAGTTGGCCGAGATCGATGGCGCGGTCGAGAATGGTGGCAGCCATCAGTATCATCAGCAGCACATTGCCGACGTGCACGACGGGCCACCAGCGGCGCGGGCGATCGTCGTCGACGCCGCGCAGCATGAACAGATGCAGCAGCAGACAGGTCGGCCACAGGAGCACGTTGAACAGCAGGTGCGAGCGGTCGAACAACAGATTGGCAATCACCGCCAGCAGCAGGAACGGCGCGGTGACGATAGCGGGATAGCGGGCGGCGCGCCAGCCACTGCGGCGCCAGGCCACCCAGGCGAGCAACGCCAGCAGCATGAAGCTCAGCGTCCACCACGCGAGTTTGATGTGGTCGGGCTGACCCGGCAAAACGCGGCCGACCTCGCCCCAGAAGCCGCTGACCAGCCAGCCGAAACCGGCGACGAACAACAGTGCATGTGCTGCCTGCCAGAGCAGTTTCCGGTTGCCGGCGCGGGCCTTCGCATCGTCGTCGTCCGTCGCCACCGAGTCGACCACGGTCGACAGCAGGCCGTGCGACCACCACGAGATCGAGAGGCCGCCCAGCGCCAGCATCAGGTGGCCGACAAAATCCGCGTTGGCGAACGGCAGCGCGTGCGCCAGCGTGTTGCCGACCAGCGCGAAACCGTTGATGAAGGCACTGGCGGCGAGCAATTGCATGGCGACGCCGAACAATTGCCCGATCAGGCTGTTCTGCCGCGTTGCCAGCCAGAACACGCCGGCGCCTTCGATGGCCCAGATCGCCGCAGTGAGGCGGCCGTCGACGGCCAGCGGCACGGCGAGCGTGGCGAACACCAGCGCCAGCGCGGCGTAGCTCTGCGTCAGCCACTGCGCCACCGGATCGCCGCTTGCGGTTGCGCGTCCGCGCACGAACAGTGCCAGCAGCAGATAGACCGCGCTGGCGACCACCGCCGAAATGGCGGCGCCGTACTCGAAGTGCTCGACCAGTTGCGTCTGCAGCAGGAAGCTGACGATGGGTGTGCCGAAAATCACGATGCCATCGAGCACGCGATTGCCTTCACCGGCATGGCGCAGCGCGTAGAAAAGCCCGATCAGCACGTAGATGACGAAGAAGGCAATCAGGAACGGCTGTGTGCTGGCGTAGTTCTCCGGCGCATACTTGAGCGCACCCCACAACGTCGCCACGCCGAAGGTGGCGAAGAAGCCCAGCAGATTTAGCGCACGCCACGCACGCAGCCAGGCAACGATGCCGATGGCGACGTTGAGCAGCAGGTAGTAGCTGAACAGTGCAACGTGGCTGCCGCTGCCGGTGGACAGCAGTATCGGTGTCGCGAAGGCGCCGGCAAAACCGGCGAAGGCGAGCATCTGGCGGTCGGCCAGCAGCGCCAGCAACGTCGACAGCGCGCAGACCAGCGCCATCAGCACGAACGCCGCCAACGCCGGGATCATCGCGTAGAGCTTGAACGCCGCGAAGATGGTCAGGTAGAGCACCGCGACGCCGGCGCCCTGCAGCAGGTAACCGTAGTTGCCGTGCCGTTGCCCATCGTCTCCCTCGCCGCTGGCCCGGCGGCTGACGCGAAAGCCTTGCAGCAGCAGCACAATGCCGGCGATGCCAACGGTCGCCAGCCGCATCTCCGGCGGGAACAGGGCGTTGTCGGCCGCCCACTTCGCCAGGAACGAGAGGCCGATGAACAGCACGATGGCGCCGACGCGCGCCACCGTGTTGCCGCCGAACAGCCAGGCTTTCGCGCGACCCACCAGTTTCTCGATGGCGTCGGGTTCGCGCGACAGGTCCGGTCCGAGCGGTTGCGGGATCGGTGCGGCGGTTGCAGCAGACGCGCTGGCGGTCACCGGCGGCGCCAAATCGACGGGGTGCGTGGCGGGCGGTGCCAGCGTTGGCGCCGTCGTGTCCGCTTGCACTGTGACGGGGGCCGCAGCGCTCCGCGCAGCCGTGCCCACCGCTGGCAGGTTTTCTGACGCGGCCACGTCGCTCGTGACAGGTGCGACCGTCGAAGTTTTTGTTGCGCCACTCGCAAGCGCCGATGCCGCTGTCCGCGCGCTTTTTTGCGCGGTCAACTGCGCCTCAGCCAACCGCGCAAACTCGCTGCGTACCGACTTGCGCAGCGTGAGCCCGACCAGGGCACCGATCACGCCGCCGGCAACCAGCGTCCAGGCATCTTCATGGCGGGGCAGGATGATGCCCAGTATCGCGCCCCAGATTGCTCCCCAAATGATCATCGCGTTCCCCCGACCCGTCATGGATCAACAACGAGATAGCAGCAGCGTACTTGTGGCCGCTCCGCGCGGCGAGCGTATCAGCAAACGTCGCGTTTATTAATACTGCCGGTGAAGCGCGCCGACCGCCGTGCGTTCAGCGCAGCGCGTGAAAGAACTCACGCACCATGCGCGCACGTTCGTTGAGCGCGGGCACGGGGCGTTCGATCTTCACCTTGTCCTGGCCGTGCAGGCGGTAGCGGCCGTCTTTCTGGATCAGCTGGATCAGTTTGATCGGCTCGAACGAGGGTTTTGGCTTGAAGCTGATGATGGTGCGCTCGGGCGCGCTGTCGATCTTTTTGACGCCCAGCGACTTGCCGGCGATGCGCAACTGGTGCGCCGCGAGCAGTGATTCGGTGGGCGGCGGCAACAGGCCGAAGCGGTCGATCAGTTCTTCCTTGAGGTCGTCGAGCGCGTCCTCGCTCTCGCAGTTGGCGAGCCGCTTGTAGATCACCAGCCGTTCATGCACGCCGGGGCAATAGTCATCGGGCAGCAGAGCGGGCGTGTGCAGATTGACCTCGGTCGTCACACCCAGCGGCTCGTCGAGATCGGGCTCGCGGCCCGCCTTGAGTGCACGCACGGCCTGATTCAACATCTCGCTGTACAGTGAAAAACCGATCTCCTGCATCTCGCCCGACTGGTTATCGCCGAGCACCTCGCCAGCGCCGCGGATTTCGAGGTCGTGCATCGACAGATAGAAACCGGCGCCAAGGTCTTCCAGCTGGGTGATCGCCTCCAGCCGCTTTTTGGCATCGGCCGTGATCGCATCTTCGTCGGGGATCAGCAGGTAAGCGTAGGCCTGATGATGCGAGCGGCCGACGCGGCCGCGCAACTGGTGCAGTTGCGCGAGGCCGAACTTGTCGGCACGGTTGATCAGTATGGTGTTGGCGTTGGCGACGTCGATACCGGTCTCGATGATGGTCGAGCAGAGCAGGATCTGGAAGCGCTGCTGGTAGAAGTCGCGCATCACGCTTTCTAGCTCGTGCGCGCCCATCTGGCCGTGGCCCACGCGCACGCGTGCCTCGGGCACGATGGCCTCGAGCCGCTCGCGCATGTTCTCGATGGTCTCGATCTCGTTGTGCAAAAAGTACACCTGGCCGCCGCGCTTTAGCTCGCGCAGGATCGCCTCGCGGATGATGCCGTCGCCGCCCTTGGCCACGAAGGTCTTGATCGCCAGCCGCTTCTGCGGCGCCGTCGCGATCACGCTGAAGTCGCGGATGCCTTCGAGGCTCATCGCCAGCGTGCGCGGGATCGGCGTCGCGGTCAGCGTCAGCACGTCGACCTCGGCACGCAGTTTCTTCAGCTGCTCCTTCTGGCGCACGCCGAAGCGGTGCTCCTCGTCGATGATCACCAGGCCGAGGTTCTTGAACCGGATGTCGGGCTGGATCAGCTTGTGGGTGCCGATCACCAGATCGACCTTGCCCTCGGCAAGGCCGTCGAGCGTGGCGCGCGCTTCCTTGCTGCTGCGGAAGCGCGACAGTTCCTCGATCTTGATCGGCCACGGCGCGAAGCGGTCCTTGAAGGTGCTGTAGTGCTGCTCGGCGAGCAGCGTCGTCGGCACCAGCACGGCGACCTGCTTGCCGCCCATCAGCGCGACGAAGGCTGCGCGCAGCGCGACCTCGGTCTTGCCGAAGCCGACGTCACCGCAGACGAGACGATCCATCGGCTTGGCGGCAACCAAATCCTGAATCACGGCCTGGATCGCGGCGCTCTGGTCGGGCGTCTCCTCGAAGCCGAAGCCCGAGGCGAAAGTTTCGTAGTCGCTCCAGTCGACCTTGAACGAGTGGCCGACGCGGGCGGCGCGCTGCGCGTAGATGTTGAGCAGCTCGGCCGCCGTGTCGCGCGCCTGCTGCGCGGCCTTCTTCTTGGCCTTCTCCCACTGGCCCGAGCCCAGCGTGTGCAGCGGCGCATGTTCGGGCGAGGTGCCGCTGTAGCGCGAGATCAGGTGCAGGTTCGACACCGGCACATAGAGCTTGGCCTGATTCGCGTACTCGAGATGCAGGAATTCGGTCGGCCCATCGCCGAGGTCGAGCGAGACCAGACCCAGATAGCGGCCGATGCCGTGTTCCTCGTGCACGACGGGATCGCCGACGCGGACCTCGGAGAGGTCCTTGAGCATGCTGTCGACATTGGTCGTCTTCGCACGCTTGCGCCGCGCCGAGCGCGTGGTGCTCGGATAGAGCTCGGCCTCGGTGACGAACGAGCGCTTCTCGGCGACCACGATGCTGCCTGCGAACAGCGGCGCAGCGGCGACGCAGAACGGTTCGCTCGCGGCGTCAAAGCCCGCATAGTCGTCGACCTTGTGCGGCGTCAAGCCGTGTTCGACGAACATCTCCTGCAGGGTCTGCAGGCGGCCCGCGCTCTCGGCGCAGAGCAGCACGCGACCACCGTTTTGCGTTGCGTTGGCCAGAAAGTCGGCGAGCTGACCGAGCGGACGCGCGAGCCGGCGGTCGATCTCGAGCGGCGGTACGGAGCGGGCGCCCGGTTCCCTCCCCCCCGGTGGGGGAGGGTTAGGGAGAGGGGGATGCTGGCTCGGGTTGCCCGACGTTGACGCGTCAGCAACCACCCCCTCTCCCCCGCCCTCCCCCACGCGGGGGGAGGGAGTTAGCGTGCGCAGCTCATAGCGCGAATAGCGCTTCAGTTCATGCAGGAAGTCGTCACGACCAAGGTAAAGCTCGACGGGCTCCAGCAATGGGCGCGCGCTGTCGCCACGCAACAGGCCCCAGCGCTCGCGCGTCTCGCGCTCGAAGTCGCCCAGGGTCGCGTGGAGGTCACCGAGCAGCACGAACACGGCGTCGGCCGGCGCATGATCGAACAAGGTCTCGGCGGCGTCGAAGAAGAGCGGCAGGTAGAACTCGATGCCGCCCGGAAAGATGCCGTTCGAGACGTCCTTGTAGGCGACGGCGCGCGAGGGATCGCCCTCGAACACTTCGCGGAAGCGTTGCCGGAACAGCGTGCGGCCCGCCTCGTCGGTCGGAAACTCACGTGCGGGCAGCAGCGAGAGTTCGTTGACCGGATAGAGGGTGCGCTGGCTGTCCGGCTCGAAGGTCTTGATCGACTCGATCTCGTCGTCGAACAGGTCGAGTCGCACGGGCAGCGTACCGCCAGTCGGAAAAATGTCGATGATGCCGCCGCGCACCGCGAATTCGCCCTGTGAGACGACCTGATTGACGTGCGTATAGCCGCCCAGCGTCATCTGCTGGCGCAGGCGATCGACGTCGAGTCGCTGGCCCTTCTTCAGCGCGAAGGTGCGCGCCGCGACATAGCTGCGCGGCGAAAGTTTTTGCGTCGCCGTCGTCGCGGCCACCAGCATCACGTCGCAGGCGTTGTTGGCAAGCGCATAGAGCGCCTGCAGGCGATCGCTCACGAGATCGGGATGCGGCGAGAAATGATCGTAAGGCAGCGTCTCCCAGTCGGAGAACTCGCGCACGCGCAGCGCCGGATCGAACCACGCGATCTCGAGCGCGAGCTGATGCACGTCTTGCGCATCGGCGCAGGCGACGATCAGCGTGCGCTTCGCCACGCGCAGCGACTGCGCGAGCCGCACGAGCGCGAGCGCGGTCGCGGCACCGGGCGGGCGCGCACACTGGGCTCGTTCGCCGGGACGTGGAACAGGGGGTAACAGCGATGTTTGCGAAGTAACAGGCAAAGCAAAACCTCGCGAGAGGCGCCGCCTCACGCGATAACTCGGTGGATCAAGCAAAGGATTTTATCGGGCGCCGCGAGCCATAAAGAGGCGTTGTGCCGGCGCTTTGTCTTTGACGCAGATTACCGCTGATTTCACGCAGATTTGCGCAGATTTCTTTTCAGCCTTGCGCGCGACGACTGGCGACACGAATGCGTGGTGGCGTATCGCGCCGATCTGACCTCGACCGAAAATCCGCGGCAATCTGCGTGAAATCTGCGCGAATCTGCGTCAAGGCCTTTCCGGCGATAGCAACGCGCTCGCAGCCACTTGGGAGCCCAGGACCGTGCGGCAGCGCTGCGCTGCTTCTGTGCCAAGCCGCGTCATACGACGTCAGCCCTTCAGATGATTCCGGCGGCGAAAGCAGCCTGACGGCAAGTCTCGCTAGCCTCGCGGCTTTCGGAGGAGGATGGACATGGAACCAGGCCCGGTTGCCGAACGCAAACCGCTCTATCACTCGCTGTATTTTCAGGTCATCGTTGCCATCCTGCTTGGTGTCGCGCTCGGTCATTTCGCGCCCGAATCCGGCGAGGCGATGAAACCGCTGGGCGACGGCTTCATCAAACTGATCAAGATGATCATCGCGCCGATCATCTTCTGCACCGTGGTGGTCGGCATCGCGGGCATGGAGGACATGAAGAAGGTCGGCAAGACCGGTGGTCTTGCGCTGCTGTACTTCGAGATCGTGAGCACCATCGCCCTGATCGTCGGCTTGCTGATCGTCAATTTCGTGCAGCCTGGCACCGGCATGAATATCGACCCGAAATCGCTGGACACCAAGGGCATCGCGGCCTACACCGGGCCGGGCAAGATGCAGGGCACGGTGGACTTCCTGCTATCGGTGATCCCGACGACAGTGGTTGACGCGTTTGCCAAGGGCGAAATGCTGCAGGTGCTGCTGTTTGCGATGCTGTTCGGCTTCGCGCTGCATCGCTTCGGTGGCCGCGGCACGCTGGTGTTCGATATGATCGAGAAGACCTCGCACGTGCTGTTCGCCATCGTCGGTTTCATCATGAAGCTGGCGCCGATCGGTGCCTTCGGCGCGATGGCGTTCACCATTGGCAAATACGGCCTCGGCTCGCTGACCTCGCTCGCCTGGCTGATGGGCACGTTCTACGCGACCTGCCTGATCTTCATCTTCGTCGTACTGGGCCTCATTGCGCGGTTCAACGGGTTCTCGATCTGGAAATTCATCAAGTACATCAAGGAAGAGCTGCTGATTGTGCTCGGCACCTCGTCGTCGGAGTCGGTGCTGCCGCGCATGATGGCCAAGATGGAGACGCTGGGTGCGAAGAAGTCGACCGTCGGGCTGGTGATTCCCACCGGTTATTCGTTCAACCTCGACGGCACCTCGATCTATCTGACGATGGCCGCGGTGTTCATTGCGCAGGCGACCAACACGCCGATGACGCTGACGCAGCAACTGACTTTGCTGGCGGTGCTGCTCTTGACGTCGAAAGGTGCAGCCGGCGTCACCGGCAGCGGCTTTATCGTCCTGGCGGCAACACTGTCAGCGGTGGGCGGCGTGCCGGTCGCGGGACTGGCGCTGATTCTTGGCATCGATCGCTTCATGTCGGAGGCGCGGGCCCTGACCAATTTGATCGGCAACGGCGTGGCGACGATTGTCGTTGCCCGCTGGACGGGCGACCTCGATACCGCGATGCTCAAGCGCCAGCTCGATCACGGCCCCGGATCGGTTGCTGCCGATGAAGATCCCGAGGCGGTGATCGATGTCACCGAGGCGCACATGGCGGTTTCGCCGGCCAAGGCGGGATAACGCGGCGGTTGGTTGCCTGTGCTCCGGCGCCCAGGCGCCGGCAGCGCTAGACCGGCGAGGAGCGCAGCGGCGTGACCTTGCCGTTGCCGACAATGAATTCGACGCGCAGCGTGGGCTCGCCCTTCTCGTCCTTGAAGGTGTAGCCGACGACTGCGAGCTTGTCGCCTACCTTGGGCGCGGTGACCTTCCAGGCGTCCATGCGCGTGATCGGCGCGAATTCGATCTCCCAGACCTTGTCCTTGCGCGTCGGCGGCTTCGCCGTCCCGAGGATGGTCACGGCGTCGACGCTGGCCGACTGCCTGGGCACCGCGAAGCGCGAGATTGCGGCGGGCGCCGCGGCGCCATTTACTTCAAGCATCACCTCGGCATGCGGGTTCTGCCATTTGACTTGCTTGACCACGCCTTCGAGATAGATCGGCCTGGTCTCGTCGAAGCTGCTCCAGCCGTGGTGGGCCAGTGCCGCGGTGGCGACCAGTGCGGCGGCGGTGCCTAGCGCGGGAATGAGTTTGCGCAACATGAGGACTCCTTGTCTGGCAGTGGCGGCGGATCACACGTAGGCAATCCAGCGGCCGCAGACGATGATAGCGATCCACAGCAGGATCGAGAAGAGCGCCTGTACACGGGTCATCGCGCTCGCCGGATCGAGCGGGCCGCGGCTGTGCAGGATCGCAGCATTGGTGCCGGCAGTGAACAGCAGCAGCATCTTGATCAGGAAGACACTGTTGCCGATGAAGTCGCTCGCGCGGGCTAGAAACATCAGGCTGCCCGCGATCGCCGCGAACGTGAAGCCGATCAGCGTCCACGGTAGCGCGGCGCGCGCCAGCGTGCGCGCGTCGATGTTCCCGGGGCCGAACAGGTGCACACGCAACAGGCGCAGGTCGACCAGCCAGAGCGAGCCGAAGGTGATCGCGATGGCGACGATGTGCAGCGTTTCGAGTGCCGGATAGACCAGCGGCGCCGATCGCAGCCAGACCGCGAAGGGCCAGTCGTGCAGGGCGTGAATGATGGTGGGATTCATCTCATGCGTGGCGCGGATCGCGCAGCCATTGTCCCACGGCCGAAATCATGCCGATCTTTGATGCCGGTCAATGTGTTCAAACGAGAATGGTTCGCATTGTGGTAGCATTTGAGAATTATTCGCGTTTACGAAAATGCTGTCCCCGATTGCGGCCAGTGCCTGTTGCATGCGGGCACGGCGGCGATGACGACAGTCACCTGCAGGCAGATACCATGATATTCCAGACCCCAAGCATCCGGTTGCGCTCGTTTTGTGTGGCGGCCATTTCGACGTTGATTGCCGTCTATGGCGCGCAGGCCCAGGACAAGGTGATCAATCTTTACTCGGCGCGACATTACAGTACCGACGAGGCGCTCTACAACAATTTCACCAGAACGACCGGGATCAAGGTCAACCGCCTGGAAGGCGGCGAGGACCAGTTGCTGCAGCGGATCAAGAGCGAGGGCGCCAACTCCCCGGCCGATGTGTTCCTGACCGTCGATGCGGGACGGCTGTGGCTTGCCGATCAGGAAGGGGTCTTTGCGCCGATCCAGTCGAAGGTGCTCAACGAACGCATTCCGGCGGCGTACCGCCTCGCCAGCAACACGTGGTACGGGTTGTCGACGCGGGCGCGGGTGATGGTGGTGGACAAACTGAAGGTCAAGGCCGGTGATATCACCACCTACGAAGACCTCGCCGATGCAAAGTGGAAAGGGCAGATCTGCACCCGCTCCGGCTCGCACGTCTACATGCTGTCGCTGCTGTCGTCGATCATCGAGCACGATGGTGCCGAGAAGGCGGAGGCATGGGCCAAAGGCGTCGTCGCCAATCTGGCGCGGCAGCCCAAGGGCGGCGACACCGACCAGATCAAGGCGGTGGCGGCCGGCGAATGCGCCATTGCGCTGTCGAACACGTACTACATCGCGCGCATGATCAAGTCCGACAAGCCCGAAGACCGCGCCGCGATGGAGCGCGTGCGGGTGGTGTGGCCGAACAGCAACGGTCGCGGCGTGCACATGAACGTGTCGGGCGGCGGCGTGCTCAAGTACGCGCCCAACAAGGAAAACGCGATCAAGTTCATGGAGTACCTCGTGAGCGACGAGGCGCAGGGTTACTTTGCCAACGGCAACAACGAATGGCCGATCGTCAGCGGGCTCAAGGTCAAGAATGCCGCGCTCGATGCGATGGGCACTTTCAAGGCCGATGCGGTCAACATGATCGCGCTCGGCAAGAACCAGCGTCAGGCGCAGGAAATCGTTAACCGCGTGGGCTGGAAGTAAGCAGCGTTCAACGCAAAGAGAAAGCGGCTTCGGCCGCTTTTTTTGTTTGCGATCCGTAGCCTCGACGCAGCGCAGCGGCATCGAGGGCGGTCAAACCGCTAAAGCCGACGCGCCGCTTCGATCAAGGCAGCGAGCCTCGCGTGCGCTTCGCGCGGACTCAAATCGTCGGCGTCGAGTTGCGCCAGTTCGGCGAGCAGTGGCGGTGTCGCACCGCTGGCTGGTTCGGTCGCCGCCGGCGCCGTGGCAAACAGGTCCGCTTGCGCCACCGCGTGCGTGCGTTCCTTCTCCAGCCGCTCCAGCTCGCGACGCGCGTCACGGATGACCTCGGCCGGCATGCCGGCGAGTTTGGCGACGTCGATCCCGTAGCTGCGGCTCGCCGGGCCGGCCTTCACTTCGTGCAGAAAGACGACGCGGTCGCCGTGCTCGACCACCGAGACGTGCTGGTTGACGCAGGTGGCGAAGTCGTTGGCCAGTTCGGTCAACTCGAAGTAGTGGGTGGCGAACAGCGTCAGGCTTTGCGCCTTGGCGATCAGCCGGCGGGCGATGGCGGTGGCGAGCGCGAGGCCGTCGAAAGTGGAGGTGCCGCGACCAATCTCATCGACGATCACCAGCGAATTCGGTGTGGCGCGCTGCAGGATCGCGGCGGCCTCGGTCATTTCGACCATGAAGGTGGAGCGGCCCGAGGCGAGGTCGTCGCTGGCGCCGATGCGGGTCAGCACGCGGTCGATCGGGCCGATGGTGGCCTGCGCGGCGGCGACGAAGCAGCCGGCGTAAGCCATGATCACGGCCAGCGCTGCCTGCCGCATATAGGTGCTCTTGCCGCCCATGTTCGGGCCGGTCAGGATCACGCAACAGCGACGGCTATCGAGCCGTAGATCGTTCGCAATGAACTGGTCGACCAGCGATTCGATGACCGGATGCCGCGCGCCGTTGAGTTCGAGACAGGGCACCGAGGTGAACACCGGCTTCGTCAGCGCCAGCGTCTCCGCGCGTTCGGCGAAATTGGCGAGTACGTCCAGTTCGGCCAGCGCCGCGCCGGCCTTGCGCAACGCATCCAGCGCCGGCGCGAGCTTTTGCAGCAAGTCCTCGAACAGCCGCTTCTCGGCGACCAACGCGCGGTCGTTGGCCGCGAGCGCCTTGTCCTCGAAGGTCTTCAGCTCGGGCGTGATGTAGCGCTCGACGTTCTTGAGCGTCTGCCGGCGCTTGTATTCCACCGGCACCTGCGCCACGTAGCTCTGCGTGATCTCGATGTAGAAGCCGCTAACCTTGTTGTATTCGACGCGCAGATTCGGGATGCCGGTGCGCTCGCGTTCGCGCTGCTCCATCGCGGCGAGAAAGGCGCCGCTGTCGTTCTGGATCGCGCGCAGTTCGTCGAGATCGGCGTCGTAGCCGTTGGCAATCACGCCGCCGTCGCGTACCGCGAGTGCGGGCTCGTCGGCGATGGCGCGCGCCAGCAGGGCGTGCCACTCGGGCGCGATGGCGAGGGTGGCGCGGAGGTGGCGAAGCAATTCGTTGTCGGCCGCGCCGAGCAGATCGCCCAGCGCGGGCAGGGTTGCCAGCGTGGCGCGCAGGCCCGCCAGCTCGCGCGGGCGCACGCTGGCCATCGCGATGCGGCTGGCGATGCGCTCGATGTCGGAGAGGCCGCGCAGCACGTCCTGCACCCGTGCGAAGGGCACCGCCTGATCGCGCGCCAGCGAGGCGACGGCGGCGTGGCGGGCGGACGCGATGGCTGGATCGCGCGGCGGTTCGGACAGGCGCGCGCGCAGCAGGCGCGAGCCGGCGGCGGTTTCGCAGCGGTCGAGCAGCGAGAGCAGCGTCGGTTCGCTGGCACCGGACAGCGTCTGCACGATTTCGAGATTGCGCAGCGTCGCGGCGTCCATCTCCAGCGCCTCGCTGGCGAGTTCGATGTGCACGGTCGACACCGGCAACCGCGCGCCACCGTTGACCAGGCGCACGAAGGCGAGCGCCGCGCCACTGGCGGCGAGCGCGAGCGGCGCCCGCTCGGTGTCGAGATGGGCCAGCGTGGCGGTGCCGAGCGCCTGCGTCAGCTCGTCGCTGGCGCGGACGCTGGTGAATTCGTAATCGGGCCGCGCGCGCAACATGGCGTCGGCGCCGAGCATGCTGCGCAGCATCGGCGCAGCCGATTCGGCGTGCACGATTTCGGCCGGCACCTTGCGCGCGAGATAGGCGGCCAAGTCACTCAGCTGTAAATCGCGCAGCGAGACGGTGCCGCTGCCGGCGTTGACGATGGCGACGCCGGCTCTTGTGTTGTCCAGCGCGACGGCAGCCAGCAGCGTCTCCCGGCGCGGATCGACCAGCGTGGAATCGGTGACCGTGCCCGGCGTGACGATGCGCGCCACCTTGCGTTCGACCGGCCCTTTGACGAGGCCCGGCACGCCGACCTGTTCGACGATGGCCACCGTTTCGCCGGCGCGCACCAGCCGCGCGAGATAGCCGTCGAGCGAGTGAAACGGCACGCCCGCCATCGGAATCGGCGCGCCGCCGGATTCGCCGCGCGCAGTGAGCGTGATGTCGAGCAGTTTGGCGGCGCGTTTGGCGTCGTCAAAGAACAGCTCGTAAAAATCGCCCATGCGATAAAGCACCAGCTTGTCCGGGTGCTCGCCCTTGAGCGCCAGGTACTGCTGCATCATCGGCGTGTGAACGGCCATGGGACTCCGTAGATATAGCTTTTTGACGCTAACGAGCGTCTGGCGGTCGATATGGCGAGAAAAATCAAATAGTCGACTATATGAAAAATCGGCCTGTAACGACCATATAGCACGCGTTGGGGCTACAAAGTCGTAATCGTCCGCTACACGGATTTGAGCTGAAGCGTTTTCAGCAGTTCCGGGAAGATCTTCGGCGTGCCGGCGACGATGGCGCCGCTGTCCATGTACGTGTCTTCGCCGTCGATACCGGTGACCAGGCCGCCCGCTTCGAGGATCAGCAGCGCGCCGGCCGCCATGTCCCACTGGTTGAGCTTCATTTCCCAGAAGCCGTCGTAGAAGCCGGCGGCGACGTAGGCCAGATCGAGCGCGGCCGAGCCCGGACGGCGCAGCCCGGCGGTCTTGGGCATCAGGTTGCGAAACTGGGTGACGTACTCGTCGAACGCGGCGCCGTCGCGGAACGGAAACCCGGTGCCGATCAGCGCGTCGCGCAGCTTGAGCGTCTTCGACACCCGGATACGGCGGTTGTTCATGAAGGCGCCCGAGCCGCGGCTGGCGGTGAACAGATCGTTGCGGCTGGGGTCGTAAATCACCGCCTGGGTGAGCTTGCCCTCGACCTGCAGCGCGATCGACACGCAGTAGGTCGGCATGCCGTGCAGGAAATTGGTGGTGCCGTCCAGCGGGTCGATGATCCAGATGTGATCGCTCTGCGGGTTGCCGCGCGTGGCGCCGGTGCCCTCCTCGGCGATGATGCCGTGGTTCGGATAGGCGCCGAGCAGGGTCTCTACAATCGCGGCTTCCGCGTTGCGGTCGATCTCGCTGACGAAATCGCCCGGCCCCTTGCTGTCGACAGTCAGCCGGTCGAGGTTGCGGGCGCCGTATTGAATGATTTCGGCGGCTTCGCGGGCGGCTTTCACCGCCGTGTTGAGCATCGGGTGCATGGCAATCCGTAAGAAAGAGCGTCTGAAAATGGAAAGAGCATGAGCCGGAGCGCGGCCAGCGGCTCCGGGGAATCCGGCAATTTTAGTGCGGCGCCCGCCGCGCAGCCCGATCCGCTGTCGCGGATCGTGGTGGTGCTCTCGCACACCTCGCATCCCGGCAACATAGGCGCCGCGGCGCGCGCCATGAAGACGATGGGCCTGAGCGAGCTGCGGCTGGTCAATCCGGACGTCTTTCCCAGCGAAATCGCGACCGCCCGCGCCTCGGGTGCTACCGATGTGCTCGACGCTGCGCGCGTGTTCGCCAGTCTCAAGGACGCCATCGCCGACTGCGTCCACGTGGTCGGCAGCTCGGCCCGCGGCCGCGATTTCGTCGGCGAAGTGAGCGATGCGCGCAGCGCCAGCAAGGCGCTGGTCGAGGCCACCGCGCAGGGACGCGTCGCCATCGTGTTCGGCTGCGAGATGAGCGGCCTCACCAATGCCGAAGTGGCGCATTGCCAGACGCTGGCCTTCATTCCGGCCAATCCGGCGTACTCGTCGCTCAATCTGGGCAGCGCCGTGCAGGTGTTTGCCTACGAACTGCGCGTCGCGGCGGGCGCCACGGCGGGCTATGCCGCGCCGCAATTCCAGTTGGCCACCCAGGGCGAAATCGACGCCATGTTCGTGCACATGGAGACGGCGCTGACCGAGGTTGGATTTTTCAATCCCGACAATCCGAAACGCCTGTTCCCGCGTCTCAAACGCCTGTTCAACCGGACCCGTCTGGAGCGCGAGGAAGTGGATATTTTTCGCGGGATTTTTCGGGCGATGCAGCGGCGCTGATCGGCAATGCTGGCAGAGTGACCGCCTATGCACATCGTCGCGCGTCTGTTCAATATGATGGTGCAGCCTGAAAGCCTTCTGCTCGGCTTGCTCGTGCTCGCGTTGATCGTCTGGCGGCGTCGTCCACGGCTGGCGCGCAACTGCGTGATTGCCTGTGCGAGCCTGAGCGCGCTGGTGGGCTGGACCGGCCTCGCCGACACGCTGTTGCGCGGGCTCGAAGGGGGTGATGCGCCGCCTCGCGACACTCGCGGCTACGTTGGTGTCATCGTGCTCGGAGGTGCGATCGTGGGGGACGACGGCTGGGGCTACGGGCAACTGCGCGTCAATGACGCGGCGGCACGTCTGCTCGAACCGCTGCGGCTGTTGCAGCGTCACCCGGCGATGCGGCTGGTTTACTCCGGCGGCGATGCCTCGCTGGCCGGCAACGACACGCCGGAGGCGGTGTTCGCCGAAACGTTTTTCACGGCAGTAGGCATTCGCCCGGATCGTGCGCTGTATCAGACGACGTCGCGCAACACCCGCGAGGACGCGTTCTACACCTGCCACATGCTGGGCGACGCGGCACGCGAGCCGTGGTTGCTGCTGACCTCAGCGGCCCACATGCCGCGCGCGTTGACCGTGTTTCGGGCGCAGGGCTGCAACGTGACGGCCTATCCGGTTGACTTTCGCAGCCACGCCGAGGCCAGATGGCGGGAATACCACTGGCGGCGCGGGCTCGACGTTTGGCGTATCTGGCTGCGCGAAACCATCGGTGGTGCGGTGTATCGGGTCATGGGTGCCGCGTAGAGCGCGTCGGCGAGCCTTTACGCGTCAGGTGTCGCGCAACGCCACCACGACCAGCGCATCGGTGTCACCCGTGGCTGTGGCAACGGCGTTGCACACATCCGCCGCGCGGCCGTCCGGCAGGGTGATCGCGTCGCCTGCCGCGGCCTGTATGGCAGGGAGGGTGACGCGTTCAAGCCCGCGCTTGACCGCACCCCGGTAATGCGCGCGGGCGACAACTTCCTGACCGGGGTAGCAGCCCTTGCTGAAGCTGACACCCCCGCCGGGCTCCACAGTGTCCCAGCCTATCATTTGCGGTACAAACATTTCGCTGGTGGCCGCCGTGACTTCCGGAATTCGCGCGTCGATATTGGCGAGCGCCCAGCGTTGGCCGACGGTCGCGTCGGTGCCGGTCAAGGTGTCGGAGATGGTCGCATCGGCGACGACCATGCAGCGACCGTCGGACAACGGCAGCGAGGAGCCACCCGGCAGCGGCTCTCCGGCAAAGGCGAATACGGCGACGCGATCTGCCGCTGCTTCGAGCGTGAGCTTGCTGCGCAGGCGGTACATCGTCAATCGCTTGATCAATGCCGTGGCGGTAGAGGTGGGAACGATCGCCTCAAAGCTGTCTCTTGCGACGCAGGCCAGCGCAAATGTGGCCAGCACGCGTCCTTTGGCCGTGCAATAGCCTTGCCACTGCCATTGACCTGCCGCGAGCGCGGCAACGTCGTTGGTCAGTTGCGACTGCAGAAATGTGGTCGCATCGGGGCCGCTGAAGCGGACCACGGTGTGGTCGGGTGAGCGAAAGGGCATGGGTGAATCGCAAATGCCTGATTTTTGGGCTATAATAGCGGGCTAGGCCAGAAAACCGACTGTGCGGCAGGGTGTCGAACAGGGTATTCGGGCTGGAATCCACACACTCGCAAGGCCCGGCTGTCTGAACCTGTTCAGGCACATTGGGACTGATGGGTGCGGATCAAGCCGCCGGCCGTGATGCCGCGTCGGCTTGCCGCTACAGACGAGTGGAGGCATAACCCACCAGGAGACACTCATGTCCGCAACCATGCGCCAGATGCTGGAGGCCGGTGTTCATTTCGGCCACCAAACGCGTTTCTGGAACCCGAAGATGGCACCGTACATTTTCGGTGCCCGCAACAAGATTCACATCGTCAACCTCGAGAAGACGATGGAGAAGTACAACGACGCCATGACCTACGTTCGCCGTCTGGCGGCGAACCGCGGCACCATCCTGTTCGTCGCCACCAAGCGTCAGGCCCGCGAAATCATCGCCGAAGAAGCGCAACGCGCCGGCATGCCCTATGTCGACAACCGCTGGCTCGGCGGCATGATGTCGAACTTCAAGACCATCAAGGGTTCGCTCAAGCGTCTGAAAGAGCTGGAGACCATGCAGAACGATGGTACGTTCGATCGCATGTCGAAGCGCGAAGCGCTGACGCTCAAGCGCGAATTCGACAAGCTGATGACGTCGATGGGCGGCATCAAGGATATGGTTTCGCTGCCCGATGCGCTGTTCATCATCGACGTCGGCTACCAGAAGATCGCCGTGCAGGAAGCCAACAAGCTTGGCATCCCGGTGGTCGGCGTGGTCGATACCAACCATACCCCGGACGGCGTGGACTACGTGATCCCGGGCAATGACGACTCGAGCAAGGCGATCCGCCTGTATGCCCGCGGCGTGGCCGACGCGATCCTCGAAGGCAAGTCGCAGGCGGTGCAGGAAATCGTCAAGACGCAGACGGAAGAATTCGTCGAAGTCGATCCGGCTGACCTCGAAGCCAAACAGTAATCCCGATGGCGTGCACGCGGTCATTGCCGCGAGCCGCCCAAGGTAGCGATTACGGCGGCGACCGGCATCCGTTCGCCGTTCCAATGACCCAATTCCGCGTACCCGGCCCGCCGGGTGCGCCCATTCGGAGAAGCACATGGCAGAAATCTCTGCATCGCTCGTCAAAGAGCTTCGTGAAATGACCGGTCTCGGCATGATGGAGTGCAAGAAGGCGCTCACCGAAACCGACGGCGACATCAAAAAGGCCGAAGAACTGCTGCGCATCAAATCCGGCGCCAAGGCTTCGAAAGCCGCTTCGCGCCAGGCCGCAGAAGGGACCATCGGCGTCTACGTGGCACCGGACGCGTCGGTTGGTGCACTGGTCGAGTTCAACTGCGAAACCGACTTCGCTGCGCGTAACGTTGACGTGCTGGCGATGGCCGGCGCGCTTGCCAGAAGCGTGGCCGACAACAACCCGGCGGATATTGCCGCACTGATGGCGACCACCATCGATGGTGAGCCAGCCGAAACAAAGCGCGCCGCGCTCGTGCAGAAGGTCGGCGAGAACATGAACGCGCGTCGTTTCGTGCGCGTCGCCGGTGGCAAGGTGGCCAGCTACGTGCACGGCGGTGGTCGCATCGGCGTGCTGGTGGCCTACGAAGGCAACGGCGACATCGCACGCGACGTAGCCATGCATCTGGCCGCGTCGGTGGCGTCGACCCGCGCCGTCTGCGTGTCGAAAGACGAGGTGCCGGCCGAGCTGATCGAAAACGAGCGCAAGATTTTCGCGGCGCAGGCTGCGGAATCGGGCAAGCCGGTCGACATCATCGCCAAGATGGTCGAGGGACGCATCAATAAATACCTGGCCGAAGTCACGCTGCTCGGCCAGCCGTTCGTGAAGGATCCCGAGCAAACGGTCGAAAAAGTCCTCAAAGCCGCCAACACCACGATCAAGAGCTTCCAGCTTTATGTCGTCGGCGAAGGCATCGAAAAAAAGGTCGTGGACTACGCGGCGGAAGTCGCGGCGGCGGCCAAGGGCCTGTAAGCCCCTTCTGTCACGCATTCGCCAGAACGGCCCTTCGGGGCCGTTTTTCATATCTGCCAGAACGCTCGCGGCAATAGTGCCCACGCGATAAACTTACGAGTTATGCCCGACGCCAAGCCAGCCTACAAACGCATCCTCCTGAAACTTTCCGGCGAAGCCCTGATGGGTGAGGATGCCTACGGCATCAATCCGCAGGTGATCGACCGCATCGTTGCCGAGATCAAGGAAGTGTCCGCCATGGGCGTGCAGATCGGCGTGGTGATCGGCGGCGGCAATATCTTTCGCGGCATCGCCCCCAGCGCGGTCGGCATGGACCGCGCCACGGCGGATTACATGGGCATGCTGGCCACCATCATGAATGCGCTGGCGCTGGGCGATGCGCTGCGCCGGGCCGGTGTCGAAGCGCGCGTGCAGTCCGCGTTGCGCGTCGACGCCGTCGCCGAACCCTATATTCGCGGCCGGGCGTTGCGCCACCTCGAAGAGGGCAAGGTCGTCATTTTTGCTGCGGGCACCGGCAACCCGTTCTTCACCACCGATACGGGTGCGGCGCTGCGCGGACGCGAGATCAACGCCGACCTGGTCCTGAAAGCGACCAAAGTTGACGGTGTGTACACGGCGGACCCGATGAAAGACGCCACTGCGACACGCTACAGCTCGCTGACATTCGACGAGGCAATCGTCAAGAACCTGAAAGTGATGGACGCCACCGCGCTCGCGCTGTGCCGCGACCAGCAGTTGCGACTCAACGTGTTCAGTATCTTCAAGCCGGGCGCGCTGAAGCGCGTGATTCTCGGTGAGGACGAAGGCACCACCGTAGTTTGCTGAGAGAGAACCAGAAATGATTGCAGACACCAAGAAGACCGCCGAACAGAAGATGAGCAAGGCGCTGGAAGCGCTGAAGAACAATTTTGCGAAGGTGCGCACCGGGCGTGCCCATGCCGGCATGCTCGACATGGTGCAGGTCGACTATTACGGCGCAATGACGCCAATCAACGGCGTTGCCAGCGTGACGCTGCTCGACGCCCGCACCATCGGCGTGCAGCCCTACGAAAAGAAGATGATTCAGGTCATCGAGAAGGCGATTCGTGAGGCGGACCTCGGCCTCAACCCGTCGGTGAACAGCGACATCATCCGCGTGCCGATGCCGATGATGAGCGAGGAGCGGCGCAAGGAGCTGGTCAAGCTGGTCAAAGGCGAGGCGGAGGATGCGCGTGTCGCCATCCGCAACGTTCGCCGTGATGCCAACAATGCCCTCAAGGACGCGCTCAAGGCAAAGACGATTTCGGAAGACGAAGAGCGTCGCGCGCAGGATGACGTGCAGAAACTGACCGACAAGACCATTGCCGAAGTCGACAAACAGTTCACCGCGAAGGAAGCCGAGCTGCTGTCGGTATAGGCATCACCCGGGTCACCACCATTTTTCGCGCGAAGCCTCCTCCCATGTCCGCAAATCCGGTACCGCGCCATATCGCCGTGGTGATGGACGGCAACGGACGCTGGGCACAGAAGCGCTTTCTGCCGCGCGTCGCCGGACACAAGCAGGGCGTGGAGGCGGTCCGTGGCTTGATCCGCGGCGGCAGTGAACGCGGCGTCGAAGTGCTGACTGTGTTTGCTTTCAGCAGCGAGAACTGGCAGCGACCTGCGGACGAAGTCTCGTTCCTGATGGATCTGTTTCTCCGCGCCCTGCGCGAGGAGGTACAGAAGCTGCACAGTAACGGCGTCCGTTTCCGCGTGGTTGGCGATACGTCCGCGCTGGGCACCGAAACGCGAGCCCTGATCGCGGAGGCCGAGGCGCTGACGGCGGCCAACACGCGCCTTTGTCTGAACGTTGCCGTCAACTATGGTGGCCGGTGGGATATCGAGCAGGCGGTTACCAAGGCGGCGGCGATCGGCGAACCCACGGCGTTTGCGCAATGGCTGTCGTTTGCCGGGCAGCCCGACCCCGATCTCTTCATCCGGACCGGGGGCGAGCGGCGCGTGAGTAATTTCATGCTGTGGCAGCTTGCCTACACCGAGCTCTATTTCTCGGACACGCTGTGGCCGGACTTCGATGAAGCCGAGCTGGCGCGAGCGCTGACGTGGTTCGCCAGCCGTGAGCGCCGGTTCGGCAAGACCGGCGAGCAGGTTCGCGAACTCTCCACCGCGCCGGCCTGACCGATCCGCAATGAGTAATTTGCAGACCCGGGTGGTGACTGCGCTGGTGCTGGGTGTGCTGGTGATCGGCACGCTGTTGACGGGATCGTCCCAGCTATGGGCAGCTCTGGTGCTGTTGTTCTGTCTGGCCGCGGTATGGGAGGGGCAGCGGCTCTGCGGCCAGACCTCGTTGACCGCGCGAACCGTCGGCTGGTTTGGCGCAATCGTCGTTTTGGGTGGACTATGGCTGACGGTTTTCGAGCGCTCTGCCGGTGGCGGGTCGGCACTTTTTGCAGTGCTTCTCGTCGTTGTCGTCTTCTGGCTGCTGGTGGTACCGCTGCAACTGGCTAAACGCTGGCTGCCGCCAACATCGGTTTTCACGCGGTCGATGCTGCTGCTCCTGATTGGTGCTGCGTGGCTGTCGGCCGTGCTCTTGCAGCGTCAGGGCATGGCGTTTCTGATCGCAGTTGTGGTGCTGACGGTGGTCGCCGACGTCGCGGGTTACTTCGTCGGCCGGGCGTTTGGCCGCCACAAACTGGCGCCGGCCATCAGCCCTGGCAAGACCCGCGAAGGCGCCCTCGGCGGCGTCGTTGCCGCATCGCTTTGGGCGGCTGCGTCCGCGGTCTACCTGGACCTCGCGCAGACGCCCGTTCAGATTGCAATGGCATTGCTGGCTGGCGCCGCGCTCGGTTGCTGCGCTGTCATGGGCGATCTGTGGGAGTCTCTGCTGAAGCGGCAGGCCGGTGTCAAGGATTCGAGTCAATTGCTACCGGGGCATGGTGGCGTACTGGACCGTATCGACGCGCAATTGGCGGTGTTGCCGACTGCAACTTTGCTGCTTTCGCTGGTCAAACCGATATGGTGATCAGATGATCGGTGTTGCCTTGCTTGGGGCGACGGGCTCAATCGGTGCAAGTACGCTTGCCGTGCTGCGACAGCATCGTGACCGCTTTCGGCTCGTGGCCGTGGCGGTTCACTCCAACTGGCAGGCGCTGCTGCCGATCATTGCGGAGTTCGAACCCCAGATCTGTGCGGTTGCCGACGAGCATGCCGCGCTATCGCTCGCTGCGGCGATGTCGCGTCACCACGCGCATGTGGAAGTGCTCCCGGGGCGCGACGCGGCCAGCGCTGCGGCTACCTGCGTGGGTGCGGATGTGGTGGTCGCCGGCATCTCGGGCTTCGCGGGATTACCCTCGACGTGGGCTGCTGTTGCCGCTGGCAAGCAGGTACTGCTGGCCAACAAGGAGGCGCTGGTCGCGTCGGGCAACCTGCTGCTGGACGAGGCGCGTCGTTCAGGCGCCCGGGTGTTGCCAATCGACAGCGAACACAATGCCGCCTACCAGTGCGCAAGCGGATTGCATTGCGACAAGGCGCGCGTGCGCGGGATCACCTTGACGGCATCGGGAGGCCCATTCCGTTTGCGCGCACTCGACTCGTTTGCCGCAATCACGCCGGACGAGGCCTGCAAGCATCCGACATGGTCGATGGGGCGCAAGATCTCGGTGGATTCGGCGACGCTCATGAACAAAGGCCTTGAGGTGATCGAAGCATCGCTGCTGTTCGATCTCCCGGCGTCCGATGTGCATGTGCTGATCCATCCGACCAGCACCGTGCATGCACTGGTTGAATTTGTCGATGGATCGATTCTGGCGCATCTCGGTCCAGCGGACATGCAGGTACCTATTGCACATGCCCTCGCGCAGGCTGCGGCGAACCTCGGTGCGCACGTCGAGAGACTGCCGCTCGATATTCCGCGGTTGTCGTTGAGCCGTTCCGGTGCACTCGAATTCTTCGACGTCGATCCGCAGCGTTTTCCGGCACTGGATTTGGCGTACAGCGCGCTGCGGCAGGGGCAGGGCGCGTGTCTGGCGTTGAACGCCGCCAACGAGGTCGCGGTGGCTGCGTTCCTCTCGGGCAATCTGCGCTATACCGACATCGTGCCCGTTGTGGAGGGCAGTATGGAGCGGGCCGACCTCGGCAGTCCGCAACACATCGAAGCAGTGTTCGAGCGTGACCGCGAGGTGCGCGCGATTGCCGGCGACATTGTCGAGATGCGGAGGGCCGCCTGATGGCGCTGGCCGGAAATTCGCTCGCGGGTTTTCTGCTTGCGGTGGCGATTTTGGTCACCGTTCACGAATTGGGTCACTATCTGGCCGCGCGCTGGTGCGGCGTTCGGGTGTTGCGCTTCTCGGTTGGTTTCGGTCCGGTGTTGTTCCGGTGGACGGGCCGCCGCGGCATCTTCGCGGGGACAGAATTCGCCGTTTCGGCCCTCCCGCTGGGCGGCTACGTTCGCATGCTCGACACGCGAGATCCGGAGCCGGTGGCGGTGCATTCGGATTGGACGGAAGCCTTCGACCGGCAGCCGCTGTGGAAACGGTCAACTATCGTTGCGGCCGGTCCGATCGCCAACTTCCTGCTCGCCTTCTTCCTTTATGCGGCTGCGCTGGCAGTGCCCGATCGCGGTCTGGCGCCGCTGGTTGCCGCACCCGATCCTGACACCCCCGCTTACGCAGCGGGCGTCCGTGGCGGTATGCGTATTACGCAGATCGACGATCGCGACGTGGCGCACTGGGGAGACATCCGCTGGCAACTGTTGGTGCATGTCTTCGACAATCAACTGACGCTGGTGGTCGACGATGGTGGCGTCGAGCGGAGTCTGTTGCTGCAGCGGCAGAAAGATCAATCTTTGACGCCGGACGGAATCGGCAACCGGCTGGCTGGCTGGGGCTTGAGTTTCGACCAGCCGCCCGTTATCGGCCGCGTGGTTGACGGCGGACCGGCGGATCGCGCCGGCTTGCAGGTCGGCGACGTCGTCGTTGCGGTGAACGGGAGCGCCATTCGGCAGTGGAATCAACTGACGAGGGCGGTCCAGGCGGGGCCGGAGACTTCGCTCGCCTTGACCGTTGAGCGCCGCGGCGTCCGGCGGGACGTCACGGTTTTACCGCGGGCAGAACTGGTCGACGGCCGCCGCATTGGCCGTATCGACGTTACTGGCGCGGCGCCCGGCACCTTGGGGCAAGACGCGCTGGTGACGCGGCAACGCAGCATCGCCACCGCCGTCGGCGACGGTCTGCAGCGCAGCGTGGACGCGACGGTGCTGACCGTTCGCGTGCTGTGGGGCATGTTGGTCGGCGACATCTCGCTGCGCCAGATTTCAGGCCCGATCACGATGGCGGAAGGCGCAGGGGTAACGCTCAGTCAGGGGGCGGTGTCGTTTGCACTCTTTCTTGCCATTGTCAGCGTGTCGATCGGCGTGCTGAATCTGCTGCCCGTGCCCATGCTGGACGGCGGACAGTTGCTATATCATCTCTTTGAAGCCATCAAGGGAGCGCCCCTTTCGGAGCGTGCTGAAGCGCTCGGACAGCGCGTTGGCATCGGTTTTGTGATTGCCCTAACCGCGCTCGCGCTCTACAACGACTTTTTGCGAATCATCTCGTGACCCGTATTTCCCGCAGCATTCCGTTTTCACCGCGCCGCGTCGCCTTTGGCTTGTTTTCTGCCGGAATTCTGGGCCTGTCGGTCGCCTCGCATGCGATCGAGCCGATCACCGTGCGCGATATCCGCGTCGAAGGTCTGCAACGTACCGACGCCGGCACCGTGTTCAACTATCTTGGCATTAAGGTAGGCGACCGCTTTGACGACGCGGCGGCGTCGGCAGCGATCAAGGCATTGTTCGCGACCGGCTTTTTTCGCGATGTGCGCATTGAGGCGCAGGACAACATCGTCATTGTTTCGGTGGTTGAGCGTCCGACTATTGCCTCGATCGACGTCACCGGTGCCAAGGAATTTGACAAAGACACCTTGAAGAAGGCGTTGCGCGACGCCGGACTATCCGAAGGCCGCATCTTCGATCGCACGACACTGGACAAGGCGGAACAGGAGATCAAGAAGCAGTACCTGTCTCGCGGTCGCTATGACGTCGAGGTCACGACCACACTGACGCCGCTTGAACGCAATCGCACCGGGGTGTCGATTGTCGTGAAGGAGGGCGAAGTCGCCCGCATCGATGCGATCAACATCGTTGGCGCCAGCGCCATCCCCGAGAAGACGCTGCTGTCCGAGATGCAGTTGTCCACCGGCGGCTGGCTCTCCTGGTACACCAAGGACGACCAGTACTCGAAACAGAAGTTGCAGGCGGATCTCGAAACCATCCGCAGCTACTACACCAATCGCGGTTATCTCGAGTTCAACGTCGATTCGACACAGGTATCGTTGTCGCCGGACAAGACACGGGTCTTCATTACGATCAATATCACCGAGGGGGCGCAGTACACCGTTTCCTCCATCGGCATGAGCGGCGAGTTGCTGCTTTCCGAAGCTGAATTGCGTCCTCTGATCCGGGTGCAGCCGGGCGAAACGTTCTCCAGAACCAAGCTCGCCGATAGCGCCAAGGCGATCAGCGACCGTCTCGGGCGCGAGGGCTACGCCTTCGCGTCGGTCAATGCCGTGCCGGAGCTTGATCGCGAGAAACGGACGGTGGCGTTCAACTTCGTCGTCGATCCGGGCCGTCGTGTCTACGTTCGCCGCATTAACGTGTCGGGCAACGCCCAGACGCGCGACGAAGTAATCCGTCGTGAGTTGCGCCAGCTCGAGGCGTCGTGGTACGACCAAAGCAAGATCCAGCGCTCCAAGGTTCGGCTCGATCGTCTGGGTTTCTTCTCCGAGGTCACGCTCGACAATCAACCGGTGCCTGGAGCCAGCGACCAGGTCGACATCGATGTCAACGTGACCGAAAAGAACACCGGCAGCCTGAACGCGGGCGCAGGGTATTCGAGCGCGGACAAGCTGGTGTTGACGGCATCGATTTCGCAGAACAACGTACTCGGCACCGGCAACGCGCTTGCGCTACAGGTAAACACAAGCCGCACGTCGAAGACCGCGGTGATGTCCTACACCAATCCTTACTGGACGCCGGACGGTGTGAGCCGGGGTATCGACATCTACCGCCGCACCTACGATCCCACCACGACGGGTGTGGGCAGTTATGTGCTCGGCACTTATGGTGCCGGTTTGCGCTTCGGCATCCCGATCAGCGAGACCGACAGCATCAGCGCCGGTGTGACGGCAGAGAACTCGAATCTCAAGTTGTATGCGGGTCTGAGTCCGCAACGCTTTTTCGACTTTGCCAACGAATTTGGCTACAACAACAACACCTACAAGTTGTCGTCCGGCTGGGCGCGCGATACCCGCGACAGCCTGACCTATCCCACGCGCGGGTGGCTGCAAAGCGTCGGTGTCGAAGCCACGTTGCCCGTCACCAATTTGAAGTTCTACAAACTCAGCTATCAGGGCCAAGCATTTCTGCCGATTTATGGCGACTTTGTTTACGGCTTGAACGTTGAGCTTGGCTTTGCCAATGGCTACGGCGGTCGTTCGCTCCCGTTCTTCCAGAACTACTATGGCGGTGGCGTTGGCTCGGTGCGTGGCTACGAGACAAATTCGCTCGGCCCACGGGAAGCGATCACGTCGACTGTGACCACGAACCCCGACGGCACCACGTCGTCGACGACGTCCTATACCGGCAACGCGACCGGCGGGCGACGCAAGTTCACGATGAACAACGAGATCCTGTTCCCGTTCCCGGGCACCAAGAACGACAAGTCGGTGCGCGGCTCGTTCTTCTTCGACGCCGGCCAGATTTACGACAAGGGCGATCCGCTGCAGAAGGACAACGAGCGCGTGCATTTCTCCGCAGGTGTTGCTGTGGCGTGGCAGTCGCCGATTGGTGCGCTGAAGTTCAGCTATGCGATTCCGCTGGCCGGCAAACCGGGCGACAAGACGCAGCGCTTCCAGTTCCAGGTGGGCACGCTGTTCTAGGAGTTGAAGGCGATGCAGAAACGATCCATGTTGAGGCAACTTGCGACCCTCGCCTTGCTGGCGATGGCCGGACTGTACGCGTCGGGCACTGCGGCGCAAGCCGGCGCTGCCCGTCCGGTCGACATCAAAATCGGCGTGGTCAATACCGAAAAGCTCCTGAAGGAATCTGCACCGGCCCAGCGAGCTTTCAAGAAGCTCGAGCGCGAATTCGCGACCCGGCAGGCGGATGTCGAACGGACGGCAAAGAAGTTTCGCGATGTGTCGGTCGCTTTCGAGAAAGATCAACTGACGCTTTCCGACGCGGACCGTCGTAACCGCCAGCGCGAAGTCGAAGTGCTGAGCCGCGACTTGCAGCGCGCGCAACGCGAACTTCGCGAGGACGAGAATCTGCGCCGCAACGAAGAACTCGCCGTGCTGCAGGACCGTTTGCAGAAGGCAATCCAGCAAATCGCCGAAGCCGAGAAGTTCGACCTGATCTTGCAGGAAGCTGTCTATATCAGTGCACGGATCGATATCACCGACCGTGTGTTGAAAGCGCTCGCCGACAAATAGGCGCCGCGATGAGTCGCTCCGTTGCCCAGCCGCTTCCGGTTGGGCAGATTGCCGAGGTGCTTGGTTGCACGCTGCGCGGCGATGGCTCCTTTCTTGTGCGTACCGTCGCGCCGCTCGATAGCGCGGCGGCAGGCGACCTAACTTTTTTTTCCGACAGCAAGCATCGCCGGGCTGCGGAGTCGTCTCCGGCATCTGTTCTGATCGTCCGCGAAAGCGATGCCGATGCGCTGGGACGCGGCCAACACGGGCCGCGCATGCTGCTTTTGCACGCCGCGCCGCACCTGGCGTTTGCCAGGGCGCTCGATTTGTTGTTTCCGGTGCCGCCGTTCGCGGCTGGCACGGCCGCGACTGCGAGGGTCGACGCGACAGCCAATGTTGCTGACGCCCGCATTGGCGACTTCACCGCGATTGGTGCGAAGTCGGCCGTGGGAGCCGGCACCACCATCGGCAGCCATTGCAGTATCGGCGACAACGTCGTCATTGGCACCGATTGCACCCTGCATGCGGGCGTTCGCATTGGCTCCGGCGTCAGGCTCGGCAATCGCTGCATCATTCACAGTGGAGCGGTGATCGGCTCCGATGGCTTCGGGTTCCAGCCGACACGTCAAGGCTGGCAGAAAGTGCAGCAAGTCGGCGGTGTGGTGGTCGGCGACGACGTCGAGATCGGTGCCAACACCACCATCGACCGCGGCGCCATAGATGACACCGTCATTGGTAACGGCGTGAAGATCGACAATCTGGTACAGATTGGCCACAACTGTCGTATCGGTGACCATACTGCGATCGCCGGCTGCGTCGGCATCGCCGGCAGCGCGGTGATCGGGGCCCGCTGCATGCTGGGTGGCGCCGCGATGATCTCCGGTCATCTCAGTATTTGTGACGATGTCGTCGTTTCGGGAGGCACCCTGGTGGCGTCCTCGATCGACACTGCCGGGCGCTATACCGGCGTATTCCCGTCGACCGAGCACCGTACCTGGATGAAGATCGCCGCGGGATTGCGTCGCGCCGCCCGTTAGCGTTTCGCGGTCGCGCCGCGCAGCAGTTTTGCGAAAATCCGGGATATGAGCGAATCCACCCTCCCAAGCAAACCGCTATTCGAAGTCACCCAGATTCTCGAATTGCTGCCGCACCGCTATCCATTTCTGCTGGTCGATCGTGTGCTGGCGCTGGAGCCCGGCAAGTCGGTGCGGGCAGTCAAGAACGTCACCTTCAACGAGCCGTTTTTCCAGGGACACTTTCCGGGCAAACCGGTGATGCCCGGCGTGCTGATCATCGAGGCGATGGCGCAGGCCGCCGGGGTTCTGGCGTTCAAGTCGGTGCCGCGACCGGCAGATGGTCGTCAGCAAATCGTCTATCTTGCCGGTATCGACGACGCGCGATTCAAGCGTATGGTGGTGCCGGGCGATCAGCTGATACTTGAAGCCGAAGTCGATCGCATCGTCCGCAATATCGGCAAGTTCCGTTGCCGCGCGCTGGTCGACGGCCAGCTTGCCGCAGAAGCGTTGCTGATGGCTGCGCTGCAGGTGGCCTGATGGCGCACGTTCACGCGCTCTCCCTGGTCCATGCGGATGCGAAGCTCGCGCCGGACGTCGAGGTGGGGCCGTTCTGCACAATAGGCGCCGGCGTTACGATCGGCGGTGGATCGAAACTCGTTTCCCATGTCGTGATCGACGGTGACACCACTGTCGGTGCCGGCAATACCTTCTATCCGTTCTGCTCGATCGGCCTGGCGTCGCAAGACAAGAAGTACGCCGATGAGCCGACGCGGGTCGTCATCGGCGACGGCAATGTGTTTCGCGAGAACTGCACGGTACATCGCGGCACCGTTCAGGACAAAGGGCTCACCAGCATCGGTTCCCGCGGGCTGTTCATGGCTTCTGCCCATGTCGCACACGATTGCGTGGTTGGCGACGACGTCATACTGGCCAACGCGGCAACGCTGGGCGGACATGTGCGCGTGGGCGACTGGGCCATTCTCGGCGGTCTTGCTGGCGTCCACCAGTTCTGCCGCATTGGCGAACATGCGATGGTCGGCGGCGCGTCCTGTGTGCTGCAGGATGTCGCGCCCTACGTGCTCGGCCAGGGCAATCCGTTCACGCTCAGTACGGTCAATGCCGAAGGGCTCAAACGACGTGGCTTTTCACCGGAAGCGATTGCCGCCGTGCGCGGTGCGTACAAAACCGTATTTCGCAACAATCTGACATTGAAGGAAGCCATTGCCGCGCTTGAGGCAGAGCAGATCATCGCCGGCGACGAGGTCCGGACCGCGTTGCAGCCGCTGATCGCTTTCCTGCAAACGCCCGGTCGGGGGCTTGCGCGGTAGTTCAATGCCTGATGTCGTGATCGTCGCCGGAGAAACGTCCGGCGACCAGTTGGCTGCCGATCTCGTCGAACGTGTGCGCCGCGTTGACTCGTCGGTGCGGTTTCACGGCATCGCAGGACCGCGCATGCGTGCTGCCGGTGTCGACACCTGGATCGACTCGGAAACCCTTGCCGTGCGCGGCTATGCCGAAGTGCTGGCGGCGTTGCCGCGCATTCTGCGCGCCAGGCGGGAGCTGGTGCAGCGCACACTGGAGTTGAAACCCGCGCTTTATATCGGCGTCGATGCGCCGGATTTCAACCTGCGTGTCGAACGTGAGCTGAAAGCATGCCGGCTGCGCACCTTGCATTTCGTCTGCCCGTCGTTCTGGGCCTGGCGTCCGGAACGTGCCGCGCGCTTTCGCGATTCCGCGGACCATGTGCTTTGCCTGTTTCCGTTTGAACCGGCATTGCTGGCACAGCATCAGGTGCCGGCCACCTTCGTTGGTCACCCGCTGGCCGTGGCGCCGCTGCGCCATGCCGACCGCGAACGGCTGCGACGCAAGCTCGGACATCATGAAGCGCCGGCCGGCGCGCCGCTGATCGCGATCCTACCGGGCTCCCGCATCGACGAGATTGACCGCCATGCCGGATTGTTCGTTGCCGTCATGAAGCGGCTGGCAGCGCGCTTTCCGGGGGCCCGTTTCGTGGTGCCGCTGGTGACGCGCGAGACCCGCGAGCGTTTTGAGAACGTACTTTGGCGCGAGGCCGAAGCCCTGGTGCCCCAGGTGCAGCTGCTGTTCGGCCATGCCGACTTTGCGCTCCGCGCAGGGGATGTCGCGCTGGTGGCGTCCGGCACGGCAACTCTGGAGGCCGCGATGCTTGGCTGCCCGCAGGTGGTCAGCTATCGGGTCAGCGCACTTACCGCGATGATTGTCCGGCGCAAACTTAGGAGCCCGTATGTCTCCCTGCCGAACATCCTGTGTGAAGACTGGTGCGTCCCCGAGCTCCTGCAGGAAGCCGCCACCGAAGAAGCGCTGGACAGCGCAATCGGCAATCTCATTGCCCAGCCCCGGTTAAGTGGCGCAATGCGTCAGGCTTACTCGCGGCTAGGCGAGGCGTTACAGCCGCCGCTGTCGCCCGCTACGGATCCACTCGCAGACGCGGTGCTGGCCGAAATTCGCGCGGGGCGACGATGACCTGGCTGTGCGGCGTCGATGAAGCAGGCCGCGGGCCGCTTGCGGGGCCGGTGTTTGCTGCGGCGGTGATTCTCGGCCCGGACGCCGACGGCATCGAGGGCATCGCTGACTCCAAGAAACTGACTGCGGGCAGACGCGATTCGCTTGCGGTATTGATCCGGCAGCACGCCCGGGCTTGGGCAATCGCTTCTGCCAGTGCCGAGGAAATCGACGGCATGAATATCCTGCAGGCGACCATGCTGGCGATGTTTCGGGCGGTGTCGCAGTTGCCCGATGGCTGCATGCGACAAATCGTCATCGACGGCACGACAGTGCCCCGTGACCTGCGCCCCTGGGCGACACAGCGCGGCCTGCCGGTGACCGCGCAACCGCGCGCCGATGCCGACGTGCGCGAGGTTGGCGCGGCATCCATTCTTGCCAAGACGGTCCGCGATGCCTACATGCGCGACTTGCACATCCGCTATCCGCAGTACGCGTTCGATGCCCACAAGGGATATGGCACGGCTGCACATATGGCGGCACTTGCCGAACACGGGCCTTGCCCGGAGCACCGGCGCAGCTTCGCACCGGTCGCGCAGTGGCAACTGCTGTAGTCGCGGACCAGGTCTGAATCAGGCGAGGCCGGAAAACTTGCTGTTGTAGAAAACCAGCGGGTTGCCCTCGTGCGTCGTTGCCCGCAGCACTTCGCCAACGAACAGTTCGTGATCGCCGACCCGGTAGTCGTTGACTTTGCGGCACACGAAATGGGCGAGGGCGTGGCGAATCAGCGGCGGCGTGTTCGGCGCGGTGACCACTTCGATGCCGTCGAAGCGGTCGGGCACGCGGCTGGCGAAACGCCTCGCCACGGACTCCTGACCGGCGGCGAGCACACTGACACAGAACATCGTCGCGTCGACAAACGCCCGGTGCAGGCCGGAATTGACGCGCAGACTCCATTGCACCAGTGGCGGGTCGAGCGAGACCGAGCCAAAGGAGTTGGCCGTCATCCCGACCGGGTTGCCCAGTTCGTCCAGCGTGGTGATGACGGTGACGCCGGTGGCAAAACTCGCGAACGCATGGCGCAGCGCAAGGGGATCGAGGTGTGCGGCGGATGAGGGCATGCAAGGCTTGGCAGGCTCACATACACTAGGGTGCATCCCTCGGCCTGTCGAACCCAATCCTCAATTATGAAGCCTTCTATTCCCCTACTTGCCGTAATGTCGCTTGTGGCCCTGATGGCGAACGGCGCGTTTGCCCAGATCAAGATCGGAGCGATGGTGTCGGCCACCGGGCCGACGTCGGCGATCGGTATCCCGCAGCGCAATACGGTCGCGCTGCTGCCTTCGACGGTGGCCGGCATGGCGATCGAATACATCACGCTGGACGACGGTGGCGATACCACGCGCGCCGTGCAGAACGCCAAGCAATTGATCCAGCAGCACAAGGTGGACGCCATCATCGGGCCGTCGACCACGCCCGCCGCACTGGCAATCCTGCCGGTCATCGCCGAGGCCAAAGTGCCGCTGGTCAGCACCGTCGGTTCGCAGGCCGTCGTGGAGCCGCAGGATGCCACCAAGCGCTGGGTGTTCAAGACCACGCAGAACGACGATCTCATCGCCGAAGCGCTGGTGTCGCACATGGTGCGAGCCAAGGTGAAGCGGGTCGGCTATGTTGGCTTCAACGACCCGTATGGCGAAGGCTTTCTGAAACTGTTGCCCGGTCTGCTCGCGAAGAACAAGATCGAGCTGGTGGCTACCGAGAAGTACAGCCGTACCGATCAGTCGGTGACCGGCCAGGCGCTGAAGCTGATTGCGGCGAAGCCGGATGCGGTGTTCATCGCGGCCGTCGGCGGCCCGGCGGTGCTGCCGCAGGCGACGCTGCGCGATCAGGGCTACAAGGGCTTGATCTATCAGACCCACGCCATCGCCACCCAGGACTTCATCAAGATCGGTGGCGCCAAGGTGGACGACACCATTCTCGCCGCCGGCGGCATGCTGGTGTTCGACGAAATGAGCGACGCCAACCCGATCAAAAACGTCACCGCGCGCTACATCCGCGCCTACGAAAAGCTCTATGGCAGCCGGCCGGCGACCTTCGGGGCCAACACCTACGATTCCGGCATCCTGTTGCAGTACGCCATTCCCGACGCCCTGAAGAAAGGGGCGCCGGGCAGCGAGGCGTTCCGCACGGCGCTGCGCGACTCGCTGGAAGCGCAAAAGGAAATCGTCGGCTGTCAGGGCGTGTTCAACATCACGCCGGCGAACCATAACGGCATGGACAAACGCGCCCGCGAGCTGATCACCATCAAGGATGGCAAGTTCCGTCTGCTGGGCGAGAGCAAGGTCACGCTGTAACGGCCTGCCGGTCGGCCGTAGCGAATCGGCGCCGCTGCGCGCGAGGGGCTGTTTCAATGGAGCACGCATGAAGTACAACCGTCTTGGCAAGACCAATTTGCGCGTATCGGCGCTTTGCCTGGGCACCATGATGTTCGGCGACCAGACCGATGCGATGGAATCGATGCGCATCGTCGACTTTGCGCGCGAAAAGGGCGTCAACTTCATCGATACGGCCGACGTGTATTCGCTTGGCCGCAGCGAGGAATTCACCGGCAGCGCCATTCGCGGCGACCGCGACTGGTGGGTTCTCGCCACCAAGATCGGCAACCGGATGAGCACCGACGCCAGTGTGCCGAACCAGGACCGCTACTCGCGAAAATGGCTCATGCGCGAATGCGACGCCTCGCTCAAGCGGCTCGGCACCGACTACATCGACATCTACTACCTGCATCGCGATTTCGAGGAAGACAACCTCGCCGAGGTGGTGGCCGCGCTGGGTGAGCTGATCCGCAGCGGCAAGATACGTTACTTTGGCGTGTCCAACTTTCGCGCCTGGCGCATCGCCGAAGTGGTGGCCGAATGCAAGCGGCAGGGCGTGCCGCTGCCGGCGATCTGCCAGCCGTACTACAACCTGCTGAACCGTCTGCCGGAGGTGGAAATCCTGCCCGCCTGCGGTTTCCACGGGCTCGGCGTGGCGCCCTACAGCCCGATCGCCCGTGGCGTGCTGACCGGCAAGTACAAGCCCGGCGACGAGCCGCCGCCGGACAGTCGCGCCGCCCGTGCCGATCGCCGCTTCATGCAGACCGAGTGGCGTCCGGAGTCGCTGGTGATCGCGCAAAAGCTCGAATGGCACGCCCGGTCCAAAGGCTTCTCGCTGCTGCAGTTCGCCACCGCCTGGGTGCTGGCGAACCGCTTTGTCAGCAGCGTGATTGCCGGGCCGAAGTCGCTGGCGCAGTTCGAACCGTATTTCGGCGCGCTGGATTATCCGTGGGGCGAGGAGGACGAAGAAATCGTCGACTCCCTGGTGCCGAAGGGCCACCCGTCGACGCCGGGCTATCACGACCCGGCATATCCGTTCATCGGCCGTTAGCGTTTCGGGCGGGCAGCGACCTGCAGCGGTACGACAGCTTCGGCGTCCGCTCCGGCCGGGTCGGTGCCGTCGTGCTCCCGGCAGATCGTTTGCTGCATCGGTCAATGGCTTTTCAGTCAAACGAAGGATATATGGGTATTTCCGGCGGAATACGAGCAATGTCGACTTTGTAGAATTCGGGGCGCCAAGCCGCAATAAATAAGCGTATCGGCGAAAAGCTGTTGTCTTAGACAGCGATAAGTCGGACCACGGCGTGTCGGTGCTCCCGGGTCGCCACTCCAGCCGGCAACCGCCTGTCCTATACTGCACCGATCACAGTCTGAATGGGCAGGGTGCGATGTTCACGATTCTTGTAGCCAATCCGAAGGGTGGAGCCGGGAAAACGACCATCGCGACCAATCTGGCCGGCTATCTCGCCGGCAAGCACCAGCGGGTAGTGATTCTCGACATGGACCGACAACGCTCGTCGGCGCGATGGCTGGCGCGGCGGCCGCGCGGGTTCCCCGAAATCCGCGGCGCGCTGCCCGATACCGACCCGAAAATCGTTCGCGACTACGCGCCGCAATGGCTGATCGTCGACGCTCCCGCGGGTGTGCACGGCGCGCCGCTCGCCGATCTGGTGCGCTCGGCCGACGCCGTGCTGGTTCCGGTGTCAACCTCCACCTTCGACTTCGAGGCCACCGCCGATTTCCTGGCCGAATTGGCCGCCCTGAAGCCGGTGCGCGACGGCAAACGCTCGCTGGCGATCATCGGCTCCAAGGTAGACGGACGGACCGTCGCCGCGTCCGATCTCGATGCCTTTCTGGCGCCGCTTTCGCTTGATGTGCTGACTCATGTCCGCGATTCGCAGCTTTATGTACATGCCGCCCGCGACGGCCTGTCGATCTTCGATCAGCCGCGTTCGCGTGCCGAGGAGGCCTGGGCCGACTGGCCGCCAATCCTGCACTGGCTGCAAACCGTCGTCAGCAGCAAGGCGGCGAAGTAGATGACGAGCATGGGCAACAACGGGACCGACTCCGCGCACGGCGCACGATAAACTCGAACGATGTACACAATTCTCGTAGCCAATCCCAAAGGCGGCGCCGGCAAGTCGACGCTGGCGACCAATATTGCGGGAATGCTCGCGCAGACCAAGCAGCGCGTGGTGATCATGGATCTCGACAAGCAGCAGTCGGCGACCAATTGGCTGGCGCGGCGACCGGCGAGCCTGCCGCGCATCATGTCGTGGACCGAAGACACCGACATGGAAGAGTTGCGCAGTTTTGCGCCGCAGTGGATGGTGGTCGATACCCACGCGCGCCTGCGTCGCGCCGATCGTACCTATCTGCTGTCGCGCGCCAACTTTGTGCTGGTGCCGGTGAATCCATCGGTATTCGACATCGAGGCGACGGCCAAATTCCTGCTCAAACTGCACCGAGATCCGAACGTGCAGGCAGGCAAAGTCACCATCGGCCTCGTCGGCAGCCGCACCGACAGTCGCACCCGGATGGCACAGGAACTGCACAGCTTCTTCAAGCGCAGCGGTCTGCCGGTGGTGATGTTCGTGCCGGACAGCGTGGTGTATCCGCAATGCGCGCGCGACGGCGTGTCGATTTACGACCTGCCGAGAGCACGCACCGAGCAGCAGCTTGACGCCTGGCAGCCGCTGGTGGAGTGGCTACGGTCGAATATCGCGCGCATGCGGGCGGCCGACGCCGCGGCCGGAACGACGGCGGCAACGCCGACGATCGCGCCGGGGGTTGTGCAGATCGCCTGACGCACACCGCTCGCCGCCGCTGACCACAAGCGTTCCAGGCCGGCAGCACGTATTACTTGACCAGTCCCATCTGTTTCGCCAGCGGCATGGTCTCCTCGGCGCGCTTCTTCATGAACGCCGGCACCTGATCGTAGGTGATGTCGATCTGCTCGTAGCCGCCGTCCTGCATCTGTTTGCGGTGCTCCGGATCGTTGTTGATCTTGAGGAAAAGATCGGAAATCTGCTTGCGCACGGCCTCCGGCGTCGATTTCGGCACGGCGATGCCGCGATAGGCGCCATCGACCCAGTCGAAGCCAAGCTCCCGGAACGTCGGCGTACTCGGGAACTGCGATAGCCGGTTGGGCGTCGCGACCGCCAGCACGCGCGTCTTTTCCTTGTTCGACACCGCGAAGGTCGGGTAGGTCAGCGCCGCGTCGACGTGCTTGCCGAGCAGGGCGGTGGTCAGATCCCCGGTACCCTTGAACGGCACGTAGGTCATCTTGAGCTTGCCCTGCACTTCGAGCCGCTGGAACGCCATGTGATTGGCCGAGTTGGTGCCGCTGCCGGCGATGGTCAGCTTGCCCGGATTCGCCCTGGCCGCCGCCGCGAGGTCGGCAAAGGTCTTGTACGGCGAGTCGGCGGCAACCACCAGCGCATCCGGTGTGTAGTGAAAGAAGAACACGTTGACGATGTCGTCGGTCTTGTACTGCACCTGGCCTTCGAGCGGCTGCAGAATGATGTGCGGCAGGTTGCTGCCGACCACGGTGTAGCCGTCACCCGGCAGACTGTTCAACTGTCCCCAGGCCAGCGCGCCGCCGGCGCCGGCCTTGTTCTGCACAACGAAATCCTTGCCGGTGAGCTTGGCCGCGACCTTGCCCTGCAGCCGCGCCGCGATGTCGCTTTCACCGCCCGGGACGAAGGGGATGATGTAGTTGACCGGCTTGTCGGGGAACGTCCCCTGCGCGAATGCGGCGAGCGGCGCGACGATCAGCGCCCCAATGGCCAGCGGCCAGAATGGTGTCTTCACAATATGCCTCCTGGATACGACGGTACGACAGGCGCAGTGTATTGCCGCCTGCGCCGCCGCGCAGCGTCCGGTATCGAAGTTTTTCTGCGTTCGATAGCAATGCTCGACGCCGTGCACGCTTCGGTCTACGATGCGCGGCAAACGCTTGCGATCGATCAACGCCGAGGGGGATATCCGGATGCCGCACAACTACAACAGCAAACGCCTGCGCGACCGTGCGCTGTTCGCTCAATGGGACAAGCGCGACGAGGGCGCGTTCTCGCGCTACGGCGTCAGCCGCGAGGCCGTGAAGCAGGCGCAGAGCGGCCTGCAGGGCAGCATCGTGCTGCCCGGCGACCCGCAGTACAACGCCGACCGCGTGCTGTTCAACCCGGTGTTCGATCCCTATCCGGCGATGATCATCTACTGCCAGACCGAGAGCGACGTCGCCATTGCGCTCGGTATTGCCAACCTGGCAAGGATGCAGGGCGGGGCGCCGTTCACGGTGCGCTCCGGCGGCCATTGCACGGCCGGCTTCTCGGCCGGTTACGGTGTGCTGATCGACATGAGCGAGATGAACAGCTACACCATCGACACCTCGGGCATGATGGCGACCGCGCAGAGCGGCGTGACGTTCGGCGTCTTCCGCTCGGCGCTGACCACCTACGGCGTGCACGTACCCGGCGGCGAGTGCGACGACGTCTGCATCGGCGGCTACATGCAGGGTGGTGGCTACGGCTTCACATCGGTGTCGTTCGGCATGAACTGCGACTGCGTGCTGAGCATCAAGGTGATGCTGTTCGACGGCTCCATCGTAATGGCGACGCCGACCACCAACTACGACCTGTTCTGGGCGATGCGCGGCGGCACCGGCGGCACTCTGGGCGTGCTGCTCGAAGTGACCTACCAACTGGTGTCGCTGGGCAACGTGTTCGGCTGGGCGATCGGCTGGCCGTTGACGACGGCGACCGATTTCCAGAACGCAACTGCCGCGATGCTGTTCCTGCAGCAGAACTACATGGGTGCGGCGACGGATTCGCGGCAGAACATCCAGGTCACGCTCTGCTGGCAACCCAGCCTGCAACCGAATCTGCCGACCAATCCGATGTCGCCTTACCTGCTGGTGCGTGGCTGCTGGACGGGGGACTCTACGTCCGGTACCGCCGCCATTCAGCCGCTGATCGACCAGCCCGGCGCCTACCTGCAGTGGACCGATTCCGACACCTTCGAGGTGATGAACGAAAAACTGCTGAACTATCCGTATGGGCTGCCTGACATCAACATCCCGCCGATGCCCAACGAGGACAAGGCGTCGCGCTACGTGGCGCGCTACATGACCAGCGACGAGTGGAATACGTTCTTCAACTACTTCGTCGGCTCGCCGAACCAGTATTCGTATTTCTACATGGAGTTCTACGGCGGCGCGATCAACAATCAGGCCACCGACTACAACGCTTTCGTGCACCGCACGGCGCTCTACAACGCCGTGCTCGATGTCTTCTGGTACACCAGCGACCAGCGCAACGCGGTGGAGAGTTTCCTCGACGGCTGGGCCGGCTTCATGGAGCCGATCTACAACGGCGAGGTCTATCAGAACTACCCGCGGATGAACGACGTCAACTACAACTCGATGTACTGGGGCAGCAATCAGGCCGGACTGTACGCCGTGAAATGCAAGTACGACCCGTGGGGCGCGTTTACCTTCCCTCAGGTAGTACAGCCGCTGATGCCACCGATCTTCGGGCCGGGGCCGGTGATCATCCTGCCGCCGGCATTGCAGGCGGCACTGGCGCAGCCGATCGTCTATGTCTCGACGGTCGAGCGCTTCGAGGTGAAGCCGAAAGCCTGAGCGTTGCCAGCGTAGCCCGCGCTGGTGCTGCGCGGGCTACTCACAATCGCTACAGAATTTCGGCTGCGTAGTCCGCCAGACGCGAACGCTCGCCGCGTTGCAGGGTGACGTGGCCGGCGTGCGCCCAACCTTTGAAGCGGTCGACGACGTAAGTCAGGCCGGATGAGCCTTCGGTCAGGTAAGGCGTATCGATCTGCGCGATATTGCCGAGGCAGACCACCTTGGTGCCGGGGCCGGCGCGGGTGACCAGTGTCTTCATCTGTTTCGGCGTCAGGTTCTGCGCTTCGTCGATGATCAGGAGCTTGTTCAGGAAGGTGCGGCCGCGCATGAAGTTGAGGCTCTTGACCTTCACCCGCGAACGGATCAGCTCGTTGCTGGCGGCGCGGCCCCAGTCGCCACCCTCGTGGTTGTCGGCGCCCATCAGCACGTCGAGGTTGTCCTCGAGCGCGCCCATCCACGGCGTCATCTTCTCTTCTTCGGTGCCGGGCAGGAAGCCGATGTCCTCGCCGACCGGCACCGTGACGCGGGTCATGATGATTTCGTTGTAGATCTTCTGGTCGAGCGTCAGTTGCAGGCCGGCGGCGAGCGTCAGCAGCGTCTTGCCGGTGCCGGCCTGGCCAAGCAGCGTGACGAAATCGATATCGGGGTTCATCAGCAGATTGAGCGCGAAGTTCTGCTCGCGGTTGCGCGCGGTGATGCCCCAGACGGCATTTTTGTGATGCCCGTAGTCGCGCAGCGTTTGCAGCGTTGCACTTTTGCCCTCGATGGCGACGACACGCGCATAAAACGGCATGTCGACCTCGGTGTAGACCAACTCGTTGACCAGCAGCTTGGGCACGATCGGGCCGGTGATCTTGTAGAAGGTGGCGCCGCCCTGTTGCCAGCTCTCCACGCCCTTGCCGTGCTTCTCCCAGAAGTCGGCCGGCAGTTCCTGCATGCCGGTGTAGAGCAGATCGCTGTCTTCGAGGACCTTGTCGTTGAAGTAATCCTCGGCGTCGACGTCGAGCGCGCGCGCCTTGATGCGCATGTTGATGTCCTTCGACACCAGCACGACGTGGCGCTTGGGTTCCTTCTTTTTCTGGTGCAGGCAGACGGCGATGATCTCGTTGTCGGCCTTGCCCGGCGCGAACGACGACGGCAACTGCACGCTGATCGGCTCGGTCTGCAGGAACAGCCGGCCGGTGGCGGCGCCCTGCGATGCCTTGGCCAGCGGAATGCCGTCCTTGATGCCGTTTTCGTGCGCGCCGACGAGGTCGTCGAGGAAGCGCGAGGCCTGCCGCGCATTGCGGTTGACTTCGGCGGTGCCGCGCTTGTGGTTGTCCAGTTCTTCCAGCGTGCAGATGGGCAGGAAGATGTCGTGTTCTTCAAACCGGTACAGCGAGGTCGGGTCGTGCATCAGGACATTGGTATCGAGCACGAAGAGTTTGGCGGGCGTAGCGCGCGCTTTTGGCGTGCGCGACGAAATGGACACCACACGCGACTTGGATTGCGTCATGAATTTCCTTGCAGGGAGAAAGACGGAGGCGGCAGGGACAGGGCGGGCGGCTGGCAGCGAAACACGGTCAACGCGGCAGCCGCTCATGCCACGAGGGACACGGCGCCGGGGGCGGAAGCAGCAGGGCGCTGCGGTGAAAGGAGATAAGCAATTGCATTCGGCGGGAGCCTTGGACTTAATGTAGCGATGTTTGCCGACAGGGCAAGCATTCCGCCCGTCATGCCTTTGACCGGCGAGTCGCGCGTTGGGTTTTCGCGACAGTGGTACCAACAGCTTTTCATGAAAAAGCCCATTGGATATGGGCGTGAACGCTGTTTTCTGCAAAAGTCGAGCGATTTTTTCTGTTTTGTCGCAAATAATGAGGGCGCAACATAGCGCAGCCGCCGCGCTGCCGTTGGCGCTACCCGGTCAGGCCGCGGCGCACCACCGCGCCGGCGGCGTCGACGCCGAGCCAGGCCACCTGCTGCGCGGCCAAAAACGCCGGCGCCGCGTCCTCGTGCAGCATGGCGATGCTGCTCACCGCGCCCGCCGCAACGCACAGCGGCGCCACAACGCTGATCGATTGCCAGCCCTGCACCGACCAGCCGGTCGTCGGGTTCAGCAGATGGCAATAACGTTTGCCGTCGACCTCGAAGCAGCGTTCGTAGTCGCCGCTGGTGGCGAGCGCGCCGCGGGCGAGCTGCACGCTGGCGATGCTGTGCCCCGCTGCGCGCGGATGCTGGATGCCTATCGACCACGCCGAGCCGTCCGGCCGTGGGCCCAGCACGCGCAGATCGCCGCCGAGGTTGACGATGCCGCTCACCACGCCATCGCGTTCGAGCAGGGCGGCCGCACGGTCGGCGGCGTATTCCTTGCCAAAACCGCCGAAGTCAAGCTCCATGCCGGCGTCCGGCAGCGCCACCGCGCCGGGCGTCCGCTGCACGCGCGGCCAGCCGATCTGCGCAATCGCGGCCCGGATCGCCTCGGTTGCCGGCAGCCGCGCCGCCCGAAAATCCCACACGCGGCGCAGCACGCCGGAGGTAATGTCGAAAAGGCCGGCGCTCAGCGCATGGAGCTGGGCGGCGAAATCCAGCAGTTGCGAGGTTTCATCGTCGAGCGCCACCGGCTCGCCGCTGCCGGCGGCGGCGTTGATGCGCGAGACGATGCTGTCGGGCCGATAGCGCGAATACTTGTGCTCGATGCGACGCACCTCGGCGATGGCAAGCGCCGCATGCGCGTTCGCCAGCGTCCGCGCCATCCCCGCGAGGCGAATCTCGCAAGGGCTCGCCATCGCGGTGAAGCGGAAGCGATGGTCCGCCGCGTCGTCGCCGGCAACATACTCCGCGCTGCCGGCGGTGCCGTCAGAAGCGGCGGCTGATGCCAATTTGCAGGATGTCCGCACTCAGCCGGGCGAGGCCGGGCGAGCCGTTGCCGCCGAGCCGCCAGCTGCTGCGCTGCTCGTAGCGCTCGTATTTGACATCGGCGCTCCAGCGCGAATCGATGCGCCACTCGAGCTTGGCACCGACGGTGATTGCACCGAATGCCGACAGCCGATGATCCGACGACGACAAGCGCGGACGCCCCGGCGGGTAGGGCTCGCCGATGACCGGGTCATACACCGGGTCGTAATAGAAATCGGCCTTGCCCTGCGTGTAGTAGCGCAGCGACGGCGTCAGCGTCAAGCGCTCGCCGAGCGGATGCGCGCCCTCGATGCTGGCAGTGTGCGCCCGGATGCCGAAGGTGTCGCGGTAGAAGCGGTAGCTCGCGCGGATGGTTACGCCGGCCGGATCGATGTAGTGGTTCCAGCGCGCCAGGACGGTGCTCTGGTCGCGCTCGCGCGGGCGCTTGTCGACCAGTTTGTAGGGATCGTTGAAATAGCCGCTGGCGACCACGTGCCCGACGTTCAGTTGCAGCAGATCGTTTTTGGTCCAGGCCTGGGTCACGCCGAGCATGAACTCGTTGCCGCGCCGGTGCTCGTTTTCGACGACGCCGTTGACCGGGTTGATGTCGTCGCGCGTCAGCCCGACGCCGGCGTAGAGCGTGGTGTTGTTGTCCGGCGTCGACCAGCGCACGTCGAGCGAGGCTGCGCGCGAGCGGTAGTCGCGCTCCTCGGAAAAGGCGCCACCGATGCCGACGCTGACGCGGTCGAAGTAGCGGGTGACGCGTGCGGTGCCGGCGGTGCGATGCTCGCTCATGTGCGACGCACCGGAAATCGCCGAATGCCAGCGCGGCGATGCGCCGGAGATGTCGTCGTGCACCAGGCTCGCTTCCAGCGCCCAGTTGGCGGCGACCGGTGCCAGCACATAAAGCGATGGCGCGATGACGCGGATGCGCTCCAGGCCCGGTTGCCGGTCCTCGTAGCTTTGCAGCTTGACGCTGATCACGCCGTCGGTCGGGGCCGATTCTGCCTGCGCCACGCCAACCAGACCGGGCAGCGCCAACGCGGCCAGCGTGATCGAGCCGAGGCCAGGGCGAGCGTCGGCGCTGCAGCCGTCGGCGCGATCAGTTGCAGCCACAGCCACCTCCACCGACGCCGCTGCCGCCGGAGGCGGCTTCCTTGCTGAAATAGACATGCTGGCTGAAGGCATCTTCGAGCGGGTCGGCGGCAAAGGTCATTTCGCGTTTGGCAAGATTGCCTTTTTCGAATGCCTGCGGCGGTTGCAGCGCGCAACCGGCCAGCGCGGCGAGCGCGAGCGCCGCGACCAGCAGCGCCGGACGCCGCGCCGGTGAAGATTCGGGCAGGTTTGACGGAGTCACTTGGGTGTCCTTGACAAGGCAGTCTTGATGGCGTCTTCCAGCACCGCGCGGTCGTCGGCCCTGAAGCCGGCGTGAACCAGCACGATGCGGCCGGCAGGATCGATCAGCAGCGAAGTCGGCATCGCCTTGACGCCATAGCGACGCGGCGTATCGCCCGCCGTATCGTAGGCGATGGTAAAGGCCGCGGGGTTGCTGGCGAGAAATTTGTCGGCGTCCGCCGTGCGTGCGTCGACGCTGATGGCGACGATGCGCAACCCCTTGCCGCCATACTTTGCGAGCATCTCGTTCATCCACGGGAACGATTGTTTGCAGGGACCGCACCACGACGCCCAGAAATCGAGATAGGTCCATTCACCCTGGGCCGCACCGGCGGCGAGTGACACCGCGCCCTGCGGGCCGTTGAGTGAAACGGCGGGGGCCAGGTCGCCGACGGCGGCAGCGTGGGCGGCAAGCGGCGTCAGCGCAATCGCGATTGCCACCAGCGCGGTCGCCACCGGCCTGGGCACGTGTTGCGTCATTGCGCCGGTACGCAAAACTTCACGCCTTCGCCATCCCAGCCGAGACCGACGAACTGGTTGTAGATCGCCAGACTGGTGGTGAAGCGGTGATTGGGGTCGTCCGGGAACTTCACATTGCCGCGGAACAGGCGGTAAACCGGTGTCTGGCCGGCCGTGCAGGAGCCACCGACGCCTTCAACCAGTGGCGCAAAGGCGTAGGAGTCGACGCCTTCGTTGTAGGGCAATCGCGGCGCCTGCAGATTGTTCGGGTTGAGGCCGGCAAGCAGCGTCTTTTCGCTGTCGACCAGCGTGTAGAAATGACTGCCGCGCTGGCCGCCGCGCGCCACCTGATCGAAGTAGTAGCGCGAGATGCCGCGCAGTTCGGGCGCATCGGTCACCAACACGTTGAAGCTCTGCCCGGTGCGTCCCCAGCCGCTGATGGCATCGAGCAGCGTCATGTCGCTGCTGCGCGAGGTCACGAAGTAATAATCGAGCGGGCTGTAGCGGTATTCGACCATCAGGCGCGTTTGCTGCGGCTCGCTCAAGGCTTCGCCGCTCAGCGCCACGCTGACGTTACTGCCGGCGCTGTGGGCGATGACAAGTTGCCCGTCGAACGGGCCGATGCTGGTGGGTAGCGCCTGCACAAGAATGTTGCAGGAGCCGCCGGCGGCGACGACGACGCCATTGCGGCAACTACCGCCTGCCAGCAGAAAGGCGCTCGCTGCCGGGGCGATGTCGATACTGCCGATGGTCAGCGGCGCACCGCCGTCGTTGGCAACGGCCACCGACTGGACGTCGGTGGCGGTGCCGACGATACCGGGCGCAAAGACCAACTGCGCCGGCTGCACGCGGATTGCTGCCACCGCGCCCGTACCCGACACGGGAACCGTGCTGCTCCCGCCATTGGCATTGTGCAAGACGGTGATGCTGGCATTGCGGAGGCCGACGGCAGGCGGCGTGAACGTCACGCTGACGCTGCAGTTGCCGGCAACGGCGACCACGCCGCAACCGGAGCTGACAGCGAACGCCGCGTCGCTGGACGCAATGCCGGAGATTGCCAGCGGTGCGGTGCCGGTGTTGGCGATGGTGATCTGCTGCGCCGGCGCCGAGCTGCCCGGCGCCACCGCGCCGAAGCTCAGCGTCGATGGCGACACCTGCGCGACCGGCAGCCCGGTGGCGGACGCCGGGTCGGCGATGTAGGCGGCAAGGTCGATCAGTTGCTGGGTGCTGACGTGGCCGCGCAGAAACGCCATCTGCACCACCAGATTGTTGATCGCGTTGTAGATGTTGCCGGCGTCTTCGCCGAGGTAAATCTTGTTTTGCCGGTCGAGCGGATCAGGGCCGTGGCAGGCGCCGTTGCTGCAACTGCGTTCGCCGGCCACCAGCGGCGTGTTGTAGAGCGCCTTGCCGTTGTTGGCATCCTGCGCGTGCACGCCAGTACCGAGCAGGCCGATCAATGCGACCGCGGTAGTCGCCAACAATCGCGGCGTTTTCGCAGCCACCCAAGTGCGTGCGGCGCGGCGTATCCAGAATGCGTTCTGCATCGACAAATTTCCAACAAGCAAGTGTGCGTATCCCCCGATCGCAGGCGTCATTATGCCAATGGAATTGCGTGGTCGGCAGTCTTCTCAAAGGCGGTCTCGCTGCCGCGGTAGGCATTACCCAAGCAGATTTCAGCAGCTTTTCATCCAATGCCCTATTGGATATAGGCTCGCAAGACAAAACGATTAAAGTCGATTATCGCAATAATCGACGTCCTACGCCGGCCAACAAAGGCTTTAGCTCGAAAGCTGATTGCGTGAATTTTTTTCATTGCGCGCTTGTGTTTCCGATGACGACGTCATATGGTTGCGAGCATGAATCGCATCGTCAGCTTGCTGTCTTGCTTGGTCGCGTGCGTCGCGTTGCTGGCGCCCGTCGTCGCGCAAACGCTGCCGTCGGGCTTCGTCGATGAGATGGTGGTGAACGTCGGCGCGCCGACGGCGCTGGCGTTCACGCCAGATGGGCGGATGCTGATCACCACCCAGGGCGGCACCGTGCGCGTGGTCAAGAACGGCAACCTGCTGGCGACCGCCGCGATCAGCTTCAACACGACCGCCAGCGGCGCCGACCCGCGCATCTGCACCGGCAGCGAGCGCGGGCTGCTTGGCGTCGCCGTCGATCCGCAGTTCGCCAGCAACAACCACGTGTATCTGTTCTACACGGCGCGCAACGGCTCATCCTGCGCCACCGGCATCACCTACGGCACTGCAACGGTGTATGACGCCAGCGGACGGGCAGTCAACCGCGTATCGCGCTTCGTGCTCGGCGGCAATGACCTGATCGCTCCCGCGAGCGAGACCATCATCGTCAACAACATGCCATCGCCCGGCGGCAATCACAATGCCGGCGATCTGCATTTCGGTAAGGATGGCTACCTCTACATCAGCATCGGCGATGGCGGCACCGACTATGCCGGCGATTCCGGCTCGGCGGGCAGCAACGACGCGTCGCGCGACAAGCATGTGCTGACCGGCAAGATCCTGCGCGTGACGGCCAGCGGTGGCATTCCGCCGGGCAATCCGTTCACCGGCGCCGGCACCGGTGTCTGCGCGATCAGCGGCGCGACGACGGCAGGCAATCATTGCCAGGAGACCTTTGCCTGGGGCCTGCGCAATCCGTTCCGCATCGCGCCCGATCCGAATGCGGCTGGCAGTCGTTTCTATCTGAACGACGTCGGGCAGGGCGCGTGGGAAGAAGTCGACGAGTTGCAGGCCGGTGCCGACTTTGGCTGGTATTGCCGCGAGGGCGCGCACGACAACAGCACCACGGGCAAGTGCAATCCGCGTCCTGCCAACATGGTCGACCCGGTGTTCGAGTATCAGCATGGCAGTACCAACGTGCCGGGCACCACGGTCAGCGGTTGCAACTCGATCACCGGCGGCGCCTTCGTGCCCAACGGCGTCTGGCCGGCGGCGTATGACGGCAGCTACCTGCTGGCGGACTACATCTGCGGCGCCATGTTCCGCATTCCGGCTACCGGCACGCCGGCCGCGCCGATTACGTCGGCGTCGGCCTTCGCCACCGGTCTCGGCGCCAACAGCGCGACCGCGCTCACCTTTGGCCCCTATCTCGCGACGCAGGCGCTGTACTACACCACTTACGCCGGCGGCGGCCAGATTCGTCGTGCGCGTTTCGGGCAGACGCGCGACGTCACACTGCAAACCTCGCCGCCGGGGCTGCGGCTGACGGTGAACGGGGTGACGCGGGCGACGCCGTTCACCATCAACACGGCGGAGGGTGCCGCGCTCAGCCTGGGCGCCCGCGACCAGAACGCCGGCGCTAGCGGCTACCGCTTCGCATCGTGGTCGGATGCGGGCGCCCGCAATCACGCCTTCGCCGTCCCCGCCAGCGCCAGCACGCTCACCGCGACGTTCACGACCGGAACTTTCGTGCCCAGTCTCGATGTCGACAACGATGGCCGCTTCGATGCGCTGACCGATGGCTTGCTGATCCTGCGTTACATGCTGGGCTACCGCGGCGCGGCGCTGATCGCCGATGCCGTCGCGGCCACAGGCGCCGAACGCTCGTCCGCCGCCGCCATCGAAAGCTATCTGCAGACTGTGCTGCCCGACCTCGACATCGAAGGCGACAACCTGCGACTGGCGACGACCGACGGCTTGCTGATCGTGCGTCATCTGCTCGGCCTGACCGACGCCGCCTTGACCACCGGCGCCGCCCGCGCCGGCAGCCGCGATGCCAGCCAGATGCAGAGCTACCTCGGAACCACGTTGCGGCCCTGAACGGCGCCGGCAGTCATCGAAAAAGAAAAAGGCGCGGACACAGCCGCGCCTTTTTCTTCGTTTGTCGGGGCCGTCCTGCGGCCCGATCGCTCAGGTCAGAAAGCCCATATTGAAGCCGTTCGGATGTGCCGCCCGCACGGTCGGGAACATGGCGTCGATTTCGGCATTGCTGGTGAGCGGCACGCCAAACCACTTGGCAATGGTCGCCATCACCGCATCGCCTGAGGTCGTCGCCAGCAATTCGCCGCGATCCAGGGCATGGTTGAGGCCGTTGCACTTGGCCCCCGGTGCGGTGAGCGAGCTGTTGTAGCGGTCCGGCGGAATGCCGATGCGCGGCACCGCGCCACAGGTGGTGTCCGGGCTCATCCACACCTTGCTGGCGGCAGGCAGCGTGTCGATGTAGGACTGGGCAACGTTGTGGTTCATGCCGTAAATCTTGCCGCCCTGAACCGCACCGCCGAGCACGAAGTGATGGCTGCCCCAGCCGTGGTCGGAGCCGGCACCGTTGGAATCGAGCGTGCGGCCGAAGTCGGTCATGGTCAGCAGCGTGACGCGGTCCTGCGCGCTGCCGGGCAGGTAGCCGGTGCCGGCGGCGTCGCGAATCCGGACATTGCCCATCGCTGTCCAGAAGGCATTGATCGCCTTGCTGATGCGGCCGTTGAGGGTCGGGTTGTTGTCCCAGAATTCGGTGCCGTGGGTGTCGAAACCGCCGATGGAGACAAAGAATATTTGCCGCTTGACCGGCGTTGCGGGGATGGCGCCCAACTGATTGCTGGCGCGGATCATCGCCGCCACCATGCGCAATTCCTTGGCAAGGTAGTTATTGCTGTCGGCGCTGAGCACGGTCTGGAACGGGGCAACGATTTCTTCGGTCGGCGGGCTGTTCAGGAAGGCTGCGCTGACGTCGATCTCGGTCTGGATCGACTGGTTCATCGTCTGCCGCCACTGGTCGTGATAGACCGACACGTTCTCCGCTGTGGCGTTGATGCGGCCGCGGAATGCGTTGTAGAGCGGCGTGTTCCAGCTATACCCATTGCTCACGCGAATGGGACCGCCCGACACGCAATACGGCGACGTCGGGTTGTTGTTCATGAAGCTGGTGCCGGTATTGCACACGGTTGGCGTCGCCGGTGGCGTCGTTGTCGCGGTCTGCAGGCGACCAATGGAACCGGTCCCCACCTGGTAGGCGATAGCCGTGGTGGGTGAGCCGACATCGGTCAGCATGAAGGTGTTGACGCCATCGATGGATATCTGGGTCGATACCTTGGCGCCGACATTCATTGCCGCGATGGTCGGGTTGGCGGCGATCCGGCCGCCGATGCCGACCGCCGGATTCGCCAGGTTGGCGGTGCCGCTCATCCAGGCTTTTTGCTGATCGTCGTGCGAGTAAAGATTGACCGGCAGCGGCGGACGGGTGGCCGATGAGCCGTACCACTGCTGGCGGTTGATGGCGGCGACCAGCGGCCCGACGTTGGCGATGACCGCGAGCTTGCCGCTGTTGTACAGCGAGCGCAACTCGGCATAGCTCGGGTGCAGCGCAAATTGGCGGCCATAGGTGTGCGTCGTGAACACCGCATTGGTACCGGGATCAGTGCCGGTCGAGGAGATGGAGGTGGCCGCGAGCTGGGCGTTGGTGTAGGACAGATTGCCGGTCGATGTTGTCTGGTTCTGTGGGTCGGTGCCGTTGGCGCGGGCTGTGCTGTAGCGGTTGTATTCGGTGAGCGAGCTGCCATCGGAGTCGCGATACGGGATCAGCACATTGGAGTGGTCCTGGCCGCCATAGAGGAAGACACAGACGATCGCCTTATAGTCGGCGCCGACCTCGGTGGTGCCAATGCCCCCGGCAGCGTGTGCCACGCGGGTCAGCGCATCCAGCGTCGGCAGGCCGCCGGCGAGTGCCAGCGTGGTGGCCTGCTTGAGAAAGTTGCGGCGTTCCTGAAAGTGTTTGGGTGTCATGGTGGTGCCGCCTATCGTTGAATCTGAAATTCGGGGGTATGCACGGCGAGCCAGAGCGCGCCCTTGACGCGATCGCGCTTGCGGTCCTGCCATGTCGTGATGTTGCCCGCCGTCGGCGAGGCAGGCAGCGTGTAGACGGGATAGGCGGTATCCAACGCCGTCGTCAGCGTTGCCTTGTTGGCTGGGCTCAGTGTGCCGCCGAGCAACACGAGGTTGATGTAGTCGAGCAGACTGCTGCTGCTGGCCTGAATGGCGTAGAGATCGGACAGACTCGAGAAGATGCAGTCCTGCGTGTTGGTCGAGTCGCAGGTGCCCGAGAAGTCACCCTGACCGTTCTGCTTGTTGAGATTGCTGCCGTTGCTCGAGGTGATGACGCTGCCAAAGAAGTTCTGCGTACTGGCAACTGCCGTCGTGGTCGTGATTTCGAATTCCGGTGCGATCGCCCCGTTGCTCGACACCGGCCCCGGTGGCGCGAACTCCGGATGGAAGTAGTTGAACACGGTGGGCGACTGCAGCGGGCCCTGGCTGATGCCATACTCGACGTCGTTGATGTAGTGCAACTGGTAGCGCCCCGAGCTGGCCGTGCCCTCGAACGCGCGCAGGATGGCCGACAGACGCAGCATCGGCTCTTTCAGCTTGCCGAATTTCGCGTAGTCGGTCGCGCTCAGCGTCGTCGCCGGCGAGACCGCCTCGTCGTCGAGCATGATGGCGCGCAGCACGGCTTTCATGTCGCCACGCACCGCGCTGCCGTTGTCGTTGAACACCGCCGCGACACGCTGGACGTAGGCGGGTGTCGGCGTCGACGTGATCAGGAATTTGATCAGGTGGCGGCTGATAAAGGGACCGACGTTCGGGTGGCAGAAGACATTGTCGATCGCCGAATTCAGCGTGGCGTAGGCCTGCGTCGCGTTCACCTTGGTGCCGGTCGTCACACCGGAGCCGGTCGTCACGATCGCGGGCAGCAGGCCGTCGGCGCCGCCGGAGGCGACCGGTTTCGCGACGTTGACCGCTGCCGCGCAGGCAGCGACCGGTGAGGCGTAGTTGTATTTGAGCAATTGCTTCGACAACGCGCTGTGTTTGCCGGGGAAGGCGACCATCGAACGCCCCCAGCCGGCGAGCACCGGCGGGAAGGTCTCGCCGCCCGCATTGGCCGGCGGGTTGTCGCCCGGATCCCAGTTCCATGAAGGATGCGTTGTCAGATAGCCGTCTTTGGGATCGACGCGCGGAATGCCGTAGGCGGGATCCCCCGTTTTTCCGTACGGATCGTCGTAGGAGAAGCCGGTGAATACCTTGGCGAATCCCTTGACCGTGTTTTCGTCGTAGCTCGGGGTGGCGGTCGCCGTACCGTCGGGGTTAAGCACAAAGAGACCGACGGCGAACAGCTGCAGAATTTCCCGCGCGAAATTTTCGTTCGGGTTGGCGCTGCCGCCGTCGTTGCGCAGATGGCTCAGGTAGCGACCCATGGCCGGCGACAGCGCGACCTTGTAGAGGATGTCGCGGAAATTGCCGTAGCCATTGTCAGCCAGCAGATCGAGATAGGAGGCAAGCTCGTAAGGATCGTTGGAGCCACCGTTTTCCGATACCACCAGCACTTCGGACAGCGCGAAGGCAAGCCGCTGGCGGAGCTGGTCGGGGCCTTTCAGCGCCTGCCCCCAGAAGGTCTCGCGGCTCATCTCGGTAGAGAACGTCTGGCCGGCGGCGTCGTACTCGGCCTTGCGTGCCATCAGGTACTGGAAGTGCGTCTGGCCGCGGGCCATCGCCAACTGGTTGTTCAGCCAGGTCGAACGACGTTTCTTGTGGTCGCTGCCGGACACCGCCGCATCGGGCGTCAGCGCCGCAAACGACTGGATGTCGTTGAGGCTGGGGCCGAAGGTTGCCTGGATCAGGAAGCGCGACGCATTGATCTGTTCGGTGGTGGGCACCGCGAAAGTGATGTTGCAGCCGCCGGCAACGAAGGCCTGCATCACGGCCGCATTGCTGCGCGTGGCATAGTTGACGTTGGTGGTGCCGGCGGCCTGTTTGCTATTGGCAATGCCCAGCAGCGCACGATTGATGACCAGCGCGTCCTGCACATCGAGAAAGCCGTCACCGTTGATGTCGAGTTGCGCCAGGTTGGAAGCGATATTGCTTTCGACCGTCGCCGCCGTGGCGCCGGTGCCGGCGACCAGCGTGGCGCCGCGCAGGCCTTGCGCATAACGGGTGATCAGCATGCCATCGCGCAGCAGATCGAAGCTGGCAGGATCGGTCAGCGTGCCGCTGCCGGAGACGTTGAACGGGCACGCGGCATGCGCAGCGGCGGATGCAAGCATCGCGGCAGCAAGCAGGCGGGTAGCAAGGAATGTTTTCAAGGTTCGACCCTTTCGTCTGCGAACCGCCAGATGTTATGACATCGGCATGGCGGTCACAAGGGTCTGGACACATCGGTGCCCGATTTCGCGCGTTTTTTTTAGCGGCGGTGGTCAACCATCGGGTGGATTCACTTTTACTTGTGTCACTTCGCGGACGGTGGCTAGGATGCGGCGACGGCGCGATCGCAAGGTCAAGGCTTCGCCTGCCACCACGGCCACATCGTCGCTGATCAGATCGCCATGCCTGTCATACGCGAGCATGTAGCCGCGATCGAGCACGCTTTCGGGGTTGAGGTGCGCCAGTGCAGCGGCAGCGCGCTCGAGGCGATGTTGCGCATCGCGCAATTGGCGCTGCATCGCCGGCGCGAGGGCACGCTGGCAGTCAGACAGACGGAGCGCCGTCGCGGGGAAGGGAGGCCGACCGGCAAGCAGGCGATGCGCAAGGCTGTCGAGTCGTGCACGCTGCATCGGCAGATGCGCCGCCAGCGTGCGCTGCAAACGCGTCGCCGCTTGCAGCAAGGCTTCCCGCCACGGCGCGAGTTGCGCCAGGCTGCCGCGCAACTGCAACGTTGCGCGGTCAAGCCGCTCGCCGAGCCGGTTGCAGCGGGCGACCAGCGCATCGAACAGGCGCTGTCCGCGTTCGCTCACGGCGGCACGCAGCACATGCTGCTCCGGCGTGACCAGGGTTGCCGCTGCGGTCGGCGTCGGCGCCCGCGCGTCGGCGGCGAAGTCGCACAAGGTGAAATCGGTTTCGTGCCCGACTGCGCTCACGATAGGCAAGGCGGATGCGGCCACGGCACGCACCAGCGTCTCGTCGTTGAACGCCCACAAGTCTTCGATGCTGCCGCCGCCGCGGCCAATGATCAGCACCTCGCATTCGGCCCGCCGGTTGGCGGCCTCGAGCGCCGCCAGCAGTTCGCGTGGCGCATTGGCACCCTGCACGCTGGTCGGGTAGACAATCACTTGCGCCCGCGGCCAGCGATCGCGCAACACGCGCAGCATGTCGGCGAGGGCGGCCGCCTTGGTGGAGGTGATCAGGCCGATGCGTTGCGGGAACGCGGGCAGCGCGCGCTTGCGATGGTCGGCGAATAGACCTTCCGCGTCGAGTCTGGCCTTGAGCCGCAGAAACGCCTCGTACAGCCGGCCGACGCCCGCCAGCCGTGCCTGCTCGACGGTGAACTGCAGGCTGCCGCGCGGCTCGTAGATCGATGGCCGCAGCCGGAGCTCGACCTGATCGCCATCCTTCAAGGCAAAGCCGACCAGCGCCGCGCGGTTGCGGTAGAGCACGCAGGCGATCTGCGCCGCATCGTCTTTCAGGTCGAAGTAGCAGTGCCCCGATGCGGCTCGTTTGAAACCGGAGATCTCGCCGGCAACCCAGCACAGCGGCAGCGCGCGACCCAGCGCCAGTTTGGCACGTTGCAGCAGCACACTGACCGCAATCGGTTCGGCGCTATTGGTGGTATCGGCGGATTCTGTCCAGGACATGACGGTGAAAACGGGCGCGGGAAAATTCTGATGTGCAAGCCATTGGCACCGCCTGCAAACGCTGATTGTGTCGTGCAAGTGCTTGATCGAGTTTACGTTTTTGCAGAGCAGACGGCGAGCAGAACGCAAAATCGAGAAAGCATGCGGGCTGCGGCCAGATTGGTCGAGTTATCCGGCCAGTTATCCACAATCGATGTGGGCAACTTTGCCGGTTCGGAAAGCCGCATGGCTGCATGCGTTGCGCGGCGACGGCGTTTCCGGATCGTTGCCGGACGTGCGTTCGGCGGCGCAAAAGCGCATCGTTACAATGTTGCGACCGCACAAAACGACATTGTCCAATCTCGAATGAGTTCCGTGACCAAGGGCGCACCGATCAAGGGCGCTGCACCCGCCAACAGCCCCACCGCGACGGGCAAAGAAGAACCCAGGGTCGTCTCCAATTTCATTCGACAGATCATCGACGCCGACAACGCGAGCGGCAAGCACGGCGGCAAGGTCGTCACCCGCTTTCCGCCGGAGCCGAATGGCTATCTGCACATCGGTCATGCCAAATCGATCTGCCTGAACTTCGGTCTGGCCAAGGACTACGGCGGCATCTGCCACCTGCGCTTCGACGACACCAATCCGGTCAAGGAAGACATCGAGTACGAAGCGTCGATCAAGGAGATGGTCGAGTGGCTGGGCTTCTCGTTCAAGGACAAGCTGTTCTACGCCAGCGACTACTTCGACACGCTGTACGCCTTCGCGCAGCATTTCATCGAGCGCGGCCTCGCCTATGTCGACAGCCAGTCGGCCGAGGAAATGCGCGTCAATCGCGGCACGCTGACCGAGCCCGGCGTCGACTCGCCGTTCCGCAACCGCAGCGCGGAGGAGAGCCTGCGCCTGTTCGACGAGATGAAGCGCGGCCTGCATGCCGATGGCACGCACATTCTGCGCCTGAAGATCGACATGGCGTCGCCGAACATCAACCTGCGCGACCCGGCGATCTATCGCATCCGGCACACCGAGCATCACCGCACCGGCGACACCTGGTGCGTGTACCCGATGTACGACTACACGCATTGCATCAGCGATGCGCTGGAGCGCATCACGCATTCGCTGTGCACGCTCGAGTTCGAGGCGCACCGTCCGCTCTACGACTGGGTGCTCGAACGCCTCGTCGAGTCGGGCAAGCTGCCGGCGCCGAGCCCGCAGCAGATCGAGTTCGCGCGGCTGAATCTGAGCTACACGGTCATGAGCAAGCGCAAGCTGCTCGAACTGGTGGAGAACAAATACGTCGACGGCTGGGATGATCCACGCTTCTGGACGCTCGCGGGGCTGCGTCGCCGCGGCTTCACGCCGGCCTCGATCCGCCTGTTCGCCGAGCGCGTCGGCGTGTCGAAGGCGCATCAGTGGATCGACATGGGCGACCTCGAACGCGCGCTGCGCGACGATCTCGACGCTACGGCTGCGCGCGGCATGGCGGTGCTCGACCCGATTCGCGTGGTCATCGAAAACTATCCGGAAGGCCAGTTCGAGCCGTGCTCGGCGCCGGTGCATCCGCATGACGAAACGCGCGGCAAGCGCGAGTTCAAGTTTGCGCGCGAGGTGTTCATCGAGCGCGACGACTTCATGGAGAACCCGGTCAAGGGCTTCTTCCGGCTGGTGCCCGGCGGCGAGGTGCGGCTGCGCCATGCCTTCATCATCAAGTGCGAGCGTATCGAGAAGGATGCCGACGGCCGTGTCACCACGATCTACGCCAGCTACGACCCGGCGACCAAGAGTGGCACCGGTGGCCGCAACGTCAAGGGCGCGATCCACTGGGTCAGCAAGCTGGACGGCATCCAGGCCGAGGTGCGGCTGTACGACCGCCTGTTCAACGTCGAGAACCCGGACGCCGGCGAGGGCGACTACAAGGATTACCTCAATCCGCATTCGTTGAAGGTCGTGCAGGCCTGGCTCGAACCGTCGCTCGCGAACGCCAAAGCGGACGAGAGCTACCAGTTCGAGCGCAACGGCTACTTCACACCCGACCGCAAACTGTCGCATCCGGGCGCGCTGGTGTTCAATCGCGCGGTGACGCTCAAGGACGGCTGGAAGCCGGCCTGAGGCCGGCGCCACGACGATGCGCGCAGCAGCGAAGCGAAGCGCCAACGCCGCGCTGCTCGCGATGTGCGCCACCAGTGTGCTGCTTGGCGGCTGCGACGATGCGTTGAAGACGGTGCGCGGCTGGTTCGGCGGCAGCAAGCCCTCGACGCTGCCGAGCGCGACGGCGGCGCCGCGCGATTGCCCCGATCTGCGCGGTAACTTCAGCCTGACGGCACCGGCCTCGCCGCAGGGTCAGTTCGATCTGCTGCATACGCCCCTCGGCGGTGGCGTCGGGCAGGCCATCGGCAAACCCTGGCAGTCGGTCAGCATCGACGGCAATGCCGATGTCGCGTTGGTGGTGACCTACTCGCGGGAAGCCGACCGCGACGCCGTCGCAAAACAGCGCAACGATGGCAAGGTGCCGGCCTACATCCAGCGAGCGCTCGAGACCTCATACAACCAGCCGTACGAGCGCAAGACCGCAACGATTCAGCGCGACCTGCACTACGGCTGCAAAAACGGCTGGCTGGTGTCGACGGCACGTGGCGGCACCTACAGCGTGCGGCGCGACGGCGCGGGCGATCTCGAGGGGCGACTGACGGTCCGCGAGGCGCGTGTCATCTCGCTCTGGGCCGAGACCGGCGCCGGCATTCCGTACTGGTTCGACGACAAGACGCGCCACGCGCGGTGGGCGGCCGTGCGACCCGGCGCGGCGGCGCCCGAGACGCTGACCGGGCTCGCCAAGCAGGAGTACGACCTGACCTACGGCAAGAATTCGCCAGCCGTTGCAAAGGCCGCGGCGGCCAACGGCGCCATTCCGCCGCGAACGTCGTGGGACGCCAGCGCCGCGATCCGCGAACTGGTCGACCGCAGCGCCACCGTCGAGAAAATCGCGATCGACGGCGGCCGCTACGTGCTTACGTTACGCGTCGAGAGCGCGGGACCGGTCTCGCGCACGATCGAGAACCTGCACGGCAGCGCGCATTTCCAGGACGTGCAGGACCACGGCATCGTCTCGGGCGGCAACAAGCCGAGCCTTGCGACGATCAGCATGCGCGCGGTGCCGCCGCGCTAGGAGTCGGCGCGGATTCGCGTCGAGAGAGTGGACTCAGGCCACAAATTTCGTGCCGTGAGGGGCCGGACAGGCCCTGTTGTAAGCGGATTCGCTTCGCTGGCGGCCATTGGCTTTTCGATGAAAGTCTCATCCACTGGCGGCTTCTGGCGCGAAATAGCCAATTATCGAGAATAGCGAAATCTCTGCCCGGAGCCCATTGTAGATGCGCTTCTCGGAATAAAGCTGATATGCCGCCCGCGCGCGTTCCGGCGACAAGTTCGCGCGTTACACTGCATGCTGTTTTCTGACTTCCGATTGCGAGACCGCGCTCCATGTGGGACATCATCAAGGCGGCTGGCTGGCCGATCTGGCCGCTGATTTTCGTATCCATCGTTGCGCTGGCGCTGATCATCGAACGCGCATGGACGCTGCGCCGGGCGCAGATCATCCCGGCCGGGCTGGTCGACAAGGTGATCGCGGAATACCGCAACAAGGGGCTGACCCAGGAGCTGGTCGATCTGACCGCCGGGCAGGGGCCGATGGGGCAGGTGCTTGCCGCCGGATTGGCGAACATCAAATCCCCCCGTCCGGTGGTGAAAGAGGCCGTTGAAGAGACCGGTGTGGTGGTCGCGCACGGGCTCGAAAAGTACCTCAATGCCATCGGCACCATTGCCGCTGCGGCGCCGCTGATGGGGCTGCTCGGCACCATCATCGGCATGATCGAAATCTTCGGCAGCACTGGCAGCGCCGGCGTCGACCCGACGCGCCTCGCCAACGGCATTTCGGTGGCGCTCTACAACACGGCGATGGGCATCATCGTGGCGGTGCCGGCGCTGATGTTCTATCGCTACTTCCGCGGCAAGGTAGATTCGCTGCTGATCGAGATGGAGCAGCAGGCGACGCGGATGGTGGATATCTTGCATGGCGAGCGCAGCAAGTGAACTTCCGCCGCGGCCGTTTCCGTGAAGAGCCCGAGATCAACTTCATCCCGTTGATCGACGTGCTGCTGGTCGTGCTGATCTTTTTGATGGCGTCGACGACCTACAGCAAGTTCACCGAGCTCAAGATTTCGCTGCCGGAAGCCGATGCCGAAAAGCAGGTACAGCGACCGAAGGAGATCAACGTCGGCGTCGACGCCAGCGGCCGCTTTGCGTTGAACAAACAGGTGTTTACCTTCACCACCGTCGCCGCGCTGGCGCAGGCGCTGCGCGACGCGGCGGGCGGCGCGACGGAGCCGGTGATCATCATCAACGCCGATGCCGCCGCCAAGCATCAGGACGTGGTGCACGTGATGGAGGCGGCGCGTCTCGCGCAGTACGCCAACATTACCTTTGCGACGCAATCGCCGGGCAAGTAGCCTCGCCGCGGTATCGCCGCAACGTATTGTCGCAACGCCCGCCATCGCCGATCATGCTCTCCGCGCTTCTCGATAAGACCTGGTGGGCGCGGCGACCAACCTTGCTGGCGCGGCTGCTGATGCCACTGGCGTGGCTGTACGGGCTGATCGTCCGCACCCGGGCCGATCTCTATCGCCGTGGTGTGTTCAAGCGTGCGCATCCGGGCGTGGCCGTCGTCGTCGTCGGCAACATCGTGGTCGGCGGTGCCGGCAAGACGCCGGTGGTGCAGGCTATCGTGCGCTGCCTGCAGCAGGCCGGCTATCGGCCAGGCATCGTCAGTCGCGGCTATCCGGTGAGCCCAAAGGTGCCGCGCACGGTGGACGCGCGCTCTACGGCCGCCGACGTCGGCGACGAGCCGGTGCTGCACTTCGCGCTCGGGGTGCCGGTGGTGGTCTGTGCCGATCGCGTGCTGGCCGCCACCCATTTGCTGGGGCAGTACCCCGACGTCAACGTCCTGGTCGCCGACGATGCGCTGCAGCACTACGCGCTGATGCGCGACATCGAGGTCGAAGTGATCAGCGCCGAACGCCGCTATGGCAACGGTCTGCTGCTGCCGGCGGGCCCGCTGCGCGAGCCGCGCGGACGGGTGCACCACTGCGAGCTGCGCATCATGCCGTCGTGGACCACGCCATCCTCGGGCTACAAGGACGGCAACCATCATGTCGCGCGGCGCAAATTGAGCGATGCCTACGCGCTGGTCGAGCCCGGCCGCCGCACGCCGCTGGCGACGTTCGCCGAATCGCGCGCCGCCATCGTCGCCGGCATCGCCAGTCCCCGCAATTTCTACGATGCGCTGCGCCGCGCCGGCGTCAGCGGCCAACTGTTCCCGTTTCCCGATCATCACGCCTTTCAGCCGGGCGATTTCAGGGACATCGGCGAACGTCCGATCCTGATGACCGAAAAGGACGCGCCGAAATGCCTGCCGTTTGCCGACCGCCGCATGTGGGTGGTGCCGCTCAGCGTCCATCTGGCGCCGGAGACCAAGCGTAAACTCCTGCGTCTGGTGCACAACGTCTGCGCGAGGTACGCCACGCATGAACCGTCGCGTGCGGCGAAGGCCGCGAGCGCCGAGCGTGTCGCATTGCTTGACGACGATCCGACGCCAGCATCGCCAGCGCCGTCCGTGCCACCTGTAACCGAATAGCTTTTGCCCGACCCTTATGGCCATCGATCCCAAACTGCTCGAGATTCTTGTTTGCCCCGTCACCAAGGGACGGCTGAGTTACGACCGCGACAAACAGGAGCTGATCTCGAAGTCGGCACGTCTCGCCTATCCGGTACGCAATGACATTCCGGTCATGCTCGAGGAAGAGGCACGCAAGCTGACGCCCGAGGAAGCCGAAGCGTTGCCGTCGTAGGCAACCCGTCGCATGCCAATGCCCTTCGTTGCCGTCATTCCGGCCCGCTACGCCTCGACCCGCTTTCCCGGCAAGCCGCTGATCGACCTGTTCGGCAAGCCGATGATTGTGCGGGTGGCCGAGCGCGCCGCGCTGTCTGCTGCAACGCGGGTGATCGTGGCTACCGATGACCATCGCATCGCCGATGTCTGTCGGGCCGCCGGTGTGGAAGTCGCGATGACGCGCAGCGACCACGCGACGGGTACCGATCGCCTCAGCGAAGTGGCGGCTGCGCTTGGCCTTGCCGACGATGCCGTGGTGGTCAATGTGCAGGGCGACGAGCCGGAGATTCCGGCGCGTGCGATCGATGCCGTCGCCGCCATGCTCGATGCCGATCGCGATGCGGCAATGGCCACGCTCTGCCATCCCATTCACGACATCGCCGACGTGTGCAACCCGAACGTCGTCAAGTGCGTGGTTGCCGAAACCGGCGATGCACTTTACTTCAGTCGCGCGCCGGTGCCATTCTCGCGCGATGCCTGGGCTGCCGGGGTGACGGCGATGCCGCCCGGATTGCCGGTTTTCCGCCACATCGGACTGTACGCCTATCGGGCGTCGTTTCTGCGGGCGTTTCCGGCGCTGACGGTCCCCGCCATCGAACGGCACGAGGCGCTGGAGCAGTTGCGGGCGCTGGCGCACGGCTTTCGCATCCGCGTCGCCGTGGTCGACGAGCCGTTGCCGCCCGGCATCGACACACCGGACGATTATGCGCGGTTAATGGCGCGCGGCATCACGGCGCGGTAACGGCGCTCGATTCGGGAAGCTGCGTCACTTTCCTGATGTAGTAGCGCGTTTCACCGAAGCAACTGGTCGGCAGGCCGACTTTCTCCTCGTAGTGCAACGTGACGCGGCGACCGACATTGCGGTTGATCGCGGCGGCGATGCCGTCGTCCCAGACCGTGAAGAAGAATTTTTCCGGCAGCGCACCGGGCAGCACCACCATGTTCAGCTCGCCTTCCCAGGTCTTGCAGAGCCAGCCCTTGCGCGAGAATTTCTGCACGACGCCGGCACGTTCGCCTTCGGAATAGCTCCACTTCCAGACGATCATGCCGTAAACACCCGCCAGCACGACGACGATCAGCAGCACGGCCAGCAACGGCAGGATGAAGCCGCGCGGCGCTTCGGCGTGGCGACGGGCAGTTTTTCGGATAAGTCGCGAAGGCATTTTCATCATGCGGGAGTGGCAAAGAAAGCGCTTTTGAGACATAATATAGGCCGTTGAAAATACAACGCTTTATCCCTTTGCCTTAATTGCATTCGTGTCATGGTTTTTACACGAATCTCGTTGCTTTGATAGTGGTAAAGCGAAACTCAGGGTGACGATGTCTATGCTCGATCCGAATCAGATAGCCAAATTTCGTCAACAAACCGCGACGCCGCGCAAACGCTCGGTCGCCGGTAGTTGGACACGGCTCTGCGGAACCTGCAAGCAGCCTGCCATCATTCGTGGCGGCAAGACGCGCAAAGTCGGTGGTCGCACCGTCTTTACCTGCGCCGGATGCTTGACCAAACTCCTCGAAAAACCGGATGACGGCGCAACCGTCAAAACCGGTACCGGCGGCGAGTAAAGCTGCCCTCGAGCAGCCACCGGCGGCGAATGAAGCCGCCCCTCGATCCGCCATCGGCGGCGAATGAAGCCGCCTTAAATCGCCGCAGCTGGCGGCGGCAACAATTCGAACAGGCTATCGCCGATCTCCGCTATTCGCGCTGATCGGCGCATGCCGTGCTTTCTGCCGTGGCTGGCTGGGGATGACGCGGTGCCGCAGCGCCGCGTGTCCGTCGCCTTAGTCGGCGTAAGCCTTGGCCGCCTGGATGATCGGCGCCCACTTGCCGATCTCGGCGCTCAGCAGGGCTTTGGCGCCCGCGGATGTCTGCCGGTCGGCGGGCATGATTTCGGCGCCGAGATCCTTCATCTTGGCCAGGAATCCCGGATCCTTGATCGCGGCCTGCAGTGCGCCCTGCAACTTGCTGACCACGTCGGCTGGCGTGTTCTTCGGCGCATACAGGATGTGCCATACGCCGACCTCAAAGCCAGGCAACTCGGTTGCCAGCGGCGGCAATTCCGGGAAGGTGGCCAGCTTGTTCTTGCTGGTGACGGCGAACGCCTTGACCTTACCTGCCTTGATCTGGCCGGTGGTGTTGGTGGTCTGATCGCACATCACGTCGACATTGCCGCCGAGCAGCGCGGTCATCGCCGGGCCAGTGCCGGAGAAGGGAACGGTGGTCAGCTCGGTTTTCAGAGCGCTCTGGAACAGCAGGCCGCAGAGATGCGACGCCGAACCGATGCCGGCATTGGCCAGATTGATTTTTTCCTTGTTGGCGCGGATGTAGGCCAGCAGATCTTTGACGTTGGCCTGCGCCGTCTGCGGCTTGGCGATCAGCGTCATCGGCACATCCACCACGGCGCCGATCGGGATGAAGTCATCCAGCGGTTTGAAGTCGAGCTTGCGATAGAGGGTCGGTGCAGTCGACATGCCGATGTGGTGGAACAGCAGCGTGTAGCCGTCGCCTGACGCGCGCGCCACTTTGCCGGCGCCGATGGTGCCACCAGCACCGTTTACGTTTTCGACGACCAGGGTGCCTTTCAGCGGACCGCTCATCGCTTGCGAAAGTGTGCGGGCAACGACGTCGGTCGGGCCGCCGGCGGCGAAGGGAACCACCACGGTGATCGGTTTTTCCGGGTAGGCGGCCGCCGCGATCGAGCTCGCCACGGCGAGGCTCACCAGCGTGGCGAGCGTCGAGAGTCTCTTCAGCATCTGTGATTTCTCCATTTGATTGATTGTTGTGGGCCGCGGATACAACGCGACGATGCGCGCGCTGGCTGACTCCGCAGTCATTGTTACGGGCCGGTCTTGCGCTGCCAAGCGGGTTTCCACTGGCAGCTAAAGCCGGTTTCGCCCGCCGCAGCGGCAGACGATGCGGCGCGCACTGTATAGGCGGACGCTGTCACGACGCCAGCGATTGCCACGATTTCGTTGTTGCAGATCAACAGCGGCCACAGGCTGCGTTGCCACGGCGCAATCCCGGCGCCCTGCATGACGTTTTTGATCGACACATGACCGGAGCGCGCCGACAAGGCGATGCGGTCACCCGCTTGCCGTCGCCGGACCAGCCAGCGTTCGCCCGCCTGCGGCCAGCGCAGCGCCTGCGCATCGCTCGTGGCGGCATCGACGAACTCCAGGCAACCGCACACGCCGCCGAGCATCAGCGCCCGCTCGCCGGTCCATGGCATCTCCGGCCAGGCTTCCTGCGGCCAGGCGACTTGCAATCGGTCGCGATAGACGACCACGTCAGGCATCTCTTTGCCGACACGGAGCCGGATCGCCTGCGTCGGGTTGCTGCTCGCCAACTGGCGCAACCAGTCGTGCAGTGTGTTTTCGGCCACGGCCGGGATCGCCTGCGTCGCCAGCCAGTGACGCAGCACATTGGCCCGCCGCGCCGGCGACAGTCGCAGCAAGCGCGAGACGCGCGGGCCGGCCTCGGCTTCGCCTTGGGCGTCATCGCTGGCGTCGCCGATGACTGTCAGATCGATGGCCGCCAAATCGTCGAGTAGTTCGGCACTTTCCGCCTGCAACCGGCTGGCCCGGGCCAGCGTGCGCTCGGCCGACGGAAACGCTGCCAGCAAGCCCGGCCAGACCGCATGGCGCAGGCGGTTGCGGGCGAACTGCGGGTTGTCGTTGCTGTCGTCGTCAACCCATTGCAGCCCGTGTTCGGCGGCGTAGGCGACGATGGCGCTGTGCGGCAGCGCCAGCAGCGGACGCGAATACAGCCTACCGTCGTTTGCCGGCATCGCGGCCAGACCGCTGGGGCCGGCGCCGCGCAATAGTTGCAGCAACACCGTCTCCGCCTGGTCGCGGGCGTGATGCGCCAGCGCGATCACGGTGGTGCCGTCGGGCTCGCCCGCGCCACCGGTGACCGCCGATGTCAGCGCGGCGTAGCGGGCCTCGCGCGCCGCCGCCTCGATGCCGCGCGGATCGTCGCGGTCGATCGCGACCCGGGAGACGGTGAGCGGCACGTCCAGCCCGGCGCAGACGGTTGCGCAGTGCGCCAGCCAGGCGTCCGCATTGGGGCTCAGGCCATGATGCACGTGATGCGCCTGCAGCGTCCAGTCGGTTGCTGCTTCGTGTGCCCGATGCAGCGCATGCAGCAGAACGATCGAATCGCGGCCGCCGGACAATGCCACGCAAACCCGCGTGCAGCCGCCGGCGCGGGCGCGCCAGCGTTGCACTGCTGTGGCGATGGCGGCGCGGACGGCGCCGGCGGGATCAGCCGCCGGTCTTGAAGGCGCCATAGTCGGCCAGCCGCGCACGGCGCAGCGCCAGGCGCTTGTCTGGCGTCAACGCCTTGAGTTTTTCCAGTTCGCTGGCGAGCACTTTTTTCAGGTTGCCCATCATCGCCACCGGGTCGCGGTGGGCGCCGCCGGCCGGCTCGGGAACGACGTGATCGATCAGCCGCAAGCCTTTCAGGCGCTCGGCCGTGATGCCCATGCACTCGGCGGCATCGGGCGCCCGGTCGGCACTTTTCCACAGGATCGAGGCACAGCCTTCCGGCGAGATGACCGAGTAGGTCGCGTATTGCAGCATTGCCGTGACGTCGCCGACCGCCACCGCCAGCGCCCCGCCGGAGCCACCTTCGCCGATGATGGTGACGATGATCGGTGACTTGATCTGCGCCATCTCGAACAGATTGCGCCCGATCGCCTCGGATTGCCCGCGCTCCTCGGCGCCGACGCCGGGATAGGCGCCGGGGGTGTCGACGAAGGTGAAGATCGGCAGGCCGAATTTGTCCGCCAGCTTCATCAGGCGCAGCGCCTTGCGATAGCCCTCCGGGCGCGGCATGCCCCAGTTGCGCAGCACTTTCTCTTTGGTGTCGCGGCCTTTCTGATGGCCGATTACCATGCAACTCTGGCCGTCGAACTTCGCCAGACCGCCGACGATGGCGGCGTCGTCGGCATAGGCGCGGTCGCCATGCAGTTCGACGAAATCGGTGAACAGACCGTTGGCGTAGTCCAGCGTGTATGGCCGCTGCGGATGGCGCGCGACCTGCGCGATCTGCCAGGGCGTGAGCTTGGCATAGACCGATTTGTTGAGTTCGGCGAGTTTTTTGGTGAGTTTTTTGACCTCGTCGGAGACGTCGAGCTGGTCGACGCCGTGGTGCAACTCGGTCAATTCATCGATTTTGGTTTGCAGCTCGGCGAGCGGCTGCTCGAAATCGAGGTAGGTTTGTTTTGCCATGTCGCGCATTGTAGGGGGCAATGCGCGGGCTCAGACGATTCCGGTTCTGCGCCGGCTGGCGGCGATTTTCAGGCGCCGTCGTCCTTCTGGCGCGGCGCCAGCAGGCCGGCGGCGCGGCTCTCGGGCACCGGTGCGAAGCGCGCCACCAGCATCATCAGGCCGGAGAAGATCATCAAGAGCGGGATGATCAGCCGCGAGCGCCAGCCGAGATCGAAATAGCCGTACCAGCCGATGCCGATGGCGATCAGCACCGGGCCGGCGACCAGCGACTTCTTCGTGATGCCGTCGAGCACCAGAATCGCGATGCCGGCCACCACCAGCGCGATGGCCACCAGCGTGTTCCAGTCCGGAATCCAGCCGTAGTTCCAGCCGAGCAAGGCAAGCCCGCCGGCGATCAGGACGACGGGCAATGTGGCGTCACGCATAGGTCGCGATCCAGTTCTCGTAGGCAGGCAAATCTGCGCGGCGCATTGTGGCCGCTTTGCCGGTAGCGCGCAATCGGTGGCAGGCGGTAGCAGATTGTGCGACTTGCGGTGGCGGCGGACGGTACGTTGGTCGAACTGCGGCGATTGGTGGCCTGGGTCCAGCTATAGCGCTTTGTAGAAGTAAGTGGTGTCGCAAAAGCCGCCTTGCGGCCACAGCGCATAGTTCGGGATCACGCCGCTCCTTTGCCAGCCCAGCCGCGCATAGAGGCGCTCGGCATCACCGCCGGTGACAGTGTCGAGCACCAGCAGCGATTTGCCGCTTCCGCGACCGAACTGCTCGGCGGCTCGCATCAGCGCCGCGCCGAGGCCTTGCCGGCGGCCACGGCGGTGCACCAGCATCTTGGCCAGGTCGGCGCGATGCGGCTGGTTCTCCGGCACGTCGAACACCAGTTGCACGGTGCCGACGATGCCCTGCGCGTCCTCGGCGACCAGCAGCGCCCGCTCGCCGCGGACAACACCTTCGGCGGCGCGCTGCCAGAAGGCCAGCGCACGCTCGCGGCTGAGCGGCAGCATGAAGCTGACCGAGGCACCGCCTTCGACGCAGTCGATGAGCACGTCGGTCAGTTGCTGCAATTCGGCATCGGTGGGCGCAGTCAGGCGGCGAATGCGCACGGGCGTCGTGGCTTCAGCAGGCATGTCATCTCCCGGGCGCCGGCAGCGTGGTGATCACCACTGCATAACGGGCGGTCTGGTCGGTCGGATTGTGAAAAGCCATCGGGCGGTCGAGTGCCAGGGCAAGGCAATCGCCAGCTTCGAGCAGGTATTGCTCGTCGCCGACCGAGATTTGCATCGTTCCTGCCAGCACCCACACTTGCTGGTGGATGGCGACATCGCGCGCCCCGGTCTCGTAAGCGACGCGGGCTTGCGGCGGAAATTCGACTGCGACGATCTGGATCGGCGACGGGACGACGCCACTCGCGGTGGTGGCGCCGGCCGGCGACACGTTGCGCCGCAGATAGCCGGAGTTCGGGTCACTCCAGCTCACCTGGTCGGCCCGTCGCAATACCACTGGCGGCGCCGATGTTGGTTCGGCGGCGTCGCCGTCGGCCGGGTTCACCGCGAACAGCGAAGCCAGAACAACATTGAGTCCGGTGGCGAGCTTTTCGAGCACGACTGCCGTCGGACTCGCTTCGTTGCGTTCGATCAGCGAAATCATCGAGCGACTGACGCCGCTGCGAGCGGCGAGCGTTTCCAGTGACATGCCTTGCTCCGTGCGCAGACTGTGCACGCGGTGTGCGATGCAGGCGGATACGCCGGTGCTGTCATCCAGCGCGGTGGATTCGGCGCTATCGCTCGCCAGCTTCCTTTTGGTGTCTTTCATGATGGAATAAAATGTCCAACATAATGGAATTAATGTCAAGTGCTAACAAGCTGTATCAACACCTTTTCCGTGAAACGACCGCTGAATAGGGCGAAAAACGCGAAAAGCTGCAATGTCGATATAGCGATAAACGAGGCCGAAGCCCTCGTCAAACGGCGAATACAGAGAAAAGATGTAGGGCGAATCAAGTCATTCGCAAGGCTCGCGCAGGGCGACACCTGCGTGCCTTCTCGCCGCCAATCAGCGCTGGAAAAGGAACGAAATCAGCCTTGGCATGGCAGCGGTTTCGTCCGGGTGCCACCATTCGTCAAGCCGCTGCAGGCGCAGGCCGGCGCTGGTCGCAGCGGCGGTAAAGTCGGACAGATGATGGGTGAAGGCATCTACTTTCACGGTGTCGCCGGACGCGTCGGCGAAGCGAGCCTGGCTGCCGGCGTACTGCTTGTACGGATGCAGCTCGCATACCCACAGATGCCCGCCCGTCGCCAGCACGCGGGCCGCTTCGTGAAAGTACGGCGCAAGGTCGCGAAGGTGCTCCAGCACCAGACTGCATGACACCAGATCGATGCTGCGGTCATCGACCGGCCATCGCTGCAGCAAATCGGCCTCGGCGAAGCGTACGTGCTGTGGCAGCTCGCGACCGGCAGCGCGGGCCAGCATGCCGGCCGAGAAGTCCACGGCGAGTACGGACTGACTGATGCTGGCGAGAAATCCGGTGTTTTTGCCGGTGCCGCAACCGGTTTCCAGGGTGGCGCGCGGGCGCAGCGCACCCAGTACGCGAGGCAGCACGATGGCGTCGAGGTCGCGGGTGGGATTGCGGTCGTGGTCGTACTGCGCTGACCACCGGTCGTAGGCAGCAGCAATGGTGGGTGGCGTAGCCGGTGGCGTAATCATCCGCACAGGATAGCCAAACCGCCGCCTTGCCGCCGGGGCATGGTGCGAGCAATTGCAGCGGCAGCGTCAGGGCATTCGGAGCGCGATGGTGGCCTCGATATCGACCGCCAGCGTCCGTGTGGCGCCGCTGCCCAGTGCGCCGTTGATCAGCGCGTCGCCGCGCAGGCCGGCGAGATAGCGCAGCAGCAGCAGGCCATCCGTCAGCGCGTCGACGCGGCCGTTGCCGTCGATGTCGAGCAGCGGCAGCAAGTCGCCGATGTAGCTGGCGATCTGCGTGGCATCGCTGCGCTCAGCATTGGCGCCGGTGGCGTTGGCCGTCAGCGCGCTGCCGGCATAGCCGAACAGCCGGCGCAACAGCAGCACGCCGTCGTAGGCCGCCTCGTAGCCATGGTTGAGATCGACGTCGATCGGGAATGGCGCCAGCGCGGTCGCGGCGAAGGTTGCCGACACCGCAGCGTCGCTGTCGATCGTGATCTGGCAACTGCCGGTGCCGACGCAGCGGCCGAGCCAGCCGTTGAAGGTGGCGCCGGCATCGGGCGCGGCGGTGAGTGTCACCAGCGTGCCATTCGGATACAGATGCGAGCAGGTGGCGCCGCAGTCGATGCTGGCGTCGCTGGCGGCGACGCTGCCGGTGGCGCTACCCGAGCGGGTGACGGTCAGCGTTGATTGCTCGCTGACGGCAACCACGGTGTGCGACACCGGCGTCGACAGGCTGGCAAAAAATACGTCGTCGCCGCCATAGCGGGCGGTCAGCGCAAGGTTGCCGCTGCTCGCCGGCGTCAGCAGGCAAGACGTGGCAGGCAGGGTAATGCCGCAGCTCGCGCTGCCGCCGCTGACGACGATGCTGCCGCCGGGCGTACCGGTGGCGGGTGTGGTGGTGGTCACCGTCGCCTGCACGGCGATCGGCTGGCCGACGACGCTCGGATTCGGCGTGTGAGCGGTGATGGTGGTGGCGGTCGACTTCTGCGGCAGACAGGTGGAGCCATTGCCGGCGTAGAGCAGCGCAACCTCTGCCGACGACAGTGCCCGGCCGTAGACCGCTGCCTCGTCGAGCTCGCCTTTCCAGCGCGTGGCGCCGGGGCCATCCGGCGCGCGCAACCCGAGGGTCAGCCCGTCGGCGGAAAGGGTCGTGTTGAGCGCGCCGATCACGGCGTCGGCATCGATCTGCCCATTGAGGTAGAGCCGCAAGCGATTGCCGTCGTAAGTCACGGCGACGTGATACCAGGTGTCGGCTTGCAGCGTGGTGGCACCGGCCACGTCGTCGTTGTGGCCGTAGAAGTAGAGCCGCTGCGGCGCGTTGCCGGAGGTGATCAGGCCGAACATCTGCCCGTTGGTGGCGGTGCCGTATTGCATCATCGCCCATTCGGTGCTCGCGTTGAAGTTGGCCGGCGTCTTGATCCACAGCGCCATCGTGCGCGGCGCGGCGCCCAGCGGCAGGCCCGCGGGCTGCGCCGCCTGCACGTAGCCGCTGCTGCCGTCGAAGCTGAACGCCTGCCCGGACTTGCCTGGCGCGTAGGTCACGCCACCGACGGCGACCGCCGGGTTGTTGCCCAGCGTATCGGCCGCGTTGCCATCGCCGGTCCACCAGCTGATGGCGCCGGACAGCAGGTTGTTGCAGCTCGACGCGCCACGCAGATAGCGGTTGCGGACCTCGGATGGCGCCAGGGCCGTATCGAAAATGCTGGTCTGGTCGATGGCGCCATTGAGGTAGCCTTCGCCGCTGCCGTAGCCCCAGTGACCCAGTTGCAGAGCGCGCGACTGATAGACGGTCGACACGCCGGCCAGCACCTGCTGCACGCGCTGCTCGCCGTCGACGAACAGCGTGTAGGCATTGCCGTTGCGCGTGGCGACGACGTGATGCCACGTCGCCGCGGCGTAGGTTGTGCCCGACGACAGGCCGATGTCCCAGAAGCCGCCGCCGATAGCCAGAATGAACTGCCCGGCGGAGCCGTGGCCGGGCCCGGCGTAACCGAGAAACAGGCCGTCCTGATTGCCGGCGCTGCGCGACAGCAGGGGGCAATGCAGGTTATCGCTGCAGGCGTCGGGCCGGATCCAGCCTTCGATGCTCCAGTTGCTGCCCATGTCGAACGCGGGAACAGTCACCATTCCGTTGCCGTTGAGACGGAATGCCTGCCCGACCACGCCCGCCGAATAGGTCACACCGCCGCTGGCGCTGCCGTGGTGGGCGCCGGCGCTGTCGAGCGCGTTGCCTTCCGCCTCCCACATTGCCAGCGGCAGCAGCCCGGCGTCGGCCGTCACGTGATAGGGATAGTTGAGGCCGGTGGCGGCGCCGAAAATCACTCGCTTCGGCGCCACGTCGCCATTGTCCGTGCGGTTGAATACACTGATGCGAGTGCTATTGGCGTCGGCGACGAACAGCTCGTCGCCGACGGTCCATACCGCCACCGGAAAGGCGAACCCCGTCTGCGCGCCGGTAATCGAGCGTTTTGGCGCCACGTCGCCGCTGTCGCCGATGTTGAACACGCGGATCGCACCGGTGGTCAGGGCGAACAGCTCGCCATTGGAGGCATGCACGCCCATCAGGCCGGCGAGCAGGGTGTTGCTGCCGGCGATGGTGCGCGACGGCGTCGCCGGGTTGCTGGCGGTCTTCGGATAGATGTAGATCGCGTCGGTACCCGCGACGTAGGGGTCGTGCGCGAGGATCAATTCGTCGCCGTAGATGGCGAGTCCGCGCGCCTGCACGTTCAGCTCCCGTTTGGGCATGACGGCGGCGCCGCTGTCGCTCGCGTTGTAGACCTGCACGTTGCCGCCGTTGGCGTTCGCCACGTAAAGCTCGCCGCCGTCCACCCAGCAATGCGCCGGCCAGTGCAGATTGCCGCTGATGCTGCGTTTGGGCGGTGCGTCGCCGGCGGCATTGATGTCGTGCACGGTGATCGTGTTGCTTTGGTGATTGGTGACGAACAGCTCGTTGCCGGCGACGAACGCGCAGGCGGGAGTCGCGATGCCGGTGCTGGCGCCGCCATAGGTCTTCACCGGTGCGGCATCGCCGTCGGCGAGGCGGTTGTGCACCGTCACGCTGCTCGCCAGGTGGCTGGCGGTGTAGATCAGCGGCGTCACCACGCTGGCGACGCTGTCGACGGCGGCGCCTTTGCGCACCAGCACCCAATCGAAATTCCAGGTGGCGGCGAGCGTCGAGATATGCACGTGCGAAAGCGAGGCGAACGCTTGCGCCGGCGCCGTGGTCACCGTTTGGCGGTCGCGCTCGGCAGTCAGGGTGTCGCCGTACCAGCGCAAGCTGGCCACATACCATTGGTCCACGGCGCCGCCGTCCGGCACCGACCATTCGCCACTGCCGGCGGCCCCGGCGTTGACCATGCGGATCAGTCCGGAGCGGCTGTTGTAGTGGCGAAACAGGTAGGTGATGTAGCCATTGTCCGGCAGATCGGAATACGTTGCGTTGAGGCTGTTGTCGGTGAAGGCGGCGAGGATGCCGTCGGAGCCGCCAGACCACCGTGCCCTGGTTTCAAGCACATGACCGACGACGCCGCTGGTCGCGAACGCCCTGGTCAGGGCGATACCGTTGCTGCCGTCGGGTGACGTCAGTTGCGCAACGCTGCGCCCGTCCACCGTGGTTTGCACCGCGGTGCCGGTGGCCTGCGTGCGCGGCGTCCAGGCGGCGAGCGATTCGAAGTCGTCGAACAGATCGAAGGTCGCCACGCCATTGCTGACGGCGGTGGCAGCGGCGTTGCCGTAATAAAGTTGCAGCATTGAGGTGCCGGCAGTCGGCACTTTGACCCACAGGATCGAGGTGCCGGTGCTGTCCCACGACTCGATCCAGTACGGCAGCTCGGTGGCGCCGGCGTACACGCGCAGATCGCTGCCATCGGGCTTGGCGCGGGCGTACTCGAACGTGGCGCGGTTGAGCACTAGCTTGACCTGGAAGTCCGCCGCCGGCGTCGCAGGCTCGACGCGCAACGCGGCGCGATACGCCCAGCCGACCGGCTGCGCGCTCGCGGGCAGCGCGGCGAGCAGCGCGTAGAGGCCGACCGCAACGACGGCGGTGGCGCCGAGTAGGCGGCGGAGATGGCAGGCGAGACGGCGGGCGACGCGGAAAAATTGCATAGGGCGGAGCGCGGATGACGGGAAGAATGGGCGTCGCCGGCAGGCGAATCGATTCAGATCATTCTGGAGGCCCGATGCTGGCACACCGTTGACCCTTGTCAAGCGCCCGTGACCGCGCCTGCGATCCGCCGGCAAGTGTTGCGGCGGCGGTCTTTTGCCCATCGCCGATTGCGCGGCGCCGACGGCTTCGCATCCGCGCTGGCGGACCTGTCGCGCTAGCGTCTTTTTGCGCAAAGCCTTTCTACACGGGGGCTACCGCTGCAATATTGCGAAAGTCGATATTGCACAAAAGCGCGGTCGGTGCCCAATTTCAATGGGCGTGACAGCGAAAAGCTGTTAACCTCGTTCCAGACGTGGTCTAGCGCAGCAACGCCCGCAAGGTCTCGCGCACTGCGGTGTCGCGCCAGCTTGGCTCCTGGCCGCGGACGTACAGCACGGCGCCGTGCTCCGAGCGGATCGGCTCGTGGATTTTGCCGCGCGGCGCCAGGTGATAGGTGCCCGGCCCGACGCGCAGATCGCCGATGGTGACCTCACCCTCCAGCACCACGCATTCCTCGTCGTGATGATGGCGGTGCGGCACCAGGAACGCACCCGGCTCGAGCTTGAGCAGGTAACTCATGCTGCTGCCGTCGGGTTCGCGGCGCAGCACTTTCATCCTGATGCGCGGGCTGAACTTTTCCCATTCGCCGTCGTCGGGGCGCACGGTGGCGGTGTCGGCGCCGCGCTCGTGCTCGCGCACGCGGCTCAGCAGGCGCGAGCGCAGGAAGCGTTCGCTCATGGCGTCGAGCGGTACGTCGCGCACTGCCTCGGCCATGCGCGCCGCCACCGTCGGCGGGAAATTCAAATCGTCGTCCATCGTTGCCGGGGTGTTCATTGCTGCGCCTCCAGATGCGTGCGCAGTTGGGCAAAGGCCCGATGCATCAGGGTCTTGACCGAGCCAAGCGGCATCTGCCAGTGCTCGGCGATCTCCTGATGCGTCAGCCCGCGGAAAAAGGCGAGGCTGACCGCCTGCCGCTCTTTCGCGGGCAATTGCAGCAGCGCGTCGTGTACCGCGCTGCCGGTTTCGAATTGACCGATCAACTGTTCCGGCTCGGCCATCAGGCTGGCCTCCTGAGCGCGGAATTCATCCGGGTCCGCCACCGTGTCCGCGATGTCGGCCCGGCGCAACGCATCCAGCGCCCGCGAACGGCAAATGGTCAGCAGCCAGGTGATGACCTTGCCGCGCCCGGCATCGAAGCGGTCGGCCTCGCGCCAGGCCTGAAACAGCGCGTCCTCGGTCACCTCCTCGGCAAGACCGGTGTCGCGCACGATGCGCAAGGCGAAGGCATGCAGGCGGCGCACCGTCAGATCGTAAAGCTCACCGAGCGCGGCCTCGTCCTTCTTTGCCATGCGCGCGACCAGGCCCGCCAGCGCGCGGTCGCGCTCGGCCAGCGCATCGCTTGCGGCGTCGACGCGCAACGACACCGATACCGAACCGCCGCCAGAAAAACCGGGAACCACCATGCTGGCATGGTATCCGTTCAGCGGGCTGGGAGGTGGTGGGAAGTAGTGCATACCGGCGTGAAAACGAGTTCACCCGGCTCTACGCAGCGAGACGGCAAGCGGTTTTTGCGGCGGCCGGATGGGGGAATTGCCGAGCCGCGAGCAGGCCCTAAAACCCGAATCGTTGCGTCACGCCGCCGGCTGGCGTCAGTTCCACGCTGCCGCTGACGCCGCGCGGCGATAACTGCAGGCGGCCGTCGAGGCGGGCGTTGCCGCCGCGATTGCCGAGCGTGCAGACGCTGCCAGCGGCGGCATAAATTAATTAAAGGAAATTAAAGGGGTCAGGCTCTGAGGTTTCCCCACGAATAACACTTGTGAATCAACGAGATA
>JAPUER010000080.1 GCA_027492485.1 Betaproteobacteria bacterium
GCGATCAGCGGCCCGACGAACCAGATCAGCAGGCTCAGCAGGATCAGGCCGACCAGCGCCAGCGTGATGCGGTTGAAGAAGAAGGCGGCGATCTTGCGCAACATCGTCGTTCAGTTCCCCGGTGTGGGCGTGGCCGGGCGGGCGCCGGGCGCGGGCGTGGCAGCCTTGCTGTCGCCATTGGCAGCGGCAGGCGTGGCGGCAGCTGCGGGCGTCGCAGCGGCGGTGGCCGGCGAGGCTGCCGGCGGCGTGACGGTGGCGCAGGATGCGAGGCCCGCAACAAGCAGCGCGGCGGGCAGAAGGCGGAGTCGGAAGTTCATTGGATCCTCGGAGATCGCGGGGTCAGCTTTTCACGGAGAAGCGCATTTACTGTGGGCTCTGGCGATAATTTTCGCCAATGTCGACATTGACAAAAATCGCGAGCCACACCCAGTCTGCAAGCGCTTCCAGCAAAAAAGCTGCTGCCCAAAACGCGGTTGGGAAATGTTGGTGGAGATGGGAAAGTGGCAGTGTAGAGGCTTGCGCCTCCGTCCGTCATCAGCGTCGGCGCGCACTGCGACCAAGCGCGGAAATTCCGGCGCGAACGGCGAGCGGCCGCCCGCCGCGCCAACGACTGTCGCTCACCGCCGCGACGAACGCCGCGTCGGCGCGGCGCCGCTGCGCTTCAGCCAGGCGTCGAGCTCGGCGTTGAACTTGCGCGTTTCGGCCAGCAGCCAGTCGACGAAGGCGCGCACCTCGCTGCGCGCCTTCGAGCGCTCCGAGACCACCATGTAACAGCCGGCGCCGGTCGCCACGGCCACGTCCAGCGGCCGCACCAGATCGCCCGACATGAAGACATCGGCGCCATAGGTGCGCCCGAGCGCCACGCCCTGCCCGCTCTGCGCGGCCAGAAAGGTCTGCGCGATGAAGTCGAACTTCAATTGCGAGCGCCCCTTGACCTCCGGCTGCCCGATCGCCTCGAAAAAGCCTGGCCAGGTCGAGCGGTATTCGGCGCGGCCGCCGTAGGTGGATTCGATCAGCGTGTGCGCCTTCAGGTCGGCCAGCGAACGCAGCGGCGGTGCGGTGCGCAGATAGTCCGGGCTGACCAGCGGAAACAACAGTTCGTCGATCAGCAGCGTGGCCTCGGGCGGTGCGCCGTCGGCCGCCAGGTAGCGGATGGCGACGTCGACGTCGTCCACCGCCAGATCGATCAGGCGGTCGGTGGCGCCGATGTCGAGGTCCGCGTTCGGGCGCAGCGCGCGAAAGCCCGGCAGCCGCGGGATCAGCCACAGCGAGGCGAAGGACGCGAAGGTGGTCACCGACACCCGCGGCGAATTGACGTCCCGCCGCAGCCGGTCGACGCCGCCGTCGAGCTCCGCCAGCACTCGCTGCACCAGCGGCAGAAATTCGCGCGCGGCCGGCGTCAGCGCAATCTCGCGCGCCTTGCGCACGAACAGCGCCACGCCAAGCTCGTCCTCCAGCCCCTGCACCTGACGGCTGACGGCGGATTGCGTCAGGCTCAGCTCCTGCGCGGCCTTGGTCAGGCTCAGGTTGCGGGCGGCCGATTCGAAGCCGCGCAGCCCAGCCAGCGTGAGCGGCCGGCTGCGTGGATTGCTGGAAAGCATCGGAAGGTTATGCATGCGATTTGCGCAGTCTCGACTGCAATCAATTCGTTGGACGGCACGGAATTATCGTTCTTAAATACCATCCTAGAAACAGTTTTTGTTTCTTTTCAGACCGCAAGGAGTACAGTCATGAACAGCCTTCAATTCCCTCTCGCAACGCAGGACTGGACGCTCGGCAAAGGCCGCGCGCTGGCACTGCAGGCGGCGCAGGTGAATTCGATCGAAGCGCTGTCCGGGGCGCTCTGGGTCACCGTATCCGGCAGCGCCCAGGACTTTTTCGTCAACCCCGGCGAGCGTATCGCCATCCCCTGCCGGCATGGTCAGGTGGTGGTCGAAGCCACCACAGGCGCCGCCACGCTGCGCATCGGCCAGTCGGTCGACACCGCGCCGGCGAATGCCGAAACGCAGACCTTCACGCACGCCGTCCACGTGTCGGTGATTTGCCCGGTGGTACGCGGCCTGCGCCGCCTCGCCGACTGGCTCGATCCGTCGCCGGCGCCGCTGCGCGCGCACTGAGCGAGCGCCTACCGGAGCGCGGCAAGCGCCGCGCACAGGATTTTCGATTACTCCCCGCTGCCACGGCATTACCGATGCCGTGGCTTTTTTATTTGCGGGTGCTGATGCGTTAGCCGAGCGTGCGCGCCGCCTGCGCCTTGAGTGCGGCGTCCAGCGTGTCGATGATTTCGTCGAGGTGGGCGCGGGTCTGGGCGCCGAGTTTGCCGTTGCCTTTCGCCTGCTGGGCGCGGGCGAGCAGCGTCTTGGCCGTCAGCCGGTGCAGCGCGCGGGCATCACCGGCGGCGGTACCGACGCCGGGCCGGGTGATGATGGTCGCCAGCCGGCGCGCGTGCTCGCGCTGCAGCGCACGGCGGGCGGGTGTGGTGTCGGCAGCGATGGCGCCGTCGCCCCACACGGCGCGGGTCAGGTTGCCATACAGTTCGTCGAGGCCGAACATCGGCGTGCCGTTGCCCACCTTGTTGCGCGCGTTCTGCAGGCGCTCCGCCACGCGCGGCGACAGCAGGCGATCCATGGTCGCCGTCTGCAAGCCGAGCAGCGTGGCGTCGAGCGAGCGGTCGAGCGGCGGCGTGAAGCCGCGTTCGAGCGCGCTTTCGACCAGCCGGCTGACGAACTCCGGCTTGACGTTGAAGCCGTCGGCGGCGAACAGGTTGTCGCTGATCAGTTTCAGCGCGGCGCGCTGCTTGTCGGCGGCCACCGGCGTCAACGGCGCGCGGCCGCTGCCGGCCTGATCGCGCCGGTAGACAACGCCGCCGACGTGTTTGGCGGCCAGTTCGAAGGCGAGGCCCAGTTGCGCCAGCCCGCTCTGGAAGTTGCGGGTCAGGATGTCGTAGTCCTCGCCCGCTTTCAGCTCGCGCGCCTGCAGGCGGTCGAACAGCTCGCGCGACAGTTGCACACGGCGGCGCGCGAATTCGAGCGGATCGCCGCCGACGTCGCGCTGGTTGACCTCGGGGTCCATGCCGTCGAGGTCGCCCACGATCTCTTCGTCGGTGCCGTAGGCGAGCAGCGGCTCGTTGCTGCGGGCGGCGATCTTTTGCAGCTCGACGCCTTCGCTCGCCGCCGGCAGTTCCTTGTAGGCATATTCCACCGCCCAGTAGTCATACGGCCCCAGCGTGCTCATCACGTATTCGCCCTGCGGCTCGCGGTCGAGCGCGACGTTGAAGGCGTTGTAGTCCATCACCGAGCCGCCGATGCCGTTGGCGCGGGTGAAGGCCGGGTCGCTGATCTGCGCCTGGGTGTAGATGGTGGAGGCACGGAAGTTGTGGCGGAAGCCCAGCGTGTGACCGACTTCATGCGTGGTGACGTCCTTCAGCGTGGCGTGCACGATGCGCTCCGCCTCTTTCGGGTCCAGCGCCTCGCCGCCGCGCAGCGCCAGCAGGTCGAGCGCAAAGCTGGCCTCGGCAATCGCCGACTGGCCGTAGGAGCAAAGCTCGAGCGTGGCATCGTCGCCGCTGCCGAGGTCGCGCGGCAGACGTGACTGACCAAAACCGGCCGGCAGATAGCTGGCCACGGCGCTGTCGCTATTCGCCGCCGGCATCGGGCGCGGATACTGCGCCTCGGCGCGGCGCCGCGGCAGCGTGACCCAGCCGTTGCCGATGGTGACGTCGGCATCGAGGATTTCGCCGCTGCGCGGATCGATGCGCGACGGACCGACTGCCAGCGCGCCATCGTTGTAGTCAACGAACCAGCGGATCGAGGCGCGGCCGGTTTCGTGAGTGCTCCAGGTCGCGTCGTCAGGCTGCTGCTCGACGCGGATCGCGTCCTTGAAGCCGATCTTTGCGAACGCCTTGTTCCATTCCAGCACGCCCGCCTTCACGGTGTCGCGATATTCCAGCGGGATGTTCTTGTCGAGCCAGTAGACGATCGGCTTCTTCGGCTCCGACAGCGCGGCGGCCGGGTCTTTCTTTTCCAGTCGCCAGCGGTTGATGACGTACTTGCGCGCAAACGCGGCCTGGTTGTCGCTGAAGTCCCAGATGCGCTGGTTGAAGTGGCCGATGCGGCCATCGGCGGCGCGCGCGTGCATCGGCTCGTCCGGCAGCTTCGACAGCGTGTAGAACAGGCCGACGAAGAAGCTGCGCGCGTCCGGCACGCCGCTGACCGGGCGCGGCGGCGGCAGCGGGCTCGGCGTGGGCGTCGGCACCGGCAATTTGGGAATGGCGTAGTGCGCGGTGACGTCGAAAGTGGTGGCGTCGGCGCGCGACTGCGCGTCGCGGAAATAGGAATTCGGGCGATCCAGCGCGTAACCGGCGCGGTAGGCCGTGTCGAGCGCCGTGGTGATCATCGGAATGTCGCCGAGCAGCAGCGCATTGGCCTCCACCAGCACCGACTTGCGCTCGGGATGCGGCATGCTGGCGACCGGCGCGGCGGCGAGCAGGCTATCGCTGGTGCCTTCGGCGGTGGCGATGGCGATCGGCGTCGCCGGTTTGGCGTAGTTGCTGAAGTTGCGCGCAATCAGTTGCACGTTGCTGCCGATCTTGCGGAAGGCGACGATGTTGCCGCGCAGCATGGCGCGCGCCATCGACACCGGCGAATCGCTCATCACGCCGCGGCTGAGGTTGGCCTGCAGAAAGTAGAGCTGGTCGAACTGCTCCGGCTTCAGCTCGATCCACACCTTGTCGTCCTTCGTCCACAACGGGAACAGGCCCGGCTGCTCCTTCGCGTCCTTGACG
>JAPUER010000081.1:0-1422 GCA_027492485.1 Betaproteobacteria bacterium
CTACTCGAAGTACAGGTGCAACAATTATCCGTCTATTGAATTAGAAATGGAATAAAAGATCAGCGAATGGGTGTTGACAAATGAATTTTGTATGCAAAAATGCGTCGAACTGAAATGAAGCTCCTGCCATGCTGCAACTGAACTTTCACCCCGCCGGCCGTCACCAATTGTCGATTCCGGGGCCGTCGCCGGTGCCGGACCGCATCCTGCGGGCGATGAGCCTGCCGACCATCGATCATCGTGGCCCGGAGTTCGCGACGCTCGGCCTCAAGGTGCTGGCGGATCTGAAAAAGATATTCAAGACAGAGCACCCGGTGATCATCTACCCGGCCTCGGGCACCGGCGCATGGGAGGCGGCGCTGACCAATGTGCTGTCGCCGGGCGACCAGGTGGTGATGTACGAGACGGGCCAGTTCGCCACGCTGTGGAAGAAGATGGCGGATCGGCTCGGCGTGCAGACGGAATTCATCGCTTTGCCGGGGCTGGAAGGCTGGCGGCGCGGGGTGCAGGCCGATCTGATCAAAGCGCGGTTGAAGGCCGACACCGGTCATGCGATCAAGGCCGTGTGCGTCGTGCACAACGAGACGTCGACCGGCGTCACCAGCGACATCGCAGCCGTGCGCGCCGCCATCGATGCGGCGAAACACCCGGCCCTGCTGATGGTGGACACGATTTCCGGTCTCGCCAGCGCCGACTACCGGCACGACGAATGGGGCGTGGACGTCACCGTGTCGGGCTCGCAGAAAGGCTTGATGCTGCCGCCCGGCATTTCGTTCAATGCGCTGTCGCCGAAGGCGATCGAGGCCAGCAAACGGGCAGGGTTACCCAAGGCATTCTGGGCCTGGGACGAGATGCTGGAGTTCAACAAGACGGGCTACTTCCCCTACACGCCGAGCACCAATCTGCTTTATGGTCTGCATGAGGCGCTTGCCATGATCCTCGGCGAAGGGCTCGACAATGTCTTCGCACGCCATCATCGGCTCGCCCGTGCCTGCCGCGCGGCCGTGAAGGGCTGGGGGCTCGAAATCCAGTGCGTCGATCCGGCAGTCTGTTCGCCGGTGCTGACCGGCGTGATGATGCCGGAGGGCATCGATGCCGATGCCGTGCGCAAGATCATCTACGAACGCTTCGACACCTCGCTCGGCACCGGGCTTGGCAAGGTGAAAGGCAGGATGTTCCGCATCGGTCACCTCGGCGAATGCAACGACGTGTCGCTAATGGGCACGCTGTGTGCGGTCGAGATGGGACTGGCGCTTGCCGGCGTTCCGCTCAAGGGCAGCGGCGTCGTCGCGGCGATGGCCGAACTACGGAAATGAACTTGTAGGAGCGGCGGGCCGCGACCAGGGGGCGACGGAGTCAGCGCGGGGGGCGGCGAGCCGCGCCGACACCATACGAACCACCGCGGAAGGAACCAAAGCGTCA
>JAPUER010000081.1:1432-14517 GCA_027492485.1 Betaproteobacteria bacterium
GGGGACCCCCGCGCCCTCCCCCCCCCGCTCCTACACGATACGAAACACGGATGAAGGAACCAATGATGAATCCCAGCGCCACCCGCCGACAACTGATCAAAGCCCTTGCAATGGCGCCGCTTGCAGGCAGCGGCGCCCTGATGGCACAGGGCGCCTGGCCGCAGGGCCCGGTCAAGATCGTCGTCGGTTTTCCGCCGGGCGGCGGCACTGACGCGCTGGCGCGTGTGCTGGCGCCCAAGCTCACCACGATGTGGGGGCAACAGGTGATCGTCGAGAACCGCGCCGGCGTCGCCGGCGTGCTGGCGGCCGACATCGTGGCGAAGTCCACCGACGGACTGACGCTCTTGATGGGGCACATCAATTCGCATGGCATTGGCCCCGCGTTGAACCCGAAGATGCCCTACAACGCCGAGACGGATTTTTCACCGCTGGCGCTGGTGGGTGTCACGCCGAACGTGCTGATCTGCCATCCCAACGCGCCGGCGAAAACGGTGAAGGACATCATCGCACTGGCGAAGGCGAAGCCCGGTACGCTGTCGTTCGGCTCGGCAGGCAGCGGCAGCGCCCAGCATCTCGCGCTGGAGTTGTTCAAGGTTGCCGCAGGCGTGGATGTGCTGCACGTGCCGTACAAAGGCAGTGCGCCGCTGCTGACCGATCTGATGGGCGGGCAGATCAATTACTCGTTCGACACCATGGCTGCGGTGACGCCGCATGTGAAAGGCGGCAAGGTATTCGCCGTGGCACAGACGCGCAGCAAACGCTCGGCGTCCTACCCCGACCTGCCGACCGTGGCCGAAAGCGGTTTCCCCGGTTTCGAGGCTACCACCTGGTACGGCATGATCGGTCCGGCACGCATGGCGCCCGATCTGGTGCAGCGGATCAACCGCGACCTCAATGCCGCGATGGCGATGCCGGACGTGAAGGAAAGGCTCAACGCCGTCGGCGCCGAGGACGGCGGCGGCAGCGCGCAGCAGTTCGGTGATTTCATGCGCGCCGAACGTGTGAAGTGGGCGAAGGTGGTGAAAGAGGCCAACGTGAAGGTGGACGCCTGACGGTACGCAGGCGCGTTAAATAGCCGCGTCGTCCTGCCGGGGCGCGACGCCCGACTGCACGACGCTGCGCGTCAGCGCCGGTGCGCAGAGTTCGATGAAACGATAGGCGAAGTCGCGCAGGTAATGTCCGCGGCGCACGGCGATGCGGGTGACGTTGGCGGGAAACAGGTGATCGGCGTTGAGCAGTTTCAGCCCCTGATCCTTGGCCGCGTTGAAGGCGCCCGAGGCGATGATGCCGATGCCCAGATCGAGCTCGACATAGGTCTTGATCACATCTGCATCCAGCGCCGAGAGCACGATGTCGGGATCGAGCGCCGCCGCCGCAAACGTCTGGTCGATGCGGGCGCGACCGGTAAACCCGTCGTGATAGGTGATGATCGGATAGTCGGCGATCGCCTGCAGCGTCAGCGGCTGCGTCGAGGCCAGCGGGTGCCCTGCCGGGACCACCACGGCGTGGTGCCAGGCATAGAAGGGAAAGGTCGCCAGCTCGGGTTCGTTGGTCAGTGCTTCGGTCGCGATGCCGATGTCGGCCTTGCCTTCGAGCAGCAGCGCCAGCGTTTCCGCCGGGCTGCCCTGATGCAGCGCTAGATGCACTTTCGGGAATGCCTTGCGGAACTCGGCCACCACGCGCGGCAGCGCGTAGCGCGCCTGCGTATGTGTGGTGGCGATGGCGAGCTGCCCTTCATCGCGATTGGCGTATTGGGCCGCGAGATGCTTGATGTTGCGCGCGTCCAGCAGCAGGCGTTCGACGATGGTGACCAGTTCGCGGCCGGGATCGGTGAGGCCGGTCAGGCGCTTGCCTTTGCGCACGAAGAGCTCGACGCCGAGTTCGTCTTCCAGATCCTTGATGTGCTTGCTGACGCCGGATTGCGAGGTGAAGAGCGCGTTGCCGACCTCGGTGAGATTGAAGTTCTGGCGGACGGTTTCGCGAATGATTCTGAGTTGCTGAAAGTTCATGGTGTCACGGCAGCGAGGCGCTGCACTGGATGGATCAGGCGGCGGCTTTGAGTTCGCTCACGGTGTCGAAGCAATGCAGGCGCGAAGGTGCCACGCGCACGGCGAGTCCTTCGTTCAACGCCAGCCGTTCGAGGTCGGCGCGGGACAGTTCGACCTCGAAGTATTGCTGGTTCGCCTTGCTTTCCGCGTTGTCGGCGCGCAATTCGATGCGCGCGATGGAGCCAAAGGCGTGAATGCGGTTGATACGTGCTGCCACGCTGCCGGGTGTGGCGGCGCCCGAGCCCGGCAGGATTTGCGTCTCGTGCGGCCGGGCGAACCCGAACGAGGCGTCGCCACCGCCTGTCGCCGACAGCGGGAAGCGGTTGGCCGCGCCCAGGAAGCTGTACACGAAGGCCGACGCCGGATGGCGATACACCTCGTCGGGGGCGCCAACCTGCTCGACCCTGCCCTGATTGATCAGCACGATGCGGTCGGACACTTCGATGGCTTCGTCCTGATCGTGGGTCACGAACACCGAGGTGACGTGCAGCTCATCGTGCAGACGACGCAGCCAGCGCCGCAGTTCCTTGCGTACCTTGGCGTCGAGCGCACCGAACGGTTCGTCCAGCAGCAGCACGCGGGGCTCCACGGCGAGCGCGCGGGCCAGCGCGATGCGCTGACGCTGTCCGCCCGAGAGTTGCGCCGGAAAGCGCTCGCCCGCCCAGTCGAGCTGCACCAGATCGAGCAGCTGGTGGACCTTGCGCCTGATCTCGCTTTCTGCCGGACGCGTCTTGCGCGGACGGGCACGCAGCCCGAAGGCGACGTTGTCGAACACCGTCATATGCCGGAACAGTGCGTAATGCTGGAACACGAAACCCACCTGCCGTTCGCGCACATGGGTGTCCGAGGCGTCTTCGCCGTCGAGCCACACGCGTCCGCTGTCGGGGGTTTCCAGCCCGGCGATGATGCGCAATAGCGTCGTCTTGCCGCAGCCCGACGGCCCGAGCAGGGCGACCAGTTCACCGCTCGGAAAGTCCAGACTGACATCCTGCAAGGCCTGAAAGCCGGCGAACGACTTTTGCAGATTTTCGACACGAATGCTCATCAATGGGCTCCTTGTTGTGCGGCGGCAATGCTGCGGGCCTGCTGCCACTCGACGAACGTTTTCAGGATTAGAGTAAGCAGTGCCAGCAGCGCCAGCAACGAGGCCACGGCGAACGCGGCGGCGAACTGATACTCGTTGTAAAGAATTTCAATGTGCAGCGGCATCGTATTGGTCAATCCACGGATGTGGCCGGACACCACCGACACGGCGCCGAACTCGCCCATCGCGCGGGCGTTGCAGAGAATCACGCCGTAGAGCAATCCCCACTTGACGTTGGGCAGCGTCACCTGCCAGAAGACACGCCAGCCCGAGGCGCCGAGCACGACGGCGGCTTCTTCTTCCTCCTTGCCCTGCGCCTGCATCAGCGGGATCAGTTCGCGGGCGACGAACGGTACGGTGACGAAGACGGTTGCCAGCACGATGCCGGGCACGGCGAACACGATCTTCAGATCGTGCTCGCGCAGCCAGCCGCCGAACCAGCCATGCGCGCCGAACAGCAGCACGTAGATCAATCCCGCGACCACCGGCGAAACGGAGAACGGCAGGTCGATCAGCGTGATCAGCAATTGCTTGCCGCGAAAGTCGAATTTGGCGATGGCCCAGGCCGCCGCCACGCCGAATATCAGATTCACCGGAACGGCGATCAGCGCGGCCAGCAGCGTCAAACGGATGGCCGCGAGCGCGTCGGGCTCCATGATGGCAGCGAGATAGACCGACCAGCCCTTGCGCAGGGCTTCGGCAAATACGGTGATCAACGGCAGCAACAGGAACAATGCGAAATAGCCGACGCCGAGCGCAATCAGGGCCCACTTGACCCAGCGCGCATCGCGGGTGGCAGCGCGTTGCTCGTAGCCGGCGCGATGGCGTGCGCTCGCCGCGTGGCCGCTCATGCCAGTCTCCCGGCGCGCCGCGCGCTCCACGCCTGCAACAGATTGATCGCCAGCAGCAGCACAAAGGAGAACAGCAACATGACAACGGCCACCGCCGTGGCGCCGCGGTAGTCATACTGCTCGAGCTTGGTGATGATGATCAGCGGTGTGATTTCGGAGACGTAGGGCATGTTGCCGGCGATGAAGATCACCGACCCGTATTCGCCGGCAGCGCGGGCGAACGCCAGCGCAAAGCCGGTCAGCAAGGCCGGCACCAGCGCCGGGAAAATCACCTGCGCGAAGGTACGCAAGCGGGAGGCACCGAGGCTCGCCGCCGCTTCCTCGAATTCGGCGTCGTGGTCTTCCAGCACCGGTTGCACGGTGCGCACGACGAACGGCAAGCCGATGAACACCAGCGCGATGAACACGCCCAGCGGCGTAAACGCGACCTTGACGCCCAGCGGCTCCAGCAGCGCACCCAGCCAGCCGTTTTTGGCGTAGAGCGCGGTCAGCGCGATGCCGGCGACCGCGGTCGGCAGCGCAAAGGGCAAATCGACGAGGGTGTCGATCAGTTTGCGACCGGGAAAGTCATAGCGAACGAGCACCCAGGCCAGCAGCAAACCGAACGCAGCATTCAGCGTTGCCGCCGCCAGCGCCGCGCCGAAGCTGAGCAGATAGGTGGCCACGACGCGCGGCGCCGCGACGGCAGACCAGAATTCCGGCCAGGTGAATTGGGCGGCTTTGAAAAACAGCGTCAGCAGTGGAATGAAGACGATCAGCGACAGATAGGTGAGCGTGATGCCAAGCGACAACGAAAAACCGGGAAGCACGCGCGGGCGGCGCCGTCGCGCCGGCGCAGATCTGCGCGCAGGCGTCGTCGCGGCGCGAGGCCAGGGGAGAGAGATCGAGGAGGAGGTCATGACGGGTGTTGTTGTATTGGCACGATAGGAGGAAAACGCGGCGGCCTAGAGCGCCGGGTCGGCACATCGTTATCCCGACGCGGCATGTACCTCTGCGCCGTTAACGAAAATCTGCCTTATTGAGGTTTTCATAGTTCGCGACACCCTTCTACCGTTCACCCTGAGCGTAGCGAAGGGTTTGACCCCCTATAGCATCAGACCCTTCGCTACGCTCAGGGCGAACGGGGGTTTTGTCGCGAATTTGGGAAAGCTCGTTAGCCAAACCATTGCCGCTGCAGCGCGCGTTCGCCGATGGCGGCCCAGCGGTCGTCCCGACGCGTCGGCGCTGTGACGGGTGACGTCGTCGCGGTGTCCGCGATGGTGCCCAGCGGTTCGTTGCCGAGCGCGGCCTGCAATTGCCTGAACAGCGCGAGCCCCTGCGGCCAGGCGCCGAAACCGGCGTCGGCATTGATGTGGCCGGCGCGGCCGATGCATTCGAACTGCGCGCCCCAGCGGTCGGCCCAGACCGACGCCGCCGTCAGTCGCATCCACGGATCGTTGCTACTGGCGACGACCATGCTCGGGAACCCGAGCGGCGCATGCGGCAGCGATGCGCTGATGGTGGCCGAGGCGGGCGCCGCGGTGTGCTCGCCGGCAGAAGCTGGCAGCGATTCCAGCAAGCCCTCTGCCGCGAAACGTTCGGGATTGGCCGGCGCCACCAGCAAGGCGCCGGCGACTTGCTCGCCGCGTCCGGCAGCGGCGGCAACGGTGGCCAGACATCCGAAGCTGTGGGCGACGATCCACACCGGGCCGATGGCGGCGTCGATTGCGTCGCCCACCTGCCGCGTCCAGTCGGCGAGACGGGCGACGTTCCAGTCCCGCTGCTGGACCCGGCGCACGATGTTTTGCGCTGATGCCAGCTCGCGTTCGAGCCAGCTTTGCCAGTGCGCGTCGCCGCTGCCGTAGAGACCGGGCACGATCAGCGTGGTCGATTTCATCGCGCGCTCCGTCGCGTTCGTCGTGGCTTGTTTACGGACAAGTGCTTAGTTGCGTGCCGCGATCTGGTCGAACACGCCGCCATCTGCGAAGTGCGTCTTCTGCGCCTTTTGCCAGCCGCCGAATACTTCGTCGATGGTGACCAGCTTCACCGGCGCGAACTGTTTGGCGAATTGCGCCGCCACCCTGGCGTCGCGCGGCCGGTAGTAATGCTTCGCGGCAATCTGCTGGCCTTCGGTGGTGTAGATGAACTCCAGATAGGCCTGCGCCTGTTTGCGCGTGCCGCGCTTGTCGACGACCTTGTCGACCACGCTGACCGGCGGTTCGGCCAGGATCGACAGCGACGGCGTGACCAGCTCGAATTTGTCGGGGCCGAGCTCCTTGATGGCGAGATAGGCTTCGTTCTCCCAGGCGATCAGCACGTCGCCGATGCCGCGTTCGACGAAGGTGGTCGTCGATCCGCGGGCGCCGGAATCGAGCACCTTGACGTTGTCGAAGATCGATTTGGTGAAGGCGCGCGCCTTGCCGTCGTCGCCGCCCGGCTGCTTGAGCGCCCAGGCCCAGGCGGCAAGATAGTTCCAGCGGGCGCCGCCGGAGGTCTTCGGGTTCGGCGTGATGACTTCCACACCGGGGCGCGCGAGGTCGTTCCAGTCCCGGATCTTCTTCGGGTTGTCCTTGCGCACCAGGAACACGATGGTCGAGGTGTAGGGCGAGGCATTGTTCGGCAGGCGCTTCTGCCAGTCCGGCGGCAGCAGCTTGCCGTTCTCGTTGAGCGCATCGATGTCGTAGGCGAGCGCGAGGGTGACGACGTCGGCCTCGAGGCCGTCGATCACCGCGCGGGCCTGCTTGCCGGAGCCGCCGTGCGACTGCTTGATGGTGATGCTTTCGTTGGTCTTCGCCTTCCATTGTTTGACGAAGGCGGCGTTGAGATCGGCATACAGCTCGCGGGTCGGGTCGTAGGAGACGTTGAGCAGGCTGACCTGCGCCTGCGCGGCGGCGAACGTGCCCGCGGCGAACGCGATGGCGGCGAAACGGGTAAAGCGGAGAAGGGAGTTGTGTGACATGTGGTGAAAGCCCTGCGGGATTGACGCGATGGACGAACGATAGGTGCGGCATCGGGCAAAGGGAACCAAGAAAAATTCACATGCTTATCGCGGTTTTCGCGGTGCGTGGGCGGGCACGACTCGCATCAGCCCGGCATCGCTGGCGCTTCGGCAATTTTTGCCTGATAATTCCAATGTCATATGGCGTGACCTGGCCGAGGAGGAAAGTGGGTATGGTGAGAACGATTCGCGGTTTGCTGGCGTTCGCCGTCGGCGTTGCCGCCGCCCTGCCGTGCGTCGCGCAGGTGGACAACGACGCCGTTGCAGCCTATCGCGCCGGCGACTATGCCCGCGCAATGGCGATCGCGCGTCCGCTCGCGGAAGCCGGCAACGCCGGTGCGCAGTTGGTGCTGGGCCTGCTGTACTGGCGCGGCCGGGGTGTCGAGCGCAACGATCGCACCGCGTTCGAATGGATGCGCAAGGCGGCCGAGGCGAAGCAGGGCGAGGCGTTGAATCATCTCGGCCGCATGTACGAGGCGGGCGAAGGCGTCGACAAGGACGAGCAGCAGGCGTTCCAGTCGTTCGAGCGCGCCGCCGAACTGGGCGACGCCGACGGACAGTTCAACACCGGACGCGCCTACCAGCACCGCATCGGCACGCGGCGCGACCTGATCCGCGCCCGCTACTGGTACGAGCAGGCCGACGCCACCGCCGCCCGCGAACAGGGCATCGTCAAGCGCGCGGCGATCGGTAACAGCGAGCAGCCGCGGTTTCGTTTGCCGGACGGTTGCCGGCCTGCGAGGCCGCCGATTTCGGCAATGAACCGCCTTGGCCTGCGGCAGGTGGACGGCAGCATTGCCTTTGTCGTCGATGCCGAAGGCAAGGTGCGCGGCGTGCGCAGCGAGTCGTTGTCGGCGCCGGAGCTGCGTTACGAGGCGGTCGCGTGGTTCAGCGATTCGCTGCGTTCGCCGGACTGCGCGATCGACGCCACGTTGCGCGAACGCGTGGTGACGATTCCGTTCCGGTTCGAGTTGACCCGCTGGTGAGTCGGGCGCGCTGCGTGCCGGTCAGCTTTTTGTGGAAAGCCTTGTTCGATAAGGGCTGAGCGCGAGAAATCTCAAAAAGTCGACTTCAGTCGATTTTTGCCTTTGAGCCCAATGCCGATGCGTGTTTCGCGTACAAGCTGATAGCCTCGGCGCAGGTTTGCCCGACGCGGATACCGGCGTCTGCGGCGGGCGAATTCGCGGCGCTGATGATGCCGGTGGCGAGCGTGCTCGCCGCTTCGCCGATGCGCGCCGAACGGTGACTGACCGCGCAGGCGGCGACGCCGGCCCCGGCCAGCACGACGAGGCCGCGAATGCCGGCATCGTCGAGCCCGCCGCCGGCGTCGTTGAACACCGCCAGCGCCGGCGGATGGGCGAGCGCCAGATGCGCCGCGCTGATGCCGCCGTGCGACCCGCTGACGACGATCTGACCGGCCATGTCGGTGCCGATCGCGCTGATGCTGTCGAGCAGGAAGGTTTTCACGGCGCCGGCGCCGACGGAGGGGCGATGTGCTTTTCGTAGAACATCAGCGTGGACAACGGCTGAAAACCCAGCCGCGTCAGGATGGGCTGGCTTTCGGCGCTGGCTTCGACCGCCAGATAGCGGGCGCCGCGCGCTGCCGCGGCCTGCGCCCGCACGGTGAGCATGAGCGTGTAGGCATGTTGCCGCCGCCACCTGGCTTTGGTGCCGCCGCCGCAGAGCAGGGCGAACGGGTCGCCGGGATGATGAAACATGTAGCCGCTCGTCACGCCTTCACCGTCCGGTGCGAACCCGGCGAAGAACAACACCCCGAGATCGTTCTGCTCGACGCGGCTCTTGTAGTCGTTGACGTAGCGCGCGTTCGGCGCGCCGGGCCAGACATCGTCCCAGATGGCCTGATAGGCGTCGAGGTCGCGCACCGTCGTCAGTTGTCGCGCGGCAAGCGGGCCGGATGCCACCGCAGGCAGGGCGGCGAGCACGGTGTCAACGGCAGCGGCCATCAGCGTGCTCGGGTCGTTTTCCGCAAACCCGCGGGCGAGCAGCGCGGCGCGCAGCGCATCGTGCGCGCGGTCGTGGCCGTAGAGCTTCCACATGAGCACGTCGGCGTGCCCGCGTACGGCCGCTAGCTCGGCATCGACATGCTGCCCGGCGTCGCGGTCGTCGAAGCCGTGCCACATGACGTAGCGCTGGCTGCCGCTCGACGTGGTGTAGCGCGACAGATGCGGCAAGGGCTCGGGCTGCATGCCCGCCGGATGCGCGTTGCGGCGCATCGTGTCGTCGTAGAGGGCGAGCAGCGCCTGCGGGTCGGCGGTCGTCACATTACGCTGTAGACGGGCCCGCCGCCGCCTTCCGGCGTCACCCAGTGGATGTTCTGCAGCGGGTCCTTGATGTCGCAGGTCTTGCAGTGCACGCAGTTCTGCGCGTTGATCTGCAGTTTCTTCGATCCATCGTCGTTTTCCACGAATTCGTAGACGCCGGCCGGGCAGTAGCGGCTCTCGGGGCCGGCATAGCGGGCGAGATTCACCTTCACCGGAATCGAGGCGTCGCGCAGTTGCAGATGCACCGGCTGGTCTTCCTCGTGATTGGTGTTCGACAGAAACACCGAGGACAGCTTGTCGAAACTGATCACGCCGTCCGGCTTCGGATAGTCGATCTTCGGCATCTGGTCGGCGGGTTTCAGATATTCGTTGTCGGGCTTGCCGTGGCGCAGCGTCCAGCCGACCAGCTTGCCGAGGCCGAGATCGTTCATCCACATGTGGATGCCGCCGTGCACGGTGCCGAGCGTCATGCCCCACTTGAGGCCGGGCTTCACGTTGCGCACCTTGTAGAGATCGGAGAACACCCAGCTTTTCCGCCAGCCGTCGTTGTAGGCGTACAGCTCGTCGTGCTGGCGATCGGCCTTCAGGGCATCGAACGCCGCCTCGGCCGCCAGCATGCCGGTCTTCATCGCATTGTGCGTGCCCTTGATGCGTGGCAGATTCACGAAGCCTGCACTGCAGCCGATCAGCGCGCCGCCGGGGAAGGAGAGCTTCGGCACGCTCTGCAGCCCGCCCTCGTTGATGGCGCGGGCGCCGTAGGCCAGCCGCTTGCCGCCTTCGAGCAGCGGCTTGATGTGCGGATGCGTCTTGAAACGCTGGAACTCGTCGAACGGCGACAGCCAGGGGTTCTCGTAGTTCAGGTGGATCACGAAGCCCACCGCTACCAGCGCGTCGTTGTTCTCGTTGGTCAGGTGATAGAGGAAGGAGCCGCCACCGGTCTTCGAATCGAGCGGCCAGCCCTGCGAGTGCGTCACCAGCCCCGGCTGGTGTTTGGCCGGGTCGATCTGCCACAGCTCCTTGATGCCGATGCCGTACTTCTGCGGATCGACGCCGTCGCGCAGGTTGAATTTCTTCATCAGTTCCTGCGACAGCGAGCCACGCACGCCTTCCGCGAACAGCGTGTATTTGGCATGCAGCTCCATGCCGGGCTGGAACTCGGATTTTTTCTCGCCGTCGCGGCCGATGCCCATGTCGCCGGTGGCGACGCCGATCACGGCGCCGGCCTCGTTGAACAGCACCTCGGCCGCCGCGAAGCCCGGATAGATCTCCACGCCCATCGCTTCGGCCTGTTCGCCCAGCCACTTGCAGACGCGGCCGAGGCTCACGATGTAGTTGCCGTGGTTGTTCATCAACTTCGGCAGCGTCCAGTTCGGAATCCTCGACGCACCGGTCTCGGTCAGCGTCCAGAACTGGTCGTCGGTGACCGGGGTGTGGATCGGCGCGCCCTTGTCCTTCCAGTCGGGGATCAATTCATTGAGCGCAACCGGATCGATCACCGCGCCGGAAAGGATGTGGGCGCCAATCTCGCCGCCTTTCTCGAGCACGCAGACCGAAATCTCGCGATCGTTCTCGGCAGCGAGCTGCTTCAGCCGGATCGCGGCCGAGAGGCCGGACGGGCCGCCGCCCACGATCACTACGTCGTACTCCATCGCCTCGCGGTCGGCTCGGATGCTGCTCATGGTTCTTCTTTCATGACGAATGACGGATGGCGAATGACGGGGCGGCCCGCGATTCGGCATTCGTCATCGGTCATCGATCAATCGTCCTCGCGCACGATGCTGCGCAACGCCTTGCGCATCTTGTACTTGCCCATCAGCACGTCGGTGTCGATGCGTTGATAGCCCAGCCGCTGGTAGAGCCGCAGCGCCGGGTTGTCGCGAAACACATTGAGCGTCATGGCGCTGCGCTGGCGGCTGCGCGCCAGCCGTTCGGCCTGCCGCAGCACGGCGGCGCCGATGCCGCGACGATGATGCGCCGGCTCGATCTGGATGTCGCCGATGTGCAGCACCTCGGGTGCTTCGGGGATGTCGCGCACGCTCAGGAAGCCCACCGGCGCACCGGAGGGCATTTCGACGATCAGAAAAAAGCGTGCCTGTGGCGCCAGGTTCCGCCAGCCGGCATCGTCGAACACCTGGCCGCGCCGCGCGAGGTAAGGGCTCATGTTGCTGTTGGCGAGGCGCAGGCAATACTCGATGCGGCGGTCGGTGGTGGCCAGCGGCGCCAGCGCCACCTGCGACGAATCCGCCGCATCGGCGCCGTATCCGGGGCCGCCGCGCAGCGTGCCGCCGGGGGCGGAATCGGTGGGACTCGTGCAATACATCGGCCGATTATAGTTAGCGCTCAAACGTCGTTCCGGCGGATATTGAGGCAGTTTTTTCGATGGATCACTCCAAACAGATCGTTGGTATCGGCACCCTGCGCGACGTGGTGATGCACGAGGTTGCGATGCCGGTGCGCTGGGGCGACATGGACGCCTATCAGCACGTCAACAACACGGTGTACTTCCGCTACATGGAGCAGTGCCGTCTCGAATGGTTTGCCCGGCTCGGTTTCGAGACGGTGGACGTCGACATCGTGCCGATCCTGGTGGAAGCGAATTGCCGTTTCATTCGCGCCGTGACGCATCCGGCGACCGTGCGCGTGACCATCCGCGTGACCGACATTGGCCCGAAGATCGTCGAGACCACGCACGACATCTTCGTCGGCGACGATCTCTACGCCACCGGCATCTGCAAGCTGCTCTGGATGAGTCGCAGCGCCAACAAGGGCGTGGCATTGCCGGAGGCGGTCCGCACCCGGTTACTTGCGGTGCAACCGTGAGGCTGCCGCGTCCGCCCGGTAGGAGCGGCTTGCCGCGACCCCACGGCCGGCGCTGCCCACGGGTCGGGGCCAACCGCACCTAAGGGGACACCGCGGGTGCGCCCCCCCGGTTATTTTGGTGTCCCCGGTTGCGGACCCCCGCCCCCCCGGTTGTGCCGGGGTTCCCGCCCCCCGGCGCCCCGGCCGCCACCGGGGTCGCGGCAAGCCGCTCCTACGGGGAAACGGCGTGACCGCGCCGCTCTGGACGCCGTCGGCGGCGCGCGCTGCCGGCACGCGCATGGCGGCGTTCACGCAGCATCTGCGCGACCAATACGGCCAGCGCTTTCCCGACTACTGGAGCCTGTGGCGCTGGTCGCTCGCCAACAAGGAATTTTTCTGGCGTGAGCTGTGGGAGTTCTGCGGCGTCGTCGGCGAGCCGGGCGAGCGCACGCTGATTGACGGCCACCTGATGCCGGGCGCGAAGTGGTTTCCCGATGCGCAGTTGAACTTTGCCGAGAACCTGTTGCGCAAGCGCGGCAGCGACGACGCACTGGTGTTCTGCAACGAACACGGCGACCGCCGGCGGCTCTCTTTCGACGCGCTGCGGCTCGACGTTGCGCGGGCGCAGCGCGCGTTGCGCGATGCTGGCGTGCAGGCGGGCGACCGCGTGGCGAGCATGCTGCCCAACATCCCGGAGGCGGCGATTGCGATGCTGGGCGCGACCAGCATCGGCGCCACCTGGTCGTCGTCGTCGCCGGACTTTGGCGTGCAGGGCGTGCTCGACCGCTTTGCGCAGATCGAACCGAAGCTGCTGTTCGCGGTGAACGGCTATTTCTACAACGGCAAATTCATCGACACCCGCGACAAGGTGCGCGAGATTGCGGCGCGGCTGCCGAGCGTGCAGCGTGTGGTGTGGGTGGAGTACATCGGCGAGCATCCAACCGCTGTAGGAGCGGGGGGGGGGGGGCCCCCGGGGGGGGGGGGGGGGGGGGCGGCCGGGGGGCGGGGGGGGGGGGCCCCCCCGCCCCCGCGGCGGGGGCCCGC
>JAPUER010000081.1:14527-25836 GCA_027492485.1 Betaproteobacteria bacterium
GGGTGTGTAGAATAGGGGCTCCCAACAACCGTCTGTGGGCGGGTGTCCCGCCCCATTTCGGGCCTGGGCGGGGGCGCGGAACCCCGCTCCTACAGTGGCCGAGCAAACCTGGCCCGCGTTGCTTGCCAACGACGCCGTCGAACCCAGCTTCGAACGCTTCCCGTTCGACCATCCGCTGGTGATCGTCTACTCCAGCGGCACCACCGGGCTGCCGAAATGCATGGTGCACGGCGTCGGCGGCACGCTCCTGCAGCACGTCAAGGAGCATGTGCTGCACAGCGACGTGCACGACGGCGACCGCGTTTTCTATTTCTCCACCACCGGCTGGGTGATGTGGAACTGGCTGATTTCGGGGCTGGCGACCGGCGCCGCCTGCATGCTCTACGACGGGTCGCCGTTCGCGCACGGCGGCGCCATCTTGTGGGACTTCGCCGAGGCCGAGCGCTTTACGCTGTTCGGCACCAGCGCCAAATACATCGACGCCATCAAGAAGGCCGGCGTGGTGCCGCGCCGTTCGCACCAGTTGCCGGCGCTGCGGGCGGTGCTCTCGACCGGCTCGCCGCTGTTGCCGGAGAGCTTCGACTACGTCTACGAATGCGTGAAGCCGGACCTGCATCTGGCCTCGATCTCCGGTGGCACCGACATCATGGCCTGCTTTGCGCTGGGCAACCCGATGCTGCCGGTCTATCGCGGCGAACTGCAATGCCGCGGACTGGGCATGGCGACCGACGTGTTCGACGACGACGGGCATTCGCTCGCCGGCGAGATGGGCGAGCTGGTCTGCACGCAGAGCTTCCCCTCGATGCCGCTTTACTTCATGAACGACCCCGACGGCGCGCGCTACCGGGCGTCGTATTTCGAGCGCTTCCCCGGTCTCTGGTGTCACGGCGACTGGTGCCAGATCACGACCAACGACGGCATGGTGATCGTCGGCCGCTCCGACGCCACGCTCAACCCCGGCGGCGTGCGCATCGGCACCGCCGAAATTTATCGTCAGGTCGAGACCTTGCCCGAGGTCGTGGAATCCATCGTCATCGGGCAACTGTTCCAGGGCGATGCCCGCGTGGTGCTGTTCGTCAAGCTCGCCGACGGGCTGACGCTCGACGCCGCGCTGGTCGACAAGATCAAGCAGCGCATCCGCGACAACACCACGCCGCGCCACGTGCCGGCCAAGGTGGTGCAAGTGCCCGACATTCCGCGCACCAAGAGCAACAAGATCGTCGAGCTCGCCGTGCGCGACGTGGTGCACGGGCGCAACGTCAAGAACGTCGAGGCGCTGGCCAATCCCGAGGCGCTGGAATATTTCCGCAACCGGCCGGAACTGGCGCACTGATTCGATTCGGGCGTCGTCGCCGGCGGCTTGCGCTGCCTCGGGTCGCGGCTAGCCGCTTCTACAGCTTTTTGTTGAAAACGTTATCTGGACTGGGCTGAAGGCGAGATTTGGCCAAATACCGACTTTGCACAAAATCAAGGCTAAGCCCTTGTTAAACGGTCGTTACAGAGAAAAGATGATCGACTGACGGTGCGTTCGGCGTGCTTTTGTGCGATGCATCAAACGGCAGCGACAAATCCGTACAATCTCCGCGTCAACCACGATGCCCCGGTGGGGGTCTGGAGCTTAGTGTGAACAAGGTATTCCCGAGCGCCGACGCAGCGCTCTCCGACATCATCAAGGACGGCCAGACGCTCGGCGTCGGCGGCTTCGGCCTCTGCGGCATCCCGGAGGCGCTGATCGACGCGCTGGTGCGCACCGGCAAGACCGGCCTGACGGCGGTGTCGAACAACGCCGGCGTCGATGGCTTCGGTCTCGGCAAATTGCTGACGACGCGCCAGATCAAAAAGATGGTTTCGAGCTACGTCGGCGAAAACAAGGAATTCGAGCGGCAATACCTGTCCGGCGAACTGGAGCTGGAATTCACGCCGCAGGGCACGCTGGCCGAGAAGCTGCGCGCCGGCGGCGCCGGCATCCCGGCGTTCTTCACCAAGACCGGCGTCGGCACCATCGTCGCCGACGGCAAGGAAATCCGCGAGTTCGACGGCGTCAAGTACGTGATGGAGCGCTCGATTGCGCCCGACGTGTCGCTGGTCAAGGCCTACATCGCCGACAAATCGGGCAATCTCGTGTTCAGGAAGACTGCGCGCAACTTCAACCCGAACGTGGCGATGGCCGGCAAGATCACCGTCGTCGAAGTCGAAAAGATCGTCGAGACGGGCGCGCTCGACCCCGACCAGATTCACCTGCCGGGCATCTTCGTGCACCGCATCGTGCTCAACGCCAGCCCCGAGAAGCGCATCGAACAGCGCACCGTAACGAAAGCAGGAGCCTGATCATGCCGTGGACCCGTGACGAAATGGCGGCGCGTGCCGCGAAAGAGCTGAAAGACGGCTTTTATGTGAACCTCGGCATCGGCTTGCCGACGCTGGTGGCCAACCACGTTCCGAAGGGCGTGGAAGTGTGGTTGCAAAGCGAGAACGGCCTGCTCGGCATCGGGCCGTTCCCGACCGAAGATCAGGTCGATGCCGATCTCATCAACGCCGGCAAGCAGACGGTCACCACGCTGCCGGGCTCGTCGATCTTTTCGTCGGCCGACAGCTTCGGCATGATCCGCGGCGGCAAGATCAATCTGGCGATCCTCGGTGCCATGCAGGTCAGCGAGAAGGGCGATCTGGCCAACTGGATGATCCCCGGCAAGATGGTCAAGGGCATGGGCGGCGCGATGGATCTGGTCGCCGGCGTCGGTCGCGTCGTGGTGCTGATGGAACACGTGGCGAAGAAGAAGGACGGCTCGACCGACCTGAAAATCCTGCCGGCCTGCAATCTGCCGCTGACCGGCGTCGGCGTCGTCAATCTCATCATCACCGATCTTGGCGTGATGGAAGTGAGCAAGGACGGGCTCAAGCTGGTCGAACTGGCGCCCGGCGTGACGCGCGAGGAAATCGCCGCCGCCACCGGCTGCCCGCTGCACTGAGGCACGTCGGACGCCGAGCGGCGGTGGCCGCCGCCGGCTAGAACGGCCGCATCGACGCCGCCTTCGCCAGCAGGCGGATCGGCGTAAACAGCAGTTGCAGCGCCCAGCGAATGAAGCCGCGGGTCAGCGCCAGACCTTTCTGCGCGGCCATGCCGGCGAAGCGCAGGATGGCGCCGACCAGCGTCGTCACGTACATCGACATCTTTTCGGTCAACTGCGCAGCGCGCTCCAGCATGATCGCCAGTTGATCGAGCAAGGTCAGCGCGCCGAGCGCCGCCGGCCCGGCCACCGCGACAAATAGCTCCAGGCTCTGGTCGACCAGCCAGCGTAGCGCGCGGCCCAGCATGTCGAAGGCGAAGGCACCCATCGGCACGATGGCCTCGCGACCGCTGGCGACACCCTTCAGCCAGGCCTCGGCCACCTGCCCGGCGGTGCGGTTGTTGGTGGTTGCGCTCACGTTGCTCCAGCCAAGACCGGTCACCGCCTGCAGATAGCTGTTTTTCATGCTGTGCGCACCGAAGCTGATCAGGCTGGTCCGGTTGCCGCCGATCACGTTGCCGGCGCTGCCGTAGGGCACATGCATGAACGGCCACAGCGGCACCATCGGCACCGGATCGGCAAAGTGAAAGACGCGATGGATGTGATTGCTGCCCAGGCGTTCGCTCAGGTCCGACGCGAAGCGGCTGCCGCCGACGCGCGGCGAGCCGAAGGTGTACAACTCGGGGCGGCCGATGCCGCGCTGGTGGCAGTGTGCCGCCGCGAGCGTCGCCAGCGCGCCGCCGAGGCTGTGGCCCACGCAGTGCACGGTGCTGACCGAGCGCCCGCGCGTCAGCGTGGTCAGCGCCGTATCGAGCTGATTGACGAACGATGCGAAGGTGTTTTGAAAACCGGCGTGCACCGACGACCCGGTCGGCCCACTGCGCATCGCGAAATTGCCGTCGGTCAGCCAGTCGGCGATGACGTCGGTGCCGCGGCAGGCGATCAGCACTTCGCCCTGGAACTGGCCCTTGCCGGCCGCCACGTAGCCGAAGCCGCTGATCGGGTGCCAGAACACCAGACCGCCGCTGCTACCGGTAAAACGCGACGGGTCGCCGACCGTGAAAATGTCCTCGCAGCCCAGTTGCTGATCGGCATCGTGGGTGGCGCTGACCGACTGCGTCCGCAGGAAGTAGACACCGTTGGCGATATCGGCTGCGCGTGTTGGCGTAAGTACCGGCATGATCGGAATCTTCCAATAAAAAGGTCGAACGGCAGTCGCCCGCAGCAGGGTGCCGCAGGCGTATCAGACTCCTAGACGCAATGGCTGTAGCAAACGTGACATCGGGCGTGCATGCGGTGGCCGCCGCGCGGACGCCTAGCGACCGCCGCCGCTGCCGAAGCGGCAGATGCCGGAGACGTCGCCCATCTTTTCGCGGGGCGCTTCCAGCGAACAGGTGACGGCAATCGGCTTGGCCGGGTCCGCCAGTGTCTTCATGCTGCCGCCACCGGCCGGGTTGTCGATGTCAGTGCGATCCAGATAGGTCAGCTCGTCATTGCGCCCGTAGCCGCGCTTGACGCTCCGCCACGCGATGTAGGACTTGCCGTCGTGTTCGATGGTGATGAGCTGATCGACGTAGGGCTCGTGCGGCAGCACGCTGCCGAGCAGCATGGTGCCGGTGAGTTCGGCGAATGCGAAACGGCCCTGGGCGTCGGTGGTGACGGTGTCGTCGTAGGTCTTGTTGCCCCAGCGCCACTGCACGTGCCGCTTGAGCGTGGCGCCCGCGACCGGTTTACCCTGGCTCAGCACGACGCCGCCGACCTGTGAAAACAACACGACTTTGCCCATGGCACTGACCTCCGAACAGCCGGTGAACGTGATCGCCATCGCGACGCCGAGCGCACCTCTGGCCAGCAGCGCAAGGCAGGACAATGCGCGGGCGGCGACGCGGGACGCCAGCACGGTAACGCCGATGGTGCGCAGGTATTGGATCACGCGGGCAATCTTATTCCATTTTCAAGTCAATACGATACGTCGTTGCTCCTCCTTGCCGTGCTCACGCACTGCCTGCATCGTCGCGCCTGGTCTCCAATCGATTTGAAAATGGAATTCGCGCAGCTCGGCGGGAGGCTATGCTCGCGTATCCCGCCGCACGCCCGGCCTTGCCGAAGCAGGAAGGTTGCCAAGCCATGACCGCCGCTCCCGCCGACCTCGCCGCATTGCCCGTCACCCGACGCGAAGTCTGGTCGTGGGCCATGTACGACTTCGCCAATTCCGGTTACACGACGGTGGTGATCACGGCCATCTTCAATGCATTTTTCGTCAGCGTGATCGCCGGTGGTGCCGATTGGGCGACGCTGTTGTGGACGACGGTGGTCGCGATCTCGTATGTGATCGTGATGGCGATCGGCCCGGTGCTCGGCGCCTGGGCCGACCGGCGGGCGGCGAAGAAGCGGGTGCTGGCGCTGGCCACGGTGGGCTGCGTGCTGACCACGCTGGCGCTGGCGCCGGTGGCCGCGCAGGGCAACGCCTGGCTGATTGCCGCCTGCGTGCTGTTCATCGCCAGCAACGTGTTCTATGCGCTTGGCGAAAACTTCACCGCCGCCTTTCTGCCCGAACTGGCGAGCAGCGAACACATCGCCCGGGTGTCGGCCTGGGGCTGGAGCCTCGGCTACGTCGGCGGTCTGGTCACGCTCGGTCTGTGCCTGTGGTGGGTGCTGGCGCAGCAGGCGGCCGGGGCGAAGGCGATCGACTACGTGCCGTGGACGCTGGTGATCACGGCGGCGATCTATGCGCTGGCCAGCGTGCCGACCTTTCTCTTCCTGCGCGAACGTGCCGTGCCGCGCGCCGCGGCGGCCGACGACGGCGCCGGGCAGGTGTTGCGCGGCATCGCGGCCAAACTGGCGCATTCGCTGCGCGAACTGCGGCACTTTCCCGATCTGCGCCGCTTCTTCTGGGCGGGCCTTGCCTATCAGGCCGGCCTTGCCGTGGTGATCACGCTGGCGTCGGTGTACGCCGAGCAGGCGCTGGGCTTCAAGATGGCGGACACCATCAAGCTGTTGCTGGTGGTCAACGTGTCGGCGGCGATCGGTGCCTTCGTGTTCGGCTATGTGCAGGATCGCATCGGTCACAAACCGACGCTGGCGATCACGCTCGCAATGTGGATCGTCACCGTCGTGACCGCCTATGTGTGGCACACGCAGACCGGCTTCTGGGTGGCCGCCAACCTGGCCGGGCTTTGCCTCGGGGCGTCGCAGTCCGGCGGCCGGGCGCTGGTCGGCATTCTGAGCCCGCGACGCCGGATTGCCGAGTTCTACGGCCTGTGGGGGCTGGTGGTGCGGCTCGCCGGCGTGATCGGGCCGCTGTTGTACGGGCTGGTCACCTGGCTCACCGCCGGCAACCATCGTCTGGCGCTGCTGATCACCGGCGGCATGTTCGCGATCGGCCTCGGGCTGCTGGCGCGGGTGGACGTGGCGGCCGGCGAGCTTGCCGCGGACAACGCACCGGCGTAGCGCCGCCGCCCGGCGGCGATTGCCAAGCGGCGCGCAAGGGAGTAAGTTGCGGCGTGCCGTTGAGGCATCCGTCAATACTCATCTCTCATCTGGAGGCTGCATGAAACGACTGCTTCTTGTTGCGACTGCCGCGTTCGCCTTTGCCGCCGCGGGCGTCGCGTCGGCCGATGAAACCAACTTTCCTGCCCGCCATCGCACGCTGGAGACGACGGCACCGAGCAGTTGCGGCGACTGGGTCGCGCCGCTGCCGGATCGCCGCGTCAAGGTCAGTCTGCCCTACGACGCCCGCAAGCGGGAAGGCATGGCGCGGGTCACCTTCACCATCGCGCCGGACGGCAGCTATGGCGGTCTGGTGTCGGCGCAGACCAACGATGCGGCGTTCGTGCAGGCGGCCGAGCGATCGCTGCAATACTGGACGTTCCGGGCCGCGCGTTGCAACGGCGTCGCGGTACCGACCGAAGTCAGCATGTATTTCAACTTCCGCAGCGAAGGCTTCGTCTCCTACGCAGCCGGCAACCCGATCCAGAATTGATCGCGCCTGTGGTGTCGGGGCGGGCGGCCGTTGCGACGGTTCGCCCCGCATCGGGCTATAATCGAATGCTTCGGGGCGTAGCGCAGCCCGGTAGCGCGCTTGCTTTGGGAGCAAGATGTCGAAGGTTCGAATCCTTTCGCCCCGACCAAAGCATGACGCGCAAGCCAGTGCTCGAATTTGTGTGCTGTTCCTTCACTGTTCATTCAGTCGGGCAGCGCCCGATGTACGCTCCGAGGTACGTCACACAGGGCGCCCGTAGCTCATCTGGATAGAGCATCAGCCTTCTAAGCTGAGGGTAACAGGTTCGAGTCCTGTCGGGCGTGCCAGCGTTTGATGAGCAGAGCAGTATCGATTTCAATGGCGGCCGTAGCTCAGCGGTAGAGTCCCGGATTGTGATTCCGGTTGTCGTGGGTTCGAACCCCATCGGCCGCCCCACCCCTTCAAAAAGCCCCGCAGTGCGGGGCTTTTTCTTTGCTGCATTGCATTCAGCTTTTTCGTGGACGCGCTCCTCCCCCGCTTGCCGGGGGAGGTTGGGAGGGGGTAAGCCCTTTCGCCGGAGAGTCCACCCGAAAGCTGCCGCCGCTTTCATACCCCACCCCAACCCTCCCCGGCGAACGGGGAGGGAGTCACGAAGCGGCCAGCGCGACGCACGCGGCGGGTTTCACCGTATAGTTGGTTGACCCGGCGGTGGTTCACTGCTGCGGCCGCTTCGCGCTGTCGATGTCCATGTATTCCCAGGCGTCGTGCCCGATCGGGTGCTGCTTGTAGCCCATCACCCAGGGTTGTTCGAGGTAGAACTGCACGTCGTGCCACGGCGCGATCCACGGCGCGTAAAACTTCACGATGTCTTCCATCTGCCCGATGATCTGGCGGCGCGCGGGGCTGTCCGGCATCGCGTGGATCTTCTCGTAGCGCTCGTCCATGTCCTTGAGCTGGAAGCGCGCGTAGTTCTCGCCGCCGGGCCGCGCCGTCGCGCTGATCAGCATCTGGAAGAAGTTTTCGGCGTCGGGGTAGTCGGCGTTCCAGCCTTCGCGCGTCATCTTGCCCTGGCCCTGACGGGCGGCCTTGCGCAGGTCGGGTGTTTTCATGGTTTCGATGGCGAGGCGGACGCCGATGGCGGCCATCGATTTCTGCCACAGGGCGCCAAGCTCGCGCGCCAGCACCGAGGTGCCGGTCGCGTAGGTGACGGTCATCGGCGAGCCGTCGGGCATCTCGCGGTAACCGTCGCCGTCGCGGTCCTTGTAGCCGAAGCGGTCGAGCAGGGCGCGGGCCAGCGCTGGGTCGTACTCGTGGGCGCGGGGCCGCTTCGGGTCGTGGCCGACCACGCCCGGCGGTGTGATGCCCTTGCCGGCAATGCCGTCGCCCTGAAAGATGACGGCGATCATCTCGTCGAGCGGAAAGCCGAGCGACATGGCGCGGCGCAGCGCGATCTTGTCTTTGCTGTAGCCGCCGGTGACCGGGTCGGTCATGTTGAACATGGTGTACCAGACGCTCGGCTTCAGGCGCGGGAACAGGCGGATGCCCTGCTGCGCGTATTCCGGTTTCAGCTTGCCTGCGCTCTTGGCCACGTTCGATACCGAGGCCGGCAGGATCGGCAGGTAGTCGTGCTGGCCGGACAGGAAAGCGAGCCACGCCGCCTGGCCTTCGTCGATCGGGTACACCTCGATGCGGTCGAGCGAGGGCACCGGCTTGCCCTGCATCGCCTTGACCAGCGCCTGGTCTTCGGCGGCGTCGGATGTCCAGTCCCAGCTGCGTAGGCGGTAATTCGGGTTTTTCACCAGCACGGTCTTGCTGGCGCGTTTGTATTCGCTGCGCAGCAATTGAAAGGCGCCGGTGCCTACCGGATTGCTGCCGTAGTCGAGCCCGTACATCTCGACCGCCTCGCGCGCCGACGCACCGGAGGCGGGCATCGCCAGCAGCCAGACGAAGTTGTAGTCCGGTGCCTTCAGCCGGATGCGCAGCGTGTAGCGGTCGAGCACTTCGAGCCCGGCGATCGGCGTGTCGTAGTCGAACTTGCCGGTCTTGACGGCGGCGGCGCGGGCCTCGTCGCCGCCGACAATCTTGCCTTCCACCAGGAACAACCACGGCGATTTCACCGTCGGGTCGAGCAGGCGCTTCAGCGAATAGGTGTAGTCGGCCGCAATGAGTTCGCGCGGTTTGCCTTTGAACGCGGCGTCGTCGGCGAACAGGATGCCCTTCTTCACCTTGCAGAGAAAGGTGGCGCCGTTGTCGCCGATCGTCGGCAACGCCTCCAGCGTGCGCGGCACCAGTTTCGCCGGGCGTGCCAGATAGTGGTATTCGAGCATCGGCTCGTTGATCCGCTCGGTAATCGATTGCGAGCCTTCGTCCGAAGCGAAGGCGTTGTCGTAGCTGGTCTCGGCCGTGGAGGTCGAGAAGCGCAGCACTTTGCTGCCGTCGGCGGCGCTGGCGTGTGGCGCCAGCAGCAATAGCGCGGCAGCGGCGCAGGTGACGCCGAGCGTCCGGTAAATCGCGGTCTTCATGGTCGCTGACTGAGTGACTTCAGGCGCGCAGTCTATGTGATCGTCGCTGGCGGCCGTGCGGAGCGGCGTTCGCTGGCTGTGGGAGCGGTACTACCGCGACCTGCGATGGCGACCGCGGCAAGTCGCGGTGATACCGCTCCCACAGGCCCCTCTCTCTGCGCCAATGCACGAAAATGCCCGGCATGAATCCGCTGGTTACGCAAACGCTGTCCACCGCACAGACCGTCATCGAGATCGCGGCGACGGCGGCCTTCGCGCTGTCGGGCGTGATCGAGGGCGCCCGCAAGCGGCTCGACGCGGTGGGTGTCACGGTGGTCGCCTGCCTCGCGGCGTTTGGCGGCGGCACGCTGCGCGACATCCTGCTCGACCGGCGGCCGTTCTTCTGGGTCGCCAACGCGTGGTACGTGTGGGCGGTGCTCGCGCTGTGCATGGTCGCGATGCTCACGCTGCGCTCGCGACACTTCAAGGTGACCGAGCGCGCGATGCAATGGCCCGACGCCTTTGGCCTCGGCCTGTTCGCCGCGAGCGGCACCCAGATCGCCAGCGACGCGCAGATGCCGGCGCTGATCGCCGCGATGATGGGCGTCGTCACTGCCGTGTTCGGCGGCGTGCTGCGCGACGTGGTCTGCAACGAGATTCCGTCGGCGTTTCGCGACCACCGCCCGTATGCGGTCTGCGCCTTTGCCGGCGGCTGGGCGGTGCTCGCGGTCGACGCGGCTCAGGGTTCGCCAACGCTGGCGCTCGCGGCGGGCGCGCTGGTCGCGACGGCGTTACGGGTGCTGGCGATCCGTTTCGACTGGCGGCTGCCGGCGTGGCGACCCGGCGAATAGGACTATCGTCTTTTCGCTGAAAGGCGCATCCGAATTCGGCTCTGCGGCGAAAATGTCGTCAAGTCGACTTTTCGCTATTTTAGGCCTTCAGCCCTTATTGAATGGCGCTTTCATGAAAAAGCTGATGGCGGCAATCACCGCGTCGGCCTGATCGCGGTGCGGCGAGTGGCCGCATTGCGGCAGCTTGCGCAATTGCGTCTGCGGCGCGTGTTTGGCGATGCCGTCGATCTGCGCCATCGTGCCGTATTCGTCGTCGATGCCCTGCATCGCCAGCAGCGGGCAGGCGATTTGCGGCAGCAGCGCCTCGATGTTCCAGGCGCGGAACGCCGGGTCGAGCCAGATGTCGTTCCAACCCCAGAACGCGGAGTCGACGTCGTCGTGATAGCGGGCGAGCTTGCTGCGCAGATCGGTGTTCAGATAGACATCGCGCGTTGCGGCGATGCTCGTGACCGAAATGTCTTCGACGAAGATGTGCGGCGCGGCGACGACGACTCCGGCGACGCGTTGCGCAAAGCTCGCGGCATGGATCAGCGCGATCGAGCCGCCGTCGCTGTGGCCGAACAGCCACGGCGGGTCCTGCGCGGTGTCGATGCCAAGCGCGGCGAGCAGCGCGGGCAGCACCTCGCGCGCCTGGCGATGCATGAAGTCCACGCCCCATTTCTCGGCGTGCGGGCGCGGCGTCGAGCGGCCGTAGCCGGGGCGCGAATAGACGAGACCGCGGGCACCGGCGGCGGCGCACAGGCGGGCCGGAAAGTCGCGCCACATCGCGAGCGAGCCCAGACCCTCGTGCAGAAAGACGATCAGCGGCGCGCTGGCGTCGGATTCACCGATGAAGGCGTACTCGATGGCGAACGTTTGCCCGGCGGGCGTTGTGATGTTGATGAGTTCAGACATGGGTGCCGGCCGTCCCGGTAGGAGCGGGCGCAGTCGAGGCGGCCCACGCTACCACCGACCGCCACGCGGATTCACCACAGCGCCCCGCGTGTTA
>JAPUER010000081.1:25846-28823 GCA_027492485.1 Betaproteobacteria bacterium
AACGCGCTCGTGGCACCCGTCTTTTCGCGGGCAAGCCCGCTCCTACAGTGTGCGGAGCGGACGCATTCGTCGCGGCCCACGCTACGACCGACCGCCACGCGATTTCTCCAGATCGCGCAGCTTGAAGCGCTGGATCTTGCCGGTCGCCGTCTTCGGCAGTTCGGCCAGGAATTCCAGTTGCCGCGGATACTTGTACGGCGCCAGTTTCGCCTTGACGAAATTCTGCAATTCCTGCGCGAGCAGCTCGCTGCCGAGGCTTTTGTCCTTCAGCACCACGAACGCCTTGGCGCGGGTGAGGCCGTTGTCGTCCTCGACTCCGATGACAGCGGATTCGAGCACCGCCGGATGCTGCATGAGCGTCGATTCCACCTCGAACGGTGACACGTACTGCCCGCTGACCTTGAGCATGTCGTCGCTGCGCCCGGCGTAGACGTAGTAGCCATCGGCGTCGCGGAAGTATTTGTCGCCGCTTTTGGTCCAGGCGCCGCGGAAGGTTTCGTTCGATTTCTCGCGGTTGTTCCAGTACATCAGCGCGGCGGAGGGACCGCTGATGTAGAGGTCACCCACTTCGTCGTGGCCGGTGAGCACGTGGCCGGTTTCGTCGCGCAGCTCGACCACATAGCCCGGCACCGCCTTGCCGGTGGTGCCGTAACGCACGTCGCCGGGGCGGTTGGACAGAAAGATGTGCAGCATCTCGGTGGAGCCGATGCCGTCGATGATTGCGCAGCCGAAGTGTGCGCTCCACTTGTCGCCGATCTCACGCGGCAGCGCCTCGCCCGCCGACGAGCACAGGCGCAGCGCCACCTGCGAACGCGCGGGCAGATTGGGCGAGGCGAGCATGCCGGCGTAACCGGTTGGCGCACCGAAGAAGACGGTTGGCCGCTGCCCGGTGAAGCGCTGGAAGCAGGCGTCCGGTGTCGGCCGTTCCGCCATCAGCACGACGGTGGCGCCCACCGACAGCGGGAACGACAGCGCGTTGCCGAGGCCGTAGGCAAAGAACAGTTTGGCGGCCGAGAAGCAGACGTCGCGTTCGTTCAGACCGAGCACCGGCGCGGCGTACAGCTCGGCGGTCCAGTACAGGTTGGCGTGCGTATGCGCGGTGCCTTTCGGCCGTCCGGTGGAACCGGAGGAATAAAGCCAGAAACCGATGTCGTCGCGATGCGTATCGGCGGGCGCGGCGGCAGTGGCGGCAGTGGCGGCAGCGCCGGCAATGAATTGCTCGAACGCGATTTCGTCGGCGGCCGACGCGTCGCCGCGGGAAACGACGATCCGTTTCACCTCGTGCGGCGCCTTGTCCATCGCCGCGCGCAGGGTCGGCAACAGCGCGGCCGATACCAGCGCCACCTGGGCGCGGCTGTGTTGCAGCATGTAGGCATAGTCGTCAGCGGTGAGCAGCGTATTCACCGCGACCGGCACGATGCCGGCGTGCAGCGCGCCGAGAAAGCTCACCGGCCAGTCGTTGCAGTCGTGCATCAGGAGCAGCACGCGCTCTTCCCTGTGCACGCCCAGGCCCGCGAGCGCCCCGGCAAAACGTCGCGCCTGATCGGCGAGATCGGCGTAGCTCAGGCTGCCGCGATCGTCGACATAGGCGGCTTTGGCGCCGCGTGCGGCATTGCGGTCAAACAGATGCCGCGCGAAGTTGAAGCGCTCCGGCGGCGACGTGGGTGGTACAGCGTGGGGCATGAAATCCTCCTTGTTCCTCTGTAGGAGCGGCTTGCCGCGACCATCGGTGCACCAGAGTCACCAGGTCGCGGCAAGCCGCTCCTACAGGTAATTACTAAAGCGTAAAGGGCGTGGCGGCAATCGCGTCGAGCACCGCGGCATCGGCTTGAATCGCCGCCCGGCGGTGATAGAAGTTCAGCGCGCGCAGACCGCCCAGTTCCTCGCCGCCACCGGCGCGACCCGGCCCGCCGTGCAGCGAGTGCGGCATCACATTGCCGTGGCCGCTGTGGCTGGCGGCGACCGCCGGCGAAACGACGTGCACGCGGCCGTGGCCGGGGGCCAGTGCCAGCGCCGCCTGCGCCAGCGCGGTCGCGTCGTCGCCATAGACCGATGCCACCAGCGAGCCCTCGCCGCGCTGGATCAGCGCCAGCGCATGGTCGAGCGAACGGTAGGGCAGCAGCGTCGATACCGGACCGAACACTTCGGTGCGATGCACGATGTCGGCGCCGTCGGGCTCGCGCGTGCCGAGCAGCGTCGGTCCGATGCAGGCCGCCACGGCGGGATCGGCATCGATCAACGCCTGCTGCCTGCCGTCGTGCAGCACCGCGGTTTGCCGGCCGAGCGCGGCGATGCCATCGACCACCGCGCGATACTGCTCGCGGCTGACCAGCGAGCCCATGCGCACCGTCTCGTTGCGCGGGTTGCCGACGGTGGTTTTGCCGAGTTTTGCCGCGATCGCCTGCGCCGTTGCGTCGTAAAGGCTCTCCGGCACCAGCACGCGGCGAATCGCGGTGCACTTCTGGCCGGACTTCACCGTCATCTCGCGAACGACTTCTTTCACCAGCAGCGCGAACGCCTCCGATTCGGCGGTCGCGTCGGGCAGCAGCAAAGCCGAGTTCAGGCTGTCGGCCTCGATATTGACGCGCACCGAATGGGCCGCGATGGCAGGGTGGGCGCGAATCGTCGCCGCCGTTTCCGCCGAGCCGGTGAACGACAGCACGTCGAACGGCTGCAGGGCGTCGAGCAGTCCGGCCGAGCCGCCGCAGATGACCGACAGCGCACCTGCCGGCAGGACGCCGGCGGCCACCACATCGGCCACCATGCGCTGCGTCAGCCAGGCCGTCGCGGTTGCCGGCTTGACGATCACCGGCACGCCGGAGAGCAGGGCCGGCGCGGCCTTTTCCCACAAGCCCCAGGACGGAAAGTTGAACGCGTTGATGAACAGCGCCACACCGGGTGTCGGCGTCAACAGATGCTGGCTGGCGAAGCTGCCGTCTTTGCCCAGCTTGCTGCGGGCGCCGTCAAGCAGCGCGCG
>JAPUER010000081.1:28923-33775 GCA_027492485.1 Betaproteobacteria bacterium
CAGCGCGCGTACTGGCCGACGGTGAAGATGGCGCCGTCGATGTCGATGGCGGAGTCGCTTTTGGTGGTGCCCGAGTTCGCAGTGGCGATCTCGTAGTAGGCGTCGCGGTTGGCCTGCAATACCTTGACGATGTCGCCGAGCCGCGCGGCACGGGCGGCATAGCTCAGCGCCCGCAGCGCGGGGCCGCCGTGGCTGCGCGCGAAGGCTAACGCCGTGGCGACATCGAGACCGTCGCGCGAGACGCGCACCAGCGCTTGCCCGGTGACCGGATCGTATAGCCGCGTGCCGGGGCCGCTGCCGGCAAACCACTGGCCGGCGACGTAGTTTTTCAGCAATTCGGTCATGACTGTCCTGTTTGGGTTGCCGCGGGCGGATTTATCGGCAAAAATGCTGAATAACGCATTTGCCAAACACGCAATATAATGCATTTTATGGTTGGTCAAACCACTTTCGGGCCATTTTTCGCCAGCGCGCCGCGCGCCGGGCGCATGGCGCTTCACTGCAATGCGTAGAGCCGAGACCGAAATCGTGGCAACCGGCGACGGCGTCGTGCGCGACGCCTTTCTGGTGGCGCTCGGCGAACGGGTGCGTTCGCTGCGTGCCCGCAAGGGCATGACCCGGCGCGATCTGGCCGCTGCCTCCGAGGTGTCGGAGCGGCATCTGGCCAGCCTCGAAGGCGGCGTCGGCAACGCCTCGGTGCTGATTCTGCGGCAGGTGGCGCATGCGCTCGACACCCAGATCGCGGAGCTGGTGGGCGACGAAACGACGGCATCGCCGGAATGGCTGCTGATCCGCGACCTGCTGCGCAACCGCAGCGACGACGAGCTGCGCCGCGGCCGGCTGGCGCTGGCAGAAACCTACGGCGAGGCCGGCAGCCAGTCGGCGCGTCTGCGCCGCATTGCGCTGATTGGTCTGCGCGGCGCCGGCAAGTCGTCGCTCGGACAGCGGCTGGCCGACGCGCTGGATGCGCCTTTCGTCGAACTCAATCGCGAGATCGAGCGGGTGTCGGGCTGCGGTCTCGCCGAAATTCACAATCTGCTGGGGCCGAATGCCTACCGCCGCTATGAACGGCGGGCGCTGGAAGAAACCATCCAGCTCTATCCCGATGCCGTGATCGCGACGCCGGGCGGCATCGTGTCCGATGCGTCGAACTTCAATCTGTTGCTCTCCAACTGCTTCACCGTGTGGCTGAAGGCCTCGCCGGAGGAGCACATGAGCCGGGTGATTGCGCAGGGCGATTTCCGGCCGATGGCGGCCAGCGGCGCCGGTGCCCGCGAGGCGCCCGCGGCGGCGCTCGGCGAAGCGATGGACGACCTCAAGCGCATCCTGGCCGGCCGCGCGGCGTTCTACAGCAAGGCCGACATGGCGTTCGACACCTCGGCGAAGACGCTGGACGAGAGTGCGGCTGCCTTACTGGCGATGGTGACGGCGGCGACGCAAAAAACGCAGTAAAGTGCATTTTATCGCTTGACGGACGGGAAAATATGCACAATAATGCGTGTCATCGAAGCTTTGACACCCGCAATCGACCCGTCGGCGGGTGGTGTGCAAGGCCCGATCCGCATCACAGAACATCGCTGGTCGTAGCGCCCGATTGAACCGGGCGCCGGACGCCAGTGCAGGAGCCCAGACCCATGTCAGCCGCATTCGCAGATTCCGCCGCCAGCAGCAAGATCGACTACCGCACCGAGCCGTCGCAGTATCGTCACTGGTCGCTATCGTTCGCCGGCCCGGTGGCGACGCTGGCCATGAATGTCGACGAGAACGCCGGCCTGAAGCCGGGCTACAAGCTGAAGCTCAACAGCTACGACCTCGGCGTCGATATCGAGCTGCATGACGCGGTGAACCGCATCCGCTTCGAGCATCCCGAGGTGCGCACCGTGGTGGTGACCAGCCTCAAGGATCGCGTGTTCTGCTCGGGCGCCAACATCTTCATGCTCGGCGTGTCGAGCCATGCCTGGAAGGTGAATTTCTGCAAATTCACCAACGAGACGCGCAACGGTCTCGAGGATTCCAGCACCCACTCGGGGCTCAAGTTTCTCGCCGCCGTCAACGGCTCCTGCGCCGGCGGTGGCTACGAGCTGGCGCTCGCCTGCGACGAGATCCTGCTGGTCGACGACCGCTCGTCCGCGGTGTCGTTGCCGGAAGTGCCGCTGCTGGGTGTGCTGCCGGGCACCGGCGGGCTGACGCGGGTGACCGACAAGCGCCATGTGCGGCACGATCTCGCCGACATCTTTTGCACCACCACCGAAGGCGTGCGCGGCCAGAAGGCGAAAGACTGGCGGCTGGTCGACGACATCGCCAAGCCCGCGCAGTTTGCCGAAAGGGTGCAGGCCCGTGCGCTGGAACTCGCCGCCAAGAGCGATCGGCCGGCGACGGCTCGGGGTGTGGCGCTCGCCCGTATCGAACGCCGCGAGACGGAGAACGCGCTGCACTATGCCAATGTGACGGTCGGCATCGACCGCGCCCGCCGGCAGGCCGTGTTCACCATCAAGGCGCCGACCGTCGCGACGCCCGATTCGATTGCCGCTATCGAAGCGCAGGGCGCTGCCTGGTGGCCGCTGGCGATGGCGCGCGAACTCGACGACGCCATTCTTTCGATGCGCACCAACGAGCTCGACATCGGCACCTGGATTCTGAAGACCGAAGGCGACGCGGCGGCGGTGCTCGCCAGCGACGCCACGCTGGTCAAATTCAGCGATCACTGGCTGGTGCGCGAAACCATCGGCCTGATCCGCCGCACCTTTTCGCGCATCGACGTGTCGTCGCGCAGCCTGTTCGCACTGATCGAGCCGGGATCCTGCTTCGCCGGCAGCTTCCTCGAACTGGCGCTGGCGGCCGACCGCAGCTACATGCTTGCCTTGCCCGACGATGCGGCGAAGGCGCCGACGATCACCGTCGGCGACATGAATTTCGGCCTGCTACCGATGGCGACCGGGCAATCGCGCCTGCAACGCCGCTTTTACGAGGAGGTCGCGCCGCTCGATGCGGTGCGTGCGAAGGCGGGGCAGGCGCTCGATGCCGACGCCGCGTTCGCGCTCGGACTGGTCACCTCGGCGCCGGACGACATCGACTGGGCCGACGAAGTGCGCATCGCGCTGGAAGAGCGCGCCGCGATGTCGCCGGATGCCTTGACCGGCATGGAGGCGAACCTGCGCTTCAACGGCAAGGAGAACATGGTGACGCGCGTGTTCGGCCGTCTCACCGCGTGGCAGAACTGGATCTTCCAGCGCCCCAACGCGGTGGGCGAGAAAGGCGCGCTCAAGGTGTACGGCAAGGGCGAGAAGGCGCAGTTCGACATGAACCGCGTGTAAGTTCCTCCCCCTTCAAGGGGGAGGCAAGGAGGGGGATGGGGTTCGCTATGAATCGCGTGCCGACGAACCCGATCCCCACCCCAACCCTCCCCTTGAAGGGGAGGGAGAGTTACGGAATTCAACAAGGAGTATCCCCATGAACGGCAGTATCGACTACAGCGAAAAAATCCCCAACAACGTCAACCTGTCGGAGGACAAGACGCTGCAGCGCGCGCTGGAGCACTGGCAGCCCAACTACCTCTCGTGGTGGGACGACATGGGGCCGGACGGCTCGCAGAATTTCGACGTCTACCTGCGCACGGCGATCAGCGTCGATCCGCAGGGCTGGGCGCAGTTCGGCCACGTCAAGATGCCGGACTACCGCTGGGGCATCTTTCTGAACCCGAAGGAGGAGGGCCGTCAGGTCAACTTCGGCGAGCACAAGGGCGAGGCGGCGTGGCAGGAAGTGCCGGGCGAACATCGCGCCAACCTGCGCCGCATCATCGTCACCCAGGGCGACACCGAGCCGGCCTCGGTCGAGCAGCAGCGCCATCTCGGCCTGACCTGCCCGAGCCAGTACGATCTGCGCAACCTGTTCCAGGTGAACGTGGAGGAGGGGCGCCACCTGTGGGCAATGGTTTACCTGCTGCACAAGTACTTCGGCCGCGACGGCCGCGAGGAGGGCGAAGCGCTGCTCGACCGCCGCTCCGGCGACGAGAACAACCCGCGCATTCTCGGCGCCTTCAACGAGAAGACGCCGGACTGGCTGTCGTTCTACATGTTCACTTACTTCACCGACCGCGACGGCAAGTTCCAGCTGTGTGCACTGGCCGAAAGCGGGTTCGATCCGCTGGCGCGCACGACCAAGTTCATGCTGACCGAAGAGGCGCATCACATGTTCGTCGGCGAAAGCGGCGTCTCGCGCGTGATCGCGCGCACCTGCGACGCGATGAACCAATTGAAGACCGACGACCCGGCAAAGATTCGCGCCGCCGGCGTGATCGATCTCGAAACCATCCAGCGCTACCTGAACTTCCACTTCAGCGTGACCATCGATTTGTTCGGCGCCGACGAGTCGAGCAACGCCGCGATCTTCTACAACAGCGGTCTCAAGGGCCGTTTCGAGGAGACCAAGCGCGACGACGACCATCGTCTGCAAGGCCAGACCTATCCGGTGCTCGGGGTGCAGGAGGGCAAGCTGGTCGAGCGCCAGGTGCCGATGCTGAACGCGCTGAATGAAGTGCTGCGCGACGACTACATCAAGGATTCGATCGGCGGCGTCAACCGCTGGAACAAGGTGATCGAGAAGGCCGGCATTCCGTTCCGGCTGCAAACGCCGCACAAGGCGTTCAACCGCAAGATCGGCACCCTCGCCGGCATCAAGGTGAGCCCGGACGGGCGCGTGGTGTCGGAGGCCGAATGGGCCGCCAACGTGAACAAATGGCTGCCATCGGCCGAGGACCGCGCGTTCGTCGCCTCGCTGATGGGGCGTGTGGTCGAGCCGGGCAAGTTCGCCAACTGGATCGCGCCGCCGGTGATGGGCATCAACCGGCAGCCGA
>JAPUER010000082.1 GCA_027492485.1 Betaproteobacteria bacterium
CGACACGGCTTACCCCCTCCCAGCCTCCCCCGGCGAGCGGGGGAGGAGCGCTCCCCAGTCCTCACGCGCTCGGCCGCTACGCCAGCTTGCCAATCAGCCGTCGACTATCGCTGTTTTCCGCCGCTTTGCCCTTATCGAATGGGCTTCCCAGCACAAAGCTGCTTACCGTTTCATCCGCGCAATCAGGCCGTCGAGCTGGTCGAGGCTGGCGTAGCGGATCACCAGTTCGCCCTGCCCGCCGGCCTGATGCATGATCGAGACATAGGTGCCGAGCGCGTCGGCGAGCTCGGTTTCGAGGCGGTCAAGATCGGGGTCGCGCGTAGCGGGCAGATCGAGCTTGCCCTGTTTGCTGCGCGCGGTCGGCACGCCGGGACGTTTGCCGGCGGCGGCGACCTCGGCCTTCACCAGCGCCTCGGTGGCGCGCACCGAAAGCTCGTTGATCGCGATCTTTTCGGCCAGCATCACCTGCCGATCCTTCGGCAACGGCGCCAGCGCGCGGGCGTGGCCCATGTCGAGCGTGCCGCTGACCACGCGCTGCTGCACCGGCTCGGCGAGATCGAGCAGGCGCAACAGGTTCGACACCGCGCTGCGCGACTTGCCCACCGCCTCCGCCGCCTGCTCGTGGGTGAAGGCGAACTCGCCGATCAGCCGCTGGATGCCCTGCGCCTCCTCGATGGCGTTCAAGTCCTGCCGTTGCAGGTTCTCGATCAGCGCCAGCGTCAGCGCGGTCTTGTCGTCGACTTCCTTGACGATCACCGGCACGTCGGCCAGACCGGCCAGTTGCGCGGCGCGGAAGCGGCGTTCGCCGGCGATGATTTCATGCTTTCCGGCGCCGGTCTTTCTGACGACGATCGGCTGCATGATGCCCTGCGCCTTGATCGAGGCGGCCAGCTCGGCCAACGACGCATCGTCGAAACGGCGCCGCGGCTGATATTTGCCGGCGATCAGGTCGGCCACCTTGAGCGAGGTCACGCCCGCGGCCGGGGCATCCACCTTGGTCGGCTCCGGCATCAGAAGCGCATCGAGTCCGCGGCCGAGGCCTTTCAATTTCACTGCCATAGTCAATCACACGGTTGCTCCCTCCCCTTCATGGGGAGGGCGGGGGTGGGGATGGGGTTGGGTTGCTGTGCGTGCAAACCTCATCCCCCTCCTGACCTCCCCCTTGAAGGGGGAGGAACTTAATACATCAATCGGCAGCGGCCGTTTGCGGCGCGGCATCCTGTTCGTGCCGCGCCACCAGCTCGGCGGCGAGCTGCAGGTAGGCCTGCGCGCCCTTGCTGGCTTTGTCCAGCAGCAGCGCCGGCAGCCCGTGCGACGGCGCCTCGGCGAGCCGCACGTTGCGCGGAATCACCGCCTTGAACAGCTTGTTGCCGAAGTGCTGTTCGAGCTGTGCCGCGACCTGTTGCGACAGCGTCATGCGCGGGTCGTACATGGTGCGCAGCAGGCCCTCGATTTCGAGCGTTGGATTGAGATGCTGCTGCATCTTGCGCAGCGTCTGCACGAGGTCCGACAGCCCTTCGAGCGCGTAGTACTCGCACTGCATCGGGATCAGCACGCTGTCGGCCGCGCACAGCGCATTGAGCGTGAGCAGATTCAAGGTCGGCGGACAGTCGATCAGGATGTAGTCGTACTCCTCGGCGACAGCGGCAATCGCGGCCTTCAGCGTGTGGATCGCGTCCTTGAGCTTGGTCTCGCGGTCGGGCATGTTGACCATCTCGACCTCGGCGCCCGCGAGGTCGCGATTGGCCGGAATCAGGTCGAAGCCGCCCTGCGCCGCAACGCGCGCGTCGAGCATCGACGCCTCGCCGAGCAATACCGTGTAGACGCTCTGTTCAAGGCCGTTCTTGTTGACACCCGAGCCCATCGTCGCGTTGCCCTGCGGGTCGACGTCGATCAGCAGCACGCGACGATTCTGCGCGGCGAGCGAAGCCGCAAGGTTGACGGCGGTAGTGGTCTTGCCGACGCCGCCCTTCTGATTGGCGATGGCGATGGTTCTTATCATGCGCACGCTCCGCCTGCGCATGAAGGACGAATGACGAACGACGAATGACGCAAAGGAATATCGTCCCGACACCTCAAAAAAATGCCCTTGCTTGCAAAAAATTCATGCGGGCGGTCACTGCCTGGTCTGCCCTGCTTTGCGTCATTCGTCATTCGCCGTTCGTCCTTGTCTTCTACTTCTGCAAAGCAAATTTCACGCTGAACCCGATCAGCGCGACGCCCGCGAGCCGCTTGAGCCAGGCGCCCGCCGACGGAAACCGCACGAACACGCGCTTCGCCATCTGCGCCGCGACGATCAGCCACATGCAGTAGCCGAACACCAGCGCCAGCACCACGGCCATGATGCGCGCGTAGGTCGCCGCGCCGTCGAAGCTGCCCTGATCGATGAACAGCGGAAAGAACGCGACGTAAAAACCGATCGTCTTCGGGTTCGACAAGGTCACCAGCATCGCCTCGCGAAACCATTGTGACGGCCCGCGCTCACCCGTTCGCGCTGAGGCGAAGCCGAAGCGTTTGCTGGTCAAACCCTTCGCTGCGCTCAGGGCGAACGGTTCGGGTGCGGCGCCCAGCGTCTGCTTCGCATCACGAATCAGCGTAAAACCAATCCACGCGAGATAAGCCGCACCGGCGTAGCGCAGCATGTCGAACGCGCGTGGGTACGCGGCCGCGAACGCCGCCACGCCCGACAGCGCGAGCACCATCCACACTGCATCGCCTGCCATCAAGCCGAGCGTGGCCCAGAAGCCCGCTTTCGGTCCGCCGTTTTTCTCGGCCATCGAAGTGAACAGCTTGATGGTGCCGGGGCCGGGGATCGCGAGGAAGATCAGCGTCGCGATGACCAGCGCCCAGAGGTCGTTGATGCCGGTCATGGGCGACCTCCGGTCGCAGGACGAGAGGACGAAGGACAAATGACGCGAGCACTCGGCCACGCGAATCGGTCATCCGCAGTCGACTCGTTTGGCAAGGCGTAGGGTGGGCACGGCGCGCTCACCCTGCGAGGCGCTTTTTCGTCATTCGTCATTGGTCATTCGCCCTGCGCGCATGGCGCGCCAAACCCTCTCCAGCCACACCAAACACCGCTCCGCCTCAAGAAACGGCACAGTGAGCGCTCGCTTTCGATCGACAACCCAGCCGCTTCCGGCCAGTCCGGCGATTTCGTCGTCGGGGCTCTTGCCCTTCATCGCCAGCACCAGCGCATCTTCTTCGGGCGAGACGCAACCCTGGGCCGTCAGCACGAAATCGCGCAGCGAAGCATAGGCCCGGCTGATCACGACGTCGTAGGTGACGGGATGTTCTTCGACGCGGCCGTGCACGGCCGAGAGATTGCCGATGCCCAGTGCCTCGGCGGCCTTGTTGACGTAGTCGGTCTTCTTGCGCACGGCGTCGATGGCGACGACTTCGAGATCGGGCCGCATCACGGCGATCGGCAGCGCCGGAAAACCACCGCCGGAGCCGACGTCGAGCAGCGTGGTCGCCTCCTTCGGGATGAAGTGCAGGACGGCCAGCGAGTCGATGATGTGTTGCACCAGCATGGCCTCGGGCTCGCGGATCGCAGTCAGATTGATCACCGCATTCCACTCGGACAGGAAGGCCAGCGATTCGATCAGTTGATCTTTCTGCTTTTCGCTCGCCTTCAGATGCAGTTCGGACAGTGCCGATTCCAGCGTCTTGCGCAGCCCGGCACGCAGTTCGGGCGTGTAGTCGATCAGCTCGCGGCCCGGTTTCAGCGGGCGATCAATGACAGGGCGCAGCCCCGCAGAAGTAGTCATGCCTTGACCTTGTGGGTTGATGCCCGGCTTGATGGCGGGGCGGGTGCCGGTTTTGTTGTTTTGAGTCATGTGCGTAGGGTGGGCAACTTGTCGCCCACGCGGAACACGGCGTCGATCGAGCGAACGCGTGGGCACGGGGTGCCCACCCTACGAAGGCGATGCGGGGGAGGCAAGTCGATGCGCCCCATCACGCGACGAACTCCGCCAACCGGCCTTTTTTCAGGTGCACCAGCAATAGCGAAATCGCTGCCGGCGTGATGCCCGAGATGCGCCCGGCTTGTCCGAGCGTTTCCGGGCGCTGGGCGGAGAGCTTGATTTGCACCTCTTTCGAGAGGCCGCGCACCTGGGTGTAGTCAAGGTCGGCGGGCAGACGCAGGTTTTCATTGGCAGCGTGGCGCTCAACCTCGTTCTGTTGACGCTCGATGTAACCCGCGTATTTGGCGGCGATTTCGACCTGTTCGGTGACGGATTCGTCGGGTATTGCTCCCTCCCCCAACGGGGGAGGGTTGGGGTGGGGGCAGGTCGCCTCCGAATCTAACCGTTCAGCGCCATTCATGTTCCCCCACCCCAGCCCTCCCCCGCTGGGGGAGGGAGTTGAATCGTTTTTCGCCTTCAACGCGAACTCCGCCCGCAACTCCGCAACCGCCGAATACGTCACCCCCGGTCGCCGCAGCAGATCGAACAGGTTGTATTCGCGCTCGATTGGCGTGCCGAGCAACTCGGTCGCACGGGTGGCGGACAGGATCGCCGGGTTCACCCAGGTCGATTTCAGCCGCTCTGTTTCACGTGAAACAGCATCGCGCTTGCGGTTGAAAGCGTCCCAGCGGGCGTCGTCAACCAGGCCCAGCGCCCTGCCCTGTTCGGTCAGTCGCATGTCGGCGTTGTCTTCGCGAAGTTGCAGCCGGTACTCGGCGCGGCTGGTGAACATGCGGTACGGCTCGGTCACGCCGCGCGTGATGAGGTCATCGACCAGCACGCCGAGATAGGCCTCGTCGCGGCGCGGACACCAACCGTCGCGGCCCTTCGCCTTCAGCGCGGCATTGACGCCGGCGAGCAGACCCTGCGCCGCCGCCTCCTCGTAACCGGTCGTGCCGTTGATCTGGCCGGCCATGAACAAGCCGTCGAGATACTTGGTTTCGAGCGTCTGTTTGAGCTGGCGCGGATCAAAATAGTCGTACTCGATCGCGTAGCCGGGCCGCAGGATGTGAGCGTTCTCCAGCCCCGCCATCGAACGGATCAGCGCGAGCTGGATGTCGAACGGCAGGCTGGTCGAGACGCCGGCCGGGTAGATTTCGCTGGTGGTCAGCCCTTCCGGTTCGAGGAAGATCTGATGGCTGTCCTTGTCGGCAAAGCGGTGGATCTTGTCCTCGATGCTCGGACAGTAGCGCGGGCCGACGCCCTCGATGACGCCGGTGAACATGGGGCTGCGGTCGAGCCCCGAGCGGATGATGTCGTGCGTCCGCGCATTGGTATGCGTGATCCAGCACGGTACCTGACGCGGGTGCAGCGCGCGGTCGCCCATGAAGCTGAACACCGGCGCCGGATCGTCGCCGGGCTGCACGCCGACCTTCGAATAGTCGATGGTTTTGCCGTCGATGCGCGGCGGCGTACCGGTCTTCAACCGGCCTTGCGGCAGCTTCATCTCCTTGAGCCGGGCGCCGAGCGTCGTCGCCGCCGGGTCGCCGGCGCGGCCAGCGGTATAGTTTTCGAGCCCGATGTGGATCAGACCCGAGAGGAAGGTGCCAGCCGTCAGCACCACCGTCTCGCTCTCGAACTCCAAGCCCATTTGCGTCTTGACGCCGGTCACCCGATTTCCGGTCGTCAGCACGTCGTCGACCGGCTGCTGGAACAGCGTAAGGTTCGGCTGATTCTCGATGCGACGACGGATCGCGGCGCGGTAGAGCACGCGGTCGTTCTGGGCGCGCGTCGCGCGAACGGCTGGGCCCTTCGAGCCATTCAGGATGCGAAACTGGATGCCCGCCTCGTCGGTGGCAATCGCCATCGCGCCGCCCAAGGCGTCGACCTCCTTGACCAGATGACCCTTGCCGATGCCGCCAATCGACGGATTGCAACTCATCTGGCCCAGCGTTTCGATGCTGTGCGTCAGCAGTAGCGTCCTGGCGCCGGCGCGCGCAGCCGCCAGCGCGGCCTCGCTGCCGGCGTGGCCGCCGCCGACGACGATCACATCAAAACGGTCGGGGTAGATCATGAATTCAGCGAAACGGCCGATGTTTCACGTGAAACACGGGCCGGAAAAGGAGGTCGTATTCTACCGACGCCACCCTGCCCGCACACGCCGGTCGCGCCGGGATCGGGCTCCCGTCGCCTACATGGCCCAGCCCCGGGACGGCACTTTGCGCTCGCCGCGGCGCACCTCCTCCGTCACCTCAACGAACTGGCCGTTGCGCCAATCGAAAAACCGGGCGCCCGGCAGCGACGCGAGGTCCGGCGGCGGCAAGCGATAGCGATAGCGAATCGTGCTCCAGGTCGAGTCCGGCTTCGTCGAACCATTCGGGTTGTCTATTTTTGGCATCGGCCATTCCGGCAACGCCATCGCCAGCGGAAAGACGAACAGCCATGGCGTGCTCTCGGTCATCGCAAAGCAGCGCCAGGTGCGCTCCGGCCGTTCGGCGCGCGCCTTGACGGTGACGTCCGAAAACATGCGAAACAGCGGATGTTTCGTCTGCGTACCGAGAAACACCAGCAAACACGGATCATCGCCGGTCGTCCGGTCGGCAATCGCGGTCGCTGCCACCGAGTACGGGCGAATCTCGGCGTGCACCCATTGCGCAAACGATTTGCCGAGCGGTCGCAGCCAGACGCCCCCGAGCAGCACCAGCAGCACCATTGCCGCCGACAACGCCGTCGGCCACGTCGCCCGCGACAGCAACACCGCCGCCAGCGCCGCGCAGCCGGCCCACGGCGCATAGTAGAAGCGCAGGAAGGTAATCGTGCCGAACGGCGAGCCGTCGGCAATCGGCGCCGACAGGTGGGCCAACGGCGTCTGCACGACGACCGCCGCCAGCGTCACCAGCGCCACCGCCGCCAGCACGCCACGCGATGGCGACGCGCCGGCCGCTCGCCGTCGCCCGAACCAGTCGCTGAGGGCCGCGGCCAGCAGCACTCCACCGATACCGATCAACCAACCCAGCCCGCGCGTACCGCCGAGCGCACTTATCGACAGCGCCGGCAGCAGCCGCAGCAGCGCGCCCAGCCCCTGCACTACCGCCAGCAACGGATTGCCGATCACCACCGCGTAGGCATCGGCGAGCATCAGATGTCGCCACAGGAACGCCGCGCCGATGGCGCCACCGAGCAGCGCGAACACGCCGAGCCGGCGCGACCACGACAGCGAACGCGCCGCCAGCGCCACAAAAGCCATCGCAGTGGCGACCGGATACGCCAGCTCTTTGCTCCAGCAGGCGGCCACCGCCACCACCACCAGCGCCGCCGACGGCAACGCGGGGCGAGCGCTCACCAGCGCCGCCAGCACCAACCGGCCGAGCAGCAGCAGAAAACCGGTCGCCAGCAGGTCGAAGCGGTTGGACGGCCACAGCGCCGGCCCAAGGCTGAACGGCGCCAGCGCAAACAAGGCCACGCCCGCCAACAGCGCCCAGCCGCGCACCGACAACGCCCGCAGCAGCGCCGCAAGCAGCAGCGCATTGCCGGCGTGCAGCGCCAGATTGATCAGCGCGTGCGGCGGGTAGTCGAGCCCGAATGCCCGTTGCGCCAGCCACCACGACACGACGCCGACCGGCCGGAAGTAAAACGGCTCGTAAAAATGACTTTGCCAGAACGCCACCCAGGGCGCCTCCACCATGCGCGCGGTAGCGATGAACACGTAATCGTCGATCACGAAGTCAGCGCGCGTCACCGGCCAGTACGCCCACACTGTCAGCGCCAGGATGGTCGCGAGCAGCAAACGCCCGCCGATGGACAAAGCAGCTTTTTGATCTTTCGCGTTATGCATGGGGCGCTAGGGCCTATTTTTTATTAAAGTCGACTTGTTAAAAAATTCGCCGCCAGCCCTTATTAAATCTTCGCTGTAGCCAAAAGCCAATGCTCTCCGCTAACATTTACGAATGCCCGATTCGCCCGACCCGGCGGCGCCGTCCGAGCCTATCACGCCACCCGCCCCGCCCGCCGCCGACACTCTCGCCGGGCATGCTGGACATGCCGTGGCCCACCCGCCGCGCGGCTTCGTGTTCTGGCTCTCGGTGGCGCAACTGCTCAGTTGGGGCACGCTGTTCTATGCGTTTTCGCTGTTGCTCGAACATTTCGAGCGCGATCTGCGCCTGTCCCGCGTCGACGCCTCGCTCGCCTTCAGCCTGGCGCTGCTGGTCGAAGGCCTGCTCGCTTTCGCCGTCGGCCGCCTGATCGACAACGGACGCGGCCGTCTGGTGATGGCCGCCGGCTCGGTGCTGGCGGCGTTCGCCTTCGCCGCGCTGGCATGGGTGCAGAGCGCCTGGCAACTCTACGCGGCGTGGATCGTGGCCGGCGCCGCCATGGCCGGCTGCCTCTACCAGCCCGCGTTCTCGATCCTGATCCGCCGCTACCCCGAGGACTACCGCCGCGCCATCATCACGCTCACCTTCCTCGGCGGCCTTGCCAGCACGGTGTTCATTCCGATGGTCGCCTGGCTGATCGCCGCCTTCGGCTGGCGCCACGCGGTGCTAGCGCTCGCCGCGCTGCACCTGGCGCTCGGGCTGCCGATCCATCTCTACTGGCTGCGCGGCGAGCCGCCCGCCGTGCCGCATGCCGCCGATACGCCGCGCAAGCGGCTGCTCGAATTCACCCACCACTTTCCGTTCTGGGGCCTCGCCGTGTTCTTCGTGCTGTTCTCCGGCATCACCACCGCGATGGGCGCGCATCTGGTGTCGATCCTGCGCGAGCGCCAATTGTCCGAGGCCTGGGTGATCGCCATTCCGGCGTCGATTGGCCTGCTGCAGGTGGCCGGCCGCCTGCTGCTGTTCTTCACCGAGAAGCACCTCGACGTGCACCGCGCCAACCGCTGGATTCCGACGCTACTGCCTGCCGCGCTGTTCGTGCTCGCGCTCGGCCTGCAATCGCCGTGGGTCGCCATCGTCTACGCCCTGCTCTACGGCATGGCCAACGGCATGATCACCATCGTCAAGGCCACCGCCATGGCCACCTACGTGTCGCGCGAACGGGCGGCCTCGCTGAACGGCTTGCTCGGCACGCCGACCGCCGTCACCCGCGCGCTGGCGCCGTCGGCGATCGCCGCATTGTGGACGGTCAGCGGCAGCTACCGCCTCGGCCTCGCGATCCTTTGTCTGGTCGGCGTGCTGGCCACCGTTGCGTTCTGGATGGCGCAGTTGCGCAGCCAATTGCGTAAAGCGTAGTGCTACGTCGCCCACCGCGACCGCACGGCCGCAACACCGGTAAGCAGATGTAACACCCGGCTGGCGCGGTACACGGCGGCGGTGGCAGGGCGTTGTTGAAACATGCGGCAGCGCATGCCAACGGACAGCGAACCGCAAGCCAGCCGAAGTCGTCACCACTCAATCAAAGGAATACATCATGAGCACCACCACCCTCCGCACCCTGCTTGCCGCCGCCGGCCTCGCCGTCGCATTCGGCGCCAGCGCTCAAACCGGCACCCCGAACATCGACCAGCGTCAGGCCAACCAGCAGGCGCGCATCGAGCAGGGCAAAGCCACCGGTACGCTCAGCAAACGCGAAGCGGCGCGCATGGAAGCCGGTCAGGCCAAAGTCGAAGGCATGAAAGAAGTGGCAAAGGCCGACGGCAAGGTCACCCGCGCCGAACGCAAGGCCATCCAGAAAGAGCAGAACAAGCAAAGCCGGCGCATCCATCGCCAGAAGCACGACGGCAACCGCAAGTAATCCGTAACCTGATGCGAGCGGGCTAGCACCTGGATTGTCATCCTGAGCAAAGCGAAGGATCGCCAGACCCACATCAGCTCTCGTCAAGCGCTTCGGCGCATGCCGTCTGATGTTTCGTCACGCTCCACATGACAAACACCCGCAAAAAGGGCGCACCGCGGTGCGCCCTTTCGCTTTGCCGAAGTCGCTACGACTATTGCACCGCAGTTGCCACCATGGTGGTGGTGCTGACGACGCTGAACCCCATTACCGTCGTGGTGTCGGTGATTTCGCCACGCACCAGGCCAACCCCCGGCGCGATCCAGGCGATAGTGCGCGTGTTCGAGGTGGAACCGATCGGGTAGGTTGTCGTGGTGTCGATCGTGAACTTGCAAGCATTGCCGTACGTACCCGCCGGCGCGGTCACCGATTCCCGCGATGTGAGCACGATGCTGCCGGTCTGGGTACCGTTGCCGGTGGGTGTGGCCGGGTTGAACGTCACCGTGCGATTGATGTTGATCGACTGCCCGATGCTCATCGTTTTCGGGAACACGATGGGCGGCGAGAAATAGGTTTCCTGCGTGGTGCCGTTGCTGGTAGAGCGTCCACCCAGTTCGCTCCACGACGTCGTGCCATCGGCGATCATGGTGTACGACGGCGTGCCACCGGTCGGAGTGTCGACGATGCGCGTTGCCGACTGGCCGTTGAAGCTCACCGGGTTCGCGTCATAGGTGCGCACCATCGTCGACGTCGAGCTGGCAGCGCCGCTGGTGCTGCTTTGGTAGGTGATCTGCTTGCCGGGGAAATAGAACGTACCGCAGGCGTCGCCGCTGGTCGGCGGCGTCACACTGGTGCTGGCCGCGGTGGCTGCGGTCGCACACAGAGCCGCACCTTCACCGACGTAGCCGGCAGCAATGGCCGCGTTGTACGTCGCCAGACTGGCGCTGTAGCGGTGATTCGATGTCTTGCCACCCGCCGCGACGCGGAAGCCGCGATAAATTGCCGTCGTGCCGGCCGGGCAGACGCCATCGGTCGGCTGTTGCGTGGCAAAGTCATAGTCTTCCCAGGTGAAGCCGGCAATGTTCTGGCCGCGGATCGATTCGCAATCCACGCCTTGGCGCCCGTAGAAATGCGAACTCACGAAGGCCGGCGTGTCGAACCGGATATAGAAACGGCAAACGCGGGTCTGTGCCGCCGTGGCCGACGCCGTGGCCGTTGCCTGAAAGGTCATGCCGGTCCGCTGAAAGTCGGCAACGCCGTCGAGCGCCGTCTGCTCGGCCGTGCGGCCGGTCATGAAGTACGCATCCAGTGCTTTGTTGTAGTACTCGACCACCGTCACTGTCTGTGCCGATGCCGCCACGGCAAAAGCCACCCCCAAAAGCGCGAACATGCGCGCCGCTAGCAATCGCAACCCCCTCACAGCCAATACTCCCTTCATTTGCAAAAAACTGGCCGGACAATCCGGCCAGACATCAGTTTCATCTTAGCAAACGAAAACGACGCGGAAACTGCGCCAATTTAATTTCTGCCACCTCCGGCGCTGCTATCGCTTGAGCGCCGCAAAGGCAGCGGCCATCGCGCCCGCCGGGGCACGCGGCTCGCCGCGCTGACCTGCGCCCGGCCATGCGCGATCCGCCGGGCGCTGCTCAGCCGACGGACGCGGGCGCACCTCGGCGTCGAGCTTCATGGTCAGCGCGATCCGCTTGCGCGCCACGTCCACCTCGACCACCTTGACCTTGACGATCTGCCCGGCCTTGACCACGTCCTTCGGGTCTTTCACGAACTTGTTGGCGAGCTGCGACACGTGCACCAGCCCGTCCTGATGCGCGCCGACGTCGACGAAAGCGCCGAAGGCGGCCACGTTGGTCACCGTGCCTTCGAGAATCATGCCCTCGACCAGATCCTTGATGTCGTTGACGCCCTCGTTGAAGCGCGCCACCTTGAACTCGGGGCGCGGGTCGCGGCCCGGCTTCTCCAGTTCGGCGAGCACATCGCGCACCGTGATTTCGCCGACGCCATCGGCTGCAAACGCCGTGGCCGGCACCGTTTTCAGCGCGGCGCCGTTGCCGAGCAGCTCCGCCAGCGGCCGTTTCACGCGCTCGATGATCTTCTGCACCAGTGCATAGCTCTCCGGGTGCACGGCGCTGGCGTCGAGCGGATTGGCGCCGCCCTGAATGCGCAGAAAGCCCGCGCACTGCTCGAACGTCTTCGGCCCGATGCCCGATACCTTGCGGATGGCGTCGCGATCGGCAAAGGCGCCATGCTGCTCGCGATGCGCCACGATATTGCGCGCGTTGCTCGCGCTCAGACCGGCGACGCGCGTCAGCAACGGCGCCGAGGCGAGATTCACGTCCACACCCACCGAGTTCACGCAATCCTCGACCACGGCGTCGAGCTTCCTCGCCAGCAGCGATTGATTGACGTCGTGCTGATACTGGCCGACGCCGATCGATTTCGGGTCGATCTTCACCAGCTCCGCCAGCGGGTCTTGCAACCGCCGCGCAATGCTCACCGCACCGCGCAGACTGACGTCGAGATCGGGCAGCTCCTGTGATGCGTATTCGCTCGCCGAGTACACCGAGGCGCCCGCTTCGCTGACGACCACTTTGGTGACACCGGCGCCAAGTTGCCTGAGCAAATCCGCCGCCAGCTGATCCGTCTCGCGGCTCGCCGTGCCGTTGCCGATCGCAATCAGTTGCACGCCATGCGTCTCGCACAGCTTGCGCAGCGTATGCAGCGAGCCGTCCCAATCCTTGCGCGGCTCGTGCGGATACACCGTGCTGGTCGCCACCACCTTGCCGGTCGCATCCACCACCGCCACCTTGACGCCGGTGCGGATGCCGGGGTCGAGCCCCATCACCACCTTGTTGCCGGCCGGCGCCGCCAGCAGCAAGTCGCGCACGTTGTCGCCGAACACCTTGATCGCCACCTCCTCGGCGCCCTCGCGCAGGCGGGCGAACAGATCGCGCTCTAGCGCCGGTGCCAGCTTCACTTTCCACGTCCAGCTCACCACCCGCTTCAGCCAGTCGTCCGCCGCACGCGCCTGATGCGACCATTGCACCTGGTTGGCGACCATGCCTTCGCAGACGGAAAAAGGGGTGACCGTTCGCCCTGAGCCGGCAGGCGAAGGGTTTGATGTGCTGTGAGACCCTTCGCTGCGCTCAGGGCGAACGGGAACATTCGCCTCGGGCTGCACCAGCTTCACCGTCAGCACCTCCGCCAGCCACCCGCGAAACACCGCCAGTGCGCGATGCGAGGGCACCTTGCCGATCGGCTCGGCGTAGTCGAAGTAGTCGCGGAACTTGTCGCCGTCCTTCTCCTTGCCCTCCGCGACCTTGCTTTCGAACAGCCCGTTCGTCCACAGCCACTCGCGCAGCTTGCCAACCAGTGCGGCGTCTTCGGCCCACTGCTCGGAGAGGATGTCGCGCGCGCCGTCGAGGCAAGCCTGCGCTTCGGTAAAACCGGCGTCGGCATTCACAAACTTCGCCGCCTCAGCGAGCGGCGTCAACGTCGGAGCGGCGTACAGCGCATCGGCCAACGGCTGCAAGCCCGCCTCGCGTGCAATCTGCGCCTTGCTGCGTCGCTTCTGCTTGTACGGCGCGTAGAGGTCTTCGATCTCCTGCTTGGTCAGTGCGCGGTCCAGCGCCACCGCCAGTTCATCGCTCAATTTGCCCTGCTCGCGGATCGAGGCGAGCACCGCATCGCGCCGCTCGTCCAGCTCGCGCAGGTAGCCCAGGCGCTCGTCGAGAAAGCGCAATTGCACGTCATCCAGGCCATTGGTCGCCTCCTTGCGGTAGCGCGCAATGAACGGCACGGTAGCGCCGCCATCCAGTAATTCAACGGCCGCAGCGGCTTGTTTCGGGGCAATGGCAACGTCTCGCGCAAGACGCGCGATCAGGGATTCAGGCATCGGGAAATCGGCTCAATACTTCGGAAAGGCGCGCAGTGTAGCCGGTTGCCGGCGACGGCCGGTCGGCGCCGCCGACGCGGCCGCCGCCGCTCGTTTCGCCGCAAGGCCACCGCAACCCGACACATCGGGTATGACCCGTAGCGCCGTCGTCAACGGCATCAACTTCGCGGCCAACGCCACCCGCAACACCTGGCCGCTGATCCGCGACTACTTGGTCAGCCAGTGCGGCATGGCGTGCGCGGTGCAACGTCTTTTCAGCCGAAACGTTATTCCGCCGCGGTTTGCAGCCCAAAAATCGGCAAGTCGACTTTCGATGTAATAGACCCCTGTGCCCCGTTTTTAGTGCGTTGTAGAAAAAAGCTATTGAGCCGACGCTCACTGTGGCGCCGCACTGGACGCGGCGGCCGGCGTGGTTTACCCTGCCGTTACGTCCTTGCTGGTGCCGTCCGGTTGCCGCCCGCCGTTTGCTGCCGCCGCGACCCGTTTGCTGGAGATTGCCATGCCAAGCCTTCGCGCTCCCCGTTCCGGTCTCACCGCGCTGCGCGCCCTGCTTGCCTGCGTCGCCTGCATCGGCGTTGCCCATGCTGCGCCCGGCGATCTCGACCCCAGCTTCGGCTCCGGTTTCGGCAAGGTCATCACCGCGTTCGCCAGCAACAGTTCCGTCCGCGCACTTGCCGTGCAGCCCGACGGCAAACTGGTCGCCGCCGGTATCTGCGGGAGTGGCAGCAACACCGACGTCTGTCTCGCCCGCTACAACGCCGACGGCAGCCTCGACACCGCCTTCGGCAGCGGCGGCACAGCGGTCACCGCGATCGGCAGCTTCGAAGACAACGCCCTTGCCCTCGTCCTGCAAGCGGACGGCAAGCTGGTCGTCGCCGGCTACTGCTCCAACGGCAGCAACCCGGACTTCTGTCTCGCCCGCTACCACACCAATGGCAGTCTCGACACCAGCTTCAACGGCAACGGCAAAGTCATCACTGCGATCGGCAACAGCTACGACGTGGCCAATGCGCTCGTCGTACAACCCGACGGCAAGCTGGTTGCCGCCGGTAGCTGCCTGAACAGCAGCAGCAACTATGACTTCTGCCTCGCCCGCTACAACAGCAACGGCAGCCTCGACGCCGCCTTCGGCACCGGCGGTACCGTCGTCACGCCGATCGGCAGCAGCGATGACCAGGCCTATGCTCTCGCCCTGCAACCCGACGGCAAGCTGGTCGTCGCCGGTACCTGCAACAACGGCGGCAACGACCCCTGCCTCGCCCGCTACAACGCCAATGGCAGTCTCGACACCACCTTCAATCTCAGCGGCAAAGCGATCACCCCGATCGGCGGTAGCTTTAACGCCGTCCGGGCCCTTGCCGTGCAGCCCGACGGCAAGCTGGTCGTCGCCGGTTTCTGCCTCAACGTCGGCAACGCCGACTTCTGCCTCGTCCGCTATAACACCAACGGCAGCTTCGACAGCGCGTTCGGCAACAGCGGCAAAGTCCTCACCGCGATCGGCAATGGCGACGACTATGCCTATGCCCTCGCCCTGCAACCCGATGGCAGACTGATCGCCGCCGGCTACTGCTTGAACGGCAGCAATTACGACTTCTGCCTTGCCCGCTACAACGCCGACGGCAGCCTCGACGCCAGCTTCAATACCAGCGGCAAAGTCCTCACCCCGATCGGCAGCGGTGACGACCGTGCCTTTGCCCTCGCCTTGCAGCCCGACGGCAAACTGGTTGCCGCCGGCGTCCGCATTGACGGCAGCAACAATGCCTTCGGCCTCGTCCGCTACGAGGGCGGCCCCTTTGGCTACCGCAGCTGTTCGCTGGACATCGACGGCGACAATCAGGTGCTCGCCACCACCGACATGCTGATCGGCGCACGGGTAGCGCTGGGCATGACCGGTAGCGCCGTCGTCAACGGCATCAACTTCGCGGCCAACGCCACCCGCAACACCTGGCCATTGATCCGCAGTTACCTGGTCAGCCAGTGCGGCATGGCGATCGCGCCGTAACGTCGGAGATTGCCATGCCAAGCCTTCGCACTACCCGCCACCGCTTCGCTGCGCTGCGCGTCCTGCTTGCCTGCGTCGCCTGTATCGGCGTCGCCCACGCCGCGCCGGGCGATCTCGACCCCAGCTTCGGCGCCGCCGGCAAGGTCATCACAGCGATCGGCGCCACCAGCGACACCGTCCGCGCCCTCGTCGTGCAGCCCGACGGCAAGCTGGTTGTTGCCGGCGTATGTCTCAGCGGCGGCAACGGCGTTTTCTGCCTCGCCCGCTACACCGCCGACGGCAGCCTCGACCCCGCCTTCGGCAGCGGCGGCAAAGTCATCACCTCGATCAGCAGCAACGGCGACAACACAGCCAGAGCCATCGCCCTGCAGCCCGACGGCAAACTGGTCGCAGCCGGCTACTGCTACAACGGCAGCAACGTCGACTTCTGCCTAGCGCGCTACAACACCAATGGCAGTCTCGACGCCTCCTTCGGCAACAACGGCACCGTCGTCACCGCGATCGGCAGCGGCGATGACAACGCCAACGCCCTCACCCTGCAGCCCGACGGCAAGTTGGTCGCCGCCGGTACCTGCGCCGCTGGCAGCAACACCAGCTTCTGCCTCGCCCGCTACAACGCCAACGGCAGCCTCGACACCAGCTTCAACGGCAGCGGCACCGTCGTCACCCCGGCCGGCAGCGGCTATGACTATGGCTATGCCCTCGCGGTGCAGGCCGACGGCAAACTGGTTGCCATCGGCTCTTGCTACAACGGCAGCAATTACGACTTCTGCCTCGTCCGCTACAACGCCAATGGTGGCCTTGACACCAGCTTCAACGGCAGCGGCAAAGTCGTCACCGTGATCGGCAGCAGCCATGACAATGCCTATGCCCTTGCCGTACAACCCGACCGCAAACTGGTAGTCGCCGGTGCCTGCTGGAACGGCAGCAATAACGACTTCTGCCTCGCCCGCTACAACGCCGACGGCAGCCTCGACACCGGCTTCAACGCAAGCGGCAAACTCATGACGCCGATTGGCAACGGTGCCGACTTTGCCTATGCCCTCGCCGTGCAGCCCGACGGCAAGCTGGTCGCCGCCGGTACCTGCCAGAACAGCGGCAACAACTACGACTTTTGCCTCGCCCGCTATAACGCCGACGGCAGCCTCGACGCCAGCCTCAACGCCAGCGGCAAACTCATGGCGCCGATCGGCGCCGACTTTGACTTCGCCTATGCCCTCGCCCTGCAGCCCGACGGCAAGCTGGTCGCTGCCGGCGCCTGCGCCAACGGCAGCAACAACGCCAACTTCTGCCTTGCCCGCTACCAGGGTGGTCCGTTCGGCTATCAGAACTGCAAGCCGGACATCGACGGCGACGGCCGCAACACCGCGACCGTCGACGGCTTGATCTACATGCGGGTAATGCTGGGCCTCACCGGCAGCGCGGTGGTCAACGACATCAACTTCGCCGCCAACGCCTCCCGCAACACCTGGCCTGCGATCCGCAACTACCTGGTCAGCCAGTGCGGCATGGCGATCGCGCCGTAACGCTGGAGATTGCCATGCCAAGCCTTCGCACCGCCCGCTATCGCTTTGCCGCGCTGCGCAGCCTGCTCGCCGGCGTCGCCTGCATCGGCCTCGCCCACGCTGCGCCCGGCGATCTCGACCTCGCTTTCGGCTCCGCCGGCAAGCTCATCACGACGATCGGCGGTGGCGGTGCTGTCCGCGCGCTTGCCGTGCAGCCCGACGGCAAGCTGGTCGCCGCCGGTGCCTGTCTCAACGGCGGCAGCAACGACTTCTGCCTCGCCCGCTACAACGCCAATGGCAGCCCCGACACCACCTTCGGCAGCAGCGGCAAGGTGCTCACCGCGATCGGCAGCAATGACGACTCTGCCAATACCCTCATGCTGCAGCCCGACGGCAAGCTGGTCGCCGCCGGCTACTGCTTGAACGGCAGCAGCTATGACTTCTGCCTCGCCCGTTACAACACCAACGGCAGCCTCGACCCCGCTTTCGGCACCGGCGGCAAGGTCGTCACCGCGATCGGCAGCGGCAATGACCTGGCCTACGCCCTCGCCCTGCAGCCCGACGGCAAGCTGGTCGCTGCCGGCAACTGCTACAACGCCAGCGGCACCGATTCCGACTTCTGCCTCGCGCGCTACCACGCCGATGGCAGCCTCGACCTCGCCTTCGGCACCGGCGGCAAGGTCGTCACCCAGATCGGCAACAACAATGACAGTGCCTATGCCGTCGTCGTGCAACCCGACGGCAAGCTGGCCGCTGCCGGCACCTGCATCACCGACAGCGGCTTTGCCTTCTGCCTCGCCCGCTACAACGCCAACGGCAGCCTCGACCCCACCTTCGGCATCGGCGGCAAAGTCGTCACCGCGATCAGCAGCTATAACAGCGCCTCGGCCCTTGCCGTGCAGCCAGACGGCAAGCTGGTCGCCGCCGGTGCCTGTTCCACCGGCAGTAACAGCGACTTCTGCCTCGCCCGTTACAACGCCGACGGCAGCCTCGACACCGGCTTCAACGGCAGCGGCAAAGTCGTCACCCCGATCGGCAGCAGCGACGACTACGCCTATGCCCTCGCCGTACAGCCCGACGGCAGGCTGGTCGCCGCAGGCACCTGCGCCAGCAGCGGCAACTATGACTTTTGCCTCGCTCGCTACAACACCAATGGCAGCCTCGACACCGGCCTCAATATCACTGGCAAAGTCGTCACCCCAATCGGCAGCAGCCATGACCATGCCAATGCCCTCATGCTGCAACCCGACGGCAAGCTGGTCGCCGCCGGTGCCTGCGCCAATGGCAATAGCAGCGACTTCTGCCTCGCCCGCTACCAGGGCGGGCCGTTCGGCTACCGCAACTGCAAGCTCGACATCGACGGCGACAATCGGGTACTCGCCACCACCGACTCGCTGATTCACCTGCGCATCGCCCTCGGCATCACCGGCAGCGCGGTGGTCAACGGCATCAGCTTCCCCGCCAACGCCACCCGCACCACCTGGCCGCTGATTCGCAGCTATCTGGTCACCCAGTGCGGCATGGCGATCGCGCCGTAACGCCGGAGATTGCCATGCAAAGCCTTCGCACCGCTCCCCACCGTTTCGCCGCGCTGTGCGCCCTGCTCGCCGGCGTCGTCGGCAGCGGCATCGGCATCGCCCACGCCGCGCCCGGCGATCTAGACGCCGGTTTCGGCGCCGGCTCAGGCAAGGTCACCACTGCGATCGGCACCGGCGGTGACTATGCCCGCGCGCTTGCCGTGCAGCCCGACGGCAAGCTGGTCGTCGCCGGCTACTGCAACAACGGCGGCAACAGCAGCTTCTGCCTCGCCCGCTATAACGCCGACGGCAGCCTCGACACCGGCTTCAACGGCAGCGGCAAAGTCGTCGCCCCGATCGGCACCGGCTTTGACTATGTCTATGCCCTCGCCCTGCAACCCGATGGCAAGCTGGTCGCCGCCGGCTCCTGCGCCAACAGCGGCAATCGCAGCTTCTGCCTCGCCCGCTACAACGCCGACGGCAACCTCGACACCGGCTTCAACGGCAGCGGCAAAGTCGTCACCCCGATCGGCAGCGGCGATGACTACGCCTATGCCCTCGCCGTGCAACCCGACGGCAAGCTGGTCGCCGCCGGTACCTGCGCCAACGGCGGCCCCTATGACTTCTGCCTCGCCCGCTACAACACCAATGGCAGCCTCGACACCAGCTTCAACGGCAGCGGCAAAGTCATCACCTCGATCGGCAGCGGCGACGACAACGCCTACGCCCTTGCCGTACAACCCGACGGCAAGCTGGCCGTCGCCGGTACCTGCTCCAACGGCGGTAACAGCGACTTCTGCCTCGCCCGCTACAACAACGACGGCAGCCTCGACACCAGCTTCAACGGCAGCGGCAAAGTCATCACCTCGATCGGCAGCGGCAGTGACTATGCCGTCGCCCTCGCCCTGCAACCCGATGGCAAGCTGGTCGCCACGGGCGGCTGCGGGAACGGCCTCAGCGCCGACTTCTGTCTCGCCCGCCACAACACCGACGGCAGCCTCGACAACAGCTTCAACGGCAGCGGCAAAGTCGTCACCTCGATCGGCAACGGCGTTGCCGATGCCAAAACCCTCGCCCTGCAGCCCGACGGCAAGCTGGTCGTCGCCGGTGTCTGCGCCACCGGCAGTAACCACGACTTCTGCCTCACCCGCTACAACGCCGACGGCAGCCTCGACACCGCCTTCAACGGCAGCGGCGTAGTCGTCACTCCGGTCGGCAGCAACGGTGGATTGGCCCATGCCCTCGCCCTGCAACCCGACGGCAAGCTGGTCGCCGCCGGCTACTGTCGCAACGGCACCGAAGATGACTTCTGCCTTGCCCGCTACGAGGGTGGGCCGTTCGGCTACCAGAACTGCTCGCTCGACATCGACGGCGACAATCAGGTGCTCGCCGCCACCGACTCGCTGATTCACGCGCGCATCGCCCTCGGGCTGACCGGCAACGCCGTCGTCAACGGCATCAGCTTCCCCGTCAACGCCACCCGCACCACTTGGCCGCTGATCCGAAACTACTTGGTCAGCCAGTGCGGCATGTCGTTGGTGCCGTAAGCGCGCAAACCTGCTCCTGCAGCGCACACTTTCGTGCCGAGTCGATAGTCGCCGGGACGATTCTTTGCATCGAGGCCGTGCGCGAGATTTATTCGTCCTATCATTAGACGATGCACCTGCGGCGTTCCGGCGCCGCGCTACACACCACGAGGGGTCACGATGTTCTCAGCCACCGACACGCCACGACCATTTCACGGCGTTACTGTTCGCCGTCGGCGCCGTGCTGGCGCACTGCTCACCGCGTTCGCCACCGTATTGGCGATCATCGTCGCGCCCGCAAGCCACGCCGTCCCCGGCCAACCGGGCACGCTGGACACCACCTGGGCCACCACCGGAAAACTGATGTCGCCGATCGGCACCGGCGAGGACCGCGCCAACGCCCTCGCGGTGCAACCCGACGGCAAAGTCGTGGTCGCGGGAACCTGCCACAACGGTAGCAACAACGACTTCTGCCTCGCTCGCTACAACGTCAATGGCGTGCTCGACACCACCTTTGGCAACGGCGGTAAAGTCATCACCGATTTCAGCTCCGGCGAGGACTACACCGAGGACGACGCCACTGCCATTGCCTTGCAGCCCGACGGCAAGATCGTGGTGGCGGGCTCGTGCTTCCTCTACAGCCTCGAGTTCTGTCTCGCCCGCTACAGCGCCAACGGCGCGCTCGACGCCACCTTTGGCGATGGCGGTACGCTCATCAGCTTCATCACCCCCGTCAGTGACAACGCCGCGGCCCTCGCCATACAACCCGACGGCAAAATCGTCATGGCAGGTTATTGCCCGGACGTCTTCTGCCTCGCGCGCTACGATGCCAGTGGCGTGCTCGACACCACCTTTGGCAGCGGCGGCATCGTGTTCACCGATATGAGCATCTACGAGGACGAAGCCCGCGCGCTCGCCCTGCAACCCGACGGCAAAATCGTCGTGGCAGGTTCTTGTCTGGCCTCGGACGCCTTCTGCGTCGCGCGCTACGCTGCCAATGGCGTGCTCGATGCCACCTTTGGCAGCGGCGGCACAGTGGTCACCAACTTCGGCTCAACCAACGGCCGTGCCCTCGCCCTGCAACCCGATGGCAAGATCGTCGTGGCGGGAGAGTGCTACACCGGCAAGTGGGACATCTGCCTCGTCCGCTACAGTCCGAACGGCGTGCTCGACGCGAGCTTTGGCAGCAGCGGCAAAGTCGTCACCGCCATCGGCACAGACGCCAGCTACATCGGCGGGCTCGCCCTGCAACCCGATGGCCGGATCGTCGTGGCGGGCTACTGCTACAACGGCAGCAACAATGACTTCTGCCTCGCGCGTTACGTGTCCAGCGGCGCGCTCGACGCGAGCTTTGGCAGCAGCGGCAAAGTCATCACCGCCATCGGCACCGGTGCAGACGTCGCCACTGCCGTCGCGCTGCAACGCGATGGCAAAATCGTCGTGGCAGGGTATTGCGACAACGGCAGCAACAAGGACTTCTGCGTCGCCCGCTACGACGGTGGGCCGTTCGAAACCCGCAACTGCTCGATGGATATCGACGGCGACGGCGTGGTGCTTGCCACCACCGATGCCCTCATCCTCGCTCGCGTGAGCCTCGGCCTCAGCGGCAATGCCGTCATCGGCGGCATCACGTTTGCCGCCCACGCCAGTCGCCCAACCTGGGCTGACATCCGCACCTACCTTGTCGCCCAGTGCGGTATGTCGCTGGTGCCGTAAGCGCGCACTACACGGCACGATAGCTCCGCCGTCCAGCAACTCAACGGCCGCTGCGGTCTGTTGCGGAGCAATAGCAACGTCTCGCGCAAGACGCACGAGCGTCGATTCAGGTATCGGGGAATCGAATCGTTACTTCGGGAAGGCGCGCGGCACAGCCTTTCTTTTCAAGGCCCGAGACGTTCGGTGCATCGCAAATCCGGGCAATCAGTGAGCGTCAGCATTGACTGTGGGCAATCGTAACGGTCGCAACAAATCCGCAGCAAGGTTGCACCGCAGGATCTGCATTCGACGTTACTGCAGCATCGAGACTACACTGGCGACGTCGAGCAACCGTGCTCCGCAATGATCTTTTAATCGGCACGAACTGAGTTTTCGAGGCTCCGTTTGCTCAAATTACCAATCGTCTTTAGTGCACTTGCCGCTATGACCGGCGCTTTCGCCGCGCCGAGCGATCTCGATGCGAGCTTCGGAACGGCTGGGATCGTGACCACCGTAGTAAGCTCCAGCAACACCATCAAGGCACTCTCGTTGCAAGCTGACGGCAAAATTATCGCGGCCGGTGACTGCTCGAACGCTAACAAAGCTGGTTACGACATTTGCGTTGTTCGCTACCAAAAAGACGGCGCGCTTGATACCAGCTTCAACGGTACCGGCAAGGTGATCTTCACGACCACCGCAATCTACAACGTCGCGGCTACCCTGGTCCTGCAACCCGACGGAAAAATACTGGTGGGCGGGAATTGCACTGACGGCATCGGTAGCACCCTCTGCTTGATCCGCATTCTCGAAAATGGTTCGTTCGACACCAGCTTCAACGAAACTGGCAACGTGATCGACAAAACCAGCGCCGCCTCTGGCATTGCCCTGCAATCCGATGGCCGGATCGTTGCAGCAGGGGCTTGTCCCTACGGTACCAGCAACGCCTTTTGCGTCGCTCGCTTCACGCCCGACGGGGCACTGGATAGAACCTTCAGCGCCATCGGCAAGGTGATCACGCCCGTCAGCGCTGGTAACAATCGTGCCACCACAATCGCGCTTCAACCTGATGGCAAGATCGTGCTGGCAGGCTACTGCGCCAACGGCAGTAGCATTGACTTTTGCCTTGCCCGCTACCTGCCCGACGGAACACTGGATGCCAGCTTCAATAGCACGGGAACGGTAGTCACGCCGGTGGGGCGTGGTAGTGATCTTGTCTCCGCCGTGAGAATACAACCAGATGGCAAGATAGTGGTTGTGGGTACCTGTTCCGACGGCAATGTGGCAAGGTTCTGTCTGGCGCGTTTTCAAACTAGCGGGGCACTGGATACCAGCTTCGGCGGCACCGGCACCCAGATCACGCCGATCAGCGGTGGCTTCCACGATTACGCTGGCGCCATCGCCCTGCAACCAGATGGCAAGATCATCGTGGCTGGCAACTGCGATGGCAAGTTCTGCGTCGCCCGCTTCCAGCTCAACGGCGCGCCAGATACCACTTTTAGCAGTGCCGGATCGGCGATCACCACGGTCAGTGCCTATAGCGAATCAGTCACCGCGCTCGCCTTACAACCGGACGGAAAGTTCATTGTGGCCGGTAGCGGCCGATATAGCGGCGGGAATTCGTTCGCACTCGCCCGTTACCTCGGCGGCCCCAACTCGCCGAAGACTCTCACCGAGTACGTCTACAACCCACTGAGCTACTACTTCCTGACATCACGCGATGCCGACAAAGCAGCGCTTGACGCAGCGCCGGGCTGGGCGCGTACCGGGCAATCGTTCTCGTCCCAGACGTTCGCGGAGCCCGGCGCGCTCGGCATCAGCCGCTTCTATTTCGACAAGATCGCGAAGAACCAGACGCGCGGCAGCCATTTCTACACATTGGTGGATAGCGAGAAAACGGCACTCAATGCGCTGAATCCAGCCAATCAAGCGTTACCACGACTACCTTTCAACGAGGGCGTTGATTCCTATGCGTTTCCGCCGGTTGTAGAGGGTGTGGGCGGAAATTGCACGGCGGCGCAGACACCGGTGTACCGTGCGTTTCGCGGTCAAGCCCGCTTCCCGGATGACCCGAATCATCGCTTCACCACCAGCCTCTCCCTCTACAACCAACTGGTTGCGCAAGGCTGGGACGGTGAGGGCGTAAAGATGTGCGTGCCGAATTAGCAACCGGCATCACGCCCCAGCAACAGCCGCCTTCACCGTCGCCGCATCGACGCCGGCCTCGTTCACCACCCGCACCACGCGCTGCGGGAAGGGCACGCTGATGCCCTCGGCCTGAAACGCTTTCCAGATGGCGAGGTTGATCTCGGAACGCACGTTGTTGATGCCGTTCTCCGGGTCGGCGATCCAGTAGCCGAGCGTCAGCTCCAGACCGTCGGCGGCGAAATCAGTCAGCATCGCGCCCGGCGCCGGATCCTTCAGCACGCGCGGTTGCGCCTGCGCCGCCGCGATCATCAGGGCGCGCGCGCGATCGACGTCGCTCGAGTAGTCGATCTGCAATTTGGTGTTGAAGGCAACGCGCTTGTTCTCCAGCGAGAGGTTCTCGACGCGATTGACCATGAACATCTCGTTCGGCACCACCGACTCGCGACCGTTGGCGGCGCGCACCACCGAGTAGCGAGCGTGGATGTTGGTGATCTGCCCTTCGAAGTTGTCGATCTTCACGCTGTCGCCGACGCGAAAGCTGCGCTCCAGCAACATGGCAAAACCGCCCACGTAATTTGCCGCGATCTTCTGCAGACCCAGCCCCAGCCCGACGCCCAGCGCGCCACCGAACACCGACAGCACGGTGAGATCGATGCCCACCGCGGTCAGCGCAATCAACAGCGCCAGCACGAACAAGCCGGCGCGCAACAGCCGCGTCAGCACCAGCCGCAGACTCATGTCGATGTGGGTGGCCATCAGCCGCGTTTCCAGCGTCGCCGACAGCCAGAGCGCGCCGAGCAGCGTCACCGCCACCAGCCCGAGCCCCTGCAACATGGTCAGCGCCGACACCTGGGTTTTGCCGATCGGCAGGCGGAATGCTTCCAGCTCCGCTTCGATTTCCGGCAGCACGCCCGCCATGTGCATGACCACCGCCAGCCACACCAGCACGCTGACGCTGTTGATGACGGCGCGCACCGGCGACGAATTCGGGAACAGGCCGCGCAGCAGCTGCGCCACCGCGCGCACCACCGTCAGCGACGCAAACACCGGCACTGCCAGCTTGGGCAGCATGCCGCTCGCCGCGCCGTAGGCGGTCAGGCGAAACAGCAGCAACAGCCCGCACGTCACCAGCGGAAAAGTGAGCCCGTACCAGAGCGCATGCTTCAGCGCGCCAATGCCCGGCTTGCGCGCCCGCGGATCGCGCTCGCGGCGGCGGCTGACCCACACGCCGGCGAGCACACCGATGGCCATCGCCAGCAGCACTACGGCGATGTGCTCGACATCGACGCGATCCAGATCCTCGAATTCGGCGAGCAGTTGCTGAAAGGGTGATGTCATGCGCCGATTATGGCGCGAAAACCGGGTTACGCCGGCCACAACATCTTTTCGATCACAACGACCGTTGCATATGGGTTTGAGCCCAACAATCGGTAAAGTCGACATTGCTGCCAATATGCCACTCAGCCCATATGCGGCTTTCGTTGCTACCACAAAGCTGTATCGACGACGCATGGTCGTCCGGTCATCGGATACATCGGGCAAACGATGACGATCAGTCGATTCTTAGGGGCACATCCGCTCCTACAATCGGACCATGCTGCAATTCGCCGACGTTCAGGCCGCTGCCGCCCGCATCGAGGGCGTGGCGCATCGCACACCGATCCTGACCAACCGCACGCTGAACGCGCTGCTCGGCTGCGAGGTGTTCATGAAAGCGGAGAACTTCCAGCGCATGGGTGCCTTCAAGTTCCGCGGTGGCTACAACGCGATCAATGCACTGACCGACGACGAACGCGCCCGCGGCGTGCTGGCTTTCTCGTCGGGCAACCACGCGCAGGCGGTGGCGCTGGCGGCGCAACTGCACGGCTGCCGCGCCACCATCCTGATGCCCGCCGACGCGCCGCAGATGAAGCTCGATGCCACCCGCGGCTATGGCGCCGAGGTGGTCACTTACGACCGCTACCGCGAAGACCGCAGCGCGCTGGCCCGACAACTGGCGGCGGAGCGCAACGCCGTACTGATCCCGCCCTACGACTATCTGCCGGTGATGGCCGGGCAGGGCACCTGCGGCCTCGAAATCGCCGACGAAGTGTCGAACCTCGATGCGCTGATCGTCTGCACCGGCGGCGGCGGCTTGCTGTCCGGCTGCACGGTGGGCGCCAAGGCGCGGCAGCCGGCGATCAAGGTCTTCGGTGCCGAGCCGGCCGTCGGCAACGATGTACAGCGCTCGCTGCGCAGCGGCGAAATCGTCAGCATCGACGTTCCCAAAACCATTTGCGATGGCCAGCAGACGCAAGCGGTCGGCCACCATCCCTGGGCCGTCATTCGCAGCCAGGTCACCGACATTCTCACCGCCAGCGACGCCACGGTGATCGCGGCGATGCGCTTCGCCTTCGAGCGCATGAAGGTGGTGCTGGAACCCTCCGGCGCCTGCGCGCTGGCGGCGCTGATGGAAGCGCGCGAACGCTTTGCCGGGCAGCGCGTGGCGGTTACCCTGTCCGGCGGCAACATCGATTTCACGCGCTTCGCGTCGTTGTTGCAGATGAACCCGCCATTGCGATGAAGCATCGCGTTGCCGAAGCAGCAGTCCGCGACCATGATCGCACCCGGCACCGCCACTGATAGCTCCGACCGCGGCCGTGCGGTGCCGCCGCCGTCGCGCATGGCGCCCTGCCCCTGCGGCAGCGGCCGGCGCTACAAGCACTGTTGCGGCGGTCGCAGCGATCGTCTGGTCGCGCTCGATCCGCAACGCCAGGCCGCGCTGGCAGCGCAGTCCGGCGGCGAGCTGCACACGGCCATCGCGGGTTATCGCGCCGTGCTGGCGCAGGCGCCCGACGACTACGACGTGCAGCACATGCTGGCGCTGTGCTACTACCAGCTCGGCTGCATGCCGGAGGCCTGCGCCCTGTTTCGCGCCGTGCTGGCGCGTTGGCCGATGCCGCCCGACGCGTTCTGGACCAACCTCAATCTGGTCGTCGCCAGCGCCGCCTGGCTGCCCGATCATCCGCTGCTGCAGGCGCAGCGCGCGCGCTACCTGCGCTGGCAGGACGCGATCGCCGGCGCAGCACCGCAGCCTCATGCCACCGTCAGCGTGGTGCTGCCGAGCTACCGGCACGCCGCCTTTGTGGCGCAGGCCATTGCCTCCGTCCGCGCCCAGACGCGACCGCCGGACGAACTGATCGTCATCGACGACGGCTCCGGCGACGACTCGGTGGCGATCATCGGCGCCGCGCTGGCCGACTGTCCGATCCCGCACCGTGTCGTCAGCCGCAGCAATCGCGGTGCCGATGTCACGCTCAACGAAGCGATCGCGATGGCCAGCGGCGACTGGATCGCACCGCTCAATTCCGACGACGCCTACGACCCTGCGCGGCTGGCGACGCTGCTCGCCGCCTGCGCGCGCGAGGGTATCGACTGGGGCTTCGGCGGCGTCGACATCGTCGATGCGAGCGGGCAGGCGCTCGCTCGCGGCAACGAGATCACCGGCAAGCTCTACGCCGTGCACGACGCGCTGCATATGAGCGAAGCCCTGAGCCTCGCCTTTCTGCGCGGCAATCCCGCCATTTCGACCGGCAACCTGTTCTTCCGCAAGTCGCTCTGGCAACGCGTTGGCGGCTTTGCACCGCTGCGCTACAACCACGACTGGGCGTTCTGTCTGGCCGCTTCGATGCATGCCGAGCCGGTCTGGGTGCCGGCGGCGCGCTATCGCTACCGCTGGCACGGCGGCAACACCATCGGTGACAGCCGCATCGCGCCGCAACGCGAGGCCGCCGCCATGATGCAGCAGTTCGTCGCCCGCGCCTGCGTGACGCCCGACCGCGCCGAGCGCTGGCAGGCGTTCGCCCCCTGTGCGACCGGTTGGGGCCTCGCGTTCTGGACCATGCTCGCCGCCGGTGGCCATGTGCAACTGGCGCCGCGCGGGCAACTGCTCGACCTGCTCGATCGACTGGCCGCGGCCACGCCGGCGCGGCCACCGTTGCCGCCGTTCGGGCAAACCTGAGGTCACAGCGATGTCGTCCACGCCACTGCTTTCGACCATTGTTTTCTGCGATCCGCAGCACACCAATGCCGGCGCCGCCTACCTCGACTGCGTGCTGCAGCAAACGCTGCCCTATGCGGATTTCGAGCTGATCGTCGCCGACAACTGCAACCGCGTCGGCTTTCGCGCCGAACTGATGGCGCTGGCGGCGCAGCACCCCGCGCTGCAATGCCGTTACCTGTCGTTGCCGCCCGGCGGGCGCGCGGCGGCGCTCAACGCCGGCGTCGCGATCGCGCGAGCACCGGTGATTGCCATCCTCGCCGACGACGCGCTGCCGACGCCGGGCGCGCTGGCAGCGCACCTCGGTTTTCACCGCTACAACCCCGACCCGCTGGCGGTGTCGATCGGGCCGATGCCGTTTCGCGATGCGTTACGCGACGATCTGCTGCGCCGCTGGCTGGAGGATTCCGGCACCCTGCTCGGCGTGTCAGTGCGGCGGCACACGGCGCACTGGCCGCGCAATTTTTTCTTCTCCGGCAACTGCGCGATGAAGCGCTCGCTGTTCGACCGTATCGGCGGCTTCGACGAACGTTTCCCGTGGATCACCTGGGACGACTACGAATTCGGCCTGCGGCTGACCGCGGCGGGCGGCTACAGCCAGCTGGTCAGCGGCGCGCTGAGCTGGCACGAGCACTTCATCACGCTCGCCGAGCGCAGCGGCGCGTTGCGCAAGGGCGGCCATGCGGCCTTTCTGCACGAGCGCATCGGCGCCGCCGAGCGGCCGTGGCAGAAGATGCTCGAATCGGCAACCCGGCAGCGTCACCTGCCGTTACCGGCGGACGACCCGCAACTGCCCGCCGACCGGCGCATCGCCGTGTTCGAGGCGCATTTCGAACGCGCCTTTCTGGAAGGCTACGAGGCCGAGGCGCGCGGCGACCGCAGCGATCTGCGCAACCTGATCGGAAGCACCTGATCGGTCATTGGCTTTTGGCGTCGGTGCGCTGTTTTATTGGGCTGGCATCGCGATTTGTGGCCTAGTCGACTATCTGCCATTTCGCCGCGTCAGCCCATATGCAGCGGCGCATTCGGCGAAAAGCCGATAGCGGAATGCACGCCGTTTCATCGCTCGCCGCACCCCTACAATCGCGCCATGAAAAGTCACCCTATCGTGCGCCTGATCGGCGCCCCCACCGACATCGGCGCCGGCACCCGCGGCGCCTCGATGGGCCCGGAGGCACTGCGCGCCGCCGACCTCGTCGCAGCGCTGACCGCGCGTGGCCTCACCGTGGTCGACGGCGGCAATCTGGGCGGTCCGCCCAACCCCTGGCTGCCGCCGCACGAGGGCTATCGCCACCTGCCGGAGGTACTGGCGTGGAACGTCGCGGTGCGCGACGCCATGAGCCATGCCCTGCGCGCCGGCGAATTCCCGATGCTGCTCGGCGGCGATCATTGCCTCGCCATCGGCTCCATCGCCGCGGTGGCCGCGCATTGCCGGCGCGTCGGCAAGCGACTGCGCGTGTTGTGGCTCGATGCCCACGCCGATTTCAACACCAGCATCATCACGCCGTCGGGCAACATCCACGGCATGCCGGTCGCCACGCTGTTCGGTTTCGGCGCCGGGGCGCTGGTCAATCTGGCCGACCCGGCGCCGGCGCTCAATCGCGACCAACTGGTGCAGATCGGCATCCGCAGCGTCGACGACGACGAAAAGCGCTTCGTGCACGAGCAGGGCCTGGAGGTGTTCGACATGCGCTCGATCGACGAGATGGGCATGCGCAACGTGATGCAGCAGGCCTTGCACGGCGTCGACGACGACACTCATCTGCACGTCAGCTTCGACGTCGATTTTCTCGATGCCGAACTGGCGCCCGGCGTCGGCACTGCCGTCCCCGGCGGCCCGACCTACCGCGAGGCCCACCTGTGCATGGAGATGATTGCCGATACCGGTCGCCTCGCCTCGCTCGACATCATGGAGCTGAATCCGGCGCTCGACGTGCGCAACCGCACCGCGAAGCTGACCGTCGACCTGATCGAAAGCCTGTTCGGCAAATCGACGCTGATGCGCGCCGCGTAGCCCAGGGGGCGCTGCGTGCGGTCAGCGCAAGGTCAGTTGCGCGGCACCGTGCCCTTGCCCTGCAGTACCGGCATCACCGAGTCGGCGGCAGCGGGCGTCAACACCTCGACGTCGTGACGACAATCGCGCTTCGGCACATTGCTGCCGGTCACCGTGCAGCGCGGTTCCTTCGCCTGCGCATTCGCCGCCGTCTGCTGCTGGCCATCGCTCGCGCAGCCGGCCGCCAACGCCAGCACCGCCGCGCCCAACACGCCCACGACCCACCGATTCAGCACATTAACCACGATAACTCCCGTGACAGCATAGAAAACGTACAGTGTATAGAAGGCCCACGCGGCAGCAACGGTGCGGTGCGCATCGCGCCGGTCGATTCGCCACGCCCTCCCCGCTCGCCGGGGAGGGCTAGGGTGGAGCATAAAGGTGGCGGTCGCTCGCTTGCAGACTCTTTGGCGAGAGGGCTTACTCCTATCCTCCCCCGCTTGCCGGTGGAGGAGCGCTCCCCGATCCTTCTGCGTTCGTTTACTGAAGCAGCTTGCCAATCCGGCGTCGACTATTGAAAACGGCGCCAGCCATCAACGAACAAGGCATCCCGAAAAAAGTTGCTGTCAACCGGCAACCCTTTCGCAACAGGCGATAACTGTACATAATTACAGTATGTCGTCGCCCAAAACGCCCAATCCCGCCAACGTCGTCAGCAAGGGGCGCGGCGCCACGCTGAACATGGCCGGGCGCTTCGAATCGCGCAGCGCCGAGTGGTTCGACGACGGCTGGGGCGACGCCGCGCACGACAGCGAACTGCTGGAACGCGCCGGCAAGCGCCCGAAGACGGTGATCCACATCGAACAGGCGCGCTCCATCATCTCGCGCAACGATTCGCCCGACATCGGCTTCGAGCAGTCGATCAATCCCTACCGCGGCTGCGAACACGGCTGCATCTACTGCTACGCGCGGCCCACGCACTCCTATCTCAATCTCTCGCCCGGCCTCGATTTCGAAACCCAGCTCTTCGCCAAGCGCAACGCCGTCACCTTGCTGCGCAAGGAGCTCGGCAAGCGCGGTTATGTGCCCTCGGCCATCAACCTCGGCGCCAACACCGATCCTTACCAGCCGATCGAACGCAGCGAACGCCTCACGCGCGGCGTGATCGAAGTGCTCGCGCAATGCAATCATCCGCTCACCATCGTCAGCAAGAACGCGCTGGTCTGCCGCGACATCGATCTGCTGGCGCCGATGGCGGCGAAGAAGCTGGTCACCGTGTTCATCTCCATCTCGCAGCTCGACAACGATCTCACGCGCATCCTCGAGCCGCGCGCCTCGGCGCCCGCCAACCGCCTGCGCGCGGTACGCGAGCTGGCCGCTGCCGGCATCCCGACGGCGGTACTGGTGGCGCCGATCATCCCGTTCATCAACGACGAATATCTCGAACAGGTGCTGGCCGCCGCGCGCGACGCCGGCGCCGGCGCGGCGAGCTACACCATCATCCGCCTGCCTTACGAACTGAAAGCGCTGTGGCAAGACTGGCTCGCCACCCACTTTCCCGATCGCGCCGAGCGTGTGATGGAGCGCATCCGCGACCTGCGCGGCGGCCGCGAAAACGTCAGCGAATTCGGCGAGCGCATGAAAGGCCAGGGCATCTGGGGCGAACTGATCCGCCAGCGCTTCCGCAAAACCTGCACCCGGCTCGGTCTCGCGCATGCCTCGCAGAGCATTCCCAAGCTCGACACCTCGCTGTTTCGTCCGCCTGGCGACGACATGCAGCAATCCCTGTTCTAGCGCGATTTCGCCTACCGTGCGCAGTCGAAACACGCCCCATGAACAGGGTGCAAACGTTGCCGCGCTGAAGCGGCTTCGGCAACTGGGCAGACGTTGACACGGGTCAAATTTGCCAGCGGCATATCCTTTTACATTGACCTTGTCGCTAGTAGGGTCTGCGCACGCTCACAGCGCCACCGCAACGACAAAACCGTGTCACAAACCGTCAAACGTCTTCCATGAAAGTGAGTTCTTTGCCATGAACACGATCTTCGCCTGGAGTCTGCGCGCCATCGCGGCGGCCACTCTCGCGACCGCCGGTGCGGCCATATCGCAAAACCAGGAGCCCGTCTCGCCGGTGCCGGCGCCCAAGGCCGTCAATCCCGCCGCCGTTGAACTGGGCAAGAAGCTGTTCTTCGATCCGCGCCTGTCCAAGTCCGGCTTCATCTCCTGCAATAGCTGCCACAACCTCAGCATGGGCGGCACCGACAACCTCAAGACCTCCATCGGTCACAACTGGCAGCAAGGCCCGATCAACTCGCCGACCGTGCTCAACTCGCGCCTGAACCTGGCCCAGTTCTGGGATGGTCGTGCCAAGGATCTCAAAGCGCAGGCCGCCGGCCCGATCGCCAACCCGGGCGAAATGGCCTTCACTCACGAACTGGCGATCGAGACGCTGCGCTCCATCCCGGGCTACGTGGCCGAGTTCAAGCAGGTCTTCAAAACCGACAAGCTGAGCATCGACGAGGTGACCACCGCCATCGCGGCGTTCGAGGAAACCCTGGTCACGCCCAACTCGCGCTTCGACCAGTGGCTCGATGGCGACAAGAAAGCGCTGACCGCCGACGAATTGGCCGGCTATCAGTTGTTCAAGGAAAGCGGCTGCGTGGCCTGCCACAACGGCCCGAACTTCGGCGGCAACTCGTTCCAGAAAATGGGCGTGGTGCAGTCCTACAAGACCGCCAGCACCGCCGAAGGTCGCAAGGGGGTGACCGGCAAGGACGCCGACCGGCTGAACTTCAAGGTGCCGACGCTGCGCAACGTGGAACTCACCTACCCGTACTTCCACGACGGCCAAGCCGAAACGCTGACTGCTGCGGTCGATCTGATGGGTCGCCTGCAGCTGGGCCGCGAGTTCAACAAGGTCGAGAACGCCAAGATCGTTGCCTTCCTCAAAACCCTGACCGGTCAGCAACCTCAGATGTCCCTGCCCATCCTGCCGCCGTCGGTGGACAGCACACCCAAGCCGCGCCCGTTCAACTGATCGCGCACGCAGGCGGTTTGGCGTCGATGAAATATCGGCGCCAACCACCGATCTCCCACGGCCCTTCGGGGCCGTTTTTTCGATCCGGCACAAAAAAACCGATAGTCAGAACGCAGGAATGACGTACATTGCGTCTATGCATTTGTCATTACCGAAGTTACACAACACGAAGCACTCTCTTCTATCGCTTCCATCAATTTGGCCTTTTCGGTATCGTCGGCAAGCATCAGCTAATCGAGCCAAGCAAGACCGAGCAACTGTAGTTGGCGCAGGTTGGCTGCACCGCGCGACGAAGCTGGCGGCACTGGCAACGCTGTTTTG
>JAPUER010000083.1:0-35365 GCA_027492485.1 Betaproteobacteria bacterium
TTGCCGTCCTTCCAGACCGACTGGTGAACGTGCATGCCCGAGCCGTTGTCGCCGACGATCGGCTTCGGCATGAAGGTGACCGTCTTGCCATAGAGCGCGGCGGTGTTCCAGATCGCGTACTTGAGCACCTGCGTCCAGTCGGCGCGCTGCACCAGCGAGCTGAACTTGGTGCCGATTTCGCACTGGCCGGCGTTGGCGACTTCGTGGTGGAACACTTCCACCGGCACGCCCATTTCCTTGATCGCGAGCACCATCGCGTTGCGCAGGTCCTGCAACTGGTCGACCGGCGGCACCGGGAAGTAGCCACCCTTGACGGTCGGGCGATGGCCCTTGTTGCCGCCTTCGTGCTTGGCGTCGGTTTCCCAGGCGGCTTCTTCCGAGAAGATCTTGCAGTAGGAGCCGGACATGTCCACCTTCCACTCGACCGAGTCGAAGATGAAGAATTCGGGTTCCGGACCGAAGTAGGCGACGTCGCCGACGCCGGAAGATTTGAGGTAAGCCTCGGCGCGCTTGGCCAGCGAGCGCGGGTCGCGGTCGTAGCCCTTGCCGGTCGACGGTTCGATCACGTCGCAGGTGATGTTGAGCGTGGTTTCTTCGACGAAGGGATCGATCACGGCGGTGGCCGGATCGGGCATCAGCAGCATGTCGGAGGCTTCGATGCCCTTCCAGCCGGCGATCGAGGAGCCGTCGAAGGCATGGCCTTCGGTGAATTTGTCGGCGTCGAACATGTCTTCCGGCACTTGCACGTGCTGCTCTTTGCCACGGAAGTCGGTGAAGCGGAGGTCGACGAACTTGACTTCGTCGTCCCTGATTTTCTTGAGGACGTCGGCTCCAGTGGCCATGCGGGTTCTCCTAGCGCTGAAATAAAGTGGTGCGTTGGTACGGTGGGTTGCCTGCAGCGTTGGCGCGGGCTCGCCGCCGTGGTGTCCACGCGGCGAGCGTCGGTCATGCTGATTCACACGCTCAATGCAGAAAACATGCCATTGCCGCGCGACTCCAGACACAATGCTAGCCGGTCGCCCGCGACGCTGCGCGAGCGCGGTCGTTGCCGGCGCCGCCGCTGTTCGCGCGGAAAATCGGTGGGCTCGAACGCGGAGAGTTGTACATCCGGGCCGCACAATAAAGGTGCATTACGGGCGTCGAATCGTGGCAAATTGCCGCATTTTGGTGCGAACTTGTTTTCGCACCAAAAAAGAGCATATGTGGTATCAGCTTTTTGTTCAAAGCGCTTCTGATTAAGGTACAGAACGCCAATTTTCGCTAAGTCGACTTGAGGAAAAATACCGTGCTATGCCCCATTGAAACGCGTGCCATGCCAAAAAGCTGAACAGCAGTCGAGCGTGGCGATCGCGACCGGTGTCGGCGAGCGTCTGGTCGCGCGTTCCGAGTCGCACGCACCGAGCTTTGCGGCTGCGCGTCGCCGCCGCGCCGCCCGACGCGCAGCCGGCCGGCGCCGCAAACCCTAGTTCACGCGCTGATCGATGCTGAGGGTGGTGGTTGCCGGCAGTTTGACGACCGCCTTCTGGCTCTGCCAGTCGCCCGCCTGCGCCATCGGCTGCCCGCCGATCGACAGCCGGGCCTGCAGCGTGACTTCGGCGCCGTCCTTGAGACCGGCGCCACCGATCATCGTGTCGGCGTTGCCGAGCAGCACCTGTTTGTCCAGCGCGGCGACGTCAAGTCGCTTCACCGCCAGTGGCGGCCCGCTATCGGCACCGGCGGCGCGCACGATCAGGAAAACGGCCGAGGAGGCGCCCACCGCCTTGCGGGCATCGGCGCCGAGTTGCAATTGCAGCGTCGCCAGTGGTGCGCTGGCGGTGCTGTTGCCGGCACCAGTGCCAGTGCCGCCGCCGGCGCCGCGCGACTTGATGTCGGCCAGTGCGTTGTCGGCGATCTGCGCGAAGCCTGAGTTGGGCTCCACCAGCGAGCGGGCGAGGGTGAAGGATTTTTCGGCGGCGGCCCACTGGTTCTGCTGAATCTCCCCGGTGCCCTTGAGCAGCAACGCTTTCGGATTGCGTGGATCGATCGCCAGTGCCTTGTTGACCAGCGTCAGCGGTTTGCCGTCGATCTTGCCCTGCGCCTCGCCGGCCGCCGCATCGGCGTAGTCGGCCCAGACATCGGCATCGTCGGCCGCCAGTGCGGTGGCCTTTTCATACGCCTGCATCGCCTCGGCGAAACGGCCCACCGATGCCTTCGCCCGCGCCAGCAGCAGCCAGCCCTTGAGATCGCCCGGGTTGCTTTGCAAGCGCTCCTCGGCCATGCGGAACAATTGGTCCATCGATTGCCCGTCGTGCGGACTGCCCGCGCCAGCTCCTGCGGCTGCGGCCTGCGGCCGCACCACCTCGGGAATGGCAGCGGCGGGCGAGCCGATCAGCAGATAACCGGCAATCGCCAGCAGCGGCACCATGATGCCCAGGGCGATGGCCGTTCGCGGGTAGCGACCGGCGGCGACGGCGCGTTCGCCCTCGGCTTCGGCCAGCACCCGCGACTCCAGTTCGCGCTCGGCTTCGGCGAGTCCGTCGGCCGAGAGCAGACCAAGCTGGCGATCGCGCCGTGCTTCGGCCAGTTCCACGCGCAGGGCGTCGACATTGCTGCTGCCGCTATCCGGCACGCGGGACGGATCGGCGGCCGCGGTACGGCGCGCCAGCAGCGGGCGCAACAGCAGCCACAGCGCCACGATCGTGATGAAAAGTATGGCGGCAACGAGTGCGATCGCAGGATTCATGGCTTGGCTCGCGATTGGGTTTCGGCACCGTTGCTGGCGGCGGCTGGCGCTAGTGGCGTTGGCGGGTCGTCAAGCAGCGCTCTGGCGCGGGCGCGGTCGGCCTCGGCCAAGGTGCCCTGCGCGCTGGCGGCGGTCTGCCGCAGGCGCCGCGCCAGCAGAAACGCCGCCAGCAGCAGCACCGCAAACGGCCCCGCCCACAGCGCCACGGTGGTTGCCTTCAGCGGCGGTTTGTAAAGCACGAAGTCGCCGAAGCGATCGGTCATGTATTGCTTCACCTCGTCCTCGCTCTTGCCGGCGGCGAGCTGGGCCCGCACCTGATCGCGCAGGTCGCGCGCCACCGGCGCATCGCTGTCCGCCACGGTCTGGTTCTGGCAGACCAGGCAGCGCAGTTCGGTGGCGAGCGCCTTGACGCGCGCTTCGAGCGCGGGATCGGCAGCGGCCGACGACGGCGACTGCGCCGGCGTCACGGACGCGGTGAACGTCAGGCCAATCGCGGCGAAGGTCGCGATTGCATGGCGGACGCTGTGGCGGCGGAGTGGCAGGGCGGACGTTGGCATCAGCGCGCTCCCACTGCCGCCGCATTGCCCGCTGCGACGTCGCGTTGTGCACGCCGTGCCCGGCGGTAGCGCGGATCGAGGGCGCCAAGCAGGCCACCGAGCGCCATGATGACGCAGCCGATCCAGATCCAGTTCACCAGCGGCTTGTAGTGCACACGCACCGTCCACGAACCGCCGCCGAGATCGTCGCCGAGCGACACGTAGAGATCGCGCAGCGGCGAGCGGTCGATCGCCGCCTCGGTCATCGGCATCGAACGCTGCGAGGCATAGAAGCGGCGCTCCGGCGACAGCGTGCCAATCACGCGGCCGTCGCGCGACAGCTCGAAGCGGCCCTGCTTGGCGTTGTAATTCGGCCCGATGCTGTCGGTGACGCCGAGGAACTTGACGTCGACACCGGCAACACTTTTGGTTTGCCCTACGGTCAGCGCGACATCGTGCTCTTTCTCGAAAGCTTTCACGGCGGTTACGCCAACAATGAAAGCCACCACGCCAAGATGCGCGAGCTGCATGCCGTGAAACGCAATCGGGATTTGCCGCCACTTGTTCGCCGTGCTCGCCATGCCGGAGGCGTGGCGCAGCCGCTCGCGGTAGCCGTCGACGATACCCCAGGCCAGCCAGGCCGCGAACGCCATGCCAACGCAGGCGAGCAGCGAGAAGCGGCTGCCAAGCAGCGCACAGGCGACAAAGGCGACGATTGCCGCGATGGCTGGCGCAATCATCCGCCGCAGCAGCGTTTTGCCGTCGTCGTCCTTCCAGCGCGCGCTCGGCCCCACGCCCATCAGCGCGATCAACGGCAGCATCAGCGGCACGAAGACGATTTCGAAGTACGGTGGCCCGACGCTGACTTTGCCGAGGCCGAAGGCGTCGGCCAGCAATGGGTACAACGTGCCGAGCAGCACGGCGCCGGCAGCGACCACCAGCAGCAGGTTGTTGCCGAGCAGGAAGGCCTCCCGCGACAGCAGGCCGAAGCGGCCACCGTCGTTCACCTTCGGTGCGCGCAGTGCATAGAGGGTCAGCGAGCCGCCGATGATGGCGACCAGGAAGGCGAGGATGAACACGCCGCGACGCGGGTCGGTGGCGAAGGCGTGCACGCTGGTCAGCACACCGGAGCGGACCAGGAAGGTGCCGAGCAACGACAGCGAGAACGCGGCGATGGCGAGCAATACCGTCCACGCCTTGAAGGCGCCGCGCTTCTCGGTCACGGCCAGCGAATGGATCAGCGCGGTGCCCACCAGCCAGGGCATGAAGGATGCGTTCTCTACCGGGTCCCAAAACCACCAGCCGCCCCAGCCTAGTTCGTAGTACGCCCAGAAACTGCCGAGCGCGATGCCGCAGGTGAGGAATATCCACGCGGCAACCGTCCACGGCCGGCTCCAGCGCGCCCAGGTGGCATCGAGCCGGCCGCCCCACAGTGCGGCGATGGCGAAGGCAAACACCACCGACATGCCGACGTAGCCCATGTAGAGCAGCGGCGGATGGAAGATCATCCCCGGATCCTGTAGCAGCGGGTTCAGATCGCGCCCTTCCGGTGCCGCCGGAATCATGCGCTCGAACGGGTTCGAGGTGAGCAGCGTGAAGGCGAGAAACACGGCGGTGATCGCCGCCAGCACCACCAGCACTCGGGTCACCAGCACATCGGGCAGTTGCCTGGAAAACTGCGCGACGGCAGCGCTCCAGCCGGCGATCATCAGCACCCAGAGCAGCATCGAGCCCTCGTGCGAGCCCCAGGTCGCCGAGATGCGATAGTGCAGCGGCAGCAGCGAATTGGAATTGGTCGCCACGTTGAGCACGCTGAAGTCGCCGGCTGCGAACGACTGCATCAGACACAAAAAGGCGAACAGCACCAGCGCGAACAGCACCCAGGTCGCGTTGCGGACGAACGCCACCAGCGCCACGCCGCGGCGCACATTGGCGACGCCGGCCACACCGGCGCTGGTCAGGCAGACGAAGAAAGCCAGTACAAGGGCGAAGTGACCGAGCTCGGGGATCATGCGGAAGGGGTCGCGTGCGACCGTGGACGTCAGAACCGGCAATTTTATGTTTGCGCCGGCAAGTGGGCCGCGCCGCGTGCACCCGGTTTGCGCCCGGTCATATGACGACGGAGCCGACCAGTAAACTCAACGCATGACTGATCCCGCTGTTCCCGGGTCGCTGGCGGCGCTTCAGGCCCGCTACGGCGAGCGTCACCGCTGGCTGTTGCTGCTGTCGCTGATGATCGGCACCATGGCGTCGGTGATGTCGTCGACCATCGTCAACGTCGCCATTCCCGACCTGAGCCAGCACTTCGCGCTGGGACAGGACCGTGCGCACTGGGTGGGCTCCGGTTTCATGGCGGCGATGACGGTGTCGATGCTGACTACGCCGTGGTTGCTGTCGCGCTACGGTTACCGCAAAACCTATCTGATCTGCATGTGGCTGCTGCTGCTCGGCGGCATCGGCGGCGGTTTCGCCAACCATTTCGGGCTGGTGCTGGTCGCGCGGGCTTGCGAAGGGCTGGCTGCCGGCGTGGTGCAGCCGATTCCGGCCATCATCATCCTGCGCGCCTTTGCCCAGAACGAGCAAGGGCGTGCCAGCGGCATCTTCGGCATGGGGGTGGTGCTGGCGCCGGCCATCGGCCCGAGCATCGGCGGCGTGCTGGTCGACTGGTTCGGTTGGCGTTCGATATTTTTCATGGTGGCGCCGTTTTGCCTGGTGTCGATGTGGCTTGCGTACAAATTTGTGCCGACCACGGCGCCCGGCGGCGTCGCGCCCGACCGCGACGGGGCGCGGCTGGACTGGTCTGGTCTGCTGCTGGCCAGCGTCGGCACCCTGTGCCTGCTCAACGGGCTGGTGCATTTGCACGATGGCACGCCACTGTTCGCGGGCGGGCTGCTGTTGCTGGCCATCGCGTCGTGCGTGGGGTTCGTCTGGTGGGAGCGCCGCGTCGCGCGGGCCGCTAGCACGACGGGGCGGGCGGGCGACACGGCGCCTTTGATGAACTTCGAGCTATTCGGCTATCGCCAGTTCGCGATGGGGGCCATCGTGGCCTTCATCTACGGTACGGCGCTGTTCGGGTCGACCTATCTGCTGCCGGTGTTCATGCAGCGCGCACTGGTGCTGTCGCCCTCGTATGTCGGCACCATCCTGCTTCCGGCCGGACTCGTGCTGGCCGCCACCATTGCCGGCGTGGGGCGCCTCGCGGATCATCTGCCGGCGAACCGGTTGGTCAGCATCGGCCTGCTGTTGCTCGCCGGATCGTTTGCCCTGATGGTGACGGTGAACATCGGCACCAGTCTCTGGCTGCTGGTGAGCTGGGCCATTGTCGGCCGCGTCGGTCTCGGCTTCATCCTGCCCTCGCTCAATCTGGGCGCCATGCGCGGCGTCGACCGGGCGCTGATTGCGCAGGGTGCCAGCGTGATCAATTTCATGCGCATGCTGGGCGGCGCCATCGGCGTCAGCCTGTGCGGCATCCTGCTCGAATGGCGGCTGGCGGCGTATGGCGATTCGCTGGCCACGGTGGCGAGCAGTCCGGCACGGCTCGCCGCCTTCGACGAAGTGTTTTTGCTGGTGGCTGCGATCTGTGCGGTGGCGATCTTCGCCGCCTGGCAGATGCGCGAGTGTGCCGAGCCGCCACCGGCGCCCGAATGAAGCGAACTCCCCTCAGTTGGCGCTAGCCAGCCTGAGTACCAGTGCGGCGCAATCGGCCGGGGCGTCCAGCGGAATCAGGTGCCCGGTCGGCAGCGCATGGAAGTGCGGCGAAAACAGCCGTTCGTTCTGTGCGTAGCCGGCCATCCGCGTTTCTTCCGATTCGGTGCCGGCGATGAAGTGAACGACGATGCCCTTGCGGCGAAGGCGTTGCAAGGCCCGCAATGCCGAGCGGTGCGCGAGGTGAGCGTAGATGTCGCGCTCGGTGTCGCGCGGGATGCGCAGCGTGACGCCGCCGGGGGCGTCGACAATGGCGTGGGCGATGAAATCGTCGAGTACGCCCGGCGCCCAGCGCTGTACGAACGCCTTGCCGGCAAAGAAAGCGCGGGCTTCGTCGCGGTTTTGCCAGCGGTCGCGGCGGCGGGCCGCAATCGGCGCCGGGCCGGCGCGATAGGCGAGACCGGTGATTTGCGAAAAGCTCAGCAGGCCGCCGCGCCAGCCGGTCGGGATCGGGGAATCGAGCAGCACCACGTTGCGCACTGCCTCGGGATGCCGGGCCGCCGCCTGCAGGGCAAGGTAGCCGCCCATCGAATGCCCCACCAGCGTTTGCCGGTCGGACGTGTGACCCTGCGCTTTCGCCCGCGCATGCACCAGATCGAGCGCCTGGTCGAGCATGGCCGGCCAGCGCCGGTGCGCCGCGCAGGCGGGGTCGCTGTCGAGGATCGCCGGGACGTGAACGTGGGCGTGGCGCTTGAGCGCCTCGAAAAACTGTCGATAGACGCCGGACGGATAGCCGTTGGCGTGCAGGAAGGTCAGCGTCAGCGCGGTGCTCAAGGTTTTGGCAGGTGCAACAAATGGCGTGGCGCCGAGCTTAGGACGAGCTTCTGGAGTCATCCATCCAATCGAGCTGCGCCGCAACCGGCGCCTGCGTGGCGGCAGGGCGTCCGCGACGGGCAACAAAAAACCCGCCCGGGCTACCCCGAAAGCGGGTTTCTTGATGCGGAAGGAGGCTTACTCTTTTTCCGCGACTACGACGACCTTGATCTCGCTCGTCACATCGGTGTGCAACTGGAGCTTGACCGCGGTTTCGCCGATGGTCTTGATCGGGCCCGACGGCATTTGCACCATTGACTTGGTGACTTCGTAGCCCTGGGCGCGAAGCGCTTCGGCGACGTCGACGTTGGTGACCGAGCCGAACAAACGGCCGTCGACGCCGGCTTTTTGCGACATCTTGAGCTCGACGCCGTTCAGCTTCTCGCCCAGCGCGGTTTGCACTGCGAGCTTGTCGGCGGCGACCTTTTCGAGGTCAGCACGACGGGCGGCGAGGTCGGCGATGTTCTTTTCGGTCGCGCGCTTGGCCTTGCCTTGCGGGATCAGGAAGTTGCGGGCGTAGCCGTCCTTGACCTTGACGATGTCGCCGAGCAGGCCGACGTTGAGGACTTTTTCAAGAAGGATGATTTGCATGATGAGGGTTCCTTCCGCCGATTACTCGTGCTGATCGCAATACGGCAGCAGCGCCAGGAAGCGGGCGCGCTTGATCGCGGTGGTGAGCTGACGCTGATAGCGGGCCTTGGTGCCCGTCACGCGGCCCGGCATGATCTTGCCGTTTTCCTGGATGAAGTCCTTCAGCGTGTCGATGTCCTTGTAGTCGATCTCTTTCACGCCGGCCGCGGTGAAACGGCAGAACTTCTTGCGCTTGAAGAGGCTCGGTTGACGATCGCGCTTGGGGCGCTGGCCGAACTTGGGTTTGCCGAATGCCATGATCGCGCTCCTTAGGCGGCCGTCGCTGCTTCGGCAGCTTCAGCGGTGTTGAGGTTCTTGGCCTTTTCGCCGGCCATCATCGGCGACGGCGCCACTTCGGCACCGTCTTTCTGCACCGTCAGGTGGCGCAGCACGGCGTCGTTGAATTTGAACGCGGTTTCGAGCTCGACCAGCGTGTCGCGATCGCACTCGATGTTCATGCACACGTAGTGCGCCTTGTAAATCTTGTTGATCGGGTAAGCCAGTTGGCGGCGGCCCCAATCTTCGAGGCGGTGAATCTTGCCGCCCTTGCCGGTGACGAGGGAGCGATAACGCTCGACCATCGTGGGCACTTGTTCGCTTTGGTCCGGGTGGACGATAAAGACGATCTCGTAATGACGCATCGGTCATTTCCCTTTCAGTCTATGGACAGTGGATGGCGCTTGCTGCATTGCAGCCGGCGCCGTTCGAACTGACCCCCGGCGTTTGTTGTTGGCGCCTTGCTGACGGTCGGCTTTGGTGCTCTCGCACCGGCTGCCGGCCGCACACAAGGCGTGTTTGCCGTGGAGCAGAGCCAAAGATTATATCCCGAGCTGCGACAGGGCGCCCGCGGCGTTCGTCGCTTCTGACCATGCCGCGGCGCATTTGCTGCAACGCAACATTGGGGCGGAAAATCGACGCTGACGCGCAATAAATTGACCTGAGTCAATTTCGGCAGGCGGCAACCGGCAACAATCCGCCGGACGATTCTTAGTTATCGACGCCAACCCGAATGTTCGGGCAAGCGCAGCAGTTGCGCCACCGCCGTCCGGCGAGCGCAGTCGACACGCGGCAAAGAAGTATGGAGTACGCATGTTCGCCCCCACCGAGCTTTACAACGACGGTAAACACATCTGCATCTCGTTTTCCGATCTGGTCAGCGAAGCCGGCGACGCCGTCCAGGCCAACCAGTTTCTGGTCGTCGACAACGGCGACGACGCCCTGATCGATCCGGGCGGCAACATGACCTACCACGCGCTGTACATGACCATGTCGCGCTATGTGCCGCCGAAGAAGCTGCGCTACGTCTGCGCCTCGCACGCCGACCCGGACATCATCGCCTCGCTCGCGCGCTGGCTAGGCGGCACCGACTGCCAGCTGGTCATCTCCAGCATCTGGTCGCGTTTTGCGCCGCATTTCTGTACCGGCACCAGCACCGAGGGCCGCATCATGGCGATCAAGGACGAGGGCGCCATCCTGCCGCTGGGCAAAAGCAGTCTGCACGTGATTCCGGCGCACTTTCTGCACGCCGAGGGCAACTTCCAGTTCTACGATCCGGTGTCCAAGATCCTGTTCTCCGGCGATCTTGGCGCCTCGCTGATGCCGCCGAAGATCTGCGGTCAGGCAGTCCCCAATTTCGCCCGCCACATTCCGAACATGGAAGGCTTCCACCGCCGCTACATGGTGTCGAACAAGGTTTGCCGCCTGTGGGCGCGCATGGTGCGCCAGCTCGACATCGAGATGATCGTGCCGCAGCACGGCCCGTTCTTCAAGGGCCCCACCATGTGCAACCAGTTCATCGACTGGGTCGAGAACCTCTCCTGCGGCGTCGACCTCGTTTCCGAGGCGAACTACATGCTGCCGCAGTCGCGACTGTGACGACCGGACACGGTAGCAGCCCGTTATTGGCTTTTCGCTGGAAACGTTATGTAATAGGGCGGAGCAACCGGAAATACACGAAGTCGACAATCGTGTAAAACCGGCCGCCAGCGCCTATCTAAAGCCGTTGCCATTGAAAAGCCATTGCCGTCCGCGTTTGCCGCCGCAATTGACCGGTGGACCGGTGCCGACGTTGAAATCGGCGGCGAGGGACTAACATACGTCTTCACTGAACGCGATTCACGTGCTCAACAACGATTTCCGGGCCCGACCTGGTTTCGACGGGAGTTCTGATATGCGCTTGGGGCATGTCGAGGGGTAGCTCCTCGTTAATCCGCTGCAAAGCAATTTAATTGCAAACGATAGCTTCTACGGCGAAAGCCGTCTCGCAGCCTAATTAAAAACTAGGTTCGAGTGTTGCAGCAGGGGACGTGGACCCTGCGCCGAGCCGGGTAACTGGTAAAGCCGCAACATCCTCTTGCCACGGGTAGGGTGCGCGACTGTCTGCGGCGCGCGTCCGAAATCAAGCGGGCTGGCTGGCGGCGAGGGTGCTCATGCTCGCGTCGACGGCAAGATCAAATCACTGAGCTAAGCATGTAGTCCCGACCATCGATGGCTTTCGGACGCGGGTTCAATTCCCGCCGGGTCCACCACCAAGTCAAAAGGCCTGCCCGATAGGGTGGGCCTTTTGTTTTGGGAGGTACGGAGCGAGTGGTAGCCCGTTCGCCTGAGCGACGGGGTTGGAACCCCATCCAGCCGCCAAACCCTCCAACCGTTCCGCGCGTGCGTCGGACGCTCCGTTCAGAGCCTGCGGGGATGGACGGCACTTGTTCGGCGCGTCCGTAGCTTGAAAGTGATAGGTACTCAGGTACGTTCTGGAAGGTACTGATTTCACGAAATGTCTTGACATTAACGCTAACTTGAGACTTAGAGTTCGGCTGTTGCAAACTCCAGTTCGGGATTCACCATGTTCACGTTCTTGCTCAACCGCAGCGTTCCAGCGCTACTCGCTGTCCTGATGTCGCAGGCTGCCAACGCACAAACGACCACGGCTGCTGACGCGGCCGCATCGCCGACACGGAAAGTGTTGATTGTCATGACCAACCATGCGGCGTATCCCTCCCGCAGCGACACCACCGGTCTGTGGTTGACTGAACTGACGCACTTCTATGACGTGATCTTGCAGGCGGGTTACCGCATGGACTTCGTCAGTCCGCTGGGCGGCAAGGTGCCGCTCGACGAGCGCAGCCTGGGCTGGTTGTACATGGACGACGCGGCGAGGGCGTATTTGCAGGATCAGGCTTTCATGGGGCGGTTGCAAGCAAGCAAAGCCGCGGCCAGCGTGAATCCTGCCGAGTATCTGGCCATCTACTACACCGGAGGGCACGGCACGATGTGGGATTTCAAGGGCAACAAGGATTTGCAGCGCATCGCCGAAGCGATCTACCGACAGGGTGGCATCGTGTCGTCGGTGTGCCACGGTGCGGCCGGGCTTCTCGACCTGCAGACCGAGGGCGGTAGACCGTTGATCGAAGGACGGCTGGTCACCGGCTTCTCGAACACGGAAGAGACCCTGTCCGGCGTGAAGGACCAGGTTCCCTTTTTGCTGCAGGATGAATTGCAAAGCCGTGGTGCCAAGTACGACAAGTCCATCATTCCCTTCCGGAGCTATGCGGTCACCGACGGCAGACTGGTCACCGGTCAAAACCCAAGCTCGGGTAAGGCGGTTGCGGAGGCCCTGCTTCAGGCGATCGAAGTGAACCGCGTTCGCTAACTTTTTTGCGAACACGACGGCAAGGAGTACCATGAAAATCGGCGAATTGGCCAAGCGCAGCGGCTTGGCACCCTCCACGATCCGCTTCTACGAAACCAAGGGACTGTTGAACGCGGTCAGCAGGCAGAGCAATGGCTACCGGGAATACCCTCTGGGAGCCGTTGCGCTGCTGTCGATCATTGCCAATGCGCAGCAAACGGGCTTCACGCTGGACGAGATCAGACAAATTCTTCCCGAGGACATCGCGCGCTGGCAACATGACGAGCTACTGGCCGCACTGCGAAAGAAGATTCGGGACATTGAATCGATGGAGGTTCGGCTGGCGCAGAACAAGGCTCACCTTCAGAACTTGATTCAACTGATCGACACCAGGCCCGCGGACATGGATTGTTCGGACAACGCGGCGCGGGTGTTGGACAGCATGGGCATTGCCGGCACCCGGAAGTCCGATAGTCGTGTGAAGTAGCGCTTGGCCGTGAAAGCCGCTTGGCGAGGCTGCGAGCGCCAGCGCCTGCGACGACCGGTTGTTCGCCACACTCAAGAAGACAACGCACAAGCCTTCGGGCTCCTGCCGAGGCAACTCGCACATCCCATTTCAAAAATACGCTTGACATTAAAGTTAAGTTGAAACTTAAGCTACGCAAAGACTTGCAGGAAATGCCTTCGGGAACTGTTTGCGATGGCGATGCAACAAGTCAAAACGAAAACTTAACTTGAAACTCGAATGTCAAAGGGTATCGCAATGAGTATCAAAAATCTCATCGTCGCAGCAGGACTGTCGCTGGGCGCCATAGCCCACCACGCGTGGGCGCAAAGTGCTCCGGATGTCCAACCGCGTGCAACCACCATCATCGATCTCGGCGGCCACAAGGTTCCCGTGGCTGCCGGTGGCTTGTACGACCGCTTCCGCTCCAATCCACCACTGTCCGTCATTCGGGAGGAGGCGCCCGACATCGACCTGAGCTGGTTCAAGGGGCTCAGCAAAGTCAAAACCGATATGGGATTTGAGTCTTACTCGCCCAACTTTTATTACAAGAACCGGCGCGTAACGGCCATCTTTACCGCTGACCTGGAACGATTGACCGCACTGATTCCGGCTGCGGTGCTGAAAGAAGTGCAACCGTTGCAGGTATGGCCCGGGCGGGGCGTCGTCGCCATTACCGCATACGCCTACGACTATTGCGACAACGACAGCTACAACGAGATCGGCATCTCCGTCGTCACCAACAAACCGGGTGAGTCGAATTGGGGGCCGTTTACCTTGCTTGGCCAGTCGCTGTCCAAGGACTTCTGGGGATATGTCGTCAAACTTCCGGTCAACACCGAACTGGCACGGGTTCGCGGCGTGGTGGGGTACAACCTGCCCAAATGGCGGACCGAGATCGACCTGAAAGACACACTCGACTCGTTGACCGTCGAAATTTACGACAACCAGACCGGCAAGGTCGACGTGACGTTTGCTGCGAAGAAGCTGGACAAGCTCTCGGACAAAGCGACTCTGGCCACCAGCAACTTCACCAACCTGGATCGCGCCGATCGTTTGACGACGGGTTATGCCGTATCCCGCGACTTGAGCCACGCGTCCAGCACCGACGCGGATGCGTTCAAGTTGACGCTGGGTACGGGCGGCCTGTCCGATTTCATTCGTGCGCTGCAACTGGGCAAGATGCTGAGATACGAGTACGTGCCCGATTTTCAAAGTGCCTTGTATGCGCCAAAGCCGCTGCGCTGAAACATCGCATGCCGAAGGCGCCGTCTCTTCGTCGCCGCCCGGTTGCGGCTCGCCCATCGAAGCGCTGGAACATTATGTTTCGCAATCCGACGCTGCAGCAGGCACGCTACCTGCTGGCTTTGACCAGTAGCGCAACAATTTCCAGGAGCACGCCATGACATCGACCACACTCGTTCGCTGCACGCACGAGCGGCACGCCACCGCCATTCTGGACATCTTCAACGAGGCGATCCTGACCTCGACGGCGCTGTACGACTACCGGCCGCGCGCGCCGGAAAGCATGGCGCCTTGGTTCGAGACGAAGCGGAAGGGCAACTTTCCGGTGATCGGGATCGAGAGCCAGGACGGAACACTACTGGCATTCGGCAGTTACGGCAGCTTTCGGGCCTGGCCGGCGTACAAGTACACGGTCGAGCATTCGGTGTACGTGCACCAGGCGCATCGCGGTCGCGGCCTGGGCCTGCAGATCATGCAGGCCCTCATTGCCGCTGCCCGCGACAACGACGTGCACGCCATGATGGGCGGCATCGATGCCACCAATGCCGGCAGCATCGCATTGCACGAGCGTTTGCAGTTCCGCCACGTCGGCACGTTGCCGCAAGTGGGGTTCAAGTTCGGCCGCTGGCTGGATCTGGCCTTCTATCAACTGCTGCTGGACACCCCACACAACCCGGTGGATGGCTGAGGATCGCACCCATGCGCCGCCACTTCCTGCTCGACCCCGCCACTGTCTTTCTCAATCACGGCAGCTTTGGTGCCTGTCCGCGTGAGGTGTTTGACGCACAGCAGCGCTGGCAACTGGAGATGGAGAGGAATCCGGTGGCCTTTCTTGGCCGGCGCTCGGCGGGGTTGCTGCGCCATGCGCGCGAGCGGCTGGGCGCGCTGATAGGTGCCCGCGCCGACGATCTGGTGTTCATGCCGAACGCGACGACCGGCGTCAACACGGTGGCGCAGTCGTTGCCCCTGGCGCCGGGCGACGAAGTGCTGACCACCGACCTCGAATACGGCGCCTGCGACGCCACCTGGCTGCGCGTCTGCGAGCGCGCCGGGGCCGTGTACAAACGTGTCGAAATTCCACTGCCGTTTCGGCGCGACGAGTTCGTCGCCCGTGTCCTCGCCGGTGCCAGCGAGCGCACGCGGCTGATCTTCGTCAGTCACATCACCTCGACGACCGCGCTGATCCTGCCGATTGCCGAGCTTTGCGCGGCGGCGCGTGCCCGCGGCATTCTGACGCTGATCGACGGCGCCCATGCGCCGGGGCAGATCGCGCTCGACCTCGATACCATCGGCGCCGATTTCTACGTCGGCAATTGCCACAAATGGCTCTGCGCGCCGAAGGGCGCCGGTTTCCTGCGCGCGCGACCGGAGCATCATGCGCTGCTCGATGCGCTGGTGACCAGTTGGGGCTACGCCGCGGGCACCGGCGGCCACGCCGGGTTCGACGCGTATCTGGGCAGCACGCCGCTGGAGCGCCGCATGCAGTGGCAGGGTACGCGCGACATTGCGTCCTGGCTCGCGGTGCCGGCGGCGATCGATTTTCAGGCGCAACACGATTGGCCCGCCGTGCGCGCCCGCTCGCACGCGCTGGCGCGTCGCGCGCACGACACGCTGATCGCTCGCCACGGCTTGTCACCGGTTGCACAGGACGACGACTGGGCGCAAATGGTGGCGATTCCGGTGCCCGCGCAGGACGCCGACGCACTGCGCCGCCGCCTCTACGACGAGAGCCGCATCGAAGTGCCGGTGACCACACATGCCGGCCAAACGTTCGTGCGCGTGTCGGTGCAGGGCTACAACACAGAAAGCGACATCGATGCGTTGCTGGCGGCGCCGGCGCTGGCGCGCTCATGAGCAGCAGAACACCGCCCTGGTGCAATCGGGGTGTACGGCCAGACTGAGCGCAGCGCGTTCGCGCGTTGGCTCCGCTCATTGGCGAATTCCACATGCCGGCGCATGAAACCGATTACCTGATCATCGGCGCTGGCGTCGCAATCAGTTCCGCCGCGCCACCCAATAAGTCGCGCCTTCCGGCCCGTAACGTTCGCTGTGCGGCTCGTTGGCTTGCAGGTGGAAACGATCGCCGGGCAGCAGGCGCCGCGCGGGCTGGTCACCGATGGCGAGCCACATTTCGCCCCGCACCACGATCGCGTTGGCCTCGAACGGATGCGCATGCGTGTCCACCACCGTGCCCGGCGCCCACGGGCGCTCCAGCACTTCGTCGTAGCCAGCAGCGAGCACGTCGCTGCGGAACTGGTCGAAGGTGGGTAGCGGCGCGGACATCGTGGGCATTCGTCTGGTAGCGGTCCGGGCAACGCGCAGATTGCGTCGACGCGCCCAGACTAGGCGACGGGCGGAGCGCGGCTGGTCGGCTAACGCGCGTTGACTTTCTTGAGTCGGATGCCGTAAGCAACAGCCAGGCGGCGCTGTAGCCGGGCCGATTTTTTAAGGGCAGCCTTGAGTTCGTTCATCGGCGGCGTCAGAAGGGACTTCTTGCCCGATTTGGATGGCTGAATGGAATCCATTGGCGCGAGTTTAATACAGTAATTGCACCCGAAATACCTTGCGCCACAACGGTCGCGGTATCGTCGGTCGAATTGTCAAACAACGTGAACTCGTCGGCGATTGGCATATACAGATCGACGAAATTCTGACGACTGCGTTCGAAGCGGCGGCGAATGTCGCCCTCGGGAATATCGTGACCTCCCATTGCCACGCGACGTCGCACGCGAGCCACCGCAAGATCGGCGCTGATCAAGCTGAAGTAATAGATCGACGTCCGATACCCCTGCGCCTTTAGATCGCGAAGAAAACCCGCGAAACTGCGGCTTGACAACGTGCTCTCGAACCCGAAATCCGCCCGGTCTGCGGCCAGCTCACGCAATTGACGAAGCATGATCTTGCCGGCAGCAAACGCGGCGACTTGAGTGTTGTAGCCAACCAGACCGCGGGCGATCAGATCCGCATTGACAAAAATAGGAACATCGAGTGCTGCCAGGATAGCCGTCGCATGGGACGATTTGCCGGCGCCGTTCGGGCCTGCGAATACGACGACGCGTGGCGCGGTGGATAGTTCGGACATTCTGTTTCAATTGTCGCTGGAAACTGCTCGTCGTGCTTGCCCCCAACATACGTTCGACATCTTTCAACTCATGAAAAATGACATTCCCCCTGCGTTTAGTTTGATCATCGTCGGCGACGAAATCCTCTCCGGCAAACGGCAGGACAAACATCTCGCCAAAGTCATCGAACTGCTTGCTGCTCGTGGGTTGGTGCTGGCAGCGGCGGAATACGTTGGCGATGACCGACCGCGTATCGAGGCGGTGTTGCATCGGGCGTTTGCGCGTTCGCGCGAGCAGGGCGAAATTGTGTTTTCCACCGGCGGCATCGGCGCTACGCCGGATGACCATACGCGGCAATGCGCTGCCGCCGCGCTTGGTGTGCCGCTGGCGCTGCACCCCGAGGCCGAGGTGTTGATCCGCGAGCGCATGCGGGATGTGGCGCGCGAGCAGGGCGTCGCCTATGAGCCGGAACGCGACGACAACGTGCACCGGCTCAACATGGGCATGTTCCCCGAGGGGGCGGCGATCATCGCGAATCCGTACAACAAGATTCCCGGTTTTTCGGTGGGCGACGTGCACTTCGTGCCGGGCTTTCCCGTGATGGCCTGGCCGATGATCGAGGGCCTGCTCGACAGCCGCTACGCGCATCTGCACCGCCGCCATGCTTACGTCGAACAGTCGGTGATCGTGTTCGGCGCGATGGAAGCGACACTGACGCCGCTGATGGAAGCGGTGGAGCGCGAACATCCGGGCGTCAAGGTGTTCAGCCTGCCCAGCGTCGACCATCCGCAATACGGGCGGCACATCGATCTCGGCGTCAAGGGTGCGCCAGCGGCGGTGGCACCGGCCTATGCGCAGTTGCGTGCCGGGCTTGTTGCGCTTGCTGCGAGACTTGGCCCGGAACTGGTGCGTTAGCTGGTCATCGCGGCGTCATGGATGACGCGTGGGCAACAAGTTGCCCACCCTACGCACGTACTGCGCTGACTGTTCCCGTCATGGACGAACAGCGGGCGACTCGACTGCCATGCCCGCGGCGCGCTTCATCAGGTAAGCCTCCAGGTCGGTCAGCTCGCTGGCGCCGTAGGGGTAAGGCTCGGCGCGCACCGCCGTCATGCAGCCGCGCAGCCGCCGTTGCAGGCTGCCGACGGCTTGCCATTCGAGGCGGTAGATCGGGTAGCCGGTGGGATGCGCCTGCGGAATCGTGTTGCCGCCCAGCCGCTTGCCGGCGAGTCCGTCGTGACAATCGCGACAGCTCAGGTCGATCTGTCCGATGCGCTGGCGGAACAGCGCTTCGCCGCGTGCCTGGGCCTCGACGAGCAGCGGCTGTGCCGGCGGCGCCAGCGGCAGTCCGCGGCTCTCGAAGGCAATGGCGGTCTCCAGCGCCAGCAGCGAGGCATGTTCGGCGGGCCAGGCGCTGGCTTGTTGCCGGTCCACGCGGCACTGGTTGATCCGCTGCGCAAGATTGACGACGCGACCGGATGCCGTTGACTGCGCCGGGTAGCGCGGCGCGACGCCGCGCATTTTGGCCAGCGCGCCGTGGCAATCGGTGCAGGATTTGCCGGTAGCGCCGCTGCGCTGGCTCCACAACGCCTGCCCGTCCTGCACCCACAGCATGCCGGGGTTCTGCGCGTCGTCTTTCTGCAGCGCTTGGGTGCTGGCCGACATGAAATCGAAGCCCGACTGGCGCGGCTCGGCCGCCGGTACGCCGGCGGCGACCGTTGCCGCCAGGGCTGCGGCCACCGCCGCTTTCGGCAGCGTCCTCACGTGACCCGCAGGTCCGCCTGCTCGCGGTGCGCGAAACCGTTGTCGCCGGTCCAGATGAAGATCAAGGTGCCGCTCTTTTCCGCGCGGAAGTGAAAGGCGATGTAGGGATTGGCGGCAATGGCCGCGTGCAGCGTGGCGGCGCACACCAGCCGCGCGCCGGGCGGCATCGCGGTGTCGGCAGCCGCCGTCTCCGGCGCGGCGCCTTCGATAAAACTGCACGTGAAACGCCGGATCAGATCGCGCGGCAGCAAGGCGCCTTCCGCCGAGCGGCGATAGCCGGTCTCCATCGCGTGCTGCACCAACGCGCGCACCTCGATCACTTCGCCGGCACGCGCGGTTTTGGGCAAGGTGAGCAGCGCACGGGCCATCGCTGTCATTCCTCCACACAGGAGGCGGTGGTGACGATCACCTCCACCGTGTGCGTCCAGCAACTGCCGTCGTTCATTCTGGCCACGGCGACCAACTGTTGCGTGGTGGCGAGCCGGATGCGGGTGGCGATGCGGGCGCGACCGGCGAGCGGCGACAGCGTGAACACGGCGACGTCGTGCTGCGGATTTTTCTCGTTGAAGAGGGCGATGGCGGTGACATGGTCCGCCGCCGTCATCGGGCTTGCCACGGTCACTTCGACCGGCACGCTGTTGCCGTTTTCCACCAGCGGCGTGATGTCGAACTGCACCCGTCCCTCGCGCACGGTGGCGCCGCCGGCCCAAGCGCGGACCAGCTCGTCGAGGACGGGCGAGCGCGATGCGGCCGCCGCCACCGGGCGCAGCGCCAGCAGCAGCGAGGCGCCCGCCGTGGCGCGCAGCAGCGCCCGGCGGGTCAGCGCAGCGTTTGCAGCCATGCGATCACGTCCTCGATCTGCTGCGCGTCGAGCAGCGTCTTGTCGCGCCAGGCGGCGCCGACGCGCGTGCGCGGCGCCGTTTCGAAGTAGGCCGGCATGACGGAGGCCGGATTCTCCAGCCGCGGATTCACCAGTCGCTGCCGCAACTGGGCCGCCGACCAGCGCGCGCCGGCACCGGCCAGATCGGTCGAGATATTGCCCTGAAACGGCACCTCCGCCAGCGGCACCCGATGGCAGAGTACGCACTGGCTCACCTGCCGCTGCGCGACCAGCGCACGACCGCGGTCGGCATCGCCCGGCGTGGCGGTCAGCGGCTGCGGCAGGCCATCGCCGGTGGCGGCGGCGGCCGCAGCCGGCATCACGAGCGCGGCGACAACGGCGAGGAGCGTTCCGCAGCGGTGCAGCACGGGCCTCATGGCGAACGACAGTCCACGACGCGGCGGCACTGTCCGCTACACCTTGCCGAGCTGGTCTTTCAGTGGCAGGTTACGCACGCGCACGCCGGTGGCCGCGAAAATCGCATTGAGCACGGCCGGCGCCGCCACCGCGATGGTCGGCTCGCCGACACCGCCCCAGAAGTCGCCGGAGGGCACCACGACCGTCTCCACCTTGGGCATCTGCGCCATCTTGAGGCTTGGGTAGTTGTGGAAATTGCTCTGCTCGATGCGGCCGTCTTTCACCGTGCATTCCTGATAGAGCGCGGCGGACAGGCCGTATACGAACGAGCCTTCCACCTGTGCCTCGATCTGCTGCGGATTGACCGCGTTGCCGCAGTCGGTGCCGGCGACGATGCGGTGAATCTTCAGCGCGCCGCCCTTGCCGACCGACACCTCGGCAATCGCCGCGACGTAAGAGCCAAAGCCCATCGTCTGCGCGATGCCGCGGAACACGCCGGCGGCCGGTGGTTTGTCATAGCCGATCTTCGCCGCGACGGCATTGAGCACCGCCAGATGCTTCGGGCTCTTCGCCATCAGCTTGCGGCGCAGGGCCAGCGGGTCCTGCTGCGTCGCGTGCGCGATCTCGTCGATGAAGCATTCGAGATAAATCGTGTTCTGGTTGAGGTTCACGCCGCGCCAGAAACCGGCCGGCACGTGCGGGTTGCGCATCGCGTAGTCGATGCGCAGCGCCGGGATGCTGTAGCCGATCGAGGCCTCCGGCCCCGGCGGATTGAGTCCCTGAAACACCACCGGATCCTTGCCGTCGCGAATCATCTGCGGGTTGACCGTGGCCAGGATCGATTGCCCGGCAATGCGCATCGACAGGCCCGCGATTTCGCCGCGATCGTCGAGCCCGGCCACCAGCTTGCAGTGGGTGACCGGATGGAAGCGGCCTTGCGCCATGTCTTCCTCGCGCGACCAGATCATCTTGATCGGCACGCCGGGCATTTCCTTGGCGATGAGCACCGCCTTGCGCACATAGTCGGTGGCGCCGCGACGGCCGAAACCGCCGCCGAGATGGATCTTGTAGACCTCGCATTGCGCCGGCTTCAGGCCCGCTGCCTCGGCCGTCGCCGCCAGCGCCGCCTCGCCGTTTTGCGTCGGCAGCCACACCTCGCAGCGCTCCGCCGTCCATTTCACCGTGGCGTTCATCGTCTCCATGCAGGCATGGTTCTGGTGCGGATAGGTGTAGACCGCTTCGATGCGCCGCGCGGCGTTGTCGATGGCGCTGACGGCGTTGCCGACGTCGTTGCCGATCGCCGCGTCGGTGCTTTCCAGCGCGTCATTGAGCACCTCGGCGAACGCTTCGCTGCTGGCTTTGGCATTGGCGCCGGCGTCCCACTCCACCTTCAGCGCGTCGAGCGCCGTCTTGGCGCGCCACCAGGTGTCGGCAATCACGGCGACGCCGCTGTCGCCGACACGCACCACTTTCCTGACGCCGGGGCGCTTCATGGCCGCCGCTTCGTCGTAGCTTTTCACTTTGCCGCCGAACACCGGGCAATCGCTCATCGCCGCGTTGAGCATGCCCGGCAGCTTCAGATCCATGCCATAGACCTGTTTGCCGGTGGTCTTGTCCACCGTGTCGAGACGGGCCATGCGCTTGCCGGCGATCTTCCAGTCCTTGACCGGCTTCAGCGCGATGTCCTTCGGTGGCGGCAGTTTCGATGCCGCCACCGCCACCTTGCCGTAGGTGGTGCTGCGTTTGCTGGCGCCGTGCGTGATGACGCCCTTGCTGACGCTGCACTCGGCGGCCGGCACTTTCCAGCCGTCGGCCGCCGCCTGCACCAGCGCCATGCGGGCGGCGGCGCCGCCCTTGCGCACATAGTCGTGCGATTGCCGGATGCCGCGGCTGCCGCCGGTGGAGAAATCGCCCCACACGCGTTCGCGTTTCAGGTTCTGGCCCGGCGTCGGGTATTCGGTGCTGACGCGGGCCCAGTCGCATTCCAGCTCCTCGGCCACCAGTTGCGCGAGGCCGGTCAGCGTGCCTTGACCCATCTCGGAGCGTGCGATGCGGATTACCACACGCTCGTCGGGCTGGATCACGACCCAGGCGTTGATCTCGGGCGTCGTGGCCGCGTTGGCGGGCGCCTGCGCGAGCGCCGGCTGGCCGATGAGCGGCAAGTGAAAACCGAGCACCAGTCCGCCGGTGGCGCCGGCACTCTGCTTCAGGAAGTTGCGGCGGCTGGCGCGGGCGGGCGCGCCGGTGCGTGTGGCGGAGCCGGATTTGCGGGTGGGCGCGTTCATGCCTTGACTCCTTCTGCCGCTTTGGCGTGCTCGATGTCGAGCGCGCTCTTGCCGAGTTCGGCCTTGTTGTGCATCTTGCCGCCGGTTCTGGCCGCCGCCATTTCGGTGGCGGCGACGTGAATCGCGGCGCGCACGCGGTTGTAAGTTCCGCAGCGGCAGATGTTGGTCATCGCTTCATCGATGTCCTGATCGCTCGGGTTCGGCTTTTCCTTGAGCAGCGCGGTGGCCGCCATGATCATGCCGGACTGGCAGAAACCGCACTGCGGCACGTCGAGCGCCTGCCACGCGCGCTGCACCGGATGCGAGCCGTCCTTCGACAAGCCCTCGACGGTGACGATTTTCTGGCCTGGCTTGACGGCGGCGGCCGGCATCACGCAGGCGCGCACGGCGACGCCATCGATATGCACGGTGCAGGCACCGCATTGCGCGATGCCGCAGCCGTACTTGGTGCCGGTCAACCCCAGTTGTTCTCGCAGCACCCACAAGAGCGGGGTTCCCTCGTCGGCCGCGTAGTCAAGCGGCTTGCCGTTCACGTTCAAGCGGGCCATGTGCACTCCTTGTAGTCCGGGCGCGATATTGATCCGCCATGACCGTTGCCGTCAAGAGTCTTTCTGCATCGTTGCCCGTCGGCGGTTCCGGAAACGGGCGTCGTTTCGGCTCCAACGTGAACGGCCGTGAACGGCCGATCCCGTGCGCGCACGACTTGGCACGAAACCGTCGGGGCATTAGTCATTGATCAGCTTTTCGACGTAATGCGCATGAAATAGGGGCTAGCAAGGACATTTGATCGATTGTCGACTTCTCATTAAATCGCGCTGTAGACGGCATTGAATGTGCGTTTGGATAAAAAAGATGATCGCCGGGCGTCGTCGCATCCAATTTCCCTCTGCCGATTGCGCAATGGAACCATGTGCGGCGCGGTCGAGATCGTCGCCGAAGCGCAAGCGATCTGGTCCGGCCGCGAGCGCCGACGTGGATCGGAAGTAGACTTTGCCATTCGTCCCGCAAGGAGCCCGGCATGTCCAACGACACTCAAAACTGCTTCACCGAAGCCAGCGGCTTGCACGAGCTTTCGATCACCCGGCTGTTCGAGGTGCCGGCCGCAAAACTCTGGCGTTGCTGGACCGAGCCGGCGCTGCTGGTGCAGTGGTTCACGCCGCCGCCGTGGCGGACGGTGCACGCCGAAACCGATGTGCGTCCCGGCGGCGCAAGCTACATCGTGATGCAGGGGCCGGACGGCACCCAGATGCCCAATCGCGGTGTGTACCTCGAAGTGATCCCGAACAAAAAACTCGTGTTCACCGACGCCTACACCTCGGCATGGGTGCCGTCCGGCAAACCGTTCTTCACCGGCATCATCACTTTTGACGACGAGGGCGGCAAGACGCGCTACACCGCCCGGGCGCTGCACTGGACGGCCGCGGACAGCGCCGCCCACGAGGCGATGGGCTTCCACGAAGGCTGGGGCAAGGTCGCCGAACAGATGGCCGCGCTGGCCGCCACGCTGTAAACCGCACGGAGCCACCATGTTGCTGACGCCCTGGATCGTTGCCGCCTGCATGCTGCTGGTTGCGTTTCTGCTGTACGTGAATTCCAAGCCGGACCGCGGCCGTTTCGAGCGCTCGGTGTTGATCGGGGCGCCGGCCGAGCGCATCTTTCCGCTGATCAACGACATGGCCGCGTCGCTGAGCTGGAATCCGTTCCTGAAAAAAGACCCGAACCTGCGCGGCGAGTTGAGCGGCCCGGCGACTGGGCCGGGCGCGCGCTACGCCTTTGTCGGCAACAAGGATGTCGGCACTGGCTCGGTGGAAATCACCGACAGTCGCGCCAATGAATACGTCCACCTGCGTCTGCTGATGCAGGCACCGTTCGCTGCCGACAACGTGGTGGCGTTCACCCTGACGCCCGAAAGCGGCGGCACCCGCGTGAGCTGGGCGATGGAGGGCAACACGACCTACGTCATGAAGCTGATCGGCACCGTGCTCAACATGGACAAGATGATGGCGCGCGAATTCGACAGCGGACTCGCCGCGCTGAAAAAGCAGGCCGAGGCTTAGCCACTACGCCACCACGCCACCCCACAACGACGCGCCCGCAACGACGCGCCCGCAAGGAGTACCGCCCATGAACATCCAGCCTTCAAACAAGGTGACACCGTTTCTGTGGTTCGACTCGCAGGCAGAGGACGCCGCAAAGCGCTACGTTTCGCTGGTTCCCAATTCGCGCATCATCGACGTCAATCATTGGGGCAAGGGCTCGCCGTTTCCCGAAGGGTCGGTGATGAGCGTCATCTTCGAGCTCGACGGTCGCCAGTACATCGCCCTCAATGCGGGGCCGCACTACAAACTCAATCCCGCGTTCTCGCTGTTCGTCAGTTGCGACGATCAGGCCGAGGTGGATCGCTACTGGGAGGCGTTGCTGGCGGATGGCGGTGCACCCAGCCAATGCGGCTGGCTCAGCGACCGCTTCGGCGTGACTTGGCAGATCGTGCCGAAGGCGCTCGGCCGCCTGCTCGCCGACCCGGACCCGGTGCGAGCCGGCCGCGCCATGCAGGCGATGCTCGGTATGGTCAAGCTTGACATCGCGGCACTGGAGAAAGCCGCCGCCGGCTAAGAACTTGTCCGTAAATAAACCGGGGCGGTCAACTGGTCATTTTTGTCGCACTCTTCGTTGCTTTTTCTCGCCATAGCCCCGCTATGTCTTCGAAAGCGCCTCGATTGCAACAAAACTTCCGGCGTTGACCATCCCCTCTTATTTACAGACAAGTTCTAAGGCAGGGCGGACGGCGCCTGCACGCCGTCACGGATCGCGCAACTCGGTAATCAGATCCGGCCGCTTGCTGTCGAACAGTTCGACACGGTCGCGCCCGTCGCGCTTGGCGCGGTAGAGCGCGTCGTCGGCGCGGCGAACCATCACGTCGGCGTCGAAGTTGTCGAAATCGGGCTTAAAGGTGGCGACGCCGAGGCTGATGGTGACGTGGCGATCGGCAGCCAGCGCGCCGGGGATCGCCAGCGCGGCAACGGCGCTGCGGATTGCCTCGGCGACATACATGGCGCCGGCGGTATCGGTGTCCGGCAATACCGCCACGAATTCCTCGCCGCCGTAGCGGGCCAGATAGTCGCCCGGACGCCGCAGCACGCGCTGCATGGCGTGCGCAATCGCGCGCAGGCAGTCGTCGCCTTTCTGATGGCCGTACATGTCGTTGTAGGCCTTGAAGTGATCGATGTCGACCATCAACACCGCCAGCGGCAAGCGGTCGCGCGCGGCATGGCGCAGGTCGCGCGGGAACTGGTCGATGAAGTGGCCACGATTGTGAGCGCCGGTGAGCGCGTCGCGTACCGAGCGCTCGGTCAACACCTCGTGCGCGCGCACGAGTTGACGGTAGAGATTGGTGGTTTGCCATATCAGCAACCCGAGCAGCGCCGAGGACGACACCATGCTCAGGCAGCGCGCGACGTACCAGCCGGCGCTGTAGCGGGCGCCGGCGGCAAGCGTCAGCATCGCATCGGCGAGGCTGGCCAGCAGCACCACAGCGAGCCAGGCGCTGAGCAGATCACGCACGCGGGTGATGGCGATGCAGGCGAACAGCGCGCCGACGTTCAGCGCCAGCACAATGGGCGCGGCCGGGGACTGCAGCAAACCAGTGTAGACAACGCCATCGATCAGCGGCGGCAGTACGCCGTCATCCATCACTGCGAGCAACGCGAGCACGATCGCGACGCCGGCAGCGAGCAACAACAGCGCGTGCGCCAGACCGGACTGCACCGTCGCGCGCAGACGTGCCACCCGCGGCGTCAACAACAGCAGCGCCAGCAGCACGAAAGCCGGGTAGCCGCCGTGCCAGAACGTCCAGACCCATACGGCGCTCTGCGGTCCGGCGCCCAGCAGCCCGGCATCGGCAAATACGCCGGGGAAGACCAGCAACTGTACCGTCGCCATGATGGCGACGAATAGCGACGCGCCGCTCAGTGCGGCCAGAAAAGCCCGACGCGATGAGCGAAAGTGCGCGTACAGCATGTACGTCGTCAGGCATTCGGTGATCACCACCGTGGTGCTGAACATCGGCAGGAACGGTTTCACCTCGCCGAGCGGCTGCTCGGCGACCGGCAACAACGACGCGGTGATCAGCGCGATCAGCAGCGCCGCGATGCCCGCAAGCAGGCGCGAGCCTTCGGGCGCGAGATCGCGGAGGATTCGGTTCGGCATGTTTACCCGGGTCGGTCGCCGCCTGGGCGGCGATGCAGATTCGCGCCACCACTCGGCCAGCCAATGCACGGCGAGTTTAGCCCCGAGTCTCGTCGCCGTCACGGAATTTTCAGCGCCCGCGACGGCGTCACGCCGGCGCTCGCTCAATCGTCGGCGTCGTCGACCGCCTTGTACTTGCTGGCCAGATCGTGCTGCACCGCGCCGGGCGCCTGCGCGTAATGCGAGAACGCAATGCTGTAGGCGCCCTTGCCGCCGGTCAGCGATTTCAGCCGGCCCTGGTAACTCTCCAGCTCGGCCAGCGGCGCCAGCGCGCTGATCGATACCGTCCCGGCGAGCCTCGACTGGGTGCCGGTGACGTGGCCGCGGCGCCCGGCCAGATCGCCGGTCAGGTCGCCCATCGAGACGTCCGGTGCCACCACGTCGACCGTCACCATCGGCTCCAGCAAAATCGGATTAGCCTTACGCACGGCGTCGATGGTGGCCTTGCGACCGGCGGTGACGAAGGCGATTTCCTTGCCGTCGACCGCATGCGTCTTGCCGTCGTACACCGTGACCCGGATGTCCTGCAGCGGGAAGCCGGCCACCACGCCGGTCGCCAGTGCCTGGCGCACGCCGCGCTCGACGGCGGGCATGAACACACTGGGGATGGCGCCGCCCTTGACCACGTCGACAAACTCGAAGCCGCCGCCGCGCGGCAATGGTTCGATGCGCAACATCACCTCGCCGAACTGGCCGGCGCCGCCGCTCTGCTTCTTGTGCCGGCAGTGGCCCTCGGCGTTGCCGGTGATCGTTTCGCGATAGGCGATTTGTGGTGGGCTGGTGGCCAGTTCCAGCTTGTATTGCTGCTGCATGCGGGCGAGCTTGGAGCGCAGATGCATCTCGCCGATGCCGCGAATGACGACCTCGTTGGTGGTCGGGTGCCGCTCGGTGCGGAACGATGGGTCTTCCAGCTCCAGCTTGTGCAGGATGTCGAACAGCCGCTGCTCGTCGCCCTTGCGTTTGGTCTCTACCGCCAGGCCCTGCATCGGCGGCGGAAATTCGAGCGCCTGCAGATGGATGTGGTCCTCGTCGTGCGAGTCGTGCAGCACGCTGTCGAACTCGATCTCGTCGACTTTGGCGATGGCGCCGATGTCGCCCGGCACCAGTTGCGGCACCTCGATGTATTCCTTGCCGTGCAGCCGGTACAGATGCGCCACCTTGAAGGCGCGCTTGCCGGAGCCGACGAACAGTTGCGAATCCTTGCGGATGGTGCCCTGATGCACGCGGAACACGCCCAGCTTGCCCATGAAGGGGTCGGCGACCACCTGAAACACATGCGCCAGCACATGCCGGCTGTCGTCGGGCTGGGCGGCGAACGATTCGTGCGCCTCGCCCGGCTCGCCGCGATAGAACGGCGGCGGGTTGCCCTCGGCCGGATTCGGTGCCAGCTTGGCGATGGCATCGAGCAATTGCGGAACGCCGGCGCCGGTGCGCGCCGAGACGAACAGGATCGGAATCAGGTGGCCGGCACGCAGTGCGCGTTCAAACGGCTCATGCAGCGCGTCCGGACTCGGATCGGCGCCGTCCTCGAGATAGCGCGCCATCAGGTCTTCGTCTTCCTCGACGATCTGGTCGATCAGCGTGCGGTGCGCCGCTGCGATCGAGGCGAAATCGCTCTCGCCGCTGTCGTGGCCGAGCAGTTCGACCACTTCCTGTCCGTGATGGGTCGGCAGATCGAGCAGCAGGCATTGCTTGCCGAAGCGCTCGCGGATGTCGGCCACCAGCGCCGGCAGATCAATGTTGTCGGCGTCGATCTTGTTGATGACGATCATGCGGCAGACGCCGCGGTCGCCGGCCAGGTTGAACATGCGCTCGGTGGACAGTTCGACGCCGGTCTGCGCGTTGACCACGACCAGCGCGCAATCGACGGCGGCCAGCGCCCCGATGGCCTGCCCCATGAAGTCCGGGTAGCCCGGCGTGTCGGCCAGATGCACCTGGGCGCCGGCCCAGTTGAAACTGGCGAACGCCGTTTGCAGCGAATGCCCCCATTCCTTTTCCAGCGGGTCGAAATCGAGCAGCGTGTTGCCGCGCTCCACGGTGCCGCGACCGGTGATGGCGCCGCTGGCCGCGAGAAGGCTCTCGGCCAGCGTGGTTTTGCCGGCCGCACCGTGGCCCACCAGGGCCACAGTGCGGATCTTGCTGCTCGCTGCGCTGTTCATGACGACTCCCTCGTTCCTTGTCGTGTGCAACACGGAAGCGTTGGGCAAGTCCTCGCAGCGCCAGGAACGCGGAGACTTGCTCAGTGCTTCCCTTTGGCCCATTGTAGGGAGGCCCAATCGCGTTGTGTTTTGCGCTGCATCATGGCCGCATCTCAAGCGTCGCGAATGGGCCGCGGCGCGCCGAGTCCGCTGGCGCAATTTTCTGGCCGTTGCCGTCAGTGTCAGTGATTGCAGCGTCGCTATCCGGGGCGCCGAATCGGGCCGCCTTCCTAGAATGACGGCTTGCCTTTGGCGCCTCAATGTCCTGGGTGCGCCTGAACCAGTGGAGACCACGAATAATGAAGCGAGCGCTGATTGCAGCGACCTTGATCGGGATGATCGTACACAGCGGCGTTGCCGCCAGCGATGAGCTGCTGCAGACGCACTGGCGCGGACGCTGGGTGAACTACGTCGAGCGCGCCGGCTATGCCGTGATCGAGGGCGACATCATCATCGGCAGTGCCGAGCGGGTGCAGGCCGACACACGGGCGTTGCGCCAGCAACTGGGTGAGGACAATGCCGCGACCGTCGCGGCCGACGGCGCCAAGGCGCTGACGGTCGATTCCGACCTGGGCCTCTGGCGCAAGGCGGCATCGGGGATCGTCGAGGTGCCCTACACCATCGAAGCCGGCGACAACGCGGCGATTGCGGCGGCGGTGACCGAGGCGAACCGCGCGTTGGCCGGGATCGTCCGCTGGGTGCCGCGCGCGGCCGAAATCGACTACGTCGCGTTCAACCTGGCCACACCTGGCGCCGGATCGTGCGCCAGCTCGCTGGGCCGCGTCGGCGGCCGGCAAACGATCATTGGTGAGCCTGCCTGCCCGGCCGGCGTGCTGCTGCACGAGATGGGGCACGCGATGGGGCTGCTGCACGTGCAGCAGGACGTCGACCCGGCGCCCTTCATCGACACCCGCCTGAGCCGCATCCCACCGACCTGGCGATCGCAGAGCGACCAGACGTTTTATTCGCGCACGCTGAACGGCTACGACTACGCATCGATCATGCATTACAGCCGCTTTGGCTTCAACGCCTATACCGACCTGATCACGATGGAGACCAAACCGCCCGGCATCGATGTCGGCAATCGCGTCAGTTACTCGACCGCCGACGTCGATGCGCTGGCCCGACTGTACGCGACGGCGCCGACGGCGACCACGGTGGTGACCCATCCGGCTGGCCTGGATGTCGTCGTCGATGGTGTGCGGGTGACCACACCGGCGACGTTCCAGTGGCCCATCGGTTCGGTGCATCGCCTGTGGGCCCCGGACGAATTGCAGACGCAGAATGACTTTGCGCTTGGCTTTGCCCGCTGGAGCCAGGACGCGAGCGCCGTGCCGTCGCGCCAGTTGACCTGGCAGGTGCTTGCCGGCGACGGCACGCTTGGTGCGCCGGTGGCGGCGCCACAGGCCACCGTGCTCACGGCCAACTTCTCGCGGCTGACCAAAGTCGCAACCACGGCCGCGGCGCAGGCCGGCGGCACGGTGACGGTGACGCCGCGGGTGGCCGCGTGGCCGGGCAGCAGCGACCTCTATCCGCAGTACAGCATCTTCGACATTACCGCGGTGGCGGCACCGGGCTACCGCAACTACTTCACCGCCAGCAACTCTGCCTATGCCTTCGGCGGCGGTACTGGCGTGCGGCCGAAGGCGTCGCTGCTGCTATTCCCGACACCGCAGAATACGATCGGCGCCGCGTTCCATTCCGGCAATTCGATTGCGCTGGATGTGCAGGCCGAGGGGCAACTGGAAGGCGTCGTGGCCAGCATCACCACACCTGCCGGCGCGACGAGCAGCAGCATTGCGCCGCGTTTGTTGCGCGATACCGCCGGCACCTGGCGGATCACGGCGGCGACTGCACAAACCCTGACGCTTGCCAGCCGCTACGTGGTTGATGGCATCGATGGCCTCGACAACGCGACGTCGGGGGAGGTTGCCATGCCGAGCGGTGGAACGCGCACGGTGACCATCCGCGCACACAAGGAGTGGGCGACTTATCGGCAGGCCATCCCGTCCTGTGCGGCAACCATCACGCTGAGCGATAGCGCCAGCTACGTGCGTTACGGCGCGGTGGTCAACGCCGCCGTGGCACCGGTTGCCGGGCTGGCAAGCGGTAGCTTCCTTGGCTGGTCGGGGGTCGCGAGTGGCCGCGCACTGACCGGCAGCGCCACTATTGGCGATGTGATGCCGGAATTCGTCGCCACCTTCAACAGTGCGCCGGTGGCGCTCACGCTCGGCAGCATCACGCCGTCGAACTTCGGCGACGATGCCGCCACCTCGACGCTGACGCTGAGCGGCACCGGATTCACATCCGAAACGCGGGTATCGGTGAACCGCGTGCTGATCACGCCGCAGTATGTGGACGGCAACACGCTCAGGATGACGCTGACCCGCGCCAGTCTGCCGTTTGTGGGTCGCTTGCCGGTTTACGTGTACAACCCGCTGGCCGTCGGCTGTCCGGTCAACAGCAATTCGGTCGCGCTGGACGTGCTGCCGGCGGGGCAAAAGGTGGCGCGATCGCTGACCGAGTACTACCACGCCGGTCTCGACTACTACTTCCTCACCGGGCGGGACGGCGACAAGGCGGCGCTCGATCAGGTGCCGGCCTGGGCACGTACCGGCAAGGAAATCAAGGTATTTGCCACACCGAATTTGCGCACGGCGCCACTGGAGCGCCACTACTTTGCCGAGGTCGCCCGTGGCGGCACGCGCGGTTCGCACTTCTTCACCGCGCTGGCGAACGAGCAATTGATCCTGAGCGCGGCCAATCCGCTCAACCTCGAACAGGCGGCGAAGCCAAAGCTCGAAGGCGTGGAAGGCTATGCAGTGTTGCCGGATGCGGCGGGCAATTGTCCGGCCGGTACCGCCCCGATCTACCGCGCCTTCAAAGGCCCGCCGCGCTATGTCGACGACGGCAACCATCGCTTCAGCGCCAGTCTCGCGCAACATCAGGACATGGTGAGCCGGCTGGGCTGGAGCGACGAGGGCGTCGTGTTCTGCGCCATCGGTTAGGCGTCTGTCGTGGCGCCGTTCAGGGGTCGTCGCGCACGCGCAGGAAGCTGGCGAAGCGCGGTTTGCCGGCCGGCGTGACGTCGCGATAGGTGTAGGTCACCACGCTGCCCACCGGCGGCGGGTGGTTGCGCTGGGCGTCGCTGAAGCCGGTGCCAAGGCGGAACACGACGCCGTCGCGCGTTTTCACTTCCAGCGCGCCGAGCCGGCCGCGATTGCGGCCCTTGCCTTCGATGTGGCGAAGCACCGTGGCTTCGGTGTCGAGCAGCGGTTTCAGCTTGAGCAGCACGTCGCTGCGGCCGGTCACGTAGGGCGCGTCGGCAAGATGCAGCATCAGGCCTTCGCCGCCGGCCTTGACCGCGCGGTCGAGCCGGCGTTTCAGTTCGGCGCGATCGGCCACGCGGGTCTGTTCGACGGCTTGCAGCGGCGGCCAGGCAGCGGCGGCGACCACGTCGCGGATGCGCGCGTAGCGTTGCTCGAACGTGCCCAGCGTGCCCGCTTCGTCCGGCAGCTCGAAGATCATGTAGTTGACGCGCTGCCAGTCGGCAGCGACCGCCGGTGTGGTGCGCACGATGCCCGAAAGTTCGTCGAACTTGCCGCGCGCCAGCCACAGCTCGCCATCGAGCGCCGTCGCCGGCAGCTTTGCCAGCCACCACGCCGGCGCCGGCACCTCGCGCCCGCTGCGGAAGCGCAGCGTCCTGCCGTCCCACAGCGCGCGCACGCCGTCGTACTTTTCGCTGACCAGATAGTGCCTGACGTCGACGTTCGGCCCAAGCACGTTGGCGAGCAGCAGAGCGGGCTCTTTCGCCACGCTGCCGCGGGCAAGGCAGGCCAGCACGAGGCAGACGACAAGCAAGCAGCGGATGCGAAGCGACGCGGACATCCGACAACTCTATCCGCACCGGTCGAGAACAATCAGCTTTTTAGTGAATGGCGCATCTGATATGGGCAAACAGCCATATTTACTACAAAGTCGACAAATGCACTTTTGCCCCTCTAGACCTTGATTGACGGTCATTGCATGAAAAAGATGATGGACGCCGAGCCTCCGACTGGCGAGCCCCGGGCCGCGTCGTTGGCAAGCAGGCGCACCGCATTTCTCTGTCAACCGCCGGTCGCGACGCCTCGTTACCTGCGCGCCGCCGCACCTTTCCTGCGGCATCGATTTTTTTGCCGAAGGAGTCACGCCATGTCGTCCGTTCCGTCCTGCCTGCAGTCCCGCCGTGATTTCATGCTCAATGGTGCCCGCGCCGGCGCCACCGTCGCTGCCGTGACGGCGCTGGCCTCGGCGCCCGGCGCGATCGCCGCCGCATTCGGCGACGACGAGGTTGCGCCAACCCCGAGCAGCGATCTGCTGCACGCGCTCGGCGGCCGCATCGGCCTCGAAGTGGCGAGCGTAATCGGCAGCGGCGGGCAGCCGTTGGCGATGGCCTACGTCGATGCCGCCGGCCCCTCGGTGGATGCGCTGCGCCTGGGCATGGCGCAGGGCCTTGAATGGCAGACGCGCTGCGCGGCGCAGTGCATCGAGACGCAAGCCTCGCCGTCCACCGTGATCGCCGTGGCGCACGTCAGCAACCCGGCGACCGGCCGCAGCGCCCGCGTCGAAATCGATGCCGTCGCCCTCAGCGTGATCGGCCTGATCGAATCGATCAACGTCCCCGGCAGCGCGCAAAAGAACGCGGTGCTGACGGCGAGTGCCGACAATCTCTACCGCATTCGCTACGACGCGTAGCCGGTTGCGGCGATGGCCGCGGCGGCGCGGCCTCTTTGCCGGGTTAAAATGATTCGGTCATTGGGGAGTAGCCGCCCGCCAGCGCCGCCATCGCGGCGCCGGGAGCGGGGCACGCGTCAACACACTTGACCATCCGGTCATGGCGCGTGCGGCGGTGGCGCACTGTGTTGCGCTGCGCCGTGTCTGGCAAGACCTTTGGCTGCACAGCCTCCGCTCGCGCCGGGGATGCCGTGCAGTCATCGGTTCATCTTCCGGCGCCGGACTGCCCACATGGAAGCCTTCCTCATCTCCACCGGTATCGTCGCGCTCGCCGAAATCGGCGACAAGACGCAACTGCTCTCTTTCATCCTCGCCGCCAAGTACCGCAAGCCGTGGCCGATCGTGCTCGGCATTCTGGTGGCGACGCTGGTCAATCATGCGCTGGCCGGCGTGGTGGGCGCCTGGCTGATGCGGGCGATCGGGCCCGACGCCATGCGCTGGATCCTCGGCCTCGGCTTCATCGCGATGGCGGCGTGGATGCTGGTGCCGGACAAGATCGACGAGGACGAGGCGAACGCCGGCGCCGCGGCCCGCTTCGGCGTGTTTGGCACCACCGTCGTCGCGTTCTTTCTCGCCGAGATGGGCGACAAGACGCAGATCGCCACCGTCGGGCTGGCCGCGAAATACGCATCGCTGACCGCCGTCGTCGCCGGCACCACGCTGGGCATGATGCTGGCCAACGCGCCGGCGGTGTTCATCGGGCATCGTCTCGCCGAGAAGCTGCCGGTGCGGCTGGTGCACGTGATCGCGGCGCTGATTTTTGCGCTGCTCGGCGCGGCGACGCTCGCCGGGTGGGGCGAGCGCATCGGGCTGTAACGCGCTACACCGACATGCCGCCCGACACTTCGATCACCGCGCCGTTGATGTAGCTCGCTTCGTCGCTGGCAAGGAAGGCGTAGACGTTGGCGATTTCCTCCGCCGTGCCGAGGCGGTGCAGCGGCACGCGCGCTTTCATCTCGTCGAGCACCTTGTCGGGGATGGTGGCGAGGATCGGCGTGGCGATGAAGCCCGGCGCCACGGCGTTGACGCGCACGCCCTTGGGGCCAAGCTCGCGGCTCCATGTCTTGGTGAAGCCGATCACGCCGAATTTGCTGGCGGCGTAATTGGTCTGGCCGAAGTTGCCGTAGATGCCAACCACCGACGAGGCATTGAGGATCACCCCCGCGCCCTGCGCGACCATGATGTCCGCCACTGCCTGCGCGCAATGGAACACGCCGCGCAGGTTGACGTCGATCACGCGGTCGAACTGCGCCAGCGTCATCTTCTGCAGCCGCGCGTCCTGCGTGATGCCGGCGTTGTTGACCAGCACGTCGATGCGGCCAAAGTCCGCCTTGACTTTGGCAACCACCAGATCGATCGCCGCGCGGTCGGTGACGTCGAGCACGTAGCCCGCCGCCTTGGCGCCGAGCGCCTGGCATTGCTGCACTGCGTCGTCGACGCCGGGCTGCTTGACGTCGCAGATGACAACGTCCGCCCCTTCGCGGGCGAACTTGAGAGCGGTGGCGAGCCCGATGCCTTGTGCGGCGCCGGTGATGAGGGAAACTTTGCCTGCGAGGCGTTGCGCTGGATTCATGATGGTTTGCGAAAGAGTCGAGCCGGCAGTGTAGCCAGCGGCGGGCTTTTCATGCTGCGCCGCGTCAAATGCGTGAGCTGCGGAGCAGCGCGAGTACAGCTTTCATGGAGAAAGCATTGTTTGTATTGGCCTGCAAGCCATTTTTATGTCAATGTCGACTTGTTGAAAAAACATGCGCTTTGCCCAGTAAATATGCGCGTTCCACGAAAAAGCCAATGCCTTTCGCGTAAGCCGGCGCGGGCTCGACCGCGCTTGGTTGCGGGGTGAGCGGTCAAGCTCGCACCTACAGGTAAGCGAATATTGATCCGGCACAGTATTGTCTGAATTTTTGTGGGAGCGGGGGGGGGCCCGCCGGGGGGGGGGTTGGGGGGCCGCCCCCCGCCCCCCCGAACAACAAGAAATGGGCGAACCAAAATTATTTTGGAGGGCCCCGGTGGGGTT
>JAPUER010000083.1:35375-93679 GCA_027492485.1 Betaproteobacteria bacterium
ACCCGGCACATTTGGGTTTAATTTTTGGGGGGCGCGGGATGGCCCGCTAATCGACGGCTTGCGGGGCCACCCCCGCTCCCACAGTTCACACTTCATCGTGCCGAACCAATAGTATTTGGCCTGCACCCGTTTCGTTGCATCGCTACCGTCATGAACGCGCTTTCCGGCCTTGCCATCCTGCTCGTCCTGCAAACCGGCGGTGAATTGCTGGCGCGGGCATTCGGGCTGCCGTTTCCCGGCCCGGTGATCGGGCTCGTGTTGCTGCTCGTTGCGCTGCGTCTGCGTTTTGTGCAGACCCGCGTGGCGGCGGTGGCCGAATTTCTGCTGGCGCATCTGTCGCTGCTGTTCGTGCCGGTCGGCGTCGGCGTGATGACCCATCTTGGGCTGCTCGGGCAGTACGGCTGGCGCCTGGCCATTGTCATCGTGCTGTCGACCTGGGTCGGCCTCGCCGTCACCGCGCTCTGTCTGCGGGGGTTGCTGCGCGGTCGCGGCGACGCCGTCGGCGGTGATGCGGCGGCGGTCGACGCGGAGCGCGGCGCATGACGGATTTTGTGCAGCTCTGGGTTTACCTGTCGTCGACGCCGCTATTCGGCCTCACCGCGACACTGGTGGTGTACGCCACGGCGCAGGCGTTCTACAGCGGCATGCAGCAGGCGCCGTGGGCGAATCCGGTGCTGTGGTCGGTCGTGCTGCTGGCCGCCGCGCTGACCGTAACCGGCACCGCCTATCCCACCTACTTCTCGGGCGCACAGTTCATCCACTTCCTGCTCGGCCCGGCCGTGGTGGCGCTGGGCTGGCCGCTCTGGCAGCGGCGGTCGGCGCTGCGCGCCCGCGGTCTGCGCTTCGTGGCCGCCGCCGTGATCGGTGGTGCCGCAGCGGCGGGCAGTGCGGTCCTGCTCGCCTGGGCGCTGGGATTGCCGCACGAGGTGCTGCTGTCGCTGGTACCGAAAAGCGTGACGGCACCGGTGGCGATGGGGGTGGCCGAGAAGATCGGCGGCATTCCGGCGCTCGCCGCGGTGTTTGCGGTGGTGACCGGTCTGGTCGGCGCGCTGTCCGGAAAGTATCTGTTCGACGCCATCGGCATCGCCACCGACGACAACGGCTGGGTCGCGCGTGGTTTCGCGCTGGGCACCGCTGCGCACGGTATCGGCGCCGCCCGCGCCTTGCAGGTCAACGCCGAGGCCGGCGCCTGGGCCGCGCTCGCGTTGGGTTTGCAGGCGGTACTGGCGTCGGTGCTGATACCGCTGTTGGCTTCGGTGCTGTCACCGTAAGCGCGCGGCGCGGCGCTTTATGCGGATGGCATAACATGCCGGGTTTCGGCGCCGCGCAGGGTCACGCCCAAGCGCGCGCCGCAGCAACACCCCTTCGTCCAACCTTGGAGCACCCTGTGCATCGTCGTCCCTTTGTCGTTGCCGTACTTGCATTGTTTCTCGGCGTCGCCGCGTTCTGCTCGCCCGCGAGCCTGCGCGCGCAGCCGACCGTCAATCCACTCCCGGCCGGCATGACCGCCGGTCCCGCAGCCGAAGGGATCAGCGAGTACCGCCTCGGCAACGGGCTGCGGGTGCTGCTGTTTCCCGATCAGTCGAAGGACCTGACGCTGGTCAACGTCACCTATCTGGTGGGCTCCAAACACGAGAGCTACGGCGAGACCGGCATGGCGCATCTGCTCGAACACCTGCTGTTCAAGGGGACGCCGACCCACGCCGACATGAGCAAGGAGTTCACCGCGCGGGGCATGCGCTGGAACGGCAACACCACGCATGAGCGCACGGTGTATTTCGAGGCGTTCACGGCGAACGACGAGCATTTGCGCTTCGCGCTCGCGCTGGAGGCCGATCGCATGGTCAACAGCTTCGTCGCGAAGAAAGATCTCGACAGCGAGATGACTGTGGTGCGCAACGAATTCGAGCGCGGCGAAAACGAACCGGGCCGCATTCTGATGCAGCGGCTGGGCGCCGCCGCGTTCACCGCGCACAACTATGGCAAGCCCATCATCGGCGTGCGCAGCGACATCGAAAACGTCAATATCGAACGGCTGCAGGCGTTCTACAAGCGCTACTACCAGCCGGACAACGCCGTGCTGCTGGTCGCCGGCAAGTTCGACCCGGCGCGCACGCTGGGCTGGGTAGCGGAATCCTTCGCCGCCATCCCCCGGCCGACGCGGGTGTTGCCTGCGCTCTACACCACCGAGCCGACACAGGACGGCGAGCGCGATGTGACCATCCGGCGTGTCGGCGACATCAAGTTGGCCGCCGTCGGCTATCGGGTGCCGGCCAGGCCGCACGCCGACTCGCTGGCGTTGACCTTGCTGGCCAGCACGCTGACCAGCAACCCCTCCGGGCCACTCTACAAGGCCTTCGTCGAAAGCAAAAAGGCGACCCAGCTTGGCCCGCTCAACCTCGGTGGTGCCGATGCCGGGCTTGCCGGATTCGTGCTGGTCGCCGACAAGGGCAGCGATCTGCCAAAACTGGAAGCCGAGCTGATCGCCGCGCTGGAAGGCCCGGCCGCCGTGGTCGTCGACCAGGAAGCGCTGGCACGCGCGCAGCGCGAGATCGCCGTGGCTTTCGAGAAGGCGGCGGAATCGCCGATCTCGCTGGCGATGGCGCTTTCGGAAGTGTTGTCGCAGGGCGACTGGCGGTTGCTGTTCGCGCAGCGGGATCGCCTGCAGCAAGTCACGCTGGCCGATTTGCAGCGGGTGCAAAAGACTTACTTCAAGCCGGCCAACCGCAGCGTCGCCCGCTTTCTGCCGGAGGCCACGCCCGATCGCGTGGAAGTGGCCGCCGCGCCGTCGGCGGAAGCGGTCGTCGCCACCTACAAACCGCGCGTCGCGCTCGCCGACGGCGAGGCCTTCGTGCCCACGCCCGAGTCGTTGGAGCAGCGCACGGTGCGCGATACGGCGAACCCCATGATGCAGTCGGCCGTGTTGCGCAAGCAAAATCGCGGCGATGCCGTGACCGTGAAGATTCACCTGCGCTGGGGCGAGCGGCGCGAACAGGTGACGCAGCGGGCACTCACTTTCGTCGGCCAGTTGCTGCTGGAAGCGGAGACGCCGGCCAAAAAACAGGCAAGAACTGACGCCCTGACCAAGCTGAAATCGCGCTTCACGGTATCCGGCAGCCCGGTGTCGCAGGGGGCCACGATCTCGATCAGCAGCGACCGCGAGCATGTGCTGGACGCGCTTCGCCTGGTGCTGCCCGACATCCGCGCCGGCAAGATGAATGCCGATGCCTTTGCCCGGATCAAGGCGCAGGTTGCCACCGCGATGCGGGCGCGGGCGAACGAGCCGCAGTCCCTGCTCAACGATGTTGCCATTCCCTACAAGAACAAGGCGTTCGGGTTGCAGGCGGGTGATCCCGAGTTTCGCAAGACCAACGCCCAGTTGATTGCCGATCTGCAGGGTCTCACTTTCACCGACGTGGAGCAGGCGTGGCAGCGCAACTGGGGCGCGGGCCAGATGCAGATCGCCGTGGTCGGCACCGCGCCGGACGGCGTGGTGCAGGAAGTGCGGCGGCAGTTCGATGGCTGGGTGTCGAAAGCGCCGGCCTATCAGCGCTACGAGGCCCGCCATCAGCCGTTGCCGGGCACCACGCTGACCGTGGAAGCCCCGGACAAGGCCAACGCGCTGCTCGACGTCGACCAGTATCTGGCGCTCAACGCCAACGACAGCGACGCCGCCGCGCTGCGGCTGGCGGTCGACATGTTCGGCGGCAATCAGCTCGACAACCGGCTGGCCGCGCGCATCCGCAAGAAAGACGGTCTTTCGTACAGCGTGCACGCCAGCCTGAGCGTGCCCGACGCCGGCAACCGTGCCTATTTCGGCGTCGAGGGAAGCTATGCGCCGCAGAATCGCGATCGCGTCGTGGCCGCGCTGCGCGAGGAGGCCGCGCTCGCCGGCAAGGACGGCTTCACCGAGGCCGAACTCAGCCGCGCCCGCAGCAACGAATTGCAGGCCCGGCAACAGCGCTGGAGCAGCGACGACAGCATCGCCAGCGCGCTGCTGAACCAGATGGACCGTGGCGAAACCTTCGCCCGCGAGGCCGCCCGCGAGGCGGCGATCAAGGCCGCGACGCTGGCCGACGTCAACGCCGCCTTCCGCAAGTACATCAAACCGGACGAATGGCTGATTGGCCTTGCCGGCGACTTCGCCAAGGCCGGCAACGCGAACGCCAAGTAACGCGGACGCGCCAGCCGCTGCTGGCGCCGTTCATGCAGTGTCAGGCCGTCGCGTGTTCCGGCGCGGCGGCCGCGTGCCCACGCGGGGCCGTAACGCCCAGCCGATCCAGCGCGCCAGCCAGATGCGAGACCGTGAGATCGACGTTGTGCCACTTTTCCAGCCCGAAGAGGCCGATGCGGAAGGTCGAGAAATCGCTGCCTTCGTCGCATTGCAGCGGCACACCGGCAGCGGTTTGCAGCCCCTCGGCCAGGAACTTCTTGCTCGATTGCAGGCCGGGGTCGTCGGTGTAGCTGACCACCACGCCGGGCGCCTTGAATCCGTCGGCAGCGACACTTTTGATGCCGCGGCTTTCAAACAGCGCACGCACCCTGGCGCCGAGCGCGATCTGCTCCTGGCGCACCCGTTCGAAACCATAGCGTTCGGTCTCCAGCATCACCTCCCACAGCCGCGTCAGCGCATCGGTAGGCATCGTCGCGTGGTAGGCGTGGGCGCCGCCTTCGTAGGCCTCCATGATGGCGAGCCATTTCTTGAGGTCGCAGGCGAAGCTGGTGCTGGTGGTGCCGTCGATGGCGGCGCGGGCACGTTCGGACAGCATCACCATCGCGCAGCAGGGTGAGCTGCTCCAGCCCTTCTGCGGCGCGCTGACCAGGACGTCGACGCCGGTCGCCTCCATGTCCACCCACATCGCGCCGGACGCGATGCAGTCGAGCACGAACAGGCCTCCGACCGCGTGCACGGCGTCGGCGACGGCACGCAGGTAATCGTCGGGCAGGATCATGCCGGCGGCGGTTTCCACGTGCGGCGCGAACACCACATCCGGCTTGCCGGCGGCGATGGCAGCGACGACTTCGGCAATCGGCGCCGGCGCCCACGGCGCCTGACGGTCGCTGCCGGTCTTGCTGGCTTTGAGCACGATTTCCTGTGCCGGAATCCTGCCCATCTCGAAGATCTGCGTCCAGCGGTAGCTGAACCAGCCGTTGCGGATCACCATCGCCTTCTTGCCGGTGGCGAACTGGCGGGCAACCGCCTCCATGCCGAAGGTGCCGCTACCGGGGACCAGCGCGGCCGACCGGGCGTGATAGACGGTCTTCAGGATGCGCGAGATGTCCTTCATCACGCCCTGAAAGCGTTTCGACATGTGATTGAGCGCGCGGTCGGTGTACACCACCGAAAATTCGAGCAGGCCGTCGGGATCGACGTTGGGAAGCAGTCCGGGCATGAGTATCCTCCTTCGTGAGGCGCGCGAGAAACCGGCGCGTCGTCCGTTCACCGTGGACGCGCACGATACCACGTCATGCGCTGCGTCGATGGCCATGGTGCCGGTGCCGTTTCGCTATCCTCCTCCATTCCTGCCCGCTCTCCCGCTACCCGAATGATGCCTTCAGCACCGACAAACTTCCCGACGCCCGCCGCGCTGCTCGACCTTGATCGTTTGCAGCGCAATATCGACACCATGCAACGGCGCATGACTGCGCTGGGCGTCAAATTGCGACCGCATGTGAAGACCAGCAAATGCGTCGAGGTGGTCAAGCGGCAGCTCGCTGCGGGCGCGCAGGGCATCACGGTGTCCACTCTCAAGGAGGCCGAACAGTTCTTCGCAGCTGGCGTGCGCGACATTCTTTACGCGGTGGGGATCGTGGCGGTCAAACTGCCGCAGGTCAAGGCGCTGCGCGACCGCGGCTGCGACCTCAAAGTCATCTGCGACAGTGTCGAAGCGGCGCAGGCGGTGGTCGACTTCGGTCGCACCGAAGGGCGGGTGTTCGAGGTCTGGCTGGAAGTCGACACCGACGGTCATCGCGCCGGGCTGAAGCCCGAAGGCGATGAACTGCTTGCCGTTGCTCGCACGCTGCACGAGGGCGGCATGACGCTGGATGGCGTGATGACGCATGCCGGCGCCAGCTACGAGTGCAGCACGCCCGAGGCACTGGCGGCGATGGCCGAGCAGGAACGTTCGCGCTGCGTGCTGGCGGCGACGCGATTGCGCGCCGCCGGTTTGCCCTGTCCGAACGTGAGCGTGGGTTCGACGCCGACGGCGCTGTCGGCCCGGCACCTGGAGGGCGTCACCGAAGTGCGCGCCGGCGTTTATGCGTTTCACGATCTGGTGATGACCAACATCGGCGTGGCGTGCATGGACGATGTGGCGTTCTCGGTGCTGACCACGGTGATTGGTCATCAGAAAGAGAAGGGCTGGGCGCTCGTCGACGCTGGCTGGATGGCGATGAGTCGCGATCGTGGCACCCAGAAGCAGGCGCACGACTATGGCTATGGCCAGGTGTGCGACGCCAATGGCACGCCCATCGACGGCTACGTGGTCGATAGCGCGAATCAGGAGCACGGTATCGTCGCGCATGTGGGCGCAGTCGATTGCGACATCGCAGCGCGCTTTCCGGTGGGAACGCAACTGCGCATCCTGCCCAATCATGCCTGTGCGACTGCGGCACAGTTCAGCGAGTACCTCGTGTTGGGCGACAAGGGCGGCGAACGCTGGCCACGTTTTAGCGGTTGGTGAGATGGCTGACGATCCGGCGCTCGTCGACGCCGCCCGCGACGCCATTCGGGCCGCATCGCGCGTCGTGTTTTTCACCGGCGCCGGCATGTCCGCCGAGAGCGGCATCCCGACCTTTCGGGATGCGCTGACGGGACTGTGGGAGCGCTTCGATCCGGCGTCGCTGGCGTCGGCGGAAGGCTACGAGGCGGATCCCGCGCTGGTCTGGGGCTGGTACGAATGGCGCCGGCAGAAGGTGATGCAGGCCGCGCCCAACGCCGGCCACCGGGCCATTGCGCGGTTTGCCACCGGCGGGACGGTTGCGACCGCCGTGGTGACGCAAAACGTCGACGACCTGCACGAACGCGCCGGTAGTGCGGACGTCGTGCATCTGCATGGCAGCATCCTGGCACCGCGATGCTTCGACTGCGGCACGCCAGCGGATGCAGCGCTGGTGGGCGCGGTGCCCGACGAGCCCGAAGGCGGCCGACGACTGGCGCCGCCACGATGCGGCGTTTGCGGTGGCGCCATGCGGCCAGGCGTGGTGTGGTTTGGCGAGCCGCTACCGGCGGCGGCTTTCGAGCGCGCGGCACGGTTGGCGCAAGCGGCCGACGTCTTCATCGTCGTGGGCACCTCGGGCGTCGTGGAACCGGCCGCGTCGCTGGTTCGTCTCGCACGCATGCAGGGTGCGACGGTGGTCGTGGTCGATCCGCAGCGATCCGTCGCGACGCAACAGGCGAACCATTGGCTGACCGGAACGGCAGCGGCCGTCCTGCCCATGCTGCTTGACGATAGTTGAATCGCTCGCTGCGACGCTGTGACGTGCAGCGGCGTTGCGGGCGATTTCGTCTTTGTGTCCTCACCGACACGGCAATGCGCTGCCCAGGTAAGCAGGATGCACGTTATGCTATTGGCATGATTTTGCGAAACTGGCTACCGGGATTCGTGTTGTGCGCGTTGCTGCAACCCGCACCGGCGAGCGCTGCGCCGACGATCGACGGCTGCCCGATCTTCCCGCCGAACAACATCTGGAACGTGGCGGTCGACACCTTGCCGGTGCATGCCAATTCGGCCAACTTCGTCAGCTCGATTGGCGTCAATACGACGCTGCACATGGATTTTGGGTCGGGTCTTTACCAGGGGCGGCCCATCGGCATCCCGTTCATCACGGTGCCCGCTTCGCAGCCCAAGGTGCCCATCACATTCACAGTGGACGACGAGAGCGACCCCGGACCGTATCCGATCCCGCCCAATATTCCAATCGAGGGCGGCGCGGCGTTCCCGAACGGCGACCGGCATGGTCTCGTCATCGAGCGCGGCACCTGCAAGCTCTACGAGGTGGGTGTGCTCAATCAGCAGCCGGCGTATCCGGCGGCACCGACCGGCTGGAACGGTTATTCCGGCGCCGTCTGGGACCTCAATTCGCACGCGCTGCGACCGGAGACCTGGACCTCGGCCGATGCCGCGGGGTTGCCGATCCTGCCGGGATTGATCCGTTACGACGAAGTCGCTGCCGGCGAGATTGCACACGCCGTGCGCTTCACCGCTCAGGCGACGCGGCATGCCTACGTCTGGCCCGCGCGCCACTTCGCCTCAGAGAACACCAATACAAACGTGCCGGCGATGGGGCAACGTTTTCGCCTCAAGGCCAGCTTTTCGGAGAACCGCACGCCGCCGCTTTCGGCGCATGCAATTACCATTGTGCGTGCATTGAAGAAGTACGGCATGATGCTCGCCGACAATGGCAGCAACTGGTACATCTCCGGTGCTACCGACGAGCGCTGGGACAACGACGTGCTGCATCAGCTCGATGTCATTCGCGGCAGCGACTTCGAGGCCGTCGATACCTCATCGCTGATGATCGCCGCGAACTCCGGTCAGGCGGCCGTCGGGCCCTTCACCGTCAGCGGCACGATCGGTGGCAGCGCTGCCGGGCGCAGTGGCGTGAGCTTCTGTGGTGGCGCCGGAGTCACCTGCAGCACCAGCGATGCAAGCGGCAACTACAACTGCACCGTGCCGTATGGCTTCTCCGGGCGGCTCTACCCGCGCAAGACCGATACCATTTTTTCGCCACCACTCGTGCTTGCGGCGGTGACGGCGAACACAGCGGCGCCGTCGGTGGTGGCGCGACAACCTGCGAGTTGCGTGCTCGACGCCGACGACAACGGAAGTATCGGCGGTTTCACCGATGGGCTGCTGGTGCTGCGCTGGATGCTCGGCATGACGGATGGCGCTGCCACGGCTGGAGCGCTGGGCGCGACGCCGCAGCGCACGGCGGCCGCCGATATTGCGACGCATCTGGTGGCGCAGAAACTCGACATCGATGGCGATTCAAGCGTCGACGCAGCAACCGACGGTTTACTGTTGCTGCGCGCCTTGCTGGGGTTGAGTGGCAATGCGGTCACCGCGAACGCACTGTCGCCCTGCGTCACGCGCACGACCTGGGCGCAGATTCGGCCGCATCTCGCCACGACCTGCGCGCTGCCGGTGGCACCGTAATTGGCCGGCTATGCGCCCAGTGCTTCCGCATACGCGGGCCAGGCGAACAGGCTGGCATGGACCCGCGGCGTGTAGAAGCGCAGTTTCGGGATGCGGTGGGCAGCCAGTCTGGCAGCGATGTCTGCGGCGCCGAGCGTCACCGGATTGCCCCGCATCGATGCACACGCCATGCCCCACTCGCAACCGTACACCGGCATGAAGGCTTTGTAGGCTGCGACCTCGGCGAAGACGCTACGCAGTTGCGCGAGCGTGCTTCGGAAGCGCTGCGGGTGATAGAACGCGCTGCCGATATGCAGTGTCACCAGCCCATCGGGCGTTAGTCGCGAGCGAATCAGCGCATAGGTGTCGGCACTGTAGAGGGCGCTTGCCGGGCTGCCGTCGTCGCCGGGATCGGTGAGATCCATCACGATCAGGTCGTACTGCGCTTCGCTTTCGCGCAAGCCAGCAATGGCGTCGCCGATGCGGACATCGACCCGTGGATGGTCAAGCGCTCCGGCGTTCACCGTCTGCCATTGCTGACGGCAACTGGCGACGACGACTGGGTCGAGCTCGGCCACCACAATGCGCTCGATGCCCGGATAACGCAGCAGTTCGCGGGCCGAGCAGCCATCGCCGCCGCCCATGATGAAGGCGGACCCCGGGTTGCCGTGGGTCAGCGCCGGCACATGCACCATGCATTCGTGATAGATGAATTCGTCGCGCTCGCTGGCCATGAAGGCACCGTCGAGCGCAAACACGCGACCGAGGGCACGCGTGTCGTGCCATTCGAGCCGTTGCACTGGCGTCGGCACGACGTCGGGTGGGCGTCGTCGTGCAAAACCGTGAACGACATCCGGCGTCAACCATTCCAGCGTCAGGTGAGCGGCATCGGGCGAATCGGGTGATTGCGGTGCGCCGCGCAGCAGGCTGTTGCGGTTACTGCGTCCCGGCGCGAACAGTTGCACCAGCGAATCGGTGGCCGCCTGCGCCTTTGCCGAATTGTCGTGACGGAAGTTGCACACGTAGACGTCGAGCGTCACCGCGTTCAGCTCCGGCCAGGTGTGCACCGCGAGGTGCGATTCGGCCAGCAGGACCAGCCCGGTCACGCCGCCCGGTTGGCCGTCGGCATTGGCGAACTGATGGAAATCGTCGCCGACTACCGTCAATCCCGTGTTGCGCAGCAGACGGATACAGGCCTCCTGCAAGGCCCCGCGGTCGACCATGAGGTCACGACCGGCGCGGCAATCGAAAAGATCGGCAGTGAGATGAAGTCCCTGCATGTCGGTCGGCAACTGGTAGTGAAAGCAATGCCCGCACGCGGCGGGCACGATGGACGCCGGCACGTGCGGCGTGTTGGGCTCAGGGCTTGATGTAGGCGTAGTGTTCGCGCGTCTGCAACTGCGCGATGCGCACCACGCCCGACGGCGTGTAGTCGGCGTCGAGAACGAACTGATCCTTCTTGAGGTTGCGGTTCTTCAGCGTGATTTCGCAGATCTCGAACTTCACGCCACGCGCCTTCAGCGCCGAGACCAGTGGTGCGTATTCGGTCTTGCTTTTTTCTTCCTTTGCGCCTTCCATCAGCAGGTCCACCCCTTCCGCATGCGTGACCACGATGATCCTGGTGTCGGGAGCGGTGTCGAGATGGTTGCGGATGTTGCGCAGGCCCTTGAGCCCTTGCGCCGCTGCGTTGTCGATGTGATAGATCACCTTGTCCTGCGCCGCCGCCACACCGGAGGCGAGCAGCAGGACGGCGACGAACAGGGAACGAACCAGGGTACGCATAAAACAGACTCCTCAAACTCCTGAGCGAAAGCGGAACACGGCGCATCGGCGCCGCATCCGGCCGCACGCAGCGCGGGCCGGCCGGGCAGTGTAGCGCCTGTGCCGTTCGCCCTTGCGCCACCCTGCGTCAGAGCCGCAACACCGCGGTCGCGCTGCCCAATCGCGCGCTCGCCATCCAGGCAAATATCGAATCGACCGTCACGGTCTCGATGCGATCCGAATAGCGCTTCTCGTTGGGATGATCGTCAAACGCGATGTTGGCGGCGCTCATGCGGCCACCGAGTCGGGTCAGCGGGCCGAGCGTGAGCGTTGTCGGTTGATAGTTTTTGTAGCGCAGCCAGGCCTGAGCCTGGACGCGCGTGCGGATGTCGCTGTCTATCGCCATCGCGAGCGTCTCGAGCGCCCACTGATTGGACTGCTGATACTTTTCGGACCACGGATAGCTCACGATGTTGTAGGGCTTGTGGTGCAACGCGGCCACCCGCGTGCCGTCGGTGAGCAGGGCGTACATGCGTTCCTGGATTTCGGCAGTCGGCACGACCCAGGCGGTCTCGTAGCGGAACGGGTCATCGAGGAAGAATTCGCCGAGACCCTGGCGGTAGATCGAGGCGTCGGCGGCGCCGCAGGCATTTAGCTTGTGCACGACCAGCCACTGTCCGCTCGCCGCCTTGTAGGCCCAGCCCAGGTGCGAATAGCGCAAGCCGTACTTGCCGAGATCCTGGCCGGCCCGTGCCAGCAGCACGACGCGGGCGCCGCTGTCGTTGAGCGCGGCGTGGGTACGCTCGGCGAGCGTCATGCCTTTCTCGACGGCGCGGGAATCGGCGGGCCGCGTTTCGCAGGAGCGGCCGGCATGGGCACTGGCGATGCCCAGCGCGAACGCCACGAGCGCAGCGCACAAGATGGTGGTTTTACGTGCCGCCAGGTTGCGCGGCACGGCGGTTGCGATGTCGTTCATGCTGCACCTCAATAGGTGATGCGTTCGTTGTGCAGCAGCGCCCGACCGAGCTCGTTGGGCACGAAGGCGATGGCCTCGCCAAGCACCGAAAGCACGGCACCCGATGCGAGTACGCCGACCTGCACGCTTCTGCCGACGTTAACCGCTGCGCGTTCCATCGCCCGGCCCGAGAATTCGAGCGTGACCAGCGCACCATCGGACGCGCGCTCGAGTACACAGAGGGTGCCGCGAGCCGTCGATTCGACCGACTTCACAATCAGCGTGGCGCCACCAACCGAGAGCGCGACGGGCAATGTCGCCACCGCCGCACTCGCGGCGCCGGTGCTGATGACGACCGAGGCGACGGGCAGCGCCGAGAGTGCACTGAGTTCCGAGAGGCCGTCGTTGCGGTGCGCGTGGCTGGCAGTCGGCAGCGCGAGGACAAGCGACAGCATGATCGCGGCGGTGAGTTTGTGTGCGCCGCGCGAAAGAGGGGTATTGATTGCAGGCATGGCTGGATTAATTCCCGAAGTGGATGACGGAGCGAACTCTTGCACGCCCGATGGCGCTGCACTAGCGCTGCCCTGCGGGTGGAAATTCTCGGCGCGGACGGTAGCGAAAATCGATACGTTGCGACGGTGAAGACAGCCTTGAGCCGCCTTGCGCATCGGCCGCAGGCTCTTCACGGACGAACGCGCGTGCCGAAAGTGGACGTGACGGGCCGGCCACCGAGGGGCGGTGAATTAATGTTTCGCCATGACATTTTCCGTAGCTGCGCCCGAGCACTGGCTCATCCTCGCAGCCTGTGCCTTTCTGGCCGGGCTGGTTCGTGGTTTTTCCGGCTTCGGTCTGTCGGCGGTGCTAGTGGCCAGCGCGTCGTTCGTCATCTCTCCCAAACAGATCATCCCGACCGCGCAAACCCTCGAGGTGATCGCCAGCATCGCACTGATCCCTACCGTATGGCGCGACGTCGATTGGCGGTGGCTGGCGCCGATGGCCGTGGCTTACCTGTTGTCCATCCCGTTGGGGGTTGCTGCGCTGGCCCACTTGCCGGAGACGACGATTCGTCTGGGCGGCTGCTTGCTGCTGCTGGTGGCCTGCACCTGCCTGCTGGCCAATCGCCGGCCGAATTTGCCCGATGGCTTCGCGCTTCGCTTCGGTACCGGTCTGGTGGCCGGCTTCTTTGCCGGCGCGTCGTCGCTTGGCGGCATGGTGGCATCGGTGATGTTGTTCGCCGTTGCGCTACCGGCGAAGAATCTGCGGGCAACGCTGATCGTGCTGTTTTTTGGCAGCGCGCTGTACTCGCTATCGTGGGGCAGCTGGCATGGCGTCGTGACCCAACAGACGTTCACGCGGGCGGCGTGGCTCGCGTTGCCTCTGCTGGCTGGCATCGCGGTTGGTTCGCGCGGCTTCCGCCACGTCACCGAGGCGGGTTTTCGCCGCGCCGTGCTGGCCGTGCTCGCCGTGTTGGCGCTGGCCGGGGCGGTCAGCGCGCTGTGGCCGGCGTGACTACTCGACGTCGCCCGGCTGTGCGCGCCAGAATTTGAAAGTGCCCATCGCGCTGGCGACCAGATCACCGCTCGCGTCGTGCACGTGCGCTTGGCACGAACACAGCGAGTTGCCCGCGTGCAGCACGCGGCCTTCCGCTGTCAGCGGGCCGCGGCCGGGTTTGACGAAGCGCGTTGACATTTCGACAGTGACTACGCTATGCGAGGGCGCCGACTCGAGCGAGGTCGCTGCCCTCGCCATCGCAACGTCGAGCAGGGTCATGAGCACGCCACCGTGCGCGGCCGGAATCAGATTGCAGAACTCGTCGCGCAACTCCGGCAGTCGCAGCCGCGAACTGCCGGCGGCGGCGTCATGCTGCTGCAAGCCCAGCAGTTTGAGGAATGGGATGCGGTCGAGCGGGGTCGGAGGCATGGCGATTGGAAATGCGATCGATGGTCGCGCCGGCGGGGCCGAGAATTGGGCTTGATGATAGCGACGGCGCCCGGCACCGCCCGGGTGGCGCAGTTCCGTTCGAACGGATCGGGGTTCACCGGATGCGCAGCGTGAACGCTGTCATGACCATGACGTTGTCATGTTGGCGGCGCTATCAAATGTGTTGGCGCCTAAGACTTTCCCTATTACTATTCTCCCAAGCTAGCGCTCAAGATAGTGTGTGCGTCGGCGCCACCTGCGGGTGGCGCGACGTCGCTGCGGGGGAATCATGAATTTGTTTGAAACGTCGGATCATTCCGTGTGCAACGACGCCGACGGCATGCGCGCCGCAAGATCGTTGTCCGCCAGCTGGCGGCGGCTACGTGGCGCCACAGCAACGGTCTTGAGCGTCGCCGTTCTCGCCGGGGCCACTGTCGCCGGTGCCGCGACCACGACCTTCGGGGTACTGCTGGACACCGACAACAACGCCAGTTCCGGCTGCGCCATCAACACCGCAGATGGTTCGTTTGCCGGCGTCGAAACGGTGCTCAGTACGACAGTCGTGGCCGATTCCAGTGGCTATCGGGTCACCAGCAGGACATTGCAGACCTGTACTGGATCGGGGCTATCCACTCCAGTGGTACTCGACAGCACCGCGTTTCCGGTGGCACGCGGCTATGGGGTCAACGGCGCCTCAGCGGTCGAGACTTACATCCCCGTAATATTTCTGCCGCGAACCGGCCTGAAGATGCGGCTCGGCCTGACGACCGTCGGTGCCGACGGCGTCACCGGTGCGGATGCTGTGTTGTCGAACAACGGCGCCACCATTCTGTTGGATGCGCCGCTGCCGATTGTGGTGCCGGCGCTTTCCACGCTGGCGCTTGGCCTTACCGCCCTGTTGTTGGCCATTGCCGTCTGGTATGCCCGGAGACGCGGCTGGCATGGCATACAGCTGGTGGTAGTTGCAGTATTTGCCATTTCACTTTCGGGCCAGATCATTGCGGCGATTGTTCGCGACGGGTTGATCACCGACTGGAGCGGCGTGCCCGCGCTGGCGACCGATCCGCTCGGCGATGCGCCGTCCGGTACCGATATGTCGGCTTTCTATGCAACCTATGACGGCCAGGATCTGTATTTCCGTATCGACACCGTTCTGAATTCGCCGCCGGTGGCGAATGCGCAAAGCGTGACCGCGAAAGTAGGCGAAACGCTGCCGATCACGCTGACCGGCGCCGATTACGAAAATTCGCCGCTCACCTTCACCGTACTCACCCAGCCCGCGCAGGGCGTGCTCGCCGGCACGGCGCCCAACGTCACCTACACAGCGAACGCCAACGCGTCCGCCAGCGACAGCTTTACCTTCAAGGTCAACGACGGTGCCCTGGATTCGGCCACGGCGACCATCAGCATCGCCAACACGCGTGCCCCGGCAATCACCAGCGCCAACAGCGCGCTGTTCATCCCCGGCCAGGCCAATACCTTCGCCATCGCATCGAACGGCATGCCGACACCGACGGCCAGCATCACCGGATGCTCGCCGGCGCTACCCGCGAGCATTACCTTCACGGCCGACAGCAATGGTGGCGGCACGCTGGCGGGCAACCCGACGGCGGCGCAGGCGGGCAATTACGTCTGCACCGTCAGTTCGATCAACGGCATCACGCCCAACGCGACGCAGGCGTTCACCCTGCAGGTCGGTGCAGCGCCGACGTTCACCAGCGCCACGACGATCAACGCGATCGAGGGTCAAGTGCTGAATTTCGCGCCGACCGTCAACGCCGCGCCAGCGGTGACCAGTTTCACGCAATCCGGCACCTTGCCGAGCGCCGTGAGCTTTGCATGGACCAGCGGCAACACCGCGTCGCTCACGAGTACCCCTGCGATCTGCACGCGCGGCTCTTACCCCATCAGCTTCGCTGCGGCCAATGGTGTGCCGCCGAATGCAACGCAGAACGCCACGCTTGTCGTGGCTGCGGTGAATCAGGCGCCGAGCTTCACGGCCGGCGCCGCGGTCACCGTGCTTGAAGACTCGGGGGCGTATGCGCAACCCTGGGCCACCGCGGTTTCCGCCGGCCCGAGCTGCGAATCCACGCAGACCCTGAGCTTCCAGCTCACAGGCAATTCGAATACCGCCCTGTTCTCGACGCAGCCGGCAATCAGCCCGAGCGGCCAACTGACCTTCACGCCCGCCGCCAACGCCAACGGCAGCGCCACCATCACAGTTCGCGTGCAGGACAACGGCGGCACCGCCAACGGCGGCACGGACACTAGCACGCCATCTACATTGACCATTAACGTGACACCGGTGAACGATGCGCCGAGCTTCACCAAGGGCTTCGATGTCACGGTGTCGCAAAATGCACCCGCGCAAAGCGTCGCCGGTTGGGCCACGGCCATCAGCGCGGGCCCGGCCGACGAAGCCGGACAGTCGCTCAGTTTTCAGGTAACGGGAAATACCAACCCGGCGATGTTCAGCGCGGCACCGGCGATCACGGCGAGCGGCACGCTGACCTTCACACCGGCGATCGACCAACCCGGCACGGCGGCGATCACGGTGGTGCTCAAGGACAGCGGCGGCACGGCCAATGGGGGCGCCGACACCAGCGCGCCGCAAACGTTCAACATTACCGTCACTTTTGTCAACCAGGCGCCGAGCTTCATGAAGGGCGCCGATCAGACAGTGCTTGAAGACGCAGGCGCGCAAAGCGTTGCCAATTGGGCCACGGCGATTAGCGCCGGGCCGCCGAGCGAATCGGGGCAGACGGTGGTGATCCAGGTCGGGGCCAACACCAATCCAACGCTATTTGCCGTGGCACCCGCCGTGTCACCCACCGGCACGCTCACTTACACGCCTGCTGCCAATGCCTGCGGCGCGGCCACTATTACCTTGCGGGCGCAGGACAACGGTGGCGTCGACCGCGGGGGCGTCGACACCAGCCCGACGCAGACGTTTGTCATCACGGTCGTCTGCGTGAATGATGCGCCGTCGTTTATTGCCGGCAGCACACCTGTCACCGTCGCCGCGAACTCGGGCGCCTACGATCAGCCGTGGGCCAGCGGTATCAGCATGGGGCCCGCCAACGAGGCCGGACAAACCGCCGCCTTCATCGTCTCCAACGTGAGCAACCTAGGCTTGTTCAGCGCAGCACCGGTGGTGACTGCGGCCGGACGCCTGCAGTTCATCCCGGCAACAAACACGGGCGGTACGTCAACCTTCGACGTCAGGCTTCAGGACAACGGCGGCACCGCGAACGGCGGCGTGGACACCTCCGGCACGGTGACGGTGACGATCAACGTCAATCAGGCGGTACAGGCGGCGAACGATAGCTACAGCACGCCGATGGGCACCATCTTCAATAGCCTGCCATTCAGCGGCGGCACCGGCCCCAGCGCGCTGGCGAACGATACGCTCGGCTTCCCGGTCAGTGCGCCGACTGGCATCAGTAATCTCAAGGTCGTGGGCTGGAAGGCAGGCACACCGGTCAACGTGACGAACGCCGGTCCGGTGGCGACGAGCACCTTCTGGGGGTTCCCCGTACCGGTGTCGGACGGCCTCGTCGCGTTGTTCCACCCGACTGCGCCTGGTGGCGTATCGCTGACGCCGCCGGCCAACTTCTGGGGCTATGTGGAGTTCGACTACACGCTGTCGAATGGCGCCACGTCGTCGACCGCCACCGTGCACATTGATGTCACCAAGGCCCCGGTCGCGACGGCCGACAGTGGCTATCTCGGCCTGACGACAGCCATCAACGTGGCGGCACCCGGACTGCTCGGCAACGACGACCTCGGCTGGCAGCTTGCCACGCTGGTGAGCTATGGCGGCGGATCGCTCGGCGGCACGGTCGACGATCACGCGGCCGGCAGCACAACACCGTTTGTCGCGGCAGGTGGGCGCGCGCTCCAGGTCAATGCCGACGGCAGTTTCTCGCTCGGCGCCGGCCCGGTGCTGACCTCCACCGTGACCTTCGACTACAAGATTCAGAATGCCTCGGGCACATCGACGGGTACCGTGACCATCACCGCGCCGACGCCGCCGTCGGTCACCTCGAACCCTGCGAATGCTAGCGTGAACGTCGGCACGGCGGCCACGTTCACTGCGGGGGCCAGCGGCAACCCGACGCCGACGGTGCAATGGCAGTTCAGCACCGACGCCGGCGCGACGTGGAGCGATGTTGTTGGTGCCAACAGCACCACGCTCACGGTTACCGCCGCGGTCGCCGATGACGGCAAGCGCTATCACGCCGTGTTTACCAACGCGGTGGGAAGCGCAACATCGACCGGCGCCACGTTGACGGTGCTCGTGCCGCCGCCGACGGTGACAACGAGCGGAGGTACGGCGACATTCACCGAAGATGGTGGTGCAGTCGTGGTCGACAACGGGTTGACGCTCACCGTGGCTGCCGGTCAGCTCACGGGTGCGACCGTGCAGATCACGGGCAATCTCGCGAGTGCGGAAGATTTGCTGCTGTTCACCAACACCGCAACGATCACTGGCAGCTACACGGCGGCGACCGGCCTGCTCACCCTGACGGGCACGGACAGCGCCGCGAACTACCAGGCGGCGCTGCGCTCCGTCCAGTTCGGCAACAATTCGCAAAACCCGTCGACGCTGACGCGCACGGTGAGCTTCAAGGCCAGCAATCTTTCCGGCGCCAGCGGTGCAGCTACCAAGGCTGTTGCGATCGTCGCCATCAACGACGCCCCGGTCGTCACTACATCCGTGGGCGCGACCTCCTACACCGAGCCCAGCGGCACCGCTGCGATTACGGCCTCGTCGGCTGTTGCAGTCGATCCCGCCCTGACCGTGACGGATGTCGACAGCGCCAATCTGGTCGGCGCGACCATCTCCATCTCGGGTGGCGACGCGGCCGACGTGCTCAGCTTCGTCAATACGCCCACCATCACGGGCAGCTTCGCAAGCCCCACGCTGACACTGACGGGCACCGACACCGTTGCCAACTATCAGGCCGCGCTGCGCAGTATCAGGTTCTACAACACCTCACACGACCCGCTGGCTGGTAATCGCACGGTGGGCTTCCAGGTGAATGACGGCGCCGCTGCCAACAACCTCAGCACGGTCGCAAACAAGACAGTGAACCTGGTGGCGACCAACACGCCACCGATTGCGAAACCCTACACGTCGGCTCAAAACGGCAAACTCAACGCGCAGGCCGGCATTCCGATTGCCTACGCCGCGGGTACCCTCACCGGCACCGATGCCGAAGCCGGCACCACGGTGAGCGTGAACACGACGCCTGCGAGCGTCTGCGCCGATTGCAGCATCTCGATCAACGCCAACGGCGGCTTTACCTTTACCGCGCCTCCGTCGGCCGCAGGCACCGATGTCACGTTCACCTACACCGTGAGCGACAACGGCACGCCGGGCGCGGCAGCGACCAGCGCTGCGGCAAGCGTGACCTTCACCGTAGCCGCCCCGGCGATCTACTTCGTTTCATCCGCGGGATCCGGCGCCAGCAGTTGTGCGCTGGACGTCCCGTGTACGCTGACGCGCGCCGTGGCGGCGATTGGTGCGAACGTCAATTCGCACATCTTCATCATGGACAATGGCAACTACACTACGCCGTCCGCCATCGCGCTCAACAACGGCAACGGCATGATCGGGCAAGGAGTGACGGCGGAGAGCTTCGACGCACTTTTCGGCATCACACCACCCGCAGGATCGACCGCGCGGCCGACCGTCAACTTGACGGCGCCGACCGTGCACACGACAGTCACCGCGAACACGCTCAGCCACATCCGTGGGCTCAATCTGCGACCGGTGGCGGGCGCAAACAAAGGCATCACGGCCAACGGCAAGTCCGGCATCATCATGACCGAACTGACGATCAACATGACCACCAATGGCGCAACCGGCAACGCGCTCGACTTCACGAACAGCTCGTTCAGCTATCTCGCGGGAACGGGCGGTGTGGGTGGTCTGGTCGTCACGGCGTCCACGGGTGGCGGACTGGTGGCCTCGGGCGGAGGAACGATCACCGTTCAGGGCACGGGCAACACCATCACCACCACGGCCGGCACGGCACTCAGCGTCTCGGGCACCACCATAGCCGGGTCCGGCTTGACCTTCCAGACCATCAACGTCAATGGCGCCAACATGGGCATCAACCTGAGCAACACGGGTACTGGGGGCTTGACCGTCACCGGCAACTCGGGCGGAACCTGCGGTGGCGTTGTGGCTAACAACACTACGATTGCGACGGCGCCCACGTTCGCCGATTGCACGGGTGGCACGATCCAGAATGCGGCAACCGGCATCCGGTTGGACAGCGCCGCGAACATCTCGCTGACCCGCATGCACGTCACCGGCACGTCGGCGCACAACTTTGGTATCTACGCCACCAATACCACCAACTTCATGCTGAACCGCAGCGTGATCGACGGCAGTATCGGCGCGACGACGTCGGGGCAGGATGCGCCGCTGGTCTTCGGCAAGCTGGAAGTGGCGGGCAATCCGGGCATCAACGGCTTGAGCGGTGCGACCAACGCCATTACCGACAGCTGGATTTCGGGCGGCATCGAGCACAACCTCGAAATCTACGGCCAGAGCAACAACTTCGGCCTGACCATCACGCGCACGGTGATCAAGAGCAATAGCACGACTGGCGGCGCCGACGGCATCCAGATGGAGCTGCAAAACACAGCGGTTGGTCGTGTGCTGGTCGATAACAGCCAGTTCGACGACAACAAGTCGCAGGCCATTCAGGCTGCGGCGAACGGGTCATCGGCGGTGCACTTTACGCTGAGAAATTCGCGCTGGTCGAAGACCACTCAGGGCAATGAGGGCGTGGTGTTCTCCAACGGCGCGAATGGGCGACTGTTCCTTGATGTTGATGGCAACTTGGTTCCCGGTTCGCCGACGACGGGTTTTGGCGGCGCTGCGATCTATGTTGGGCAAACGCCCGGTAACGCAACAGCGGCATCAGCTTTGCATGCGCGGATCCGCAACAACGTGGTTACATCGCCTCAGACCGCAACCAATCACTCCGTGATTGCGTTCCTCACAAGTACGCCGGGCGCCGTCGCACAGGGGTTAGTGCATGTTCACGACAACAACATTACCCAGCACAGCACCAATGGGACGTCGAGAGGACTTCTGGTTGACACGCCGGATGCCGATACGAGTCCGAACTTCCACGCGACCATACTCAACAACACCGTTGCGTGGACTGACCCCACGAATTCACTGCATGCGCTGGTTGTGCAGGCGAGACAGTCATCCACAGCCTGCCTGAATCTGTCCGGCAACAACGCGAATACCGCATCCGGCGGATTTGACCTCCGTGTGCGCCAAGTGAGTCCGGCTGTTGCCAACTTGTTTGGCGCGGGCGCAAATGCGGCGGCGGTACTGGCTGCGAATCATCCAGCTGCCGGCGTTACGACGGAGCTGCTGGGAACGGTGAGCCTCACATCGACCGGCTGTACCTTGCCCACCAGTCCGTCGCTCCCCTAGATAACACCAACACCGGGCACTGTGCCTGGTGCGATTCGTGCTGCACGCACTCACACTAACGAAGGAACACCATGGCTGTACCGTTTCTCTCGGAAATTCGCTTGATGAGTTTCAACGTCATCCCATCAGGGTGGGCTCCCTGCAATGGGCAGCAGTTGTCGATCAATCAGAATCAAGCACTGTTCGCTCTACTCGGAACGACGTATGGCGGCAACGGGCAGACGACCTTCGCGGTGCCCGACCTCCGCGGACGCGTGCCTATCCATTTCGGTTCCGGTTTCACGCTCGGGCAACGAGCGGGCGCAGAGAGCCACACGGTGACGGCCAACGAGACGCCGCAGCACACCCACGTCCTGCAGGCTTCGAACATGACCGCGACAACGGCGGTCCCGGGCAACACGGTGACGCTCGCCAATTCCGCCAACTATGAGGCGTATCGACCGGCCACCTCACTGACCTCGCTGCATCCGGCGACAGTGAGCTCGGTGGGCGGCAGTCAGCCGCATAACAACATGCAGCCGTTTCTCACGGTTTCATTCTGCATCGCGCTGCAGGGCATCTTCCCCAGCCAAAATTAAGGAGCGATCGTCATGGCACAACCTTATGTGGGCGAAATTCGCATGTTCGCAGGCACTTTTGCGCCAGTCGGCTGGGCGTTTTGCCAGGGGCAGACGATGTCGATCGCCGAGAACGATGTGTTGTTCCAGTTGATCGGCACCACTTACGGCGGCGACGGCCAAGAGACATTCAATCTGCCCGATCTGCAGAGCCGCGTCCCGATCCATCAGGGTGCGGGCCCCGGGTTATCTACGCGCGTGATCGGTGAGCGTGCCGGCACGGAAAGCGTGACCTTGACGATGTTGCAGGTACCCGGTCATAGCCACGCATTCATGGCCTCGCAAGACGCGGCCACGGTACTTAACGCCCAGGGGAACGTGATAGGCACACCGCTGACCGCGACGCCGTTCTTCGCGGCGATGCCGACGCTTGCCCTGAATGCGCAGTCGATTGCGCCAGTGGGCGGGAGTCAGCCGCACGAAAACATGCAGCCGTTTCTGTGCATCAACTTCATTATTTCGTTGTTCGGCATTTTTCCGTCGTCAACCTAGGGGAGGTCATCGTGTCTGATCCATTTGTTGCCGAAATTCGTATCTTCCCCTTTAGCTTTGCGCCGAGCGGTTGGGCGCTGTGCAGCGGACAGATCCTGCCGATCTCGCAAAATACGGCGCTGTTTTCGCTCTTGGGTACCAACTACGGGGGGGACGGCAGAAGCACGTTTGCATTACCCGATTTGCAGGGCTCGGCCCCGCTCGGTGCGGGCCAAGGCCCGGGGTTGTCGCAATACTTTGTGGGCGAAACGGGCGGCGCCGGGAGTGCGACGCTGCTTCAATCGGAAATGCCGTCGCACTCCCATGCGTTGAACACCTACAACGACATCGGAGAGGACCGCGCGTCAAACGCCACGGAGGCGATGGCACGCTCGACGGGTGGTTTGCTCTACGGTGGGCCGACCGCTCTCACACCGATGGCGGGATCGGCGCTCAGCCTCTATGGCGGGAGTCTTCCGCACAACAATATGCAACCCTACCTGACACTATCGTTTTGCATCGCCCTGCAGGGTATTTTCCCGTCGCGCGGTTGACGCAGACGAGGTACGGGTAGTAACAGACAGACGGAGTCAGGCCCATGGATCGACGAGATTTTTTGACAGCATCGGCGGCCACTTCCGCAGGCGTGGCGATGGCCGGCGTGGGTGCCGCGTGGCTGAATGCGCCAGCCGGATTGCCGGTTGTGCCCGCAGTCGGCAGCTTGAAAGGCGGGGGCCGTGCGCTCGTCACCGAGCCGATAGCTGCGTTCGACCTCGGGGGTGCGCTGCCGTTTGCTCTGGCTCGCGTGGGTGAGTTGCCGTCGCTGACCAGCGGGCAGCCGACTACAGTTGACGGCGCCAGCCGGTCTCTTTCGCCGATCCGCGACGTCACTTGGCGGGGATTTGTAGGGGGGCTCAAGTCGCTCGCCAGCGATCACCTCTATATCGACGGCGTCGTCATCACATCGGACGGCGTGACCGCGCGCCACATGATCTGGTCGCACGCACCCTCGGAAAACGGCGGGACCAGCCCCGGCGTGACGTTTACCGCGCACAACGACGCGTTCGCTGGACTTGAGGTGACGCGAGTTTCGGCAGCCGACGGCAAGCGCAGTTCGGCATTCTTTTCATTCGCGGCCAGTGGTGCGGGGCCGGCATTGAAGCCGGGTGTGTACGTGTTGGCAGGGCCGCGCGCATCGACCGGCTTGCCGCCTGACATTTCCGATCACGCCTTTACGGGAGAACTTTCTGCGCCGCTGCGTCAGTCACGACTGCACGCGCTGGACTTTCCCTATCTGACCTTCGCGGTTTACGGCGAGTGGCTGTAGCGGCGCCAGCGCACACAGTGGAGTCCGCGTCGTCATCCCTGACTGCGGTGCTCAACGCGGCGTTGCTCACCGCCTTTCCGAATGATGCTCTCCGTGTCCGTCCCGAGGTGCCGCAGGACCGTGGATTTTGCGCGATGCTGTTTGCGCAGACGCGCGCTGACGAGCTGGTTGCTGTGCCATGGTCAGCGGAAGCCAAAGCCGCGTTCTGTCGTTCGCAGTTCGATGCACAGCATTCGCACTACCGTCTTCACTATGCGGACGCCGATCTGTTGGTCATTGTTCGGAGTGATCAGCCTATCGGGCGCGTGTACGTGCACGCGACTTCGTTCGAGACGCGGCTCATGGAAATCAGCTTGTTGCCGGAGTGGCGCAATCGCGGCATTGGTGGTGCGTTGAGTGGTGCGATCGTTGCACAGGCGCACGGTCGCGATGTGCCGGCAGGTCTTCACGTAGAGCCCTTCAACCCGGCGCGGCGACTGTACGAGCGGCAGGGCTTCCGCACCGTCGAGACGCGCGGCATCTATCTCTACATGCAGTGTCCGCCCGCTAGTTGAAAATCACCTCGTAGCTCACGCCGTCGCGCGTCGCTGCGATCGGCACGGCGAAGAAGTCGATGGCTTCGCCGTCGGGCAGCACGGCGCGGCGCAGGCCCTGGCGGCGGTCGTTGCCGGCCGGCGCCGAGAGATAGACATTGAACGGCTGGTCGTCGCGCACGGCATGGCGCTCGCGTCGGGTGACGCCGTCGACGCTCCACATTTCCACGCCGCCATCGACGTCGACGGAAAGGCGTTTGCCCAGAAGCGATTCGAACAATTCTGCGTTCAGCGTGGTCATGGCGGACGTTGATGCGATGATGCGGTGCCGTTGCATTTCATCACATTGCGGCATGCGCGAGACGCTGCCGCACTGGCTGACCGTATGCTTTGCACATGAACATTGTTTTCGACTTCGGCAACGTGCTGGTGGAATGGAATCCGGTCCGCCTGATCGACCTGCATTACCCTGCGGACAAACGGCCGCGGTACGCTGCGGCCGATCTGGCGCCGGCGCTGATCGAGCATCGGGACTGGCAGGATTTCGATCGCGGCGCACTCGGCGGCGACGAGCTGGCGACGCGCAGCGCCCGGCGCCTCGGACTGGACCGCGAGAGCCTGGCGGCCTTTGTCGATGGCATTCCGCACGTGCTGCCGATCCTGCACGATTCGGTTGCCGCGGTGGTGGCGCTAACCGGGAACGCGGCGAATGGCGCCGCCGCTGCGGCGCCGCACCGGGTGCTCTATCTCTCCAACATGCCCGTTGCGTTTGCCGGTGTGCTGGAGCGTCGTTGCCCGTGGATCGCCCGTTTCGAGGGCGGCATTTTTTCCGGTCGCGAACAATTGTCGAAACCGGACCCGGCCATCTACGCCGCGCTGGAGCAGCGTTATGCGCTCGACCCCGCGGACACGCTGTTTCTGGACGATTCGCCGGCGAACGTGGCGGCGGCGCAGGCACGCGGCTGGCGCGCCGTACTGATCGATCACCCGGCGCGGGTCCGGGCCGCGCTGATCGCGCACGGCATCCTGCCGAAATGACTATAGCTTTTCAGCAAAAATCCCACTGGATATGGGCTCGGAGCGTGAAACGTCAAATAGTCGACTTTGCGGAAAAAACGCGGCGGCGCCCTATGCCGATGCCGCTTTCAATAAAAAGCTGCTGACTTTTCCGGCGTTATGTCGAGCCGCGACAGCGCCCGGCTAGTGAATGCCGCCCGAGCGGATCACGCCGACGGCGAGCCCCTCGATGGCGAAATCGCTGGTCGCCGGATCGATCGGGATCGGACTCATCGAATCGTTCTCGGGCAATAGTTCGATGGCGTTGCCCTTGCGCTTGAGGCGCTTGACGGTGACCTCGTTGTCGATGCGCGCCACCACCACTTGCCCCGAGCGGGCGTCGGCCGTCTTGTGCACCGCGAGCAGATCGCCGTCCATGATGCCGATGTTGATCATCGAGTCGCCCTTGACCTTGAGCAGGTAGTCCGCCGTCGGCGAGAACAGCGCCGGATCGATCTTGTGCCGCGACTTCACGTTTTCCTCGGCGAGGATCGGCGAGCCGGCGGCGACGCGCCCGATCAGCGGCAAGCCGGGCAGACCGGATTGCTTCAACTGGATGCCGCGCGAGGCGCCGGGCAGGATGTCGAGAATGCCCTTGCGCTCGAGCGCGCGCAGATGTTCCTCGGCGGCGTTGGCGGACTTGAAGCCGAGCTTGTCGGCGATTTCGGCGCGGGTCGGCGGAAAGCCGGAGCGCTCCATGAAGTCCTGGATCAGGGCGAGGATTTCAGCCTGGCGGGCGGTCAAGGGGCGCATGCGAGTTCTCCAACGGTTCAGAAATTTGCGCAGCGACCGCTTGACATGAATACTGTAAAGCTATACAGTGCGCATCCATACAGTGAATTTTATCCAGTGCTGTGAATAAACGCAAGTCGCACACGGGATCAAATCACTACGGTGACTGTCGTTTTGCCGGACGTTTTCCGGCAACCTGCGAGGCACCATTCCTGACGAGGTCGCTCACGTGAGGAATGCGCAGGTTGCCCTACCTACAATGCAAGGATGACCAAAATGACCAAAGAACTCGCCATGGACGACCGCAAAAAGGCCCTCGCCGCCGCGCTCTCGCAGATCGAAAAACAATTCGGCAAGGGCTCCATCATGAAGATGGGTGAGGGCAGCACCGAACACGACATTCAGGCCGTCTCCTCCGGCTCGCTCGGGCTCGACATTGCGCTCGGCATCGGCGGCCTGCCGCGCGGCCGCGTGGTCGAAATCTACGGCCCCGAGTCGTCCGGCAAAACCACGCTCTGCCTGAGCGTGGTCGCCGAAATCCAGAAAGCAGGCGGCGTCGCCGCCTACATCGACGCCGAAAACGCGCTTGACCCGATCTACGCCGCCAAGCTCGGCGTCAACGTGCCGGACATGCTGATCAGCCAGCCGGACACCGGCGAGCAGGCGCTCGAAATCGCCGACATGCTGGTGCGCTCCGGTGGCGTCGACATCGTCGTCATCGACTCGGTCGCCGCGCTGGTGCCGAAGGCCGAAATCGAAGGCGAAATGGGCGATCAACTGCCCGGTCTGCAGGCCCGTCTGATGAGCCAGGCGCTGCGCAAGCTCACCGGCAACATCAAGCGCACCAACACGCTGGTCATCTTCATCAACCAGATCCGCATGAAGATCGGCGTCATGTTCGGCAGCCCCGAGACGACCACCGGCGGCAACGCGCTCAAGTTCTACGCCTCGGTGCGCATGGACATACGCCGCATCGGCGCCATCAAGAAGGGCGACGAAATCGTCGGCAACGAAACCCGCGTCAAGGTGGTCAAAAACAAGGTTGCGCCGCCGTTCAAGGAGGCGCTGTTCGACATCATGTACGGCCACGGCATCTCGCGCGAAGGCGAGATCATCGACATGGGCGTCGAACACGGCTTCATCGAGAAATCCGGCGCCTGGTACAGCTATCAGGGTGACCGCATCGGGCAGGGCAAGGACAACTCGCGCGAATATCTGCGCGAAAACCCGGCGCTCGCCAAAGAAATCGAGAACAAGATTCGCGAAAAAGTCGGCATCACCATTGGCGGCGCGGTGTCGAAAGACGAAGGCTCGCCGGACGACGAATAGCCCAACCGATTGACCGGCCGGACGCGGGCGGCGCCGGTATGACGCGTGGGCAGACGCATTGGCAGCGGCGTCGGCAGCCGCGTTTGCCCGCTGCCGCTGCCGCCGCGGCTAGCCAGCGACCGGCGTCTTCGCCGCCGGACAAGGGAGAAACGCATGCAACTCTCGCTCGCACTTCCCGTTCTGCCACTGGCGATCAATAATCCGCTCATGGCCAGCAAGGATCGCAGCGACGCCGACAAGCTCGAAGCCGCCAAAAAGTTGCGCAACAAAGCGTTGCGCCTGCTGACCACGCGCGAGCATTCGCGCGAGGAACTGTTGCGCAAACTGGCGCAGGCGCGAGAGCGCCGGGCGCGCGACGACGCGCACAGCGCCAGCGAGAAAAAGGACGAAGTCGAGCGCCTTCTCGACGAACTCGCCGCCGCCGGCTGGCAGTCGGACGAACGCTATGCCGAGGCGATGGTGCGGCGGCTCACGGGTCAAGCCAGCCGCCGCTACATCGAAGACAAGCTCGCCCAGGCCGGCATCAAGAAAGATGCGGCGAAGCTTGCTCTTGAGGCGCTGGCGCAGGATGACGCCGAAGTTGCCCGCGCGCTCTGGCAGCGGCGCTTTGGCGGTGAGACCCCGACGGACGACAGAGAACGCCAGAAGCAGATACGTTTTCTGCTGAGCCGTGGCTTTCATCTCGGCGACGCGTTCAAGATCGTTCCGCAAGCGCCGTCGTCCGGCGGCGCGCGGCGGGCCGGCCTGTCCAGCCGCGGTGGCTGGCGAGCGGGGGCGGCAGGCAAGGCGGCAAGCGCCGAGGCCGAGGCCGACGCCGAGCCGGAACTGTTCGGCGAGGCGCCCGTCGCACAGGAATACACGCGCACCAGTTCACTGCGGACAACCGGTCGCACGCCCAGCGGCTTCGGCCGCCGCAAGGCGATGGGCGACGGCAAGCAGACGGCCGAGCCAACGGCTGCCGGCGAGGAACAGGTGGCGGCGCCCGGAAGCCGGTTGCGCGGTTCGTTCAAAAGCTCCTTCCGCCGTGCACGGCCCTGGGGCGCCCGCAACGACGCCGATCCGTCGGACGAATAGCGCCCTTGTCGCGCCTGCCGGCGCTTCGTCGCACGCCGGGTGAGTAGTCAGCGCGCCGCTGCATTTGCCGTTAAGCTAATGCCCGTCACGTCGCTCGCCGGGTCGCCGCGCGCTCCGTTGCGGCGCCGGATATGAGCCCGCCGTGTTGGTCAGGAACTTCCATGTCTGCCTCGCAATTTCCGCCGCTGCAAAGTCGCCAGTCGGACAAGCGCTGCACCAACTGCAGCACGCTGATGTCGCTTTACGACCTGCCGGGACACTACGGCCAGAGCGTCGAACTCGACGTTTGCCACGACTGCAATGTCATCTGGTTCGACCAGTGGGAAAGCTCGCAACTGTCGCCCGACGGCACGGTCGCGCTGTTCCAGCTCATCAACGAGCGTGGCGGCACGTCGAGCAATGCAACCAGCAAATTTGGCGAAGGGCTGCGCTGCGTGAGCTGCGGCACCGGCATGCGGCTGACCAATGATCGCGTCAAAAACACCCGCTTCGCCTATCAGTCATGCCCGAAGGGCCACGGCCGCCTCACCACGTTCTACAACTTCCTCGCCGAGAAGCAGTTTGTTCGTGAGCTGACGCAGCAGGAACGCGCCAAACTGGCCGCCAGCGTGCAGCAGATCAAGTGCTCCAGTTGCGCGGCGCCGGTCAACATCGGCAAGACGGACGCCTGTGAATACTGCCGCGCGCCGGTGTCGGTGTTCGATCGCGATGCGGCCAAAAAAGCGATTGATCACTATCTGCAGGAGCGGCATAAACAAGTGCCGGTGCAGTATCCCGCGCAAGCGCCCGGTTACGGCTACAACTCGACCTCATCCGGTGGCTGGACCAGCTGGGACAGCGCCGATCTCGCGGCCGACATCCTGTTCGCGCTTGGCCGCGCGGCGGCGCGCGGCGTCGGTCATGCCGGTGCCCGCGCCGCACCCGCCGCCGTCGGGGCCGGCGCCGGCACGGTGCTGGCCGACACCGGCACCGCAGTGACCGGGGGCTTGCTCGAATCGATTGGGTCGGGCCTAGGCACAGGCGCCAGCGCAGGCGTGGGCAATACGCTGCCGACGGCGACCGATGCGTTGTTTGGCAGTGGGCTTGGCGCCGCTGGCAATGCGTTCGGCGCGGCCGGGGCCGATGTCGGCGGCGGTCTCATCTCCCAGATCGGCAGCAATGTCTTCACCGATGCGACATCGTCGTCGATCGCCAGCGCGGCGACCGACGTGCTGCCATCGGCCACCGATGTGCTGTTCGGCGCCGCGGGCAACGCCGCTGCGGGCGGCGGCAGCCTGCTCGGCGAAATCGGCAGCGTCTTCAGCAGCGCAGGATCGGGCACCGCCAGTGCGATCGGCGATACGCTCGGCAGCGCAGCAAGCGACATCGGCAGCAGCGCGCTGGACAGCGTCGGCGATGTTGCATCGGGCGCCGGCGAGGGCATCGTCGATCTGGTCACCGACGGGATTGGCAGTCTGCTCGGTTCGCTGTTCGATTGACGACTGCGCGGATACGCCGCGTCGCTATCGATTCACGCTCGCTTCACGCCCGATTCACGCGCGCGAACGCGATCCGGCAACGGAGACGGTGTACACCGCCGCCGGCCGCGGCGAAAAAACGGCGCTACAGCTTTCGCCCCATCTCCCGCACTGCCTCGTACCGCCAGCAACTGGTGAGATGGTCGTTGACCATGCCGCAGGCCTGCATGTGGGCGTAGACGATGGTGGAGCCGACGAATTTGAAGCCGGCCTTGGCGAGCGCTTTTGACAGCGCATCGGACTCGGGCGTGGTGGCCTTCCCGTCCTCCCTGCGTTTGAGCGCGGACTGCTGCGGGCGACCGTCGACGAATTGCCAGAAGAAATCGGTCAGCGCGAATTGCGGGCGGGCGACTGTCTCGCGCAGTTTCAGCAGCGCCTGTGCGTTGGTCACGGCGGCGCGAATCTTCAACCGGTTGCGGATGATGCCGGCGTCGAGCAGCAGTTTCTGGATCTTCGGCTCCTTGTAGCGTGCGATTTTCTCGACGTTGAAACCATCGAACGCCTTGCGGTAGTTCTCGCGCTTGGCGAGCACCGTTTGCCACGACAGCCCCGCCTGCGCGCCTTCGAGAATGAGCATCTCGAACATCTTGTGCTCGTCGAAGCAGGGCACGCCCCATTCCTCGTCGTGATATTTCTCGTAAAAATCGGGCACACCGGTGGCCCAGAAGCAGCGCGGCACTGCGCCCGCTTTTTCAGTCTTTGCGGCAATGTCTTTCGTCGCAGCCATGTGTCGGTTCCTTGCCTGTTGCCTGTAGGAGCGGCCTTGGCCGCGATCGCTAATGCGCATTCCGGGTATCGCGGCCGAGGTCGCTCCCACAACGTTGACGATGTCCATCGCATGTCGCGGTGTACATCGAAAACGAACTTTGTTGCGGCCCCCGTGGTCAGCGTGCAGGTCGGGATCGACGTCATGTCGGTGAACTCACCGGTGGCGGCTAGACGCCCGGCAGTTTTCGCCGCGCGAACCAGCTTCCCGACAGGATGCCGCCGCCGATGATCAGGAACAGCGGCAGCGTGCCGGTGCTCGCCGAGAGCATGCCGAACACCAGCGGCATCGTCCACTGGCTGGTGGAGATCATCGTCATCCGCATGCCGTTCACCTCGCCGATGCGCCCCGGCGGCGCGGCGTCATGCAGGATCGACAGCACGATCGGCTGACTGGCGCCGAGGCCAAGGCCGATCACGAACGACAGCGCCATCATCACGCCGTAGTTGTGGGCAAAGCCGAAGGCAATGAAGGTACAGCCCGCCAGCGCCATCGCCGACACCATCACGCCGCGCTCGCCCAGGCGGTCGGTCAGCCGCGTCATGAACAGCCGCACCACGAACACCGCCACCGCGAAGAACGACAGCACCGAGCCGATCTGCGTGGCGCTCAGGCTGAGCTGGGTGCCGAGCACCGGCACCATGAAGATGTAGAGATCCCAGCCGACGGTGATGAAGGCGGCGGAGATCAGCGTGTTGCGCACGGCGGGCATCTGCAGCAGCTCGCGGGCGCCGCCGTTCGCTGCGTCCTCGCGCGCCGCCACCGTCGGCAGCTTCAGCCAGCGCGTGGCGAAGGCGACGGCGGCCAGCGCCGGCAGCGCGGCCAGCACGCCGAACGCGGCGCGATAGCTGACATGGTCGATCATGAAACCGGCGATCAGCGGGCCGAGAAAGCTCGAAATCGAGAACCCCATCGACATCACGCTGAATGCCCGCACGCGGTTCTCGCTGCCGCCGAACAGCCCGACTGCGTACTGCGAGGACGCGGCAATGGCCATCCAGCCGATGCCGATGGCGATCGCGCAGAGCGCCAGAATGCCCAGCATCGGCTCGATCGCCGCCACCGTGCCGCCCAGCGCCACCAGCGCGCAGCCGGCGATCAGCGGTCGCCGCAGAGGCACCCGGTCGACCAGACGGCCAACGCGGATGGCGACGAAGGCAGGCACGATGTTGAACATCGCCGTCAGCAGGCCCACCCACAGCGCGCCGCCGCCGGCCTTGATCGCCGCCAGCGAGGTGGCGATGCGGATGCCGTTGAAGGCGGTGTGGGCGACGATCAGGAAGGCCACCAGCACGAACAGCTCGCGCGGCAGGGCGCCGGGCTGCGCCGCCTCATCCGCTGCGCCTGGAGGGCCGTTCGGCGAGTCGGAAGAAGTGGTCGGGGAGGCCGCCGGTCGATCCGGCGCGGCTTCGGGGAGGGTAATGCGTTCCAAGTGCCCAATTATCGCGCAAGGTTGGCGCCGCATCCGGCCCCGGTTTCAATCGCGATTCGATGGCAGTGGCGGTGAGCATCTTTTGGATGAAAGCGTTATTCCATATAGGTTAAGCATGTAAAAACATAAAAAGTCGACTTTTCATGTTTTGTGCATCCGAGCCCTTTTGGCATAACGTTTTCGACGAAAAGTTGCATGCCTGCCAACCGGCCCGGCGTCATGCCAATTTGGCAACGGCGCGCTGCCGAAACTGCCCGCCGGCGCCGTAAAATCAAAGGTTTCGCGCGTCGGACGCAGCCTTGCCGGCGGCGTACCGACGGCTCGTCGCCAGCCCATCGCCGCATGGGCGCGTCGCCGCATCAACCACCAGAAGACGTCATGAAACTCGCAGAAATCCGGGAAAAGTTCCTCGCCTACTTCGAATCCAAGGGCCACACCCGCGTTGCCTCGTCGCCGCTGTTCATCGCGGCGGACCCGACGCTGATGTTCGTGAACTCCGGCATGGTGCAGTTCAAGGACGTGTTCACCGGCGCCGACAAGCGCGCCTACAAGCGGGCGACCACGGCGCAGCGCAGCGTGCGCGCCGGCGGCAAGCACAACGATCTGGAGAACGTGGGATACACCGCGCGCCATCACACCTTCTTCGAGATGCTGGGCAACTTCTCGTTCGGCGACTATTTCAAGCGCGACGCCATCAAGTACGCCTGGGAGCTGCTGACCGTCGTCTACGGTCTGCCGAAGGAAAAACTGCTGGTCACGGTGTACGCCGAGGACGACGAAGCCTACGGCATCTGGAAAGACGAAATCGGCGTGCCGGTCGAGCGCATCGTGCGCATCGGCGACAACAAGGGCAGCCGCTACGCCAGCGACAATTTCTGGATGATGGGCGACACGGGGCCCTGCGGCCCGTGCAGCGAGATCTTCTACGACCACGGCCCGCACATTCCCGGCGGCCCGCCCGGTTCGCCGGAGGAAGACGGCGATCGCTTCATCGAAATCTGGAACCTCGTGTTCATGCAGTTCGAACGCGAGGTGAAGGACGGCCCGATGAAGCCGCTGCCCAAGCCTTCGATCGACACCGGCATGGGCATCGAACGCCTCGCCGCCATCCTGCAGCATGTGCACTCGAACTACGAGATCGACCTTTTCGTCGCACTCATCAACGCCGCATCACGCGAGACCGGTTGTACCGATCTGAGCAACCCGTCGCTGCGCGTGATTGCCGACCACATCCGCGCCTGCTCGTTCCTGATCGCCGACGGCGTGATTCCGTCCAACGAAGGCCGCGGCTATGTGCTCCGCCGCATCATCCGCCGCGCGCTGCGCCACGGCTACAAGCTTGGTCAGACCAAACCGTTCTTCTACAAGCTGGTCGCCGATCTGGACCAGCAGATGGGTGACGCTTACCCCGAACTGCGCGCCGCGAAGGACCGCGTCGCCGAGGCGCTGAAGACCGAGGAAGAGCGCTTCGGCGAAACGCTGACGCATGGCATGGCGATCCTCGAGAAGGCTTTGGCCGACGGTGGCAAGACGCTAGATGGCGCCGTCGCCTTCCAGCTCTATGACACCTACGGCTTTCCGCTCGACCTCACGGCCGACGTCTGCCGCGAGCGCGGCGTGACGGTGGACGAAGCCGGCTTCGAAGCGGCGATGGAAAAGCAGCGCACGCAGGCGCGTGCCGCCGGCAAATTCAAGGCTGCCGAGGTGCTCGCCTACGACGGCCCGAAGACGGTGTTCCACGGCTACGAAAAACTGGCCGACGAAGCGCACGTCATCGCGCTCTACAAGGACGGCACGCCGGTTGAATCGCTTGCTGCAGGCGACGCCGGAATCGTGGTGCTTGACCGCACACCGTTCTACGCGGAGAGTGGTGGACAGGTGGGCGACCGGGGTGAGATCACCGGTGGCAACACCTGCCTCACGCTGTTCGCGGTTGCCGACACGCAAAAGGTCGTGCCCGACGTGTTCGGCCATCACGGCGTGGTGAAGCAAGGCGAACTGCGCATCGGCATGCCGGTCGCGGCCTCCGTAGACGCACACGCGCGCATCCGCACCATGCGCAACCACTCGGTCACCCACATCATGCACAAGGCGCTGCGCGAAGTGCTGGGCAGCCACGTCGCGCAAAAGGGTTCGCTGGTCGATGCCGACAAGACGCGCTTCGACTTTGCGCACAACACGCCGATGACCGACGAGCAGATTCGCGAGGTCGAGGCGAAGGTCAACGCCGAAATCGTCGCCAACACCGCGACGCACGCCGAAGTGATGCCGATCGAGAAGGCCAAGACCTCCGGCGCGACCATGCTGTTCGGCGAAAAATACGGCGACGAAGTGCGCGTGCTCGAAATCGGCAGCAGCAAGGAATTCTGCGGCGGCACCCATGTCGGCCGCACCGGTGACATCGGTTTCTTCAAGATCGTCGGCGAAGGCGGCGTGGCGGCGGGCGTGCGCCGCGTCGAAGCGGTCACCGGCCTCAACGCGATGGCCTTTGTGCAGGCGCTCGACCAGCAGATGAGCAGCATCGCCGGCTCGCTGAAGGCGCCGTCGAACGAGGTCGTCAACAAGATCGCGCAACTGCAGGACAACGTCAAGGCGATGGAAAAAGAACTCGCCGCGCTCAAGAGCAAGCTCGCCGCCGCCGCCGGTGGCGATCTGCTGTCGAAAGTGGTCGACAAAGACGGCGTCAAATTCCTCGCCGCCGAAGTCGAAGGCGCCGATGCCAAGGCGTTGCGCGAAATGGTCGATCAGCTCAAGAACAAGCTCGGCAGCGGCGTCATCCTGCTCGGCGCGAAGACGCCGGACGGCAAGGTCAGCCTGTGTGCGGGCGTGACGGCCGACCTCGTCGGCAAATTCAAAGCCGGTGAGATCGTCGGCAAAGCCGCGGCGGTAGTCGGCGGCAAAGGCGGCGGCCGGCCGGATATGGCAATGGCGGGTGGCGTGGACGCGGCGAAGCTGGCGACGGCGTTGGCGACGGTGGTGAGCTAAACGTGGACGCGCACGACCCGCCGGTACCAGTTCGCCGCCCGTCGTTCGACGCTTCTGGACGCCATAATTGACCGATGCCGACTATCCTGCGTCTGCTCGGATTCCGTTTTCATTTCTATTCCGATGAGGGCGCCGAACCGCCACACATTCATGTTGCGAAGGACGATTGCGAGGTGAAGTTCTGGCTTGAGCCGGTGGTTTTGGCGCGCAATCGTGGCATGTCCGCCAAAGACATTCGGCTTGTTGAACGCATGGTCATGGAGCATCAGGCTTTCCTGAAGGAGCGGTACGATGAATTTCATGGACGTTGAAACCGAATCCGTCGCCATTCGCGCATGGGCGAGCGGTCGACTTGTGTTCGTCGAATTGACCGATGGCAGGCAGATTGCGTTTCCTGCTGACCGTTTTCGCATCCTGAGCGGGGCGACCGACGAGCAGCTCAAAGCCGTACAACTGCGTCTGAATGGGGCTGCGCTGCGCTGGGAGGCGCTGGACGAAGACATCACGGTACGCGGCATTGTGGCCGGCCACTTCCAGTTGCCGTTACGCGAGGCAGCTTAGAACTTGTCCGCAAATAAACCGGGGCGGTCAACTGGTCATTTTTGTCGCACTCTTCGTTGCTTTTTCTCGCCATAGCCCCGCTATGTCTTCGAAAAAGCGCCTCGATTGCAACAAAACTGCCTGCGTTGACCATCCCCTCTTATTTACGGACAAGTTCTTAGTTTCCGCGAGTGATGGGATTTACAGTTCAGGAATCGGAGAATCGTGCGGTGACTGAACGCATTCAATGGGGCTGAAATATCCCGCATCGAAACACTTTCCGATGTTCAAACTTTGTTCTCCCGTGCGCCGTTTACCCTCGATTCCGCTGCGCTGATCGAGGCTACGTGAGTGCGCCTGTGCACGGGAACCCGGCTGCGAGCAGCCGGGCTACGTTCGCGTCGGTCTAGCCGCCCACCACTTCGGCAACCGCGTGCTCGACGCGGGCGAGGCCTTCGTCGATTTCGGCGTCGGTGATGTTGAGGGCGGGCGCGAAACGCAGGATGTTGTTGTTGCCTGCGGTGAGGAAGACGACGTTGTGGCGGTGGCCGGCCTTCATGAATTCGCTGGCGCGATTGTCGTATTTGGCGAGCAGTTCGCAGCCCAGCCAGAGCCCTTCGCCGCGCACGTCGGCGAATACGTTGTGCCTGCCGTTGATCGCCGCGAAGCCGGCGCGCAGACGCTGCTCGGCGACCAGCACGCGTTTCAGGAATGCCTCGTTGTTGACGATGTCGAGCACCGTTTCGGCGACGGCGGCGCCGAGCGGATTGCCGCCAAACGTGGTGCCGTGGGTGCCCGGCTGCATGACCTCGGCGACTTCGGCGCGGGCCATGAAGCAGCCGATCGGGAAGCCGCCGCCGATGCCTTTGGCACTGGTCAGGATGTCCGGCGTCACGCCCTTCTGCATGTAGCTGTAGAGCGCGCCGGTGCGGCCGACGCCGCTCTGGATTTCGTCGAAGATCAACAACGCGTTGTGCTTGTCGCACAATTCCCGCGCCGCACCCAGAAAGGCGGCCGAGCCGGGGAACATGCCGCCTTCGCCCTGCATCGGCTCCAGGATGATGCAGGCGACGTTGTCGTCCATCACCGCGCGCAGCGCGTCGACGTCGTTATACGGCACGTGGGTGATGCCGGCCGGCACCGGCCCCATGCCCTTGGTGTACTTCGGGCTACCGCCGGTCGAGACGGCCAGCCAGGTACGGCCGTGGAACGAATTGGTGGTCGAGACGATACGGTGCTTCTGCTCGCCAAAGCGGGTGCTCGCGTACTTGCGGGCGGTCTTCAGCGCGCCCTCGTTGGCCTCGGTGCCGCTGTTGCACAGGAACACGCGGTCGGCGAAGGTGGCGTCGACCAGCTTTTTCGCCAGTCGCATCGCCGGCTCGTTGACCATGTAGTTCGAGATGTGCCACATGCGATCGGCCTGCGCCTTGAGCGCGGCGTTCAACGCCGGGTGGCAATGCCCGAGCGACAGCACGGCAACGCCGCCGGCGAGGTCGATGTAGTCGCGGCCTTCGCTGTCCCAGATGCGCGACCCGGACGCTCGCACCGGCACGAACTGCGCCGGAACGTAGGTCTGGAACATCACCTCATCGAACGTTGCCCGGCTCACGCGCAGTTGTTCGGCTTCGCGAACGTGCGCCGTGGCGGCAAGGCTGGATTGAGTTCTGATCGGGTCGAGCATTTTGTTTTAGGACGAATGACGAAGGACGAATGACGCAAAGCTTAACTGGTGCTGCTCTGCAATGAATGCAGTTTCCGCATGCCACGATGCAGAAAACGCGCGAAACGGCACTAACGTCGTCGAATGCGCATTTCGTCACTCGTCATTCGTCATTCGTCTTTCGTCCTCGCGCGCGTTAGTGCGCGTGATCGTGACCGTGCCCACCGTGCTGGCTCATGCCGTTGCAGGCGGTGATCTGGATCTCTACTTTGTATTCCGGCTTGGCGAGCTTCGCCTCGACGGTGGCGCGGGCCGGCGGATGACCTTCGGGCACCCACGCGTCCCAGGCTTCGTTCATCTGCGCAAACGTGTTGATGTCGGCGAGATAGATGGTGGCGCTCAGGATGCTCTTTTTGGTGGCGCCGCCTTCTTCGAGCAGCTCATCGATCTGCTTGAGGATTTGTTCGGTCTGCCCCTTGACGTCGGCCATCGGGTCGGCCGCGACCTGCCCGGCGAGATAGAGAAAGCCGTGATAGGTGACCATTTCGGAAAGACGCTTGCCCACGCCATAGCGACGGATCATGATGTGCTCCAGTGAGACGAAAAAAGTTGCGCACATTGTACGGGCGCATTCCGGTGCAGCGGGTGGCGCGTTCTGTGGGAGCGGCCTTGGCCGCGATGACGCAGTTCGCACACCGGGATTTCGCGGCCAAGGCCGCTCCCACAGGGCGGGGCGCAGAAACAAAAACGGCTGCCAGGAAGGGCAGCCGTCGAGGCGTTTGGCAGCGAGGCAGGGAAGGGGAGGCCCTGCGCGGTTCGTCACCAGGTCATTCGCCGTGCTCGTCGTGCATCGGGCACTGCCGCCGCTCAGGGGAGAAGCGTGGCGGTGCCGACAACCGCTCGCGTGATTTCGGGGGAGGAGACGCGGGCGGCGGTTGCAGCGGACGTCGGCGTTATCGTTGTTATCCGGTCTTGTCAGGTCTTCTGTCGGTGACTATCGGCGCGGCGGTGCCGGCACTTCCGGCGCCAGATTCACCCGCACGTTCATCGTGGGGCCGGGGTCGTAGGCCATGCGCTGCGTGTAATCGCGGCCCTGGTAGCGGTAGACCACGTTGTAGCCAACGATTTCATCGCGGCCGTCGTACACGGTGCGGCAGCGCTGCACGGTGCGCGTTTCCGGCACGTAGTCGACGCGCGACGGGCCGCTCGCGACTGGCGCCGCTGCGGTGGCCGCCGGCGCGCTGTTTTCGATCTGGTTGCCGACCAGGCCGCCGACAATGGCGCCCGCCGCCGTGCCGCGATCGCGGCCACCCGACGAACCGCCGAACTGATGACCGACGACACCGCCGATGATGGCACCGATGATGGTGCCGGCGCCGACGGTACGCTCGCCGGTCGGGGCAGGTGCCGGCTGGCCGGCCGGATAGTTGGCGGCGACGTAGCCTTGCGACGGCACGGTACGCGTGTCGGTGACGGTTTCGTTCGCGCATTCCTGCCGCGGCACGTTGTTGCGCTCGTAAATCGGCTGCGCCGAGAGCACCTGCGCGGTGTCGCTGTAGCTTTGCTGCGGCGGCGCATAGGACGGGGCCGGCTGTGCATAGGACGGGGCCGGCTGGGCCACGGCGGCAGTCACCGCAACGGCGGCCAGCGTCATGGCAAACATCTGTTTCATCGGATTGGCTCCTTCATTGTTCTGCCCGAATCGGAACAGGCTGCGCGAGTGGCGCAGTTGCAGGTTGGACAGGTCTGGCGCAAAAACGTGCCCACCGCGCAAGCCGTTGACGGCGGCCTGGAGCATTCAGACTAGTCATCAGCTTTTTGGTGAAACCGTTATTTGATGAGGGCTCAGACCGTAAAATGCAAGAAAGTCGACTTGAGCAAAATTATGCCTTGAGCCCATATCCATTGGCGCATGAAAGCAAAAAGCCATACACTCGGCGCCAAGCAAAAGACGCCTGATGGCGACCGTGGTGCACGATGACCGATCCCGCCAAGTTCGCCGATGAAGTGGCGCAGTCGCGCAGCTATCTGCTGCGTTTCGCCCGTTTGCAGCTACGAAATGATGCCTGGGCCGAGGATGTGGTCGCCGAGACGATGCTCGCCGCGCTGGAAAAGCCGCACAGTTTTGGCGGTCGCTCGAGCCTTCGGACCTGGCTGGTGGGCATTCTCAAGTTCAAGATCATCGATTGCCTGCGCGCCAACTCGCGCGAGGTGGCGTCGTCGATCAATACCGACGAGGACGCCGAGCTGGAGGACTTGCTGTTCGTCCCCGACGGCCATTTTCGCGGCGACGCCTACGACTGGCCGAACCCGGAGCAAACGCTCAATTCGAAGCAGTTTCTGGAGGTGCTCGACGTCTGCATCAACCAGATGCCGCCGACCATGGGGCGGGTGTTCCTGATGCGCGAATGGATGGAGTTCGGCACCGACGAAATCTGTAAGGAATTGCAGATTACCTCGTCCAACGCCTGGGTGCTGCTGCACCGGGCGCGCTTGCGGCTGCGGGAATGTTTGCAGCAGAAGTGGTTCGGCAACGGCGCCCCCAGGACCGCATGATGAAATTTCTCCGCACCTGCCGCGAAGTCGCGGCCCTCGTCTCCCAACGCGAAGACCGCGCATTGTCGGCCACCGAACGCGCGGTGATCCGCGCCCACGCTTTCATCTGCCGCCGCTGCACGAAGTGGGAGCAGCAGGTCGGCTTCATGCGCAAGGGGATGAAGGCCTGGGGCAACTACCGCGATTGAGCCGATCGCCCGGGCTCGTGGCCTAGCTGCGCGCCACCGGGCGCGCCGGGTCGGCGCACCACTCGCTCCAGCTACCGGCGTATAGCCGGCTGCCGCCAAGCCCGGCGTGCTCCATCGCGATGATGTTGGCGCAGGCCGACACACCGCTGCCGCACTGGTGAATCAATTGCGCCGGCGCGCGGCCCGCCAGCACCACCTCGAACTCGCGCCGCAGTTCTTCGGCGGGCTTGAACACGCCATCGCGCATATTGAGCGCGAACGGGCGGTTCAGCGCGCCGGGGATGTGCCCCGCCACCGGGTCAACCGGCTCGACGTCGCCGCGATAGCGCTCATGCGCCCGCGCATCGAGGATGCGCTGCGCCGGATCGGTCAGCGCTGCCAGCGTGTCGTCGGCGTTGAGCAGCATGCCCTTGCGCACGGTCGGCTGGAAGCTGGCTGCCGCGCGCTGCCCCGGCGTGCTATCGACGGCCCGGCCTTCCTTCTGCCACTGCGCAAAGCCGCCGTCGAGGACGAACACATCGTCGTGACCGAGCCAGCGCAGCATCCACCACAGCCGCCCCGCATACATGGCGTTGCCACCGTCGTAGACCACGACGCGATTGCCGTTGCCAATGCCCTTGCGGCCAAGCGTTGCGGCAAACGCCTCGGCGGTCGGCCACGGATGGCGGCCGTTGCGCCCGGTCTTAGCGGCGGAAAGATCGTCGTCGATCGACATGAAGATCGCCCCCGGCAAATGCCCGGCCGCATAAGCCTCGGGGCCGAGAGCGGGGTTCAGCAGGTCATGACGGCTGTCGACGACAACGAGATTCGGGGCATCGAGTTGCGCGGCGAGATCGGCGGTGGAAATTAGCGGAGAGGGCATGAGGCTGGTCGGTTGGTTCTATCGGTTCTAGAAAGGCGCGTCGTGCTGGTCATCCGGCGGCGGCGCGAAATTGGCGTTGAAGTCGAACGGGATGTCGTCCAAGTCGTCTTCGAAGCGAATGCGCGCGTCATCCCCTCTCCCTTGAGGGGAGAGGGGCAGGGGAGAGGGTGACGGTGGCGAGGCGAAAGAAGGTTGTTCGTTTGCAACCGCCCCCCTCTCCCCTGCCCCTCCCCCACTGGGGGGGAGGGGTTCATTCACGGCATGCCATATTGCATCCAGAACACCAGCGCGGTTTTCCGACCATTCGTTGTTCCAGACGCGAATGACGCGAAACCCTTCCCGCTTGAGGAACTGATCGCGCTCATGATCGTAGTTCACACTTTCCGAATGCTGTGAGCCGTCGAGTTCAATGACAACTGATTTGGAGAGCGCCACAAAGTCCACGATGTAGCGGCCAATCGGCTGCTGTCGTTTGAATTTCACGTCGGCGAAGCGATGAGCACGCAGCTCCTGCCAGAGTTCCTGCTCCCACGGCGTCTGATTGGCGCGCAGTTCGCGTGCGAAGTCGCGCAGGCGTTGCTCCGAGTGCTCCCCTCTCCCTTGAGGGGAGATGGGGAGGGGAGAGGGTGACGGTGGCGAGGCGAAAGAAGGTTGTTCGTTTGCAACCGCCCCCCTCTCCCCAACCCCTCCCCCACCCGGGGGGAGGGGCATAGAACCACCCCTCCTGACGCCCAGCGCCAGAATGCCGACGCCCTGCAGGTTCTGCGGCACGGCGATCGCCTGCGCCGTGGGAAACAGTCGGCCTGACTCGATCTGCGTGCGCAGTTCGCGCAATTCGGCTTCCGCTTCCTCGTCGCTGATTGAGGCATCGACTTCGGCGTCGCGGTCCATGATCAGCCGCGACACGTCGCCGGCAAACTCGGTCTCGCGAAATTGTTCCAGCAGGGCGCCCATGTTCGGCTCGTCCGGGAAGCGGATGGCGACGCCCACGACCGCCTGTAGCAGGCGCAGCACCTGCGGCGCATTGGCCGGATCGGGGAACTGCATGTCGACCAGATACATCGCAAGCTTGGGTCGGCCGAGAATGCGCCGCGCGCTGGCCAGCACGCGCTGCGCGGCGGGGTCGTTTCGCGGCATCGGCGGCCGGCGCGACACGTAGCGGGTTCGTGTGCGGGTCGCGTCGTCGCCGCCGTCGCCGTAGCTGGCGGCGGTCTCGGCCGGCTTCGCCTTCACCGGCGGCAACAGCGTGTGCGATGCGATATCGACGTCGCCCTCCAGTACCTTGGCCAGCGATTCACGCAGCATCGGTGCGCTGACCAGCTCCAGGTGCACACGTGCGGCGGCGGCGCGTGCCGCCTTGGCTTCGGCGCTGTCGCCCGGATGCCGTTTGTTCAGCTCCTCGATCCAGTACCGCGACAACGGCAGCGCGTCGGCGACATACGCCTCGAACGCCTCGCGCCCGTGCTCGCGCACGTAGCTGTCCGGGTCGTGTTCCTCGGGCAAGAACAGGAAGCGAATCTGCTTGCCGTCGCGCAACGCCGGCAGCGCGTTCTCCAGCGCGCGCCAGGCGGCGCGTTGCCCGGCAGCGTCGCCGTCGAAGCTGAACACCACTTCGTCGGCCAGCCGCAGCAGACGCTGCACATGCGCTTCGGTGGTCGCGGTGCCGAGCGTGGCGACGACGTATTCGACGCCGTACTGCACCAGCGCCACCACATCCATGTAGCCCTCGACCACCAGCACGCGATTGACCTTGCGAATCGCGCCCTGCGCCTGGAACAGGCCGTAAAGTTCGCGGCCCTTGCTGAAGATAGGCGTCTCCGGCGAGTTCAGGTATTTCGGCCCATTGCCGTCATCCTTGCTGCCGAGAATGCGGCCGCCGAACGCAATCACCGCGCCCTGCTGGTTCAGGATCGGGAACATCACCCGCTCGCGAAAGCGATCGTAGCGCTTGCCGGCGTCGCCGGTGGCGACCAGCCCGGCGGTCTCCAGCAATTGATTGTCGGCATAGTCGGCGAACGCCTCGGCCAGCGGCTGCCAGCCCGCGGGCGCCCAGCCGAGATGAAAACGGCGTGCCACTTCGCCGCTGACGCCACGCTTCCTGAAATACTCGATGGCGATCGGCGAGTTTTTTAGCTGCTGCTTGTAAAACCCGGCGGCGGTGAGCATGACGTCGAACAGCCCGCCAGCCTGCGGATCGGCCGGCCGGGCGTTGTCGTGCGGGACGCTGAGGCCGACGTTCTGCGCCAGTTCTTCCACCGCATCGGGGAAGCTCTTGCCGCCGTACTCCATCAGGAAGGTGATCGCCGAGCCATGCGCCCCGCAGCCAAAGCAGTGATAGAACTGCTTGGTCGCGCTGACCGTGAACGAGGGTGACTTTTCCTTGTGGAAGGGGCAACAGGCCTGATAGTTCTGCCCGGCCTTTTTCAGCGGCACGTAGCGGTCGATCACCTCGACCACGTCGACGCGGGACAGAAGCTGGGCGATGAAGTCGTTCGGGATCACAGCGGTATTATCCCGCGTCGCCGAACGGCGAAAGCGAAACCGCGTCTGCGCCGCCGCATGGTCGGGGCTCGGGGGTTGCCGCCGCGGGGCGCTTGCGTAGCGGGCACGCTGCGCTGAAAATCGTAGCCGCCGATCGGCGCTGCGGACCCGCGCCGGTGGTGTGGAGGCGAGAACTGACAAACATGGCACTCATCGATTTTTTTCGTCGTCGGTACGTTGCGGTTCCCCGAGTGGAAGAACCTGCGACGGATGCGGCGAAAGGGCGAGCCGACCGATCGGCGGAGCGGCGTCGACGACCGCGCCCGCCGGTGCCCGCCGGAACGACCATCCTCATCGTCGATGACTCGAAGACGATGGTGGCCGCCCTCGGCCACATGCTGCGCGAAAACGGCTTCGACATTCTTGAAGCGCTCGACGGCGAATCGGCGCTCGAAATTCTGCGCAAGAACAAGCCGGACATGATCTTTCTCGATATCGTGTTGCCCGGCATTACCGGCTTCGATGTGCTGCGCCGCATCCGGCGCTCGCAGTACGTCGGCAAGGTGCCGATCGTGATGATGAGCGGCAACGAGGCCGCCACCGAGGAGTACTACGTCAAACGGATCGGCGCCGACGAGTTCATGAGCAAGCCCTGCACGCGCGCCGCCGTGTTCTCGCGCGTCGAGCGCCTGCTCGACCTGGGGCCGAAAGCGCTCGACGACAGCGACGCCGCAACCGGCGGGCCAATGGTGGCGGGCGATTGAGCCGCCGCAATGCAGGACGACGCAGTAATCGGAGTCATCGGAGACTCGCTGGCCGGGTTGCGCGCCCAGAAGCGGTTGCCGGTTTTCGTCGGATTGCCGGATCGCAGCAAAGACACGAACCGAGCCCTGCCATTTCCGTGCGGGATCAATAGAATCGATGACGCGCAAAACTCGACATCTCATCGCGAAAGCATCCTATGGCCGCCAGCAAAGCCACCTTCAACTGGAGCGATCCGCTCCTGCTCGACCAGCAACTGACCGACGACGAGCGCATGGTGCGCGATACGGCGCAGCAGTACGCGCAGGACAAATTGCTGCCGCGGGTGACGGAGGCGTTCCGCAATGAGCACACCGATCCGGCGATCTTTCGCGAGATGGGCGCGCTGGGCCTGCTTGGCCCGACCATTCCCGAGCAGTACGGCGGCGCCGGTCTCAACTACGTCTGCTACGGCCTGATCGCCCGCGAGATCGAGCGTGTCGATTCCGGCTATCGCTCGATGATGAGCGTGCAAAGCTCGCTGGTGATGGTGCCGATCAACGAGTTCGGCACCGAGGCGCAGAAGCAGAAATACCTGCCCAGGCTCGCCACCGGCGAATGGATCGGCTGCTTCGGCCTGACCGAGCCGAATCACGGCTCCGACCCGGCCAGCATGATCACCCGTGCCCGCAGTGTGCCGGGCGGCTTTTCGCTGAGCGGCGCCAAGATGTGGATTTCCAATTCGCCGTTTGCCGACGTGTTCGTGGTGTGGGCGAAGAACGACGAAGGCCGCATCCGCGGCTACATCCTCGAAAAGGGCATGAAGGGCCTGTCGGCGCCGGCGATCAAGGGCAAGGTGGGGCTGCGGGCGTCGACCACCGGCGAAATTGTGATGGATGAGGTGTTCGTGCCGGCCGAGAACGAGATGCCGGGCGTCGAGGGCCTGAAGGGGCCGTTCACCTGCCTGAATTCGGCGCGCTACGGCATCGCCTGGGGCGCGCTCGGTGCGGCCGAGGACTGCTGGCATCGGGCGCGGCAGTACGTGCTCGACCGCAAGCAGTTTGGCCGTCCGCTGGCGGCGAACCAGCTGATCCAGAAAAAGCTGGCCGACATGCAGACCGAGATCACGCTTGGGCTGCAAGGTTGCCTGCGCCTCGGCCGCATGAAGGACGAGGGCACCGCCTCGGTCGAAATCACCAGCATCATGAAGCGCAACAGTTGCGGCAAATCGCTCGACATCGCACGTCTGGCGCGCGACATGATGGGCGGCAACGGCATCAGCGACGAGTTCGGCGTCGCCCGTCATCTGGTCAATCTCGAAGTGGTTAACACCTACGAAGGCACCCACGACATCCATGCGCTGATCCTCGGTCGCGCGCAGACCGGCATCGCGGCGTTCTCGAACTAGCGATACCGGGCGCTCTCACTCATTTCCCGTGTGGCATCACCCATGAAGCTCTACAACTACTACCGCTCGTCGGCGGCGTACCGGGTTCGCATCGCGCTGAACCTGAAGGGAATCACCTGGCAGCACGTGGGCGTGCACCTGCTGAAGGCGCAGCACCGGGCGCCGGAGTATCTGAAGCTCAATCCGGCCGGCCTGGTGCCGACGCTGGTGGCGGACGATGGCGCCGTGCTGACGCAATCGCTGGCGATCATGGAATATCTCGACGACGCCAGGCTCGGCGACCAGCCGCTGCTGCCGAAGGACCCGGTCGATCGCGCGCATGTGCGGGCGCTGGCGCTGGCGCTCGCCTGCGACGTGCATCCGCTGAACAACGTGCGCGTGCTTAACTACATCACGGGCGAGCTGGGCGCCAGCGAGGCGCAGAAGTCAGCGTGGATCGCGCACTGGATCACGCTTGGCCTGGAGGCGTTCGAGAAGACGCTGGAACAGTCCGGCATGAGCGGGCACTTCTGCTACGACGACATGCCCACGATGGCCGACTGCGTGCTGGTGCCGCAGGTGTTCTCGGCGCGGCGCTTCAACGTGGATGTCGCGAAGTATCCGCGCATCGCGGCGATCGACGCGCTGTGCAATACGCTGCCGGCGTTCGTCAGCGCGCACCCGAAAAACCAGGCGGACTTTTCGCCCTGAGCTTCGAGGCTCGACGGTTGGTCAGCGCGCCGGAAAGGCAATGGCTTTTCGGTGAATGCGACGCTCGATAAGGGCTCAGACGCGAAAATTGGCAAAGTCGATAATATGGATATCTGCGCTGTGTGCCCAATGCAGATGCGCATTCCGGCAAAAAGCTGTTGTGCCTGCTGGTAGACTGTAGTCATGTCCGATTCCCTCTCGCCCGTCGTCGTGGCGCCCGTTGCCGGGCCGCCGTCGGCCGCGATTTCGCCGGCTGCGCTGGCCGAGGTGCGTTTCGACGCGCAGGGCCTGATTCCGGCCATCGCGCAGGACGCCGCGAGCAACGAAATCCTAATGGTGGCGTGGATGGACCGTGCCGCGCTGCTGAGCACGCTCGAAACCGGCCGCGCCTGCTACTACTCGCGTTCGCGCCGGGCGGCCTGGATGAAGGGCGAAAGCTCCGGGCATCTGCAAATCCTGCGCGAAGTGCGCATCGATTGCGATGGCGACGTGGTGTTGCTGAAAGTGGACCAGTTGGGCGGCATCGCCTGCCACACCGGGCGCCGCAACTGCTTCTTCCGCAAGCTCGAAAACGGCGGCTGGGTCAACCAGTTCGAGCCGCTCAAATCCGAAGCGGAGATTTACGGTGAGCGCTGAGCCGGGCTCGCCCGCGGGCGACGGCGCCGAATCCGGCGGCGCGGCCGACGTGTTCGCCCGTCTGGCGGCGACCATCGCCGCTCGTGCCGGCGCCGATCCGGCCAGCTCCTACGTCGCTAAACTGATGGCGAAGGCGCCCGACGCCGCGCTGAAAAAGGTCGGCGAAGAGGCGGCCGAGTTCATCATGGCCTGCAAGGATGCCGAGCCCGACGCCAGCGCCGACGATCGCGCGCGCGTGGTCGGCGAGGCAGCCGACGTCTGGTTTCACATGCTGGTCGCGATGTCGCGCTACGATGTCGGCGGCGCCGACGTATTGGCCGAGCTGGCCCGCCGTGAGGGTTTGTCCGGCATTGACGAGAAGGCCTCGCGACCCAAATGAACGTCAACGGCAGCGACGCGTGTGGGAGCGGGCTTGCCCGCGATGGCGCCTGTGGCCAAAGCCGTTTCGCGGGCAAGCCCGCTCCCACAGTGCAACCAAAACCGGCCCGGAAACACTTTCGTACTTCACCATGAGCACCGACAAAGACTGCATCTTCTGCAAGATCGTTCGCGGCGAAATCCCTTCCACCAAGGTTTATGAGGACGACGATGTGCTTGGCTTCAAGGACATCCACCCCTCGGCGCCGGTGCACGTCCTGCTGGTGCCCAAGAAGCACGTCGCGCGGCTGTCGGAGGCGCAGCCGGCCGACCAGTCGCTGCTCGGTAAAATGATGCTGGTCGCGCCGCAGGTGGCACGCGAGCAGGGCTCGGTCGACGGCTTCCGCACCATCGTCAACGACGGGCGGGTCGGGCGGCAGGATGTGTTCCACCTGCATATGCATGTGCTGGGTGGGCCGGGGCCGCTGGGCCGCATGATCGCGATGGACGATTGATCGTAGGCCGCGATGGCCACGTTCTCGATCTGGCACTGGTTTATTGTGCTGCTGATCGTGCTGATGGTGTTTGCTGGCCGGCGGGCCGCGCCGGTTCGTTGGTTGCCGCTGCTTCAGTGCGGCACGGGTTTGTTGATTGCGTGGCTGCTGTTTGCATTGCTGCGTGGACTATGAGGAGTTAGCTGATGGGTTCGTTTTCGATTTGGCACTGGTTGATCGTGCTGCTGATCGTGGTGATGGTGTTCGGCACCAAGAAGCTGCGCAATGTCGGCAAGGATCTCGGCGGCGCCGTGAAGGACTTCAAGGAAGGCGTGAAAGGCGGCGAAGAGGCCGCCAAGGGCAATGTCGAGAACAGCGCCCAGGCCGCGCCGCAGGTGATCGAGGGCGAAGTCAAGCGCGACAAGGTCTAGCGCCTGTTGGCGCAGGACGAATGACCAATGACGAATGACGTAATCGGCTGGATTCGGGCGCAGGCGGTGACCCGCTTTTCGTCCTTCGTCCTTCGTCCTTCGTCCTTGCGCAGGGCGCCCCATGTTTGAGCTTTCCTTCGGCAAGATGATGATCATCGCGGTAGTCGCGCTGATCGTGCTCGGCCCGGAGAAACTGCCGCGCGTCGCCCGCACGCTCGGGCATCTGCTCGGTCGCGCACGCAGCTATGCCAACCAGGTCAAGCAGGACATCGACCGCGAAATGCAGATGGACGAGCTGCGCAAGCTGCAGGAGCAGGCCAAGGAGGCCGCGCGCAGCTTCGAGACCGCCGTCAACGACGCCGGCCGCAGCGTCGAGAACGAGGCATCGAGCGCGAGCAAAGTGTTCAGCGAGATGGAGTCGGACTACCAGGCCAAGCTGGCCGCCGGTAGCGATCCGGCCGCCGGCAACAGCATCGCGCCGCCGGCCGTTGCCGACGCCTTGCCGACGCCCGCAGCCGCGCCCGCGCCGGCACCGTTGACCGCCCGCGACGAGATCGACGCGCTCGAAAAATCGATCGCCGAGCAGGCGCAGTACAGCGAGGCCGCGAGCGCCGCCCCAGCGCTCCAGCCGGCCGACGGCAAGCAAAAAGCGGCCTAGGCCGCGGCTTTCGACGACATTTCAAGGAATCGCGGCGTACTCATGTCGTCTGAATCGCAACAGGAAACCTTCATCTCGCACCTGATCGAGCTGCGCGAGCGGCTGGTGAAGGCGGTCGTCGCGGTGCTCGTCGCCACCTTTGCGCTGATGGCCTGGCCGGGCATGAAGGAGCTGTACTCGCTGGTGGCGGCGCCGATGATGCACGCGCTGCCGGAAGGCGCGCGGATGATCGCCACCGACGTCACCGGTACCTTCTTCATCCCGCTCAAGGTGTGCCTGATGGCGGGATTTCTGCTCTCGCTGCCGGTGGTGCTCTATCAGATGTGGGCCTTCGTCGCGCCGGGGCTCTACGCGCACGAGAAGAAGATGGCGCTGCCGATCATCGTGTCGTCGACGCTGTTGTTCTTCGCCGGTATGGCGTTCGCGTATTTCGTCGTGTTCCCGTCGATCTTCAAGACCTTCGTCAGCTTCACGCCGGTCGGCGTGCAGATGGCGACCGACATCGACAAATACTGGAGCTTCGCGCTGACCATGTTCATCGCCTTCGGCATCACCTTCGAGACGCCGGTGGTGCTGGCAGTGCTGACCCGCGCGGGGATCGTGACGGTGAAGCAGCTGGCGGAGTTTCGCGGCTACTTCATCGTCGCCGCATTTGTGATCGCCGCGGTGGTGACGCCGCCGGACGTGCTGTCGCAATTGTTCCTTGCGGTGCCGCTGGTGGTGCTGTACGAGGTCGGCATCCTGGTCAGCCGCTTCATCACACCGCGCAGCCGCGCCGACGCAGATAACGAGTAGTCCGCCGCGCGCGGACACCCGCGCAGCGTAAGCGCTACTGGCGCCGCGTCTGCGGCCGCCGTCCGAGCGTGATCTTCAGGTCGAGCACTTCGCCTTCGCGCAGCACCTTGAGCGGAATGGTCTGCTCCGGTGACGACATGGCAATGGTGTTCACCGCGTCGCTGCGATCGACCGTCGCGCGGCCGTTGATTTCGACGATCACGTCGTTCACCCGCAGCCCGGCGCGGCTGCCCGGTGCGCCATCGATCACCGCGGCAACGAAGGCGCCCTTCGATTCCTTGAGGGCGAGCCGCTTGGCAATGTCGGGCGTCACCGGGCCGAGATTGGCGCCGATGTAGCCACGTTTGACCTCGCCATGGGCGATCAGTTGCTCCATGATCGGCTTTGCAATCGCCGTCGGAATGGCGAACCCGATGCCCGAAAAGTCGCCGGTGCGGGTGAAGATGCTCGAATTGATGCCTACCAGTTCGCCCTGCGCGTTGACCAGCGCGCCGCCGGAGTTGCCCTGGTTGATCGCGGCGTCGGTCTGGATGAAGCTCTCGAACGGGTTGCCGTCCGCGATCTGGGTGCGGCCGAGCGCGCTCACGATGCCCATCGTGACCGTGTTGCCGAACACGCCGAACGGGTTGCCGATGGCGAGCACCACGTCGGCCACCTGCAGCGCTTCCGAATTGCCGAGCGCCACCGCCGGGAAATCGCTGCCTTCGATCTTGATCACGGCGAGGTCGGTGTCCGGGTCGGTGCCGATCAGTTTGGCCGGCAGCACCCGCTTGTCGGGCAGTTCCACCTGAATCTGCTGCGCACCCTCGACGACGTGGTTGTTGGTCAGGATGAAGCCGTCGGTGCGGACGATGACGCCGGAGCCTTCGCCGAGCAGTTGCTGCGCGTTGCTGTTCTGCTCGCGGCCGAAAAAGCGCTGGAACGTCGGATCGTCGAGCAGCGGATGGCGGAATTTTTTCTGCGCGCTGGTGGCAATCTTGACCACCGAGGGCAGCGCGCGGCCGGCGGCGGCGCTGTAGCTGGTGATCGCACCATGTCCGGCGCCGGCGGCGACTGCCGGTGCGGCGACCGGCGCGGCACTGTGCGCCACCGCTGGCGCCATCGGCGCCGACACGCCCGGCACGTTAATGCGCGCCAGCCATTCCGGGCGCAGCGTGCTGACGGTGAACAAAATCGCGACACAGATGGTGCATACCTGTGCGAAAACGAGCCATAATCGGTTAAGCATTGCGGTGTTCCGGCGGCGGAGTTCCAGCGCCAAGTTGGGCTAAGTGGTCTGACACTGAAGGTGGGTGTTTCTACGTGATGTGCTGCAAAAAAAGTCGCTAGAGGCGCGGTGCGTGCTGATCGGGGGCGTTGCCACGACCGGCAGGCGAAGCAAGGGCGGTTGTCATGCGCAATCGGTGCGCCAGGGCGCCGCTGCCGTTGCGCATTGCCAGACCGTTGGGGTTCTCAGGCATTGAGGGGTGACAGATGCGTTCGGTGGATATGCCGGATTTTATTCAACACATCGGGGTTCAGGGTGCGGCGACGGCGACCGGCAGATCCGTTCGGCGCGATCGACTGGCGCGATACCTCGACGAATACCTCGATTGCCGCCGCTGCAAGGACGTCGCGGTCAACGGCCTGCAGGTGGCGGGCCGCGACCTTATCTCCAATATTGTGGTCGGCGTGACCGCCAACAAGGCCCTGATCGATGCCGCCATCGCGGCGAAGGCCGATGCCGTGATTGTCCACCACGGCCTGTTCTGGAAGGGCGACAGCCCGGCGCTGGTCGGCTATCACCGAGAGCGGGTGGCGGCGCTGCTGGCGCACAACATCAACCTCTACGCCTATCACCTGCCGCTGGACGTGCACGCCGAGGTGGGCAACAACGCCTGTCTCGGCCGCCGGCTGCGGCTGTCGCCGACGGGCAGCTGCGGCGAGGCCGGACTGGTCATGCTGGGGCAGCTCGGCGTGAGCGCTGACGTGCGTTGCACGGTGCTGGCGGCCTATGTTGCCCGCCACTACGGGCGTCGGGTGACGTTGTTGTCGCATCCGGAGCGTCCGATTCGCACCATCGCCTGGTGCACGGGCGCTGGTGGCTCGCTGTTGACCGACGCGATCGCGGCCGGAGCGGATGCCTTCATCACCGGCGAAATCAGCGAGCAGCACGTGCATCAGGCGCGGGAATCGGACATCACGCTGATCGCCGCCGGCCATCACGCCACCGAGCGCGACGGCGTTGCCGCGCTGGCCGCCCATCTGGTGCAGCAGTTTGGCGTGAGCTACCAGTTCATCGACATCAATTCGCCGGTTTAGGCGGTTGCACAGGGGCCGAATTTCAGGCCAATTTGGTATCAGCTTTTTCTGGAGAAGCCCATCCAGTCAGGGCACGGCAGCCATTTTCTAGAAAAGTCGATAAATGGATTTTCTTGGTGCTGAGCCCTTGTTGAATGGGGTTCTTCGTGGAAAGTTGCTTGTCCAACAATCGGGAGACCTTTGACGCAGATTACCGCTGATTTCACGCAGATTGCCGCAGATTCGCTCGAATGTAATCTGCGCAAATCTGCGTGAAATCTGTGGCAATCTGCGTCAAGGATTTTTTCGCGGACGGCGCGAGTCTCCGGCGCGTGCAATTGATCGCCGCGTCAAGTCTTGCCAATTGCCGCCCGCCGTACCGCCATGCGTTCGATCGCGGTCCAGTTCCAGTCGATGCCGAGCCCCGGATCGTTCGACGGGATCGCGAAACCGCCTTCGCTGGCCATGCCGCAGCCATCGCCCTGCGTGACCGAGTCGAGCTGCGGGATGTATTCGACCCAGGGCGCGTTCGGCACCGCCGCGCAGAGGCCAACGTGCAGCTCCATCAGAAAGTGCGGGCAGATCGGCACGTTGAAGCTCTCGGCCAGATGCGCGCACTTGAGCCAGGGTGTGATGCCGCCGATGCGCGCTACGTCGGCCTGGATGATCGAGCAGGCGCCGCGCTACAGGTATTCGCGGAAGTGTTGCAGGCTGTAGATCGACTCGCCGACTGCAATCGGTAGGCTCGTGCCGTTCGCCAGCCGCTCATGACCGCTTAAATCCTCGGCCGGCAGCGGCTCCTCGAACCACGCAATGTCGAGCGTCTCGTAGTGGCGCGCGCGGCGGATCGCCTCACCGACGGTGAAGCACTGGTTGGCGTCGATCATGATCTCGAAATCGGCGCCGACCGCCTCGCGCACCGCGGAGAGGCGCGCCATGTCCTCGCTCACGTGCGGGCGCCCGACTTTGATCTTGACGCCCTTGAAGCCCAGCGCCTTGGCCGCGACCGACTGCGTCACCAACTGTTCGGGCGACAGATGCAGCCAGCCGCCCTCGGTCGAATACATCGCGACGCGTTGTTGCGCGCCGCCCGCGGCCTGGTGCAAAGGCAGCCCGGTGCGGCGGCAGCGCGCGTCCCAGAGCGCGGTGTCGATGCAGGCGAGCGCCAGCGCCGTGATGGCGCCGACCGCGGTGGCGTGGGTGTGAAAAAAAAGATCCTTCCAGATCGCCTCGATGTCGTCGGCGTCGCGGCCGATCATGCGCGGCGCCAGATGGTCTTCCAGCAGCGCCATCACCGACGAGCCGCCGGTGCCGATCGTGTAGCTGTAGCCGGTGCCCTGCGAGCCGTCGTCGCAGGTTAGGCGCAGCATCGGCGTCTCCTGCAAGACGAAGGACTGGATCGCGTCGGAGCGCGGGACCGGCGGCGCCAGATTGACCTGCCAGAGTTCGACTTGAGTGATGCGAGGCATGATGGGGGAGAAGGAGAACGTGAGAGCGGAGTAGCGCCTCCGAAAGTCAAATGCGTTGACGCAGATTCCCGCAGATTTCACGCAGATTGCCGCAGATTTTTTCCGGTTTTTATCTGCGTGAATCTGCGTTCAATCAGCGCGAATCTGCGTCAAATGAGTTTTGCGTCGATCGCTACATTCCCATGTACTTCGGCAACCAAAGGCTGATCGCAGGGATGTAGGTCAGGATCACCAAGCTGATCAGCAGCGGCACCAGCCACGGCAGGATCGCCGCCGTCGTGCGTTCGACGCTCAATTTCGCGACGCGCGCCAGCACGAACAGCACCATGCCCATCGGCGGATGCAGCAGGCCAATCATCAGATTCAGCACCATCACCAGGCCGAAGTGGACCGGATCGATGCCGAGTTTTTGCACAATCGGCAGCAGGATCGGCACCAGGATCGTGATCGCTGCGGTCGGTTCGAGGAAGCAGCCGACGAACAGCATCAGCACGTTGGCCAGCAGCAGGAACAACCAGGGCTCGCGGGTGAACGCCAGCACCCAGTCGGCGATCGCCGCCGTGACGCCGGTCGCGGTGAGCATCCAGCCGAAGATCGACGCCGCGGCGACGATGAACATCACGGTCGAGGTCGTCTCCACGGTGTCTAGGCAGACCTTGACGAACATGCGCCAGCTCAGCGTGCGATACCAGAACAGGCCCAGCACCATCGCCCATACGCAGGCCGCGATCGCGCCCTCGGTCGGCGTGAAGAGGCCCGTCGTCATGCCGCCGATCAGCAGCACCGGCGTCATGATCGGCAGCACAGCCTGGAACTTGAACTTCCAGTCGGCCGCGAAGATCGCGACGAGCCCGATGATCACGGTCGCCTGTGCCGGCGCACCCCATTGCACGGCGTAGTAAAGGACGAGCGGCCAGGCGATCACGACGGCGGTCTCCACCATCGCGCCGCCGAAGCGTGGCCACGCGAACTTGATGTCGCCGCCCCAGCCGTTCTTGTGCGCGAAATACGCGACCGTCAGCATCATCAGCACGGCCATCAGCAAGCCAGGCAGGATACCGGCAAGAAAGAGGGCGCCGACCGAGACGTTGGCCATCATCGCGTAGATCACGAACGGCAGCGAGGGCGGGATGATCGGGCCCAGCGTCGCCGAAGCGGCGGTGACGCCCACCGCGAATTCGATTTCGTAGCCGTGATCCTTCATCGCCTTGATCTCGATGGTGCCGAGGCCCGCGGCGTCGGCGATCGCGGTGCCGCTCATGCCCGCGAAGATCACCGAACCGAGCACGTTGACGTGACCGAGTCCGCCTTTTAACCAACCGACGAGCGCCAGCGCGAAGTTGTAGATGCGGTTGGTGATGCCGGCATTGTTCATCAGGTTGCCGGCCAGAATGAAAAACGGCACCGCGAGCAGCGGGAAGCTATCGATGCCGCCGATCATGCGGTGCACGACGGCGAAACCCGGCAGGTCGCCGCTGATCAGGATGTAGATCAGCGAGGCGCCGGCCATCGCAATCGCGACAGGAATGCCGGTGGCCATCAGGCCCAGGAAGAATATTTTCAGCATGGGGCGGCCTGTCTGTCTAGCGGTCGTTCATCGTGGAATCGGGGCGTTCGAGCACGCTGTAGCCGCGCTGCCAGTGGACGCGCGCGACCCAGATCGAACGCAGCATCATGCCCACGAAACCGAACAGGCAGACACCGTAGACGATGTTCATCGGCAAGTCGACGATGGTCATCTTGTAGCTTTCCATCTTCATCATCATCTGGATCGTGAACCAGACCATCGCGACAAAGAAGGCGATGCGTGCGACATCGACAACGGTCGACAGCACGCGCGCCGCGGTATGCGGCAGGTAGCGATAGAGCAGGTCGACCTGGATGTGATTGTTCTTGGCCACCCCAATCGTGGCGCCGACGAATACGGTGCCGATCAGCAGGTAACGCGCGATCTCCTCGGTCCACGAGGCCGAGTCGTTGAACGCATAGCGCGTGATGAACTGGGTGAAGACGACGGCGGCCAGCCCCCAGAACAGCAGCAGCGCTATCCATGCCTCGAAAGGCACGTCGTCGAAAGTGACCGCCTCGTCGGTGGCGTGAAACTCGCCATCGTCGCCCATGACCTTGGGGCCGGAATCCAGATCCATAGTTGCCTTCGTATGGGTAGGGCGGGCATTGCCCGCCGTTGGTTCTCGAGGCCGGCAATGCCCGCCTTACAAAGCGGCCGCGACCGCGCTTTGCGTCGCACGGCTGCGTCGGAGGCGATCTACTTGGCGGCCTGGATGCGGTCGTAGTCCTTGCGGTCGAAGCCGAGCGACTCGAGCGTGGTGCTCTTGAGTACGGCCTGCTGGAATCCGGCGCGGTCGACCTGCACGATATTGAGACCCTTCTTCCTGAATTCCTCCACCAGCTCGCCTTCGCGCTTGATGATCTGGGCGGTAGCGCGCGCCGCGGCTTCGCGCGTGACCTCGGTGAAAATGGCCTTTTCGCCGTCGGTCAGCTTGTTCCACACGTGCGGCGCGATTTGCGTCACCAGACCGTCGACGATGTGACCGGTCAGCATGATGTGCTTCTGAACTTCGTAGAACTTCTTGGCCTCGATGGTGGTCAACGGATTCTCCTGCGCCTCGACGGTGCCGTTTTGCAGCGCGAGATATACCTCGACGAAAGCGATCGGCGTCGGGTTGGCGCCGCATGCTTTGGGCGTCGCCATATAGGCCGGCACGTCGGGCACGCGAATCTTCAGGCCCTTCATGCCGGCGCAGTCCGTGAACGGACGGTTCGACGTGGTGTGACGCGCGCCGTAATAGGTGTAGGCCGTCATCTGGATGCCGGTCTTGGCGCGGTAGCCGTCGACCATTTCCTTGAACACGTCGCTCTTCGAATACGCGGCCTGATGTGCAGCGTCGCGGAAGATGAACGGGTAATAGGCGATACCAATGCGCGGATAGCTGCGTGCCGCGAACGACGGGCCGCTGATGATCATGTCGACGGTGCCGAGCGTCATGCCCTGGTTGATGTCGGTCTCCTTGCCGAGCGAGGAGGCCGGGAACACCTGGATGTCGAATTTGCCGTTGGTGCGCTTCTTGATTTCGGCAGCAGCCCACACCGATTCGGTGTGATACGGCTCCGACGTCTCGTAGACATGCGCCCATTTGAGCTTGGTCTGGGCAAAACCGACGGACGGCGCGACGATGGCGGCTGCCGCAGCAACGGCGAGCGCAGATGTGACGAGCGTGCGGATCTTCACGAGGCCTCCTTGTTGAATTTCGGTCGGCGGCAATCCGGACTCTGACGGTCGCTTGCTTACCGCGTTGTCGATAGCATAAGCGATCGCAACGACAGTCATCGTACAACGGGGAAAAAGTGAAACCAAGCAGAATTTCCCGCATCCGCGCGACACCGGTGACCGTGCCAACGCAGGCGCCGCTGCTACACAGCAATGGTGCGCATTGGGGGCGATTCGTGCGCACCATCGTCGAGGTCGAGACCGACGACGACTACGTCGGTCTGGGCGAATTCGGCGGCGGCGGCGAAGTTGCCAGCGCGGGTATCGAGAGCCTGATCACTTACCTCAAGGGCCACAATGTCTTCGAACTGGAAGCGTTGCGCTTCGCCATCTGCAACCCGACGGCGAGCCTTTACAACAACCGCACGCAACTGCACGCCGCGATCGAGTTCGCCTGCCTCGATATCATGGGTCAGCGCCTGGGCGTGCCGGTGGCCGAGCTGCTGGGCGGGCGCGTGCGCGACGCAGTCGAATTCGCGAGTTATCTGTTCTTCCGTCTGCCGAACGAGACGACCGGCGAGGGCGAAGTTCGTACCGCCGAGCAACTGGTGGCGCATGCAAAGGCGCTGCACGCCGAACACGGCTTCACCGCGCACAAGCTCAAAGGCGGTGTCTATGCACCCGACTACGAGCTGAACGCCTATCAGGCAATCGCTGCGGCGTTGCCGAAAGATCGCTTCCGCTTCGATCCGAATTCCGCGTTCTCGCTGGCCGATGCGATCCGCTTCGGGCAGGGCATCGCGCATATCAACAACGATTACTACGAAGACCCGGTGTTCGGCATGCCGCAACTGTCGCGGCTGCGCGAGTTCGTGCGCATCCCGATTGCCACCAATACCGTGGTCGTCAACTTCGAGCAGCTGGCGATGAACATCATCACCCAGCCGCGCGCCGTAGACGTGGTGCTGCTCGACACCACGTTCTGGGGCGGTATCCGGCCCTGCATCAAGGCCGCCGCGATCTGCGACACCTTCGGCTTGGGCGTCGCGGTGCATTCCTCGGGCGAACTCGGTATCCAGCTTGCAACCATGCTGCACATGGGCGCGGTGGTGCCCAACCTCGGCTACGCCGCCGATGCGCACTATCACCACCTGGTCGACGACATCATTGTCGGCGGCAAGATGAAGTATGTGCACGGCGCGATCCAGGTGCCCACCGGCCCCGGCCTCGGCGTTACGCTCGACCGCGACAAGCTGCGCCAGTACCACGAGCTATTCAGGGAACTGGGCGGCTACACCTACGACCGCGATCCGTCGCGGCCGGGCTGGTATCCGCTGGTGCCGAATTCACGGTGGAAGAGCACACAATGAGCGAATCCGGCGGCCGTTTGTGCCTGTCGACGTTACTGTCGCTGCCGGGCGGCGTGCAGCGCCCGACCTACGATCCGCGAACATTGCAAGTCGGCATCGTGCACCTCGGCATCGGCGCCTTTCATCGCGCGCATCAGGCGGTGTACACCGAGGACGCGATGGCGCTGGGTGGTGGCGATTGGGGCATCTGCGGCGTCAGCCTCAAGTCGCCCACGGTGCGCGATCAGCTTGCACCGCAGGATGGGCTCTATTGTGTCCGCACCGTCTCGCGCGCAGGCGACGCATGGCGCGCGGACGCAGGCGACGCATGGCGCGCGAACACAGGCGACGCATGGCGCGCGAACACAGGCGACGCATGGCGCGCGAACACAGGCGA
>JAPUER010000083.1:93779-124225 GCA_027492485.1 Betaproteobacteria bacterium
CGCATGGCGCGTCGTGGGCACTGTGCGCGAAGTGCTGTTTGCGCCGGAGCAATTGCGTGAAGTGATTGGCCGCATCGCGCGCGCCGAGACGCAGATCGTGTCGCTGACGGTGACCGAGAAGGGCTACTGCGCCAACGTTGGTCAACGCGAGCCGTTGTGGGGCCACCCCGATATCGCCAACGATATGGCGCATGCGGATTCACCTGTCAGCGTGCTCGGCGTGCTGGTGGCGGGCCTGCACGAGCGCTACCGCAAGCGCGGCGCACCGCTTACCGTGCTCTGTTGCGACAACCTGCCCGAGAACGGCGCTGTGCTGGAGGCGCTGGTGCACCGCTTTGCCGAGCGCATGCACCCGCAGATGCTGCCGTGGCTGCGCGAAAGCGTGCGCTTTCCATCGTCAATGGTGGACCGCATCGTGCCGGCCACGCGACCGGAAGATCTGACCGATGTTGCAATTGCGCTCGGCGTCGAGGATCGTGGCGTGGTACGCGCCGAGCCGTTCGGGCAATGGGTCATCGAGGATCGCTTTGCGACGCCGCGCCCGGCGTGGGACCGCGTCGGCGTGCAGTTCGTCGCCGACGTCAAACCGTTCGAGAAGATGAAGCTGCGGCTGCTCAACGGCTCGCACTCGCTGATGGCCTATCTCGGCTATCTCGCCGGTTACGAAACGATCGCCGAGACCGTCGCCGACCCGGCATTCGAGCGCACCGTGCGGGCGCTGATGCGCGAGGCCGAAACCACGCTCGACGCGGTGCTCGGCGTTGACATCGCGGCCTATCAGACGCAACTCATCGAACGCTTCGGTAACCCCGCCAACGGCCACCGCTGCGCCCAGATCGCGATGGACGGTTCGCAAAAGGTGCCGCAGCGCTGGCTCGCCGTTGCCCGCGAACGACTCGCTGCGGGGCAGGGCATCGATGCCATTGCGCTCGCCGCAGCCGGCTGGATTCGCTATCTCTACGGCAAGGACGAACTCGATCAGACGATCGCGATCGCCGATCCACTCGCCGGCGATTTCGCAGCGCTGGCAGAGAAGCACACCCGCGACGCGCTGTCGTTTGCAGAGGCCGTGCTACGCGTGGAGTCCGTGTTCGGTGAGCTGGGCCGCAACCCGGCGTTTGTCGCGCCAGTGAAGCGGCTGGTCAGCCAGTTGTTTCGGGATGGGGCGCAAGCCACGGTTGCGTCCTTCGCTGCGCCCTGAGTCGGTCGTCGGGTTTCATGGCGAGACGTTATCGTCCCGTTCGCGGCGGCAATGACGCCCCATCGCTAGATCGAATTTTACGTAAAATACGCAAATTACATAAATCGGTTAACATCGAACCGTATTGCCTGTGATGGCACAGTGAGGTTGACGCCATGCCCGCATCGCCCCGTCGTTCTGTCCGCTCCGGTCCTGCCAGCGCTGCCGGCGCCTCCGATCCGTTCGCGGGCCTAGCCAAGGTCACGGCGAGCGCGCTGGTAACGGGTATGCAGCAGGTCACCAGGACCGTGCTTACCCAGGGCGCGGTGGTGGTCACCAAACATGATCAGCCGGCGATGGTGCTGCTTTCAGTCGAGCGCTACCGTGAGCTGGAACAAGCTGGCGCGCCCGATCTCGACGCTTTGACCCGCGACTTCGACGCCATGTATGCGCGAATGCAGGCACCGGGCGCACGCGAGCGCATGGCCGATGCGTTTGCGGCGTTGCCGGCGACGATGGGCAAGGCCGCTGTCGGCGCCGCGATCGGCCAGAGCGCCGCCGCCACTGCCGATACCGACTGACGCGGTTCCGTGCCTGCCTGCATCTATGTGCTCGCCGGGGTGAACGGCGCGGGCAAAAGCAGCATCGGCGGCGCCCTGTTCGCGGCCAACGAGGTTGACTACTACAACCCCGATCTGGCGGCTCGGTCGCTGCTGGAGGCGAGTCCCGGTCTCTCGCAAACCGAGGCCAACGCCCGCGCCTGGGATATCGGGCGCCGCGGCCTCGCGCGCGCACTCGAAACCGGGGGCACCTACGCCCTCGAGACGACGCTGGGCGCCCGCACCATTCCAGATCTGCTGATGAAGGGGGCGGCCAACGGCGCCACAGTTCACGTCTGGTATGCCGGGTTGGCCACGCCCGAGCTGCACATCGAGCGCGTCAACGAACGCGTTGCGGCTGGCGGTCATCCAATTGCGGCGGCGAAGATCCGCGAGCGCTTCAACAGCAGCCGCGAAAACCTGATCCGGCTGTTGCCGCATCTGGCGTCGCTGCGCGTCTACGACAACAGCGAAAACAACGACCCGAAGCAGGGCGCACGACCAACGCCCACACTGATCCTGCAGATGGAGGACCAGCGCGTCCTCGCCAGCGCTCGCACGGTGCCGCAATGGGCCAAGCCGATCGTGATGGCGGCGGTCCGCTGCAATTCAGCTGCTGTTAGCCGCGGGTGATGGGCAGCCGCGTCACCGATGTGTTTGTCGCCATTGAGCACATGGAGTACAAACGAAAACCGCCGCAAAAGCGGCGGTTTTTGCGGCCAGCGGCCGCAGTCACTAGCGCGTTTGTCAGGCAATATCGCCCTGAATGATCCGCAGCATGCGGCGCAGCGGCTCCGCGGCGCCCCAGAGCAACTGGTCGCCGATGGTGAAGGCGCCGAGGTACTCTGGCCCCATCGCGAGCTTGCGCACGCGGCCGACGGGGATGCTCATGGTGCCGGCGACATTTTTCGCGGTGAGTTGCGTTTCGGTGGCGACGCGCTCGTTAGGCACGAACTTCGCCCACGGGTTGTCGTTTTTGATCATGTCCTCGATGTCGGCCAGCGGTACATCCTTCTTCAGCTTGAAGGTGAGCGACTGCGAGTGGCAGCGCATCGAGCCGATGCGCACGCAGGTGGAATCGATCGGGATTTCCGGCGTGCCGAACATCTTGCCCAGACCCATGATCTTGTTGGTCTCGGCGCCGCCTTTCCATTCTTCAAGACTGGTGCCGTCGCCGCGATCGGCGTCGATCCACGGGATCAAATTGCCACCGAGCGGGATGCCGCGGAAGTTGGCGGTTTCCTCGGCCGTAAAGGCGCGTTGCTTGGCCGTGACCTTGCGGTCGATTTCGAGGATGGCGCTGGCCGGGTCATCAAGCAAGTCTTTCACCTCGGCGTAGAGGGCACCGTACTGCACCAGCAGCTCGCGCATGTTCGGTGCGCCGCCGCCGGACGCGGCCTGATAGGTGGAGGTCTGCATCCATTCGACGAGGCCGGCCTTGTACAGCGCGCCGACGCCCATCAGCATGCAGCTCACGGTGCAATTGCCGCCGATCCAGTTCGTGATGCCCTTCGACAGCGCCGTCTTGATCACCGGCATGTTGATCGGGTCGAGGATGATGATGGCGTCGTCGTCCATGCGCAGGATCTTCGACGCATCGATCCAGTGGCCCTTCCAGCCCGCTTCGCGCAGCGGTTTGTAGACGGCTTTGGTGTAGTCACCACCCTGACAGGTGATGACGATGTCCATGGTTTTGAGTGCGTTGACGTCATTGCCGTCCCGGAGAATCGGGTCGAATACCTTGCAGCCGGTAATCTTCGGCGCCGGTTTGCCGGCGGTGGAAGTGCTGAAAAAGGTGGTTTCAATGGCGTCAAAGTCGCGCTCTTCGCTCATGCGTTGCATGAGGACGGAGCCGACCATTCCTCGCCAACCAACGAGACCGACGCGCGGCACGGGTTGCAGGGCAGGCTGGGACATGATTTCCTCTCGGTTTGGAACGGGTTGCAAAATGCTGCAATGCAGCGAACCCGCAAGAATACTGCATTCGCGGGCTGTCTGCGCGGATTTGCCTGATTTTTCAGCGCTCCCGGGCGCGCGGCCATCGGGACACGCTGAGGCGCACGCTGCGCGGCGCCGTTACAGCCGGGTCGCGACCAGCGGTTCGCTACCGTTCCAGGTGCCGCCCATGGCGCTGCCGGTGAACATCGCGGGCCGAATGAATTGCTCCAGCGACCCGGTTGCAGTCCAGGCGATGTCGATGCCGCCGGTGGACTCGAACCAGTAACCGCGACCATCGGCCGTATTCGGCGGCGATTTCGGATTGCCCGGCTTCGTCTTGCGGTAGGATACGCGGCCGCCCTTGGCGAAGTAGTAGTAATACGTCGTGCCGCGCCACAGTACGCGCCAGTAGCCAAGCAGGCTGTCGCTGTCGGTGCCGTAGCTGTCGCCCTCGTCCCAATGGATCAGCGTGACCATATTGTGTTCGGCGGTCATCGAGCCGCTCCAGACACCACCGCCGCGTTCGGGGCAGTTGGGGTGATTGGCGTAGGTGTGCATCGCCATCTTGCCGCCGCCAAGGTAAATCGTGCTGTGGCCGTGCTTGTTGACGGTCTTCGAGAAGATCAGCACGTCGCCTTCCTTGAGCAATCCGGCGTCCATGATGCGTTGTGCGTTGGCCTGGTTGGTGAACTTGGCCAGCGTCTTCGTTTCGTTGTGTGCCGTCAGACTGTTGAGCAGATTGGGTACGCTCACCGTGCGCAGGCCTGGTGCGCCGCCCGCCGCCAGGCACTCGGTCACGAAGTGCGCGCAGTCGTTGAGCCCGTTGTACGGCGGCGGGCTGGTGAGCGAGTCGTCGCTGCGGTTGTCGTACCACGAAGCGAGCATGATGGCGTCGGGGTAGGACGAGGCCTTGCGGTTGCTCAGCAGGCGCCCGGCGTCGCCGCGCTTGATCAGGTAGAGGCCTTCCAGCAGCCAGCGGGTGCGGGTGCCGGCGGTGTCGGGCTTGCTTTGACCGTCGTAGCCCAGGAAGGCGCCGGTCCAGTCGGCCGGTGACAGCTTGCGCTTGCCGATTTCGTTGGCGATGATCACCGGCTCGTTGGCGAGCCAGGCCTTGCCGTCCTTGCAGGGCTGATACCAGTATTGATTGGCGTAGGACACGATTGCCGAACGATCGATGGACATGGCGAACTCCCATGAATCGGCTTGAGCCGACACCTGTCAGACGTAGCCAGCGACCTCCGCGCGACAAACGCAGGCGGATACAGCTTTTTGCCAAAAGGCGCATATGTGCTGGGCACAGCGCGTGATTTGAGCTAAAGTCGACCGACACGGCCAGTTGCGATCGCCCGAACCGGCCGCGCGAACGTCAAAAGCGCCGCTACCGTGAGGCGCCTTCAAAATCGACGGGCCAATCGGATAAAATTCTGTGGTTGTACGGCGCAAGTTCGCTCGCGAGAAGCGATCGGGGTGCATGTGCCGCACACGCCACGCCTTCAATGCAAGCCCTCGCGGCCATAACAACAAGTCTTTTCCAGCCCACCAGCCTAGTGCGAAAGCACCTGCAAACGCAATGAGCGAACCTGTCAACACATCCAGACGCCGCACCCTGATTGCGGTCACCGCCGTGCCCGGCGCCATTACCGGGGCCGCCGCCGTGGCCCCCTTCGTTGCGAGCCTCGCACCGTCCGAGCGCGCCAAGGCGGCCGGTGCACCGGTCGAGGTCGACATCTCGAACCTGAAGCCGGGCGAGAAGAAAAACGTCGAATGGCGCGGCAAGGTCGTCTGGGTGATGAAGCGCACACCGGAACAGGTGGCGACGCTGGAAAAAATCCCGGCCTCGCAGCTGCAGGATCCGAATTCCTTGAAAGCCATTCAGCCACCCTATGTACATGGTGCTACCCGTTCCATCTCGCCGGACCTGGTGGTGATGGAGGGCGTCTGCACCCATCTGGGCTGCTCGCCGACCGAGAAGGCCACGCCGGGCGAACTGGGCAACGACTGGCCGGGCGGTTTTTACTGCCCCTGCCATGGCTCCAAGTTCGACTTCTCCGGCCGCGTGTTCACCGGCTCGCCGGCACCGCGCAATCTGGACATCCCGCCGCACAAGATCGACGGCACCAAGCTCGTCATTGGCATCGGCCAAGACGGTAAGGAGGCGTAATCATGGCTGGCACTCCTAGCAATCACCCCTCGATGTTCAAAAGCCCGTTGATGAACTGGATCAACGACCGCTTTCCGCTGACCGCGCTGATCAAGACGTCGGCCAGCGAATACTACGCACCGAAGAACTTCAACTTCTGGTACTACTTCGGCTCGCTGGCGCTGCTGGTGCTGGTGCTGCAGATCGTCACCGGCATCTTCCTGACCATGAACTACAAGCCGGACGCGGCCTATGCGTTCGGCTCGGTCGAGTACATCATGCGCGACGTCGACTACGGTTGGCTGATCCGCTATATGCACTCCACCGGCGCTTCGGCGTTCTTCGTGGTCGTTTATCTGCACATGTGCCGCGGCCTGATGTATGGCAGCTATCGCAAGCCGCGCGAGCTGACCTGGATCTTCGGCATGCTGATTTACCTCGCGCTGATGGCCGAGGCCTTCTTCGGCTACCTGCTGCCGTGGGGCCAGATGTCGTTTTGGGGCGCGCAGGTGATCGTCAACATCTTCTCGGCGATTCCGTTCATCGGCCCCGATCTGGCGGTGTGGATTCGCGGCGACTACGCCATTGGCGATGCCACGCTGAACCGGTTCTTCGCTTTCCACGTCATCGCGCTGCCGCTGGTGCTGCTGGGCTTGGTGGTCGCCCATCTGATCGCGCTGCATGAGACCGGCTCCAACAATCCCGATGGCGTTGAAATCAACGACGGCCCGAAGGGCAATCGCTGGTCGAAAGATGCACCGGCCGATGGCATTCCGTTCCATCCGTACTACACCGTCAAGGACATCCTCGGCGTGGTCGTCTTCCTGATGATCTTCACGGCGATTGTGTTTTTCATGCCGGAAATGGGCGGCTACTTCCTCGAGTACAACAACTTCATCCCGGCCGATCCGCTGAAGACGCCGCCGCACATCGCCCCGGTCTGGTACTTCACGCCGTATTACTCGATCCTGCGTGCGGTACCGCCGCTGTTCGGCTCGCAGTTCCCCGGCGTGATCGCGATGGGCCTGTCGGTGATGATCTTCTTCGCGCTGCCCTGGCTCGACCGCGGCGCCGTGAAGTCGATCCGTTACCGCGGTACGCTGTACAAGAGCTACTTCGCGATGTTCATTGTCTGCTTCGTGGTGCTTGGCTACCTCGGCGTCAACTCCACCGACGTCTGGGGCCAGTTCGGCGACTGGTCGACCTTCCTCGATACCAAGGATCGCGCCACCTGGGTGGCTCGCGTTTGTACCGTCGGCTACTTTGCCTTCTTCTTCCTGATGCCCTGGTACACCAAGGCGGACAAGACCAAGCCGGTGCCGGCTCGCGTCACAATGCATTAGGCCAGCGGGGAGACAACAACAATGAAACTGAAAACGCTTCTTGCCTCAATCGCGCTGCTTGCCGTGCCCACGCTGGCACTCGCGTCCGGCGGTGCCGATATCAAGTATGTCGGCGTCACTGCCGAGCGCACCGACATCGCTTCACTGCAACGCGGCGCCCGCCTGTTCGTCAACTACTGCGTCAACTGCCACAGCGCGCAGTACATGCGTTACAACCGCCTGAAAGACCTTGCCCTGACCGAGGATCAGATCAAGCAGAACCTCATGTTCACCACCGACAAGATCGGTGACACCATGAAGGCTGCGATCAAGCCGAACGACGCCAAGGAATGGTTCGGCGCCGTGCCGCCGGATCTGTCGGTGATGGCGCGCAGCTACACGACGGAAAAGCTCGCGGGCTATCTGCGCAGCTTCTACGTCGACGACGCGCGCGAAACCGGCTGGAACAACCTGGTGTCGCCCAACATCGGCATGCCGCACGTGCTCAACGAACTCTCCGGGCCGCAGAAGTTGGTGGAGACCGTGTTCACCGCCGACGGCAAGGAGATCAAGACCGATCACGATGCCGAAGCCAAGGCCATGGCGGCTTTCGTTGCAGCAAACACGATGGCGGCATTCGAGCATCACTCCGAAAAGAAGGATGGCAAGACGGTCAATCACTACGTGGTTAAGACGATCGCCAACGCCGGTCCCGGTGCGATGAACGCGCAGCAGTACGACGCCGCGGTGGCCGATCTCGTCAACTTCATGGATTACGTCGCCGAGCCGCACAAGTCGAAGCGCATCCAGATCGGCATCATTGCGCTGTTCCTGCTGGCCTTCCTGCTTGCCGCGGCTTACGCGCTCAAGAAGGAATACTGGAGAGATGTGCACTAGGCACCTCTGATCTCTACGCCGGGCGTGGCGCGCACATCGCGCTTTTGCTCGTGTTACCAACAAGGCAGGCCACAAGCCTGCCTTATGTCTTTCATAGAACCTGATTTCCGCGCAGCGAAACGTGGCAAGCGTCGCGAACGTGGCACAGCAAACAAAGGAAACTTTGCCTCATGATGACCCTGTACTCCGGCACGACCGACCCGTTCAGCCACCAGTGCCGCATCGTCCTGCACGAAAAGGGCATGGACTTCCAGATCATCGACGTCGACCTTGATCACAAGCCCGAGGATCTGGCTGTGATGAATCCGTACAACACGGTGCCGGTGCTGGTCGAGCGCGACCTGATCCTGCACGAGTCGAACATCATCAACGAATACATCGACGAGCGCTTCCCGCATCCGCAATTGATGCCGGCCGATCCGGCAACCCGTGGCCGCGCCCGTCTGTTCTTGCATCGTTTCCATCGCGAAATCTTCGTGCACGTCGAAGAGCTCGAAAAGAAAACCCCGAAGAACGCGGACAAGGCACGCGCAGCGATCCGCGATCGTCTGACTGAAATCTCGGTCGTGTTCAACAAACAGAAGCACATGCTGGGTGACGATTACTCGATGCTCGACGTCGCGCTGGCGCCGCTGCTGTGGCGTTTGTCGCACTACGAAATCGAATTGCCGAAAACGGCTGCTCCGGTGCTCAAGTATGCTGAGCGACTGTTCAGCCGCCAAGGCTTCATCGACGCGCTGACGCCCGCCGAGCGCGGCATGCGGCGCTAGACGGCGCCCGGCAGACACGACGGCGATGAGCGAACAATCCGCCAAACCCTATCTGGTCCGTGCACTGTACGAATGGTGCGTGGAGCAGGGCTACACGCCCTATCTTGCCGTGCGCGTGAACGGCAAGACGAAGGTGCCGGCGGCGTTCGTGAAGAACGGCGAAATCGTGCTCAATGTCGGCCCGCTTGCGACCCATCAACTCAAGATGGACAACGAGTGGGTGCTGTTCAACGCGCGTTTCAACGGCGCGTCGCAGGAGGTCGCAGTGCCATTCTCGGCGGTTATCGGCATCTTTGCCAAGGAGACCGGTTACGGCATGGGCTTCCAGCCCACACTCGACGCTGCCGGCAGCGAGGGTGGCGACGCGACAGCTCATGCGCCTGCGGTCGATGCTGGGACGACGCCCGATCCCGACACGGCGCCGGCCGCTTCGCCTGCGGCACCGGGCAGCAAGGCCAAGATCAGTCACCTCAAAGTCGTCAAGTAAAATTCATTTAGCAGTTTCTGCATGCCGATTTAGCTCAGTGGTAGAGCAACCGCCTTGTAAGCGGTAGGTCGTCAGTTCAATCCCGACAATCGGCACCACTCCCGCGTTCGCCGCGCGCCATCTCTGGCCTTCGCAGCGAACGATTCTCACAGGCCGGCGCACGGCCTTCGATGTGCGCGAGGCACCGTCTCCCGTCCATTGCGACTTGACGGCGCCATAGCAGCGCGGCCGGCGTTATGCGCGGCCAGATTGAATTCAGGAATACTCATGTCGCAAAACTCTAACCGTGGCAACGCGCCACGTCACCCGCGTTCGCCCCTGCCCAAACATGGCGGCACGCAAGGCAATTCGCAGCAGGCAGCGCAGGGTGGACAGCAGCGCCCGCCGCACAATCGTCCACCGCACGGTGCGCCGCGCAGTGGCTCGTCGGCGCTATTCACGACGCCGCCCAAAAAGGTCAGCAACTGGCTGGACGACGAAGCCCCGCGCGTGTCGGAGCGCCCGGCGCCAGTGGCTCCTGTCAAACCGGCGGCCGCACCTGATGGTGTGGCGCTGGCTCCGCACACACGTTCGCAGCAGCAACCGGATGCCATCGCTTCCGCCCATCCGGCACCGGCACCGACGTCCGTGAGCGCAACTGACCAGGGATTCGTCGCACTCGGTCTGCGCGCCGAACTGGTGCGTGCCGTGCTCGCCCATGGCTACAGTACGCCGACACCGATCCAGCGTCAGGCCATCCCGGCAGTATTACAGGGCGGTGATCTGCTCGGCGGCGCCCAGACGGGCACCGGCAAGACTGCTGGCTTCGTGCTGCCGATGTTGCAGCGATTGATGACCGGCCACACCGGCGTCAAGGGCAAGCGGCTACCACGCGCACTGATCCTCGCGCCCACGCGCGAGCTGGCAGCGCAGGTGGAGGAGAGCGTGCGCGTCTACGGCAAGTTCCTGCCGCTCACGTCCACCTGCATCTTCGGCGGTGTCGGCATCAACCCGCAGATCGACGCGATCCGCCGTGGCGTCGACGTCATCGTCGCCACGCCGGGCCGCCTGCTCGACATCTACGGCCAGAAAGCCATCGACTTCTCGGCGATCGAAATTCTGGTGCTCGATGAAGCCGATCGCATGCTCGACATGGGCTTCATCCACGACATCAAGAAGGTGCTCGCGGCGCTGCCGCCTAAGCGCCAGAACCTCTTGTTCAGCGCGACGTTCAGCGACGACATCAAGGCGCTCGCCGACCGCCTGCTCAACAACCCGCAGGCGATCGAGGTCGCACGCCGCAACACGACGGTCGAGGTCGTCGAGCAGTCCGTTGTGCAGGTCGAGAAGGCGCACAAGGCGAAGCTGCTGATCCATCTGATCAAGTCGCGCGACTGGCAGCAGACGCTGGTCTTCACGCGCACCAAGCACGGCGCCAACCGCCTCGCCGAGCAGCTCGAGAAGTCGGGCATCGTCGCCATGGCGATCCACGGCAACAAGAGCCAGGGCGCGCGCACCAAGGCGCTCGCGGGCTTCAAGGACGGTAGCGTGCGCGTGCTCGTCGCGACTGACATCGCGGCGCGCGGCATCGACATCGACCAGCTGCCGCAGGTGGTGAACTACGAACTGCCGAACGTCCCCGAAGATTACGTGCACCGCATCGGTCGCACGGGACGCGCCGGCGCGAGCGGGCAGGCGATGTCGCTGGTGATGCAGGAAGAACTGCCGCTGTTGAAAGACATCGAGAAGTTCTCGAAGCAGTCGATTCCCCGCGTCAAGATCGAGGGCTTCAATCCAGCGGCCATTCCGGAACCGGTGGCGACGACGGCCGACGCCCGTGATGCCGAATGGCAGGCCCGCGGCGGACGCCCGGCACCGCGTCGCCCGAAGCCGGATGCCGGCAGGGCACCAGCGGCCCCGCGCAGCGGTACCGGCGGCAACCGCCCGCCACGTGCAGGTGGTCAAGGCCGGCAGGCGCAGACCAATCCCGGCGGACTGTCCTCCAAACCGCGCACCGCGCGCGACTTCCTGCGCTAAGCGTCAGGGAGCTCGGCCGGCCGCGATGTGGCGACCCTTGATTGCGTTGCTGCGGCGTCCGAGCCGGTAGCGCGGCGAATTCCGTGGCGCATTCCGCATCGCAAGGCAGCCGAAATAGAATGGGTTAGCAGCGATTAACGTGCTAACCCTTTGTGTGTATGGTGGCGCGAGAACCGTACTCCAACCCTCGCTAGCACCGGTGGCAGCAAAACGGCTACGGATACCATACGGATACCAAAGCGCGTGTTGTCTGCTGGAAAGAAAAAAGGGTTAGCAGTTATTAACTTGCTAACCCTTTGTGTGTATGGCGCGGCTGGCAGGAATTGAACCCACGACCCCTTGGTTCGTAGCCAAGTACTCTAATCCAACTGAGCTACAGCCGCTAAGCTTTGAATTATAGCTGGAAATTGCGCCTGCCGTCAAAACGCGACGACGTGGTCTAGCTCGACCCGCACACCGATCGCCTCGCCGATGCGGTGGTTGTGGTGACTGGGCACCAGCGCCAGCACGTGGCGGCCGCTTGCCAGTTCGAGCGTGTAGAGGAACTGCGCACCGCGGAACGCGCGCGCAATTACCTTCGCCGTCGTGCTGCTGGCGTCGTCGTGGATCACGTCGTCGGGCCGCAGGAGCAGTTCGATTTCGTCGCCCGCGGCGCGCTGGATCGGACCCGTCAGCGTCAATGGACCGAGCTCACTGTCGAGACGCCCTGAGTCGACGACCCGTGCGGGAAGAAACACACCCTCACCGACGAAGTCCGCGATGAAGCGCGACGCCGGCCGGTGATAGAGGTTGTAGGCGGTGTCCCATTGCTCGAGGTGGCCGTCGCGCAACACGCCGATCTCGTCGGCGAGCGCAAACGCTTCGTGCTGATCATGCGTGACCAGTAGCGCGGTGGCGTTGGCTTCGGAGAGAGAGGCGCGCACCTCGGCGGAAAGCCGTTGCCGCGTTTCGATGTCGAGATTCGAGAAGGGTTCATCGAACAGCACCAGCTTCGGCTTCAGCACCAGCGCACGGGCCAGCGCCACGCGTTGTTGCTGACCGCCGGACAGCTCGTGCGGATAGGCGTGTGCGGTATCACGCAGTCGCACCAGTTCCAGCGCGGCCAGCACACGCGCGCTACGTTCGGTGGCGCCGAGTTTGTTGAGGCCGAAACCGACGTTGCCGGCGACGTCAAGGTGCGGGAACAGCGCGTAATCTTGAAACACCACCCCGACGCCGCGATCCTCGGGTTCGACGTGGACGCGTGAATCGGCCACTACGCGGTCGCCGATGCGGATGGTGCCGTTGCCGATCGCCTCCAGCCCCGCCACACAGCGCAGCAGCGTCGTTTTGCCGCAGCCGGACGGGCCAAGCAGACAACCGACGCGGCCCGCCTCCACCCAGAAACTCACGTCATGCAGGGTGTCGCGCGGCTGCTCGCGCCCGCGCGGCGGATAGCGGTGACTCAGGTGGCTGACTTCGAGGGAATTGGGCATACGGCATTGTAGGAGCGGTTTGCCGCGACCCGCTTCGCAGCGCCTACCGCAGCGGCTTTGGCCGCGCAGGCTCGGGGTCGCACCGTCCATTCGCGGCCAAGGCCGCTCCTACAGAGGGTGCCACAGGTCGCGGCAAGCCGCTCCTACAGTGTCAATTCCCCGCGATGATCGCTTTGACGTGATCGACGTCCGGCGCGATCTGCACCACGCGCAGCGGCAGTTTCATCATCGCCTGCTGGTCGGCGGTCAGCGGTGGTTCAAAGCCAACGGCTTCCTTCACCGTGGCGGCGAACTTCACTGGCAGCGCGGTTTCAAGCACGATCATCGGAACGCCCGGCTTCACCAGCGGTCGCGCGACCTTGACGGCGTCGGCCGTGTGGGTGTCGATCAGGCCGCCGGCTTTCTCGTACACCTCACGGATGGTGGCGAGGCGATCGGCGTGGGTGCTGGTGCCGGCCACGAAGCCGAAGCGCTCGCGCAAGCCCTGCCATTCGGCTGTCTGCGACACATCGAACGCGCGGCCCTGGTCCACCTCGCGCCACAGCGCAGCAACGCGCGCCGCATCGTTGTTGAACAGGTGATAGACGAAGCGCTCAAAGTTCGACGCCTTCGAGATGTCCATCGACGGACTCGATGTCTCGAACGTTTCCTTACTCGGACGCGGCCGGTAGACGCCCGTATTGAAGAACTCGGCTAGCACGTTGTTCTCGTTGGTCGCCAGCACCAGCGTGTCGATCGGCAGTCCCATCTCGCGTGCGATGTGGCCGGCGAGGATGTTGCCGAAATTGCCGGACGGGACGGCGAAGGAGACCTTCTGCGCGTTCGCCGTGGTCGCCGCGAGATAGCCTTTGACGTAGTAGACGATCTGCGCCGAGATGCGGCCCCAGTTGATCGAGTTGACGGTGCCGATGTGGTGTGCCCGCTTGAACGCGAGATCGTTCGACACCGCTTTCACGATGTCCTGGCAATCGTCGAACACGCCTTCAACGGCGATGTTGTGGATGTTCGCGTCCGGCAGAGAATACATCTGCGCGCGCTGGAACGCGCTCATGCGACCCGCCGGCGAGAGCATGAACACGTTGACGCCCTTGCGGCCGCGCATTGCGTATTCCGCGGCGCTGCCGGTGTCGCCGCTGGTGGCGCCGAGGATGTTCAGCGTGGCGTTGCGACGGCCGAGTTCGAATTCGAACAGGCGGCCGAGCAACTGCATCGCCATGTCCTTGAAGGCGAGCGTCGGACCGTTCGACAGCGCTTCTATCTGCATGCCCGCAGCGTAGTTGTCGATCCCGCGCAACGGCGTGATGTCGTCGCTGCCGAAAACTTCTTTCGTGTAGGTTGCCTTGGTCAACGCGGCGAGCGTGGTGCTGTCGATGTCATCGGCCGCGATGAACTTCGAGAGCACTGCGTGCGCCAGCGCGTGGTACGGCAGCGCACGCCACGCGGTGAGTTCGGCGTCGGTGATCTTCGGCAGTGCTTCCGGCAGCATCAGGCCGCCGTCTTCAGCGAGCCCGGAGAGCAGCACCTGACTGAAAGATTGTCGGGCCGGGTGGCCGCGGGTGGAGAGATATCGCATGTCGGCTGCCTGAGATCCCTTCCCCTTCAAGGGAGAGGTTAGGTGGGGGATGGGGTTCGGTGACTCTGACTCAGTTTGAGTAGCCGATTCAGCATCGGGCAGGTACCCCATCCCCACCCTAACCCTCCCCTTGAAGGGGAGGGAACAAAATGCTTCATCGACTTACGCTAAATTTTCCAGCCGCAGCAGCACGATCTTGCCACGCGTGCTCGGCTGCGCTTCGATCGCCGCGATCGCGCGCTTCACGTTCTTCTCGATCGTCTCGTGCGTCAGCAGAATGATGTCGGTCTGGGCCTCGCCCTCGGCCGGTTCCTTCTGCAACATGGCGTCGATCGAGATGTTGTTGTCGGCCAGCACACGCGTAATGTCGGCCAGCACGCCCGGCTTGTCGTCGACGCGCAGGCGCAGGTAATACGAGCTTTCGACCTCGTCGATCGGCAGCACCGGTTCGCTGCCGATGCGGTCGTGCTGGAACGCGAGATAGGGCACGCGATGGTTCACGTCGGCGTCAATCAGACGCGCGACGTCGACCAGATCGGCAATCACCGCCGAGGCGGTCGGTTGCGCACCGGCACCGGCGCCGTAGTACAGCGTGGCGCCAACGGCGTCGCCCTTCACCAGCACCGCATTCATCACGCCCTCGACGTTGGCGATCAGACGTTTTGACGGAATCAGCGTCGGATGCACGCGCAGCTCGAAACCGGCCGCATCCGCACCAGAATTCGCGCCGTGACGGCGTCGCGCGATGCCGAGCAGCTTGATGCGATAGCCCATCTCCTCGGCGTAACGGATATCGATAGCTTCAATTTTGGTGATGCCTTCGACGTGCGCCTTGTCGAACGACAGCGGAATGCCGAACGCGAGCGCGGCGAGGATGCTGATCTTGTGGCCGGCGTCGACACCCTCGATATCGAAGGTCGGGTCGGCCTCGGCGTAGCCCTTGGCCTGCGCTTCCTTGAGCACATCGGCGAAAGCGAGGCCCTTGCTGCGCATCTCGGAGAGGATGAAGTTGGTGGTGCCGTTGATGATGCCGGCGATCCACTCGATGCGGTTGGCGACCAGGCCTTCGCGCAGCGCCTTGATGATCGGGATGCCGCCCGCCACTGCGGCTTCGAAGGCAACGATGACGCCCTTGGCGCGCGCCGCCGCGAAGATCTCGTTGCCGTGCAGCGCGAGCAGTGCCTTGTTGGCGGTGACCACGTGCTTGCCGTTGGCAATCGCCTCCAGCATCAACTGCTTGGCAACACCGTAGCCGCCGATCAGTTCGACCACGACGTCGATGTCGGGATTGCGCACTACGCTGAACGCATCGTCGGTCACAATGGCGCGACCGGCCACCACCTGATTGGCCAGCGTGGTGTTTTTGTCGGCGACGTGGGTAATCGTAATCGGACGTCCGGCGCGACGGGTAATTTCTTCGGCGTTGCGGGTGAGCACGTCAAACGTGCCGCCGCCAACCGTGCCGATGCCGAGGAGTCCGATTCGTAGTGGTTTCATTGCCTTCTTCGTGTGACTGGAGGGTTACAACAACCCATCCTTCTTGAACATGTCCTTGATGCCGCGCACCGCCTGCCGCGACCGGGCTTCGTTTTCGATCAGCGCAAAGCGCACATGGGTGTCGCCGTACTGACCGAAGCCGATGCCGGGCGATACGCTGACCCGCGCATCGGCCAGCAGTTTCTTGGCGAATTCGAGCGAACCCATCTTCATGTACGGCTCCGGGATTTTCGCCCAGATGTACATGCTGGCCTTCGGGTTGTCGACCATCCAGCCTGCCTCATGCAGGCCCTTGACCATCACGTTGCGGCGCTGTTCGTACTTCTGGCGGATTTCTTCCACGCAATCCTGGGGGCCTTCCAGCGCCGCGATGCTGGCCACCTGGATCGGCGTGAAGGTGCCATAGTCGTGATAGCCCTTGATGCGACTGAGCGCATTCACCAATTGCTGGTTGCCGACCATGAAGCCGATGCGCCAGCCAGCCATGTTGTAGCTCTTGCTCATGGTGAAGAACTCGACGGCGACGTCCTTGGCGCCTTTCACCTGCATGATGCTCGGTGCCTTGTAGCCATCGAAGCCGAGGTCGGCATAGGCGAGGTCGTGCACGACCCAGATGCCATGCTCTTTCGCCAGCGCCACGATCTTTTCGAAGAAGGCGAGGTCGACACACTTGGCGGTCGGGTTGGACGGGAAGCCGAGGATCAGCATCTTCGGTTTCGGGAAGCTCTCGCGGATGGCGCGCTCGACTTCCTCGAAGAAATCGACGTCGTCGGTCATCTTGACCGAGCGGATGTCGGCACCGGCGATGATCGCGCCGTAGATGTGGATCGGGTAGCTCGGGTTTGGCACCAGCGCGGTATCGCCGCGGTCCATGGTGGCGAGCATCAGGTGCGCCAGGCCCTCTTTCGAGCCGATGGTGACGATGGCTTCGCTCTCCGGGTCGAGCCAGGCGCCGTAACGCTGCGCGTACCAGGTGCAGATCGCCTTGCGCAGGCGCGGGATGCCTTTCGACACGCTGTAGCCGTGGGTGTCGCCGCGCTGCGCGGTCTCGACCAGCTTGTCGACGATGTGTTTGGGGGTCGGGCCATCGGGGTTGCCCATGCCGAAATCGATGATGTCCTCGCCGCGACGGCGGGCGTTCATCTTCAGTTCGGAGGTGATCGCGAAAACGTAGGGCGGCAGGCGCTTGATGCGCGGAAAGTCGGTCGGAGGAAGTACAGACACAGCAGTTGTCATGGCGTCCTGTTCGCGCTTTGGCCAGCGTGGCCACGGCAATCGGGCGCAATGTCCGGTGGAGACGGCGGCCCGGCGGGGCCATTGAATTCACCCCTCCTCGATCCAACAGCAGTCTGGCAGACGAAGGGGGCACCTGAGTTTTCTATGCTAGCCGGGAACCGCATTTGCTGCAACGCAGCAGGTCTGTCGGCGGCGGGCCACGCCGGCCGGTTCCGAGGCATCAGCTTTTTATTGGAACGCCCATTGGATAAGGGCGCAGACCATATTTCAATATAAAGTCGACTTATGGCATAAGTAGGCTCGTAGCCCAATGCAAATAACGCTTTCGCGAAAAAGCCATACAGCGACGATACCGAGGGGCGAGTCGTCGATAATTTCATCGGCGGCACCGGTTGGGAGCCGGTTGGGAAATGGCAGTTTCATGGCGATGAAGTTTCAGCGGGAGGCGACCGGCGAGTTCGCCATCGCCGCGTACACGGCCGAATCGGTCACCATCGGCGCGGTCAACCGCGTGGAATATCGCGACAGCGTGGCGGTGTCGCATGCGCAGCCGCCGGCGCCCTGGCCGGTACGCTCGTTCGCCGACATTGCCGCCGACGCCATCGCTCATGCCACGCGGATGCAGGCCGAAATCGTGCTCATCGGCACCGGCCGCACGCTGCGCTTCCCCAGGCCCGACGCGCTGCGGCCACTGATCGAGGCGCGCATCGGCTACGAAGTGATGGACACCAGCGCCGCCTGCCGCACCTACAACGTGCTGCTCGGCGAAGGGCGTCAGGTCGCCGCGTTGCTGCTTTTCGAGCGCTGACCCCTTTGCGCGTCGATGGCGCGCTGGCCCCTTTGCGCGTCGATGGCGCGCTGCATCAGCGCTCGCGTCGAGCCGTCGTGCGCAGTGTCGATCACGCCGGCCGCCAGTTCGCCGTCGATCGTCTTCGCCAGTTGTTTGCCCAGCTCCACGCCCCACTGGTCGAACGAGTTGATGCCCCAGATCGTGCCCTGCACGAATACCTTGTGCTCGTAGAGCGCGATCAGCGCGCCGAGCGAATGCGGGGCGAGGGCCGGCAGCAAGATCGTGTTGCTCGGCCGGTTGCCGGCGAAGCTGCGGTGCGGCACCAGTGCCTCGACGTCCGCCTCGGCCATGCCCGCCGCGAGCATTTCGGCGCGTGCGCTGGCGGCGGATTTGCCGCACATCAGCGCCTCCGACTGCGCGAAGCAATTGGCCAGCAACACCCGATGATGCTCGGCCGATTCGCCGGTCGCGGCGAGCGATGCGATGAAATCCACCGGAATCAGCGTCGTGCCCTGATGTAGCAACTGGAAGTAGGCGTGCTGCCCGTTGCTGCCCGGTTCGCCCCAGATCGCGCTGCCGCTCGGCACGGCGAGCGGCGTGCCGTCGAGCGCGACCGACTTGCCGTTGCTTTCCATTTCGAGCTGCTGCAGATAGGCCGGCAGTCGCCGCAAGTCCTGCGCGTAGGGCGCCACGCAGAGGCTGCTGGCGCCGAGGAAGTTGCCGTTCCACACGCCGAGCAGCGCCAGCACGCAGGGCATGTTGGCGGCCAGCGGCGCGCTGGCGAAGTGCTCGTCCATCGCGTGCGCGCCGGCGAGCAGTTCGCCGAACGCCTCGCTGCCCATCGCGATCATGATCGAGAGGCCGACCGCCGACCATAGCGAATAACGGCCGCCCACCCAGTCCCAGAAGCGGAAGCAGTTTTCCGCCGCAATGCCGAACGTCTGCGCGCCTGCAATGTTCGCCGTCACCGCCACGAAGTGCTTCGCCACGTCGCCATCCGCCGCGCCGGCGGCGAGCAGCCATGCCCTTGCGCGGCGGGCGTTCATGATCGTCTCCTGGGTCGTAAACGTCTTCGAGGAAACGATGAACAGTGTGGTTGCCGGGTCAAGGTTCGCCAGCACGCGGTCGAGGTCGCCGCCATCGACGTTGGCCACGAAGTGCATCGCGAGCCGTGGCTGAATGTCGCGGCGCAATGCCTCGCAAACCATCTGCGGGCCAAGATCGGAGCCGCCGATGCCGATGTTCACCACGTCGGTGATCGCCTGCCCGGCGCGTCCGCGCCACTCGCCGGCACGAACGCGATCGCTGAACGCACGCATGCGTGCCAGCTCGGCGTGCACCTCGGGCACCACGTCGCGACTGTCGACGAGGTGTTGCCGCGCGCCGACTGCCGGCTCGCGCAACGCCACGTGCAGCACGGCACGGCGCTCGCTTGCGTTGATCCGCTCGCCGGCAAACATGGCATCGCGGCGGGCTTCGACGGCCCGCTCGTGGGCGAGCGCGAACAGCAACTGCATGGTCTGCGTGTCAATGCGCTGTTTCGAGTAGTCGAGCGTCAGACCGGCGGCGTCGAGGGTGAAGCGACGGGCGCGGTCGGCATCGAGCGCGAAGGCACCGGCCACGCGGAAGCCGCGTTCGGTCTGTGCTTCGGCGTGACGGATCAATGCCTGCCATGCGATGGATATCGCCGGATCGAAATGGCCTGTCGGCGGTGCCGCGGCGGTCATTTCGCTCATTTGGCTTCGGCTCGCACCGAGCGCGATGCCAGCGTCGCGAATGCTTCCCGCGGTGTCATGCGGCCGTCGATCACGGCGCAGGCCACTTCGGTGATCGGCATCGCCACGCCGTAGCGCTGCGCCAGACGGTGCACCTCCGGTGCGGCCTTGATGCCCTCGACCACCTGCTGGATTTCGGCCGTTGCTTCCGCCACGCTCTTGCCGCTGGCCAGCAGCAGGCCCATGCGGCGGTTGCGCGACTGGTTGTCGGTGCAGGTCAGCACCAGGTCGCCGAGGCCGGCCAGGCCCATCAGCGTCTCGTTGTGGGCGCCCATCCGTTCGCCGAGGCGACGGATCTCGGCCAGCCCGCGCGTAATCAGCAGGCTGCGCGCATTGGCGCCGAAACCAAGGCCGTCGGAGGTGCCGGCCGCAATCGCGATCACGTTCTTCGCCGCCCCGCCCAGTTCGACGCCGATGACGTCGTTGCCGGTGTAGGCGCGGAAGCCGCCGCCGTTCAACCGGTGTGCAATGCGCTCGGCAAACGCGGCGTCCTTCGACGCGATGATCACCGCCGTGGGCAAGCCCCGGCCGAGCTCGGCGGCGAAGGTGGGTCCGGACAGCACGGCGTAGGGATGCTGTGCGCCCAGCACGTCGGCCGCCACTTCATGCGAGAGTTTGCCGCTGCCGGGCTCGAAGCCCTTGCAGGCGATGACCACGCCCTGATGGGCGCCGTCGCCGTCACCCAGCCGCGGCTTGAGCATTTCCAGCGTGGCCCGCAGCGCGTGGCTTGGCGTCGCGACGACGATGTCCTGGGCGTCGCGCAGCGCGGCATCGAGGTCGGCAGTCGCCACCAGCGTGGCGGGGAACTCGCAGTCGTTCAGGTAACGTGGATTGCGTCGCGAGCGCTCGGCGTCCTGCATCGCCGCCGCGTCGCGCCCCCACAGTCGCGTGCGCGAGCCGCGGCGGGCGAACTGGATGGCGAGGGCGGTGCCGAACGATCCGGCACCAAGCACGGCGACCGGCGCGGTTACAGCAACAGGAGCGGTTTCACTCATGACTGGAAGTGTAGCCACCGTGGTTTGTCGTAGCCTGTCGCGCCGGTGCATGCTTTTTTGCAACAATTGCAACGTCGCCCCGGTAGCTCAGTGGATAGAGCTTCCCCCTCCTAAGGGGAAGGTCGGACGTTCGATTCGTCTCCGGGGCGCCAATACCTCTGCCCTGTGCCGCCCGCTTGCGGCTGCGGGCCACCCGCCATCTCATCTGCCTGCCGCTTGTGTTCCGCCACGCGCGGCAGGTGTGCGTCGACAACGTGCATATAGTTGCGCTCGCAACTATTCCGAGTGATAATTGCGCACGCAACCAATTTGATGCGTGACACGGCGCATTGCCGCTGTGTTCGCCGGAGGAATCGTAATGGGCCCGTCACGCGCCAAATCACCGCCGGCGCCGCTGCCGCGTCGGACGCCGGTGCTGATCGCCGGCGGCGGACCGGTCGGTCTGACCGTGGCAGCTTTGCTGGCGCGGCAGGGCATCGCCTCCGTTGTCATCGAGGCCGATGACGGCTATTGCGATGGCAGCCGCGCCATCTGCATGTCGCGCCGCTCGCTGGAGATTCTCGGCTGGATCGGCGCCGACCAACCGATGCTGGCGAAAGGGCTGTCGTGGGTGGGCGGCCGCAGCTACTTCCGCGACCGCGAAGTGCTGCACTTCCGGATGCCCGAGGAGCCAAGCCAGCGCTTCGGCCCGATGGTCAACATCCAGCAGTATTACGCCGAACAGTTCGCGCACGACGCCGCACTGGCGAGCGGTCTGGTCGACGTGCGCTGGTCGACTCGTGTGATTGGGCTGACCCAGACCGGCGAGGGGGCCGACGTCGAGGTCGTTGCCGGCGACGGCGCCGCACAGCGCATCCACGCCGACTGGGTGATCGCCTGCGACGGTGGTCGCAGCACGGTGCGCGAGCTGACAGGGCTGCAACTGGCCGGCATGCAATACGAAGGTCGCTACGTGATCGTCGATATCGAGCAGGAAACGCGGCGCGATGTCGAGCGGCTGGCATGGTTCGATCCGCCATCGAATCCCGGTTCGACCATTCTGATGCACCGGCAGCCGGACAACGTCTGGCGCATCGACTACCAGATTCGCGATGACGAAGATGCGGCCGAGGCCGTGAAACCGGAGAACGTGCTGCCGCGCGTGCAGAGCCACCTCGACATGATCGGCGAGACGGCGCCGTGGAAGCCGCTGTGGATTTCGATCTACAACGCCAAGTGCCTGACGCTGCCGGAGTACCGTCACGGCCGCGTGCTGTTTGCCGGCGATGCGGCACATCTGGTGCCGATCTTCGGTGTGCGTGGACTCAACTCGGGGCTCGACGACGCCGGCAATCTGGTCTGGAAGCTGGCGCTGGTCATGCGCGGCGAGGCACCGCCGTCGCTGCTCGACAGCTATTCGCGCGAGCGCGTGCATGCCGCCCGCGAAAACATCCGCTACGGCGCCAAGAGCACCGAATTCATGGCACCGCCGAACTATGGCTTCCGCCTGCTACGCGAGGCGGCGCTGCGCCTGGCCCTGGAGAACGACAGCGTGCGCTCGCTGGTGAATCCGCGGCAGACCACCGCGATCGAATACCTGGGCTCCGCGCTCAACATCGACGACACGACGGGCGGCTTCGACGGCGGACCCCGCGCCGGCATGCCGGCACCCGAGGCGAAGATCCGTACCGCCGGCGACGAGCAACATCTGACCGAGCTCTTCGGTCGCCAGTTCGTCGCGCTGTACTTCGACGTTGACGCGCCCCCAAGTGGGAGTGAATTGCTGCTCAGCTACCGCGTCGGTAATGGCGCCCCGGACCGGCCCGGACAGATCCAGGACGAGTGTGGCCAGCTCCGCGAACGTTATGCCGCCGTACCCGGCAGCCTCTACCTGATCCGGCCGGATGGCTACGTGCTGGGCCGCTGGCGCGACGGTCGTGCCGTCGACGTCGCCGCCGTACTCCGCCACACGTTGCAGCAGACTGCGAGGAGCGTATGACCGACACCGATCTCGACATCACCTATACCGCGCTGGCCGAGGCGATTGCCCGCGCCGGTGAAGCCCGCACACCGCTCTTGCTGGCGACGCTGTCGCTGTCGCTGCTGGCGCAGCAACCCGATGCAAAACCGGTGCTGGCGCTGATTGCGCAGGCCGAGCGGCTGAGCGGCACGTGAGCGCAAGTCCGCCGCGCGATATGCGCCCATTGGAGCGCACGCTCACCTGGCGCCTGCACCGGCTGCACAAGCTGACCGACCTGCAAAGCGGGCGCAACTATGCCGAGCACGCCGGAATGTCGATGAGCGATGGCCGCTGCCTTGCCGCGATTGGCAGTTTCGCGCCGCTCTCGGTCAACGCGCTCGCGGCGCACGCCCATCTCACCAAGGGTCAGGCCAGTCGCGCGGCGCAGGCGCTGGTCGACGCCGGACTGGTCATCAAGACCAGCAGCGACGCCGACGGCCGCGGTGTCGTACTGACGCTCACCAACGCCGGTCGCGACGCCTGGCAGCGCGTGATGCAACTCATCGAGCAGCGTAACGGCGAGATCTTCGGTTGCTTGGGGGCCGCCGAGCGCGAGCAGTTGGGGGCGCTGCTGGATCGGCTGATCGCGCACGCCGGCCGTTAGCGACTCCGCGCGATCAGGCGAGCCAGTCCTCACTGCGTTGCCACAGTTCGGCCGCCAGCGCGCCGTCGCGCCCGGCGCGGCTGGGCGCAATCGGCTGGCATTGGTCGTAGTAAAGCCCGGTTTCGCCGGCGACGGCATCCGACGTTGCGCAATGAAGGGTCGTCTGCGCGCCGTCCTCTGCGGAGATCATCCACAGTTTGAGCAGCGGTCGCAGCAGCCACGGAACTTCGCGCCAGACGTCGGTCGCCACTACACCCGGATGCAGCGCGTAGGTGTTGACGCCGGTGCCGGCAAGACGACGACCAAGTTCGGCGCTGAACAGCAGGTTGGCTAGCTTCGACACGCCATATTCCGGCAAGCCCGTCGCCGACTTCGTCGGTTCGCGGAGCACGGCAAAGTCGATGCCCGGCACCCGCTTGTGGGCACGGCTGGACACCGTCACGATGCGCGCCGGCGCGGAGGCCTTGATGCGGTCGAGCAACAACTGTGTCAGCAAGAAGTGGCCCATGTGGTTGGTGCCGAACGCCAGTTCGAAGCCGGATGCCGTCAGGCCGCGCGCACCGGCGAGACCGGCGTTGTTGATCAGCAGATGCAGCGGCAGATTGCGGGCCAGAAACGTCGCCGCGCAACGGCGTACCGAATCGAAATCACCCAGGTCAAGCGGCAGCGGCTCGACCTGCGCGCTGCCCGAAGCGCCGCGAATGGCATCGGCTGCGGCCTGGCCTTTGTCCGGCGAGCGGCACGCGATGAAGACCTGCGCGCCGCGCCGTGCCAGCTCGCGCGCGGTGACCAGGCCGATGCCGGTATTGGCGCCGGTGACCAGCGCCACGCGGCCGGCGAGGGGTTGTGTACTCATTGCAGTTGCCGGTTGCCATGGATGAAGCAAGATCGGGTATTGTGCATGCTCGTACCGGAGTCCGCATGACCACCCCTAGCCCTGCCATCCAGTCCCGGCGAACGCTGGCCCGTAACCCGATCGCTGCTTACGGCTTGCCGGGCGAAGAGTGTCTTGCCTACAACAAGATTCACTGGCAACTCAGCCGCGACCGCGTCGTGTTGCTGGTGCATGACATGCAGAACTATTGGGTCGACCTGTTTGTCGACCGCGAGCCGCTGGTGAACAACGTCTGCGCGCTGCTCGATACCTTCCGCAGCGCCCGGCTGCCGGTGTTTTTCTGTCGCGGCGAGCGTGCCAGATCGCGCTTCGAGCGCGGCCTCGGCCTCGCCGTGTGGGGCGATGGCCTGAACGCGGCGCACGTGCGCGAGGAGGACTGCCGGAACCTCGACGCACTGGCGCCGCGTGACGATGAATATGTGATCCACAAGCCGCGACACAGCGCATTCTTCGACACCGAACTCGAACCGACGCTGCGCAAGATGAATCGCGATCAGGTGGTCATTTGCGGTGTGTTCGCCCACCACGGCGTCATGGTGACCTGCATGGATGGCTACATGCGCAACGTCCAGATGACGATGGTGGCGGACGCGCTCGGCGACTATAGCGAAACCGAACACCGCATGGCGCTGCAATGGGTGGCGCAGATGTGCGGCTCGGTGTCGACGCGGCAGCGCATTGCCGCCACGTTGCAGGGTGAGCGGTGAAGGCGTCCGTTGTCAATACACCTAAGGAAACGCTGAATAAGTAATTTCCATTCACCCTGAGCCGTGGGCGAAGGGTCTGAAACGCGCATCCAATCATCAAACCCTTCATTTCGTTCAGGGCGAACGGAGGCTTGTTCAGCGCGTCCCTACCAGTTCATGCGGCGCCGCGCGGCGTTGCTCTCGCCAATCGGCTTTATGGTCGCCGCGTCACGCCGCCGGCTTTGCTGCGTAGCCCAGCATCGCCTTTACTTCCAGGAACTCGGCAAACGCGTGGTCGCCCCATTCGCGGCCATTGCCGGATTGCTTGTAACCGCCGAAGGGGGCCATGAAATCCGGCGCTGCGCTGTTGATGTTGACCTGGCCGGCACGCAGGCGGGCGGCGACCTTGCGGGTCGCTTCCGCGTCGCCGCCCGACACGTAGGCGGCCAGACCATACGGCGTATCGTTGGCGATTGCCACCGCCTCGTCGACGCTGTCGTAGCCGATCATCACCAGCACCGGCCCGAAGATTTCCTCGCGGGCGACCGTCTTGTCGTTGCTGACCCCGGCCAGGACGGTCGGCTTCACGTAGTAGCCGGTGTCGAGTCCGTCCGGTTTGCCGGGGCCGCCGGCGACGACGGTAGCGCCTTCCTCGATGCCCTTGTTGATCAGTCCCTGAATCTTGTCCCACTGCCGCTTCGAGATCACCGGACCGATGGTGGCGCCGCTGTCCGGCGCACCGACCGTAGTGCTCTCGGCCGCCGCCTTCGCCACCGCAACCGCCTCGTCCATGCGCGCATTCGGCACCAGCATGCGCGTCGGTGCGTTGCAGGACTGGCCGGAATTGTTCATCACGCCGCGCACGCCGTTGGTCACCGCACGCTTGATGTCGGCATCGGGCAGGATCAGGTTTGGCGACTTGCCGCCCAGTTCCTGATGCACCCGCTTGACCGTCGGCGCCGCGTTGCGCGCGACCTCGATGCCGGCGCCGGTGGAGCCGGTGAACGACACCATGTCCACCCCCGGATGGCTGGCAATCGCCGCACCCACGGTCGGGCCGTCGCCGTTGACCAGGTTGAACACGCCAGCCGGCACGCCCGCCGCGTGCAGGATTTCGGTCCAGATTTGCGCCGAGAAGGGGGCGATCTCGGAGGGCTTCAACACCATCGTGCAGCCGGTCGCCAGCGCCGGCGCCACCTTGCAGGCGATCTGGTTCACCGGCCAGTTCCACGGCGTAATCAGGCCGCAGACGCCGATCGGCTCCTTGCGGATCAATGTGCTGCCACGCGCCTCCTCGAAGCGATAGTTTTTGAGCACCGACAACGCCGTCTGCAGATGCGCCTGGCCCATCGCCGCCTGCGCCTTCTGGGCGAGTGCCGCCGGCGCGCCCATCTCCTCGGTGATTGCCGCGGCCATGTCGGCATAACGCTTCTGGTACTCGGCGATGATGCGCTCCAGCAGCGCCACGCGTTCGTCGACGCTGGTCTGCGAATACGTCTCGAACGCCCGGCGCGCGGCCTTGACGGCGCGATCGACGTCCTCCGCCGAGCCCAGCGAAATATGGCCCGCCACCGCCTCGGTCGCCGGATTGATCACCGCAAAAGACTTCGGCGCGACGGGATCGACCCATGCTCCGTCGATATAGAACTTCAGGTATTCACGCATGGGGTCTCCTTGGATTGGTTGACGGTGGGGTGCTGCCGGATTCTAGGCGGGCGTGAACTGCTGCTTTAGAGACGCTTGCCTCAAAAGCACCTTTACTGGCGCAAACGCCGGGCGCAAAAGCGTCCGTCATCCCGCAACGCAGCAAATTTCCGTATACTTGGCGGTTCGGACACCGTGGCGCTTTGATTTGTCTGTTTTTGCAGCGAGTCGAGGGCACACAGTTGGGGAACCGGCCACAAGCAACGGTTGCCCCGATTGTGCAGAGCGTGCGCGAGGCCGTGGCTACCCAGTCTTGAATTGCCCTCAGGGGCCCTGCGTCACCACCCAGCGACGTGCGGCATCACCAACTCTTGAGGATGAAGATGTCACAGACAATCACTGGCGCGGAAATCGTCGTTCGCTGCCTCGCGGAAGAAAAAGTCGACTTTGTGTTCGGCTATCCCGGCGGCGCCGTGCTCAATATCTACGACGAGATTTTCAAACAGGACAAGTTCAAGCACGTGCTGGTGCGGCACGAGCAGGCGGCTGTGCACGCGGCGGACGCGTATTCGCGCTCGTCGCAGCGGATCGGCGTCTGTCTGGTCACCAGCGGCCCCGGCGTGACCAACGCGGTCACCGGCATCGCCACGGCCTATATGGATTCGATCCCTATGGTGATCATCAGCGGCCAGGTGCCGACCCATGCCATCGGGCAGGACGCCTTCCAGGAGTGCGACACGGTCGGCATTACCCGCCCCTGCGTCAAGCACAACTTCCTGGTGAAGGACGTGAAGGATCTGGCGCTGACCATCAAGAAGGCGTTCTTCATCGCGGCGACCGGGCGCCCGGGCCCGGTGCTGGTCGACATCCCGAAGGACGTCACCATCAATAGCTGCAAGTTCGAGTACCCGAAAGAAGTGGCCATGCGCAGCTACAACCCCAGCGGCAAGGGGCACAGCGGCCAGATCAAGAAGGCCGTGCAGTTGCTGCTCGACGCCAAACGCCCGATGATCTACGCTGGTGGCGGCGTGGTGCTCAACGACGCGGCACCGCAGTTGACCAAGCTGGTGCGCCTGCTCGGCGCGCCGGTGACCAATACGCTGATGGGTCTGGGCGGCTTCCCGGCAAGCGACCCGCAGTCGCTCGGCATGCCCGGCATGCACGGCACCTACGAAGCCAATCAGGCGATGCAGGATTGCGACGTGCTGCTGGCCGTCGGCGCCCGCTTCGACGACCGCGTGATCGGCAATCCGGGCCACTTCTTCCGCGATGGCCGCAAGATCATCCACATCGACATCGACCCCTCGTCGATCTCCAAGCGGGTCAAGGTCGACGTGCCGATCGTCGGTTACGTCAAGGACGTGCTCGACGAAATGCTCAACCAGCTTCAGGCCACCGACAAGCGGCCCGATGCCGCCGCGCTGAAGGCGTGGTGGACGCGCATCAAGGAATGGCAGGGCAAGAACTGCCTCGCGTTCAAGGCTGCCAAGCCGGACGGCAAGATCAAGCCGCAGGCGGTGGTGCAGGCGCTGTGGAAGGCGACCAATGGCGACGCCATCATCACCAGCGACGTCGGCCAGCACCAGATGTGGGCAGCGCAGTATTACCCGTTCGACAAGCCGCGCCGCTGGATCAATTCCGGCGGGCTGGGTACGATGGGGGTGGGCATCCCGTATGCGATGGGCGCGCAGCTCGCGAACCCGGACGCGACGGTGGCCTGCATCACCGGCGAGGGCAGCGTGCAGATGTGCATTCAGGAGCTCTCGACCTGCAAGCAGTATCACATCCCGATGAAGATCATCAATCTGAACAACCGCTCGCTTGGCATGGTGCGGCAGTGGCAGGAGTTCTTCTACGGCAACCGCTACGCCGAGAGCTACATGGACGCGCTGCCCGATTTCGTCAAGCTCGCCGAGGCCTATGGTCACGTCGGCATGAAGATCGAGAAGGCCGGTGACGTCGAAGGCGCGCTGAAGGAAGCCATCAAGCTCAAGGATCGTTTGGTGTTCATGGATTTCATCACCGACGAAACCGAGAACGTGTTCCCGATGGTGCCGGGCGGCAAGGGCCTCACCGAAATGATCCTCGCGGAGGAGCTCTAAGATGCGCCACATCCTGTCCATCCTGATCGAGAACGAACCGGGCGCGCTGTCGCGTGTGGTGGGCCTGTTCTCGGCGCGCGGCTACAACATCGACTCGCTCTCGGTGTCGACCACCGAAGACACCACGATGAGCCGCATGACCATCGTCACCCACGGCTCCGACGACGTGATCGAACAGATCACCAAGCAGCTGAACAAGCTGATCGAGGTGATCAAGGTGGTCGACCTCACCGACGGCAACCACATCGAGCGCGAGCTGATGCTGGTGAAGGTGCGCGCCGCCGGCAAGGACCGCGACGAGATGAAGCGCATGGCGGACATCTTCCGTGGCCGCATTCTCGACGTCACCGACAAGAGCTACACGGTGGAGCTGACCGGCGACAGCGACAAGCTCGACGCCTTCATCGCCGCCATCGAGCCGGGCGTCATATTGGAAACGGTGCGCACCGGTGCCTCGGGCATTGGGCGTGGCGAACGGATTCTCAAAATTTAGCGCAGCGTTGCTGCGCAGGACGAAAGACGAATGACGAGTGACGAAAGCGTGAGCGGCAGCGAGCATGTTGCTTTGCGTCATTCGTCATTGGTCCTTCGTCCTCTTCCGTCATTGACTGTCATTCATACTTAGCGAAACGAAAAGGAAGAACATGAAGGTTTATTACGACAAGGACTGTGACCTGAGCCTGATCAAGGGCAAGAAAGTCACCATCGTGGGTTACGGTTCGCAGGGTCATGCCCATGCGCAGAACCTGAACGACAGCGGCGTCAAGGTCACCGTCGGCGTCCGCAAGGGCGGCCCGAGCTGGGACAAGGCGAAGAAGGCCGGCCTCAAGGTTGCCGAAGTGGCCGATGCCGTGAAAAGCGCCGACGTGGTGATGATTCTGCTGCCGGACGAGCAGATCGCGGCTGTTTACTACAACGACGTCGAGCCGAACATCAAGAAAGGCGCTTCGCTTGCCTTCGCTCACGGCTTCAACGTGCACTACAACCAGGTAGTGCCGCGCGAAGACCTCGACGTCTGGATGGTGGCGCCGAAGGCACCGGGCCACACCGTGCGCTCGACCTACACGCAGGGTGGCGGCGTGCCGCATCTGGTTGCCGTGCATCAGAACAAGAGCAAGAAGGCCCGTGATCTGGCGCTGTCCTACGCTGCCGCCAACGGTGGCGGCAAGGCCGGCATCATCGAGACCAATTTCAAGGAAGAGACTGAGACCGATCTCTTCGGCGAACAGGCCGTTCTCTGCGGCGGCGCCGTGGAGCTGGTGAAGATGGGCTTCGAAACGCTGGTGGAAGCCGGTTACGCGCCCGAAATGGCGTACTTCGAGTGCCTGCACGAACTGAAGCTGATCGTGGACCTGATGTACGAAGGCGGCATTGCCAACATGAACTACTCGATTTCGAACAATGCCGAGTTCGGCGAATACGTCACCGGTCCGGAAGTCATCAACGAGCAGTCGCGCGCCGCGATGAAGAATGCGCTGAAGCGCATCCAGAACGGCGATTACGCCAAGATGTTCATCCTCGAAGGCCGCACCGGCTATCCGGCGATGACCGCGCGCCGCCGCAACATGGCGGAGCATGACATCGAAGTGGTGGGCGAGAAGCTGCGTTCGATGATGCCCTGGATCAAGGCCAACAAGCTGGTCGACCGCACGCGCAACTAACCTTTGCTCGTTCCGGCAACCGTCGGGCATCATGGCCAACGCGCAAGCATGCGCGCCGGCCTCCGAAGCTAAAAAGCAGCCGCAGGGCTGCTTTTTTTTACGCTTCGAAGTGCCCTGGATCAAGGCCAACAAGCTGGTCGACCGCACGCGCAACTAACCTTTGCT
>JAPUER010000083.1:124325-127048 GCA_027492485.1 Betaproteobacteria bacterium
CGTTCCGGCAACCGTCGGGCATCATGGCCGACGCGCTGGTTGACCGGTTCGTAGGGTGGGCAACTCGTTGCCCACGCGTCACCGCCTAGCCACAGAAGAAAAACGGCGCCCACGGGCGCCGTTTTCACGCGGACCGCAGCGTCTAGAAGCGGTGACGAATCCCCACGGCGAACGAATTGCCGCGATCGTAGCCGGTGATCTTGTCGTTCATAAAGACGACGTAGCCATCGGTGCGCTTGGAGAAGTTGTAGTCGTAGCCGAGCGAGAAGGTGTCGCGCTTGCTGCCGTTGCGGGCACTGGTCGGCGTCGTCGTCCACTTGGTGTCGGCATAGCCTGCGAGCAGCTTGCCGGGCCCGACGGCCATATCGGCGCTCAGGCTCCAGGTTTTGCTGTCGGCGTTGCCTGCGGCACCGGCGTAATTGTCGTTAGTGGCTTTCTCGTAGTTGGCGTACAGCGTGACCGGGCCGACACCCGCCTTGCCCGCCAGCATCCACGCCTTCTGCTGCGAGAAGCCGACGTTCACCGAGCCGACGGTGCCGGCGTTCGGATTGTTGCTGCGCACGTTGTGCACGAAGCCGCCGAGCGCGAAGGGGCCGCTGAAGTACAGGAAGTTGGCGCCCATGTTGCGGTTGCTGCTGTTTCCGGCGACTTCACCGAACTGGTAGTGCAGGTTGGCGCTGAAACCGCCGAAGTTTGGCGTCGTGTAGCGCACCTGGTTGCTCCAGCCGGTGTCGCCCGCGTTGACGGCCGCCCAATTGGTGCCGTTGAACAGCGGCACGTTGGCGTGCAGCACGATCGGCGAGAAGGCGAACGAGTCGCCGAACGCGTTGAAGATGACCGTCGGCAGGAAGTTCGGCGCCAGATCGCGGCCGAAGTGTACGGTGCCGAAGTTGCCGGTCAGGCCGACCCAGGCGTCGCGGCTGAAGGTGTTTTCGTTGCCGCCGAAACGGCCGAAGGCGCCGCTGTCGCCGCGGAAGAAACCGTTGATCTTGAATTCGGTCTTGAGACCGCCGCCCAGGTCTTCGCTGCCGCTGATGCCCCACCACGAGGTGGTCATGCCGCCGGAGTTGACGACGCCGGTGCGCTTGTCGCCGGAATACTGGATCGAGCCGGCGTAGGCGTCGATCAGGCCGGACAGCACGACATTCTGCGCAAACGCGCCGGTGGCAAGCACACCCGCGACGGCGGCTGCGACGATGGTTTTCTTCATGACTCGACCCTCAGTGATTCGGTGTAGTGTGGATGGGCACAACTGCGTTGATTTAAGCATCGCTGCGCCTGTCAGTCATGTCGGTGCGGGGACATAAGGGGCATAAGCCGGCGCTATGTTGCATCGCGGCAACATATTGATTTTGCATTGAAATTTGAATTTTGAGCGCGGAAATGGGGCGGCAGGCACGGATCGACGGCCAGGGTTCGGAGATATTCAGCTTTTTGGCGTAACGCGCATTGCTATTGGACTTGCGGCCACATATTGGCAAAAGTCGACTACCCATGCTTTGCGCGACCGAGCCCAATATGGATGGGCTTCCCGGAAAAAGTTGCTATGCCTGAACGATCAGCACGATCTTCCCCAAATGGGTGCCGGCCTCCATCATTTGGTGCGCCTGAACGACGGCCGACAGCGCGAATTTGGCGTGGATGTGCGGGCGCAGCGCATCGGGGTTGGCGGCAAAGCGCGGCCACACCTGCGTCGCCAGCGCGTGTGCGATGGCCGCTTTCGCCGGCTTCGGCCGCGCCCGCAGCGTCGAGCCGGTCCACGTCAGCCGCCGCACCATCAGCTCCTGCACGTTGAGCTCCGCCTTGGCGCCTTGCTGGAAGGCGATTTGCGCGATGCGGCCGTCGGTGGCGCAGGCGGCGAGATTCTTCTGGAAGTAAGGCGCGCCGACCATGTCGAGCACCACGTCGGCGCCGCGGCCGCCGGTGGCCGCTTTCGTTTCAGCGACGAAATCCTGGTTTTTGTAGTTGATGCCGACGTCGGCGCCAAGCGCCAGCGCGTAGTCGATCTTGGCCTGATCGCCGCAGGTGACGACGATCTTGCCGGCGCCGAACGCGCGCGCGAGCTGGATGGCGGTCGAGCCGATGCCGCTGGAGCCGCCGTGGATCAGGATCGATTCGCCTGCGGTCAGGTGGGCGCGCTCGAAGACATTCGCCCACACCGTGAAAAACGTCTCCGGCAGCGCCGCCGCTTCCACCACCGAGAGCCCGTGCGGCACCGGCAGACAGTGCGTCGCCGGCGTCCGGCAAAACTCGGCATAGCCGCCGCCGGGTGTCAGTGCGCAGACCGCGTCGCCGACGTGCCAGTGCGTCACGGCGCTGCCGACCGCGGCGATCTCGCCGGCGACCTCCAGCCCCATCAGCGGGGAGGCGTCCGCCGGCGGCGGGTATTTGCCCGAGCGCTGCAAGAGGTCGGGCCGGTTGACGCCGGCCGCCGCCACCCGGATCAGCACCTCATCGTCGGCGGGCACTGGCAACGGCCCCTGCGCGATCTGCATGCAGTCCGGCGCGCCGCCGGCACCGTGGTCGACGTAGCGCATGGTGGCGGGCAGGGACGGGGTGGACACGGGATTGGACATGGGTGTGCTTCGTCTGGCTCGGCGGCTTCGGTGGTTTCGGTGGCTGTGGTGGGGGGGGGGCTGGCCCCCCCATGCGGGCCCGGTGGCCAAACAGCCGCTCAAACGCCGGCCACCCCCCGCCCCCCAACCTTTTCGCGATTTTAGCAG
>JAPUER010000083.1:127058-137459 GCA_027492485.1 Betaproteobacteria bacterium
GGTGGGGGGGGGGTGTGTGGTGGGGGGGGGGGGGTGGGGGGGGGGGGGGCGGGGCGGTGTGGGGGGGCTGGTGCGCTCTCGCGCGCCATCTGGCGGGGCCCCCCCCGCTCCCACATGCTTTGCCGCTTTGTTCCAAGGTTGATAGGCCCCGCATTTTCGGACAAAACAAATCGCGGCGCCGGGCTGGCACCGCAGTTCGGCTATTGTTGCCGGCATGGGGGCATTTCTCGTCAAGCGCATCCTCGCCACGATTCCGGTGCTGCTGATCGTCGCGGTGATCGTGTTCACGCTGATCCGGCTGGTGCCGGGCGACCCGGCCGCGGTGATCGCCGGCAACATGGCCACCAACGAGGACATCGCGCGCATCCGCACCGAACTCGGCCTCGATCGCGGCTTCTTCACCCAGTTCCTGCTCTGGGCGCAAGGGCTGTTGACGGGTGACCTCGGGCAATCGTTCTTTTTCAAGAAGGACGTGGTGGCGCTGATCGGCGAGCGGCTGGAGCCGACGCTGTCGCTTGCGCTGCTGACCATCATCCTCGCCGTGCTGATCGCGGTGCCGCTGGGTACGCTGGCGGCGTGGCGGCATGGCGGCTGGCTGGATCGGGCACTGATGGGCTTCTCGGTGCTCGGCTTCTCGATCCCGGTGTTCGTGCTCGGTTATCTGCTGGTCTACTTTTTTGCGCTCAAACTCGACTGGTTCCCGGTGCAGGGCTACCGGCCGCTGCGCGAGGGTCTGTGGCCGTGGCTGCATCAACTGCTGCTACCGGCGATCACGCTGTCGATCGTCTATGTCGCGCTGATCGCCCGCGTCACCCGCGCCAGCGTGGCCGAGGCGCTGACCGAGGACTACGTGCGCACGGCGCGCGCCAAGGGCCTGCCGGAGGCGCGCGTGCTGTTGCGGCATGCGCTGGCGAACGCGGCGGTGCCGATCGTGACAGTGATCGGCATCGGCATCGCGCTCCTGATCGGCGGTGTGGTGGTGACCGAAAGCGTCTATTCGATCCCCGGCCTCGGCACGCTGACCGTGGACGCCGTGCTGGCGCGCGACTTCCCAGTGATTCAGGGCGTGATTCTGTTCTTTGCGTTTCTTTACGTGATGGTCAATCTGCTGGTTGATCTGTCGTATTTGTTCCTCGATCCGCGCATCCGGTATTGACGATGATGCAGAAGCACACTCGTGTGGGAGCGGCCTTGGCCGCGATGGTTTGGGAGCGCCACCGCATGTTCGCGGCCAAGGCCGCTCCCACAAAGAAGGATTGCGCGTGAACGCGACCTTGCAGCGCGTGCTGCGCAACGGCGCCGTGCGTTTCGGCGTGGTGGTGCTGACCGTACTCGTCGCGCTGGCGCTGCTTGCGCCGGTGCTCGGTACCGTTGATCCGGCCTGGCTCGATGCCGTCAACATGAACCAGCCGCCGATGACCAAAGCGGATTGGACCGGCCCGGACAACCAGACTGCGCCGCGCACGCTGTTCATGGGCACCGACAGCTTCGGTCGCGACGTCTACAGCCGCGTGCTCTACGGCACCCGCGTGTCGCTGCTGGTGGGCGTCGCGGTCGCCGTGGTGGCGTTGATCGTCGGCACCTTCTTCGGCTTGCTGGCCGGTTACTTCCGCCGCGTCGACGCCGTGCTGATGCGGTTCATGGACGGCCTGATGGCGATCCCCGGCATCCTGCTGGCCATCGCGCTGGTGGCGGCCTGGGGCGCACGGCTGTCGACCGTGATCATCGCCATCGCGGTGCCGGAAATCCCGCGGGTGACGCGACTGGTGCGCTCGCTGGTGCTGACCATCCGCGAAGAGCCCTACATCGAAGCGGCGATCTCGATCGGCACGCCGACCTGGAAAATCCTGCTGCGCCACGTATTGCCGAACTCGATCGCGCCGATGGTGGTGCAGGGCACCTACGTCTGTGCGTCGGCCATCCTGCTGGAAGCGATCCTGTCGTTTCTCGGGCTCGGTCTGCCCAGCGAAATTCCGACCTGGGGCAACATCATGGCCGAGGCGCGCGTGGTGTTCTCCAGCGCGCCGCACAACATGTGGTTCCCCGGCATCTTTCTGGCGCTGACGGTGCTGGCGGTCAATCTGCTCGGCGACGGGCTGCGCGACACGCTCGACCCGAAGTTCAACAAGCGGGGGGCGGCGCGATGAGTCTCGTTCGATTCCCTCCCCCCGGGTGGGGGAGGGTTAGGGAGAGGGGGATGGTGGCTGTATCAAGTGGCGGCGGTGCCACGTTCCCCCTCTCCCCCTGCCCCTCCCCCACCCGGGGGGAGGGGAGACCATCATGACGGCAGTTCTCTCCGTGCGCGACCTCGCGGTCGCCCTGCCGCCGGGGGCGGACCGCGAGCTGGCGGTCGAGCACATCAGCTTCGACGTTAGCGCCGGCGAGATTGTCTGCCTGCTCGGCGAATCCGGCTCCGGCAAGTCGGTCATTTCGTTTGCGGTGATGGGTTTGCTGCCCGATAACGTGCGCGTGAGTGCGGGCGAGATTCGGCTGGGCGACACCAATCTGCTGGCGCTGACGCCCGCGCAGTTGCGCGAGCTGCGCGGCGACGAGATCGCGATGATCTTTCAGGAGCCGATGACGGCGCTGAACCCGGTGATGACCTGCGGCGAACAGCTCGACGAATTGCTGGCCGAACACACCTCGCTCGGCGGGCGCGAGCGCAAGGCGAAGATACTCGCCATGTTCGACGCCGTGAAGCTGCCGGAGCCGGAACGTATTTTTGCCAGCTATCCGCACCAGCTTTCCGGCGGCCAGCGGCAGCGCATCATGATCGCGATGGCGCTGATCCTGGAGCCGAAGCTGCTGATCGCCGACGAGCCCACTACGGCGCTCGACGTCACCACCCAGGCCGAAGTGCTGTCGCTGATCCGGACGCTGCAGCGCGAGCGCGGCACCGCGGTGCTGTTCATCACCCACGACATGGGCGTGGTGGCCGAAATCGCCGACCGCGTGGTGGTGTTGCAGCAGGGCCGGCAGGTCGAGGCTGGCGCCAAGCACGCCGTGCTGCAAACGCCGCGCGAGGACTACACGCGGATGCTGATCGCCTCGGTGCCGCCGATCGATCCGCCGCTGTTGCAGCACCGCATCGCGGGCGAGCCGGCGCTGACCGTGCGCAATCTGCACAAGACCTATGTCAGCGGCGGCTGGCTGCGCGCGAAACGCGAGACGGTTGCCGCGCAGGACGTCAACCTCGAACTGCATCCCGGCGAGACGGTCGGCATCGTCGGCGAATCCGGCTCCGGCAAGAGTACGGTGGCGCGCTGCATCACGCGGCTGATCGATCCAACCTCCGGCGAGATGCGCCTCGGCACTGCGAGCAGCGGCAGCACACAACTGGACAGCGTCCATCGCGACCGGCTGAAGGCGGCGCGCAAGCGCATCCAGATCGTCTTCCAGGACCCGTACCGTTCGCTCGATCCGCGCCAGCGCGTGGGCGAAGCGATCATCGAGGGGCCGCTCAACTTCGGCATGTCGCGGGCCGCAGCCGAGGCCCGCGCCCGCGAACTGATGGCGCTGGTGCGTCTATCGCCCGACGTGCTGTCGCGCTACCCCAACGAATTCTCCGGCGGCCAGCGCCAGCGCATCAGCATCGCCCGCGCGCTCGCACTCGATCCCGAGGTGCTGATTTGCGACGAGGCGGTATCGGCGCTCGATGTCTCGGTGCAGGCACAGGTGCTCAAGTTGCTCGACGAAATCCAGGCGCGGCTCAAGCTGGCGATCCTGTTCATCACCCACGACCTGCGCGTCGCCGCCCAGATTTGCGACCGTGTGCTGGTGATGCAGCGGGGCATCGTGGTCGAACAGGGGCCGACGCGCGACGTCTTCGTTGCACCCCGGCATGAGTACACGAAACGGCTGCTGGCCAGTGCGCCGGGGCGGGATTTCCGCTTCGCCGTCGTGACCGACACGGTGGCTGAGGGCAATCGCCGCAGCCAGGAGGCACCGACGCAATGACAACGCCTTAGCCGCCATGGCGTCCACGCTGACCACGCTCGCACTGCTCTATCTGGCCGCGTTGATCATTCCGGGGCCGAATTTGCTGCTGCTCACGCATACCGCTGCATCGGCCTCGCGCCGCGCCGCACTGGGCGTGGCGCTCGGCATCGCCACCGGCACCCTGCTGTGGGTGGCGGTCGCGGTGTTCGGCGTGCAGCAAATTTTCGACGCGGCGCCGGCGCTGCAAACGTTGTTGCGCGCCGTCGGCGGCTGCTATCTGCTGTATCTCGCCTGGGGTTTATTGGGCAGCCTGTGGTCCGACCGAAACGGGCGCAAGATTGACGACGCGGATCCCGACGGTGCATCGTCGGACACGACTGCGGGCAGCCGGGATAGCTCCTCCGTTGTCCAGCGGCAGCGGGTTTATTACCGCCGTGGGCTGGTTACCAATCTCACCAATCCGAAATCGCTGGCGTTCTGGACCAGCGTGGCGGTGGTCAGTCTCGATCCGCAGGCGTCTCTCGCCACCCGTCTGGCCGCAGTGGCGATGGTGGGCGTCATGGGCCTGCTCTGGCATCTCTGTCTGGCGTGGCTGTTTTCCACGGCGCCGGCGCAGCAAGCCTATTTGCGCGCGAAACCAGTGTTGTCGGCGATCACCGGCGCGGTCATGGCGGCGTTCGGCGTGCGTTTGCTGTGGAGCCTGCGCAACTGAGCGCGCCGCGGCGGGCGCTGGCGGTGGCCTGCGCGCTGTCGCTGGCGGCTGCCGTCTCGCTGGGCGTGACCCGCTTCGCCTATGGCCTGCTGCTGCCGCCGATGCGGGCCGACCTCGGCTGGTCGTACACACTCGCCGGCAGCATGAACACGGCGAACGCGTTGGGTTATTTTCTGGGCGCATTGCTGACGCCGTGGCTTCTGCGTCGCATCGACGCGGCGTCGCTGATGCTGGCCGGCGCCCTGCTGGCCAGCGTGTTCATGGGCCTCTGCGGCTTCTTTACCGACAGCGGCATGCTGCTGGCGCAGCGCGCGCTGGCGGGGCTGGCGAGCGCGCTGGTGTTCATTACCGGCGGCGTTCTGGCGGCGCGACTGGCGGCCACGCAACCCGGTCGCAGCGGCCTGCTGCTGGGGATTTACTACGGCGGCTCGGGCTTCGGCATTCTGCTCTCGGCGCTGGCGGTGCCGTTCGCGCTCGAGGTGTTTGCCGGTGGCAGCTTCGCGGCCTGGGCCTGGGCGTGGTGGCTGCTGGCGTTGCTCTGCTTGGTCGCCAGCGCAATGCTGCTGTGGCCGGCGCGCGCGTTGCGGCCATTGCTCGCCGGCGCGGGTGGCCGCAGCGCGCAGGCGCAGCGCTTCGGCTGGCGTGACTTCGGTTTTGCGCTGACCGGTTATGCGTTGTTCGGCGTTGGCTACATCGGCTACATGACCTTCGTGATTGCGCTGCTGCGCGAACAGGGCACCAGCGCCGCCGCAGTCACCACGTTCTACGCTTTTTTGGGTATCGCCTGCATGGCATCGTCGCGGGTGTGGGCCGGACTGCTCGACCGCCACCGCAACGGCCGCGCGCTGGCGACCCTGAACGGGCTGCTCGCGGTCGCCGCGATCCTGCCGGCGCTGACCCAGTCGTGGCCGCTGATTCTGCTTTCCGGCGTCATGTTTGGCGGCATCTTTCTGTCGGTGGTGGCGTCGACCACTGCGCTGGTGCGCCACAACCTGCCGGCCGCCGACTGGCCGGCAGGCATCAGCGCATTCACCACGGTGTTCGCGCTGGGACAGATTGTCGGGCCGGTGGTGGTCGGCTGGATTGCCGATCGCGGCAGCGGCGGCGATGCCGCAGCGCTCGGCCGCGGCCTCGTGTTTTCCGCGCTGGCGCTGGCCTTGGGGGCGCTGCTCGCCAGCCGCCAGCGGGCGCTCGCAAGCGCGTGATTCCGCTTTCAGGCAGTACGATACGGCGTTGCTGCCTCCTTGCGTTATGTACGGCAAAATGCCGTAAAATATTGAATCGGTGCAAGCGCTTCAACCGTAGCCAAGCGTAACCAACCGTAACCCGCAGTCCTGCAACGCATATCTCCGACAACGCACGTATCGTGCAGTCACATGACCATGTCTTCCACAGCCACGTCCGCCACAGCCACGTCCGCCACCGCCCGCCTTGAAGCGCGGATCAGTGCCGATCTGCATGCGTTGTTGAAGCGTGCGGCCGAATTGCAGGGGCGCACCATGACCGATTTTGTGGTCGCTGCCGTGCAGGATGCCGCGCTGCGAGCGGTAGATCAGGCCGAAGTGCTGCGCCTCGCCCGTGCAGACCAGACGAAGTTCGCTGAGGCGCTGTTGGCGCCGCCCAAACCGAATGCGGCCTTGAAGCGGGCGTTCGCTGCCCATAAACGCATACTGCGCGGTGGCTGAGCGCGATGTCGTGCGCGACGTCAGCATCGCTGTGCTCGACGCCAGCGATGATCGTGGCTCGTTCGAGTCCGGTAGCCCCGCGCTTGATACCTACTTTCGCCACCAGGTGACGCAGGATATCCGGCGGCACATCGCAAGCTGTTTCGTCGCCCGCGTCGACGCCCCGGCAGCGGGCGTCGCCGGCTTCTATACCCTCGCTGCCGCCAGCGTGTATCTGGGTGACTTGCCTGCAGCGCTCGCCAAAAAACTGCCGCGTTACCCGACCGTCCCTGCCGTGCGCATGGGACGTCTCGCGGTCTCCGTCCAGTGGCAGGGGCAACGACTCGGCGCTGCTCTTCTGGCGGACGCGCTACTGCGGGCGGCGCGCTCCGAGGTCGCGGCCTACGCGCTCATCGTCGACGCCAAGGACGAGCAAGCCGCCGCGTTCTACCGGCAGCACGGATTCATCACGCTGGCGGATCGACCGCTGTCGCTGTTTTTGCCGCTTGACACTGTGCGTGACGCGACCGCGAAAACGTCTATCCACCGTTAAGCCGACGACCCGGCCGCGTGGTATACATCACGTTCGGAGCAATCACGCCGCCGCAAATCAGGAACCGAGCGCAATGGATTACACCTCCTTGCCTGGCAGCGCCACCCCAGGTGATGATCAGTTCGCGCAGCACTACATCGAGGTGCTGTCGCTACCGTTTCGTTTTGCGCAGAACAGTGAGCCGTATGCCACGCGCACGATTTCGCTAAAGGATGTGCGCGACGCCGTCGAAAGCGAAACAAGCGGCGGCACAACCAAGTTGTGGCGGCGGGTTGCGAATGCCGCAATTCTTGCCGAACCATTGTCACCGCAACCGAGTACCGGTGCGCGGGTAGTTGGCGAGTCGTCCGTTGCAAGTGATCAGGTGCGTTGGAACCGGTATCAGCACTACCAGGCATTCGCTTACTTTCATCCGGCCGTGCGTAGTTTTCTGTTCGGCGCCGAGGTGATTCGCGAGCGGGCAAACCCGAGCAACGGCCCCGTCAATGATTTCATGTACTGGTACCGGCGTGACGACGTCAAAAGTCTCTACGTCTGCTGCTCGGGTGTCGGCATGACTTTCGATGTACTTCGTTGTGATCTGGTGCTGATGCAGCCGGACGTCGGCATCCTGCAAATCGAATTGCGCGCGCAGCAACCGTGCTCACTCCGTGCCATGCAACAGGTTCGCGACGAACTGCGCCGCTGCTACCTGCCGTATGTTGATCACTGGATCGATCGCAAAAGTAATGCGGCCCACTGGCGGGGCGGACATTTTCCCTGCACCGTGATACTTCGCGGTGATCCCGACCCGAAAATCAAGAACGACGCTGGACAGGTCATCGGCGGTGTTCACCTATCGCCAACAGCGAAGGACACCCCCGACAAACTCACCGCCATCATCGACGATGTGTTGGCGCCAAGTGGCCTTCCGCACGACGCTGAGAGCTATCCGCTGGCGGCACACTGGCAGACACTCGTGTGCGGACTGACCAACTCGAAGAAATTCAAATTCATCGCACCCAGCGACGACCGCTTGCCCTCCATGGCCTACATCGCCGTGCGCGCGCCGCAGTCCATCAGCGAAGGCGACTGGGTGCGGCTCACCTATGCCGATGCACCCGGAAATGATCGCCTGCCCAATTCGCGAGCGTTCATACAGTCGAACTTCAATCAGCACGTGTACGACCGGTTCTGGTACCAACCCGGCGAATCAACCGACAAGCCGTCGCGCATCATGAACTGCGGCTACGCGTTCACCATGGTGGGCGATGCGGGTGACCGAGCCTTTTTTACCAACGAACTCAACGGCGCGTTCGTCGCTTTCCGGCAAATCTATGTGCGCATGGGGCTCATCGCCCATTTGCAGAAAACCGCGCTACTCGGTGCTGTGGCGCGGCTCTCGGCGCTCGCCGAACGCGATGGCAAAGGCGAAATGCCGAGGCACGATGTTCGTGGCGAACGCGGAGAGGCGATTCGGCGTGCGTATGAGGAATTCCTCGAATTCACGCAGGTGTATTGGTTCGACGAAGTTTCGCCGCAGGAGCAGGGGGTGCAACTGTTCAGAATGTGGCAAACGGCGCTGCGCAGCCAGCAGTACTACGACGAAGTGCGGCAGGAACTCAAGGACCAGGTGGACTTCGCGATCGCGCGAAGCGCGGCAGATCAAGCCCGAAGCGCGGCCAGTCTTACTCATGTGGCCGGTGTACTTGGTGTCATCGCAACGATCGCGAGCGTACTCGGCATGAATGTTCTCCCAATCGACAATGGCACGATCAAACAAGGCAGTTGGCTTTGTGGTCAAGCGGAAGCGTGTAGCGCGGCACTGCAATTCTGGTTTATTGTGCCGACGCTGTTCGTCGTTGCAATTGCGGGCGGAATTGCCTTCTGGTGGGGGAAACGCAGCGTCGCAACCGACTGTTTCAACGGTAACGACCGTACACGGCGATAGCCATCATGCTAACCATCGCCATCGACGTCGAATCCATTGGCCTGCACGGCGAAGGCTTCGCTGTAGCCTACGTCGTCCACAACGCTACAGGCGTCGAGATTGACGCCGGTTGCATCGCGTGCAACACCGCGGCGGCAAAGGGCGGTGACGACGACCGTGCGTGGGTTGCGCAGCATGTCACCTTACCGGACTGCACCGAGCGTTGCGCCAATCCGCGGCAGGTGCGTGCAGCGTTTTGGCAGCGTTGGCTGCGCTGGCGCGAGACCGGGGCGCAATTGGTAGCCGACATCGCGTGGCCGGTTGAGGCCCGATTTCTCGCGGCCTGCGTGGACGACGCCGGTGCGGCCGCGCACTGGCAAGGGCCATTTCCGCTGCTCGACGTCGCCACGCTGCTCGTCGCCACCGGCATCGACCCCACCACGCCGCAGCCGCGACGCGCCAGCGAATTGCCCATGCACAACCCACTGGCCGACGCGCGTCACTGCGCGCGCCTGTGGTTTGAGCACGCCGGCGCAGGGTAACCCGCCGTCGTCGTAGTCGCTGCTGGCCGCTGGCCGGCGCAGGCGCACTGCATGCCCCCCATTGTTGCTTGGCAACGGTAGTCACCGATGTCGTCCCCACGAAGACGAGGCCAATCCAAGCTTGTGACTGACGTGGAAGTCTAGTGGATGCACTGCGCATCGCCGAATAGTCGCGCGAGACGTGGACGTCTCTTGTAGGAGCGGCCTTGGCCGCGATGCTCACAGTCTCAACCCGTTGGTGCGCGAGGCGTGAACGTCACGCTACCGGGCGATCCCGAAGCTTTACGACACCGGTTTTAGCCCGTTCGCGCGCGAGGCGTGAACGTCACCAGTTCTGAAGATTCTCGAACAGAACGGAATCAGTTTTAGCCCGTTCGCGCGCGAGGCGTGAACGTCACCGGCACACCGCCGGCGCCGATCACTGACGACTAGTTTTAGCCCGTTCGCGCGCGAGGCGTGAACGTCACATATGACACGTGCTCAAAAACGGTCGCAATCTGAAGGTTTTAGCCCGTTCGCGCGCGAGGCGTGAACGTCACCGAACGCCGGTTTCATGACGGCGGGCGTGCGTTTTAGCCCGTTCGCGCGCGAGGCGTGAACGTCACGCAGCGCGCGGTCGCCCATGCGGATGCGCAGGTTTTAGCCCGTTCGCGCGCGAGGCGTGAACGTCACTCTGCTTCGATTGCTCAGTGATATTTTGTGGGGTTTTAGCCCGTTCGCGCGCGAGGCGTGAACGTCACCTACACCGTCGGCGTCAACCGCTCGGCCTCCAGTTTTAGCCCGTTCGCGCGCGAGGCGTGAACGTCACAGGCCCAAGCTGGTCTACTTGGCGCATACCGCGGTTTTAGCCCGTTCGCGCGCGAGGCGTGAACGTCACAAAGCACAACCACCCGCCGAAGAGACTTAGGTTTTAGCCCGTTCGCGCGCGAGGCGTGAACGTCACACCAGACCGGGCCAGATGACCAGCGGCCCATTGTTTTAGCCCGTTCGCGCGCGAGGCGTGAACGTCACGTTTCACGGTGTCGACAACATAGATGAGGTACTTATTAGCCCGTTCGCGAGCGAGGCGTGAAGGTCACTAT